>JADKIY010000002.1:0-600000 GCA_016722575.1 Elusimicrobiota bacterium | reverse complement strand
CGCCAGCCTGGCGAACCCCCAGGGCGCGCCCCTGGCGGCCGTGCTGATGCAAGCCGATTATTGGCGCATCGCCGTGCCCGTGGCCTTCGTGGCTTCCTCCATCGCCGTTATGGGCGGCCTGGCGGGGGCCTGGGTGCGGACCATCCGGCACACCTCTTGAACCGCGTTTACCTCCACACCTTCGGCTGCAAAGCCAATCAATACGACACCGAACTTCTCCGGGAAAAGATGAGCTCCGGCGGGGCCGTGACCGTCGAGAAAGCCGCCGACGCCGACCTTTGCCTGGTCAATTCCTGCTCCGTGACGGCCAAGGCCGACCAGGAGTGCCGCCAGTTCGTCCGCCGCCTCCTCAGGGAAAACGACCACGCCCGGGTGATCGTCACCGGCTGTTACGCCACCCACGCGCCGGACGAGCTTCGGGCCCTGTCGCCCCGGGTGGAAGTTTATTCCAACGCGGAAAAAAACGGCCTCCCCGCCTGCGTGGGTTTCGAAGTGGCGCCCGAAGTTTTCGGCCTCTCCCGCTTTTCGGACCGCTCCCGGGCTTTCGTTAAAATTCAGGACGGCTGCCGGGCCCCCTGCACCTACTGCATCATCCCCCAGACCCGCCCGACCTATTGGAACAAGCCCGCCGACCAGGTGATTCAAGAAATTGCCACCCTGGCCGCCGCCGGCCACGGGGAAATCGTTTTGACGGGCATCCGCCTGGGGCTCTACCAGGGGGCTCTGGAGGGGAAGCGCTTCGACCTGGCGGGGCTGCTGGAAAAGTTGGTGGAAATTCCCGGGGACTTTCGAATCCGCCTTTCCTCCCTGGAAGTCACGGAAGTCTCGGACGAGATCGTTTTGTTGGCGGCCCGGAATTCGAAAGTTTGCCGCCATTTACACATTCCGATGCAGTCGGCGGACGACGGCGTGTTGAAAGACATGGGCCGTTGGTACGCCTTCGAAAAATATCGGGAGCGCGTGGACTTTATTCGCCGCCACCTGCCGGACTGCGGCCTGACGGCCGACGTCCTGGTGGGTTTCCCGACCGAAACCGAGGCGGCCTTTCAAAACACCTACCAACGCATCGAAGCCCTGGCCCTCTCGGGCCTGCACGTGTTTCCCTACTCCCCGCGGCCCGGCACCAAGGCCGCGGAGCTTCCGCCCCTGGCCCACGACGTTCAGCGGCGCCGGGTGGACGCGCTTTTGGCCCTGGGGGAGAAGCTCAAGGCCCAATTCCGGGCCCGTTTCGCCGGCACCGTGCGCCAGGTGGTCACCGAACCCGACGGGGAGGGCTGGACCGAAAACTACATCCGCGTTCCCCACGACCGAAACCTGCCCCCGGGGCGCCTGGCGGCCGTCACGATTTGAAATAACCGTGGTATAATACCGCGGCTCCTCCGTTCCCAAGTTAAATTTCCGACACCGACTAAAAATGACCAAACGCGTCACACTCATCGCGGCGGGATTGTTCTGTGCCCTATCCGCCCCCGCCCTCCACGCCCTCGAGGAAGTGGGGGTCGACGATTTTCGGGTCAGCCACATGGGCGTGGACGGCGTGCCCACGACGGGGATCCTGCCTTTTAGCCACACGGCCCATCGAATCCAAGCCGTCGCCTACAACGCCCAGGACAACGAATATTTGGTGGTGTACGCCGGCGACACGGACGACGATCCGCCCGCCGACGACGAAATCGAGATTTTCGGACAGCGGATCGACGGGACCTCCGGGGAAGCCGTCGGCGGCCAGCTCCGCCTGACGACGGCGGGAAACGACTTCGACACGGCGGTTTTCGCCAAGTCCCCGGCCATCGCCTACGACCGACAGCGGAACGAATATCTCCTGGCTTTTGAAAGCAACGCCACGGGCAATACCGAAATTTGGGTTCAACGATTGGCGGCGGCCGGCACCCCGCTGGGCAACGAGACCCAGATCAGCGGTTTCGCCGATCTGGAGGGAAACACCGCGGTCGGTTGCTCGGCGCCGTCGGTCGCCTACAACCCGAACACGGACGACTACCTCGTGGTTTGGCAGAGCGGCGCCACCGACGGCCTCATGGAGATTTACGGCCGCCTGGTCCAGGGCGCGAACGGTCAACCCCACGCCGGCGAGAATTTCCGAATCAGCGACATGGGACCCGAGGGGAACAACACCTATTTCGCCCGGTTCCCGGCGGTGGCCGTCAACGCCCGGGACAACGAATACCTCGTCGTGTGGGAGGGGCAGGACGACGCTCCGCCCAACGACGCCACGGAAAACGAAATTTTCGCCCAGCGGCTGGACGAAAACGGCGCCGAGACCGGCGTGAACGATTTTCCCGTGAGCGACATGGGGGCCTTGGGTTCCACCGACACCAACGCCCATTCGCCCCGGGTGGCCTACAACCCCTTGGACAACCAATACCTGGTGGTCTGGGAAGGAAACGAGGAAGAGCCCGTGGATGTGTGCAACGACGGTTGCATGGACACGAAATACGAAATTGTCGGCCAGCGTTTGACCGCGGCGGGCGCGGAAACGGGCGACGACGATTTTCTCATCGGAACCTGGGACAACGCCCCGATCAATGCGCCCGCCCGGCGGGCGCCCTTTTCGGCCCCGGTGGCGGATCCTTTCGCCGACGCGGTCATGCCCGACGTGGCCTTTGATGTGGGGGCCCAAATTTACGCCGTTGTTTGGAACCAGGGGGACTACCGGTTTGATTTCCAAACCCCGGGAGAGCCCGGCGAAATCTTCGCCCAGTCCGTCTCCCGGTCCGGCGTCCGGCAGTTGCCCGAAAATCTGCTCGTGAGCGCCGTCGGGTTCGACGGTGTGGAGACGGCCTACCTCCCCAACGTCGCGGCCCGAAACGGGACCGGGGAATTCCTGGTGGTCTTCGGCGGCCTGGGCCAGGCGCCCCTGGACCTGGGAGAAACCGAAGTCTACGGCCAGCGGCTCTCCGCCGCCGTCGTCAACGGCGATTTGCCGCCCCTGCCCCCGCCGCCCGTCGTGGGCCCCAATCCCTTTCGGCCCGGCCAAAGCCCGGTCTCCATTAAGAACGCCGGGGCGAACGGGCGCGTGCAAGTCTACGATTTCGCCGGAGAGAAAATCCGGGAGTTGATCGCCGACGGCGCCGGGGACGTCCAATGGGACGGCCGCAACGACGCCGGGGAGATCGTCGCCACCGGCACTTACTTCCTCCATTTCGACGCGGGCGACCGAATCGTGAAAGTGGGGATTCAAAATTGAAGAACCTGGCCCGCGCCGCCGGTTTGACGCTCGTTTTTGCGACGGCCCTTTCGGCGGCGTCCTTTAATGGGGACGCCCGGGGCACCACGGCGGGCGTCCTCCTGCGCATGCCGCCCAGCCCCCGCTCGGCGGCTCTGGGGGAAGTTCGCGCGTCCCTGTCCGGCGACGCCTCGGCGGTGCTCACCAACCCGGCGGCCTTGACCGACGTGAAGCGTCTTTCGGTGTCTCTGGCCCATTCCCCCTATTTGGACGACACAGGTTTCGGCCACGCCACCTTCGCCCAGAAGCTGGGCTTCCTGGCCATCGGCGGCGGCGTTCAATATTTGTCCGCCGGGTCCCTCACCCGAAGCGATTCCGGCACCAACGCCCTGGGCAACTTCAAGCCCGGCGACGCCGCGGCGGTGGCGGGGGGGGCCCTGAAGATCGGCGCGCTCTCCCTGGGCGGGGCCTTCAAGTGGGTCCGCTCCGAAGTGGATCGAAGCGCCACGGCCATGGCGGTGGATTTGGGCCTGACCGCCTCCGGCGGGACCGACCGGAAGTGGCGCCTGGGAGCCACGGCCACCAACCTGGGCACCCGGCTGGATTTCGGCGGCAACAACGAATTTTTGCCCCAGCGTTTCGCGGTGGGCGCCTCGGTCAAAATCGAACCCAACTGGACCTTTTTGGCGGACGCGATGCTTCGCCGGGAAGGGGACGCCGCCGGCGCCTTCGGCGCGGAACTGGCCTGGCCCCTTCCGGGGGGCCATTCCTTCGCGCTTCGGGGCGGCTACAACACGATTTTGCGGAACCCCTCCGCCGGGGTGGGGCTGACGATCCTCAAAATGACGGTGGATTATGCCCTTCGGCCCTTCGCCGACCTGGGCATGAACCACTTCGTTTCGGTGGGTTTTCAATTCTGAAAATCATCCCAAAACGCTTAAAATCGGCTATAATTCGCCCGTGAAAGATTGTCTCTTCTGCCGCATCGTTCGGCGGGAGATCCCGGCCGACGTGGTCTACGAAGACGAAACCCTGTTGGCTTTTCGGGACATTCATCCCCAGGCCCCGATTCACGCGCTGATCATTCCCAAGATGCACGTGGCCCGCGTGATGGACGTTTCGGTGGCGGATTTGCCGCTCGGGGGCGCCGCGCTCCGCGCCGCCCAACAGCTGGCCGTTCAATTTTCCGTCGAGGAAAAGGGCTTCCGCCTGGTGGTCAACAACGGTCCCGACGCGGGTCAGGCCGTGGATCATTTGCACTATCACTTTTTAGCGGGTCGTCGACTCGGCTGGCCGCCGGGTTAGCGGAACCAAAACACCGCGCGGTTGTTAACGAAGGTATACCTTGGCCGGCCGAACATGCGCCGGTGCAGGGGCTTTTTATTTTCATCGAAAATCCATCCACAACGGGAAGGGGGTGTCATCGCCAATGGTTTTTGTCAAAGTTCGAGACGGAGAATCCATCGAAGAAGCTCTCCGTCGTTTCAAACGCGAATGCGAGCGCAACGGCATCATGCAGGAAATCAAGCGCCGCGAGCACTACGAGCCCCCTTCCGTGAAACGCAAGCGGAAACAGGCCGAAGCGCGGCGGAAAATGCGCCGACGCATGATGCGTCAAAACCGCGGCTAGCCCTTCCGGGCGGCCGTTCGTTTCCTTCTCCACACATCGCGACGCCGAGCCGCGCGTCCCGGGGGCGTGTCCCGGGGCCGCCGGCCGGATCGTCGGCCGAGGGCGCATGACATGGGTGTATCCCGCGACACGTTGGACCGCATCAAATCCCGGCTGGACACCCTCGAAATCATCCGGGAGGCGGTCCCGAGCCTGAAACAATCGGGGCCTCGCTGGAAGGGCAACTGCCCCTTCCACAACGAGAAAACCCCGTCGTTCTTTTACATGCCGGACAAGGGCCTGTGGCATTGTTTCGGCGCCTGCAACGAAGGCGGCGACGTCTTCCGCTTCGTGATGAAAACCCAAAACCTGCCCTTCCCCGAAGCCCTGCGGGAACTGGCGCGCCGCGCCGGTGTCCCCTTGGAATGGGACCGGGGCGACGACGCCTCCTCCCGCCGCGCCAAGGAGCGGGACGAGCTGCTGGGCCTTTTGGAAGAGGCGGCCAAATTCTATGCGGACGCCTTGAAAACCCAGGCGGACGCGGAGCCGGCCCGCCGCCATCTGGCCGAGCGGGGCATCCGCCGGGAAACCATCGACGGGTTCGCCCTGGGGTTCGCCCCCCGCCGGGACAGTTTCCTGGACCGGGCCTTGAAAAAGGGCACCGCCATCGAGCCGCTGTTGAAAGTGGGATTGGCCTCCCGGTCCGACCGGACGGGGCGCTACCACGATCCCCTGGGCGGGCGACTGATCTTTCCGATCCGCGATCCGTATGGTCAAGTGGTGGCCTTCGGCGGCCGGACGCTGGAGGAAGACGGCGGCCCCAAGTATTTGAACTCGCCGGAATCCCCGGTCTACACCAAGGGCCGACAGCTCTACGGTTTGTACGAAGGCCGGACGGTGCTGCGGGAGAAGGCCCAGGCCATCGTGGTGGAAGGCTACATGGACGTGGTGGGGCTTCATCAGGCGGGTTTCGGCACCGCGGTGGCGCCCCTGGGGACCGCCCTGACGTCGGACCAGGCGAAGCTGCTTCGCCGCTACGCCCAGGAAGCGATTTTGCTCTTTGATCCGGACCCCGCGGGACAGCGGGCCAGTTGGCGGAGCGCCGAGGTGTTTTTGAAGGACGATCTGTTCGTCCGGGTGGCCCAGGTGCCCGGGGGCCTGGACCCCGACGATTACGTCAAGGCGAACGGCGCGGAGGCCTTGGAACAGATTTTGGCGAAGTCCCAGGACGTGGTGGATTTCTGGCTGGACCTTCTGGCCCCCGCCCTGGAAAATTTCAGCGATTTGCACGGCCGCCTTCGCCGGGCCGAGGAACTGCTCCGGTTCGTGGCCGGGGTGCCCAACGCGGTGCTCCGGGACGAATGGGTGAAGCGCGCGGCCCAGCGGTTGCGGCTGGACCCCGGGGCCTTGAAACAGGAATTGTTGAAGAAAACGCCCCGGCCGGCCCCGACGGCCCCCGCGGCGGCCCCCGCGCCGGCGCCGAAACCGGCGGCGCCCAAGGGCCCCAAGGCGCTTCGAAACGCCGAAGAGGAAGTGCTTCAGATTTTGGCCCTCCACCCGGAAACGTGGCTGGGCGCGGTGCCGGACGCGGCGCTTTTCGCCGACGAACGATGCCGGCGGGTGTTTCACTTTTGGCTGGAAGACCGGCGGGCCGGGCGGGCGCCCGACCCCGGCGCGGCGGCCGCGGCGCTCGCGGCCGAAGAGGCGCCCTGGCTGACGGGGCTGTTGCTCGAGCCCAAGACCTTCGACCGGCCCATGGAAAGTTTGGCCCGGGGCGTGGCGCGGCTCACCACGCTGGCCCGGCGGCGGGAACGGGCCGCCCTGGAACCCCGGGTGCTGGAAATGCTCGAGGGCCGCGCGCCCCGGGACGAAGAACAGATTTTGCGGTACCAAACCCTGACCCGCGAACTGCGAACGGCAGTGTCGGACCCCGCGGGCCCTACGATGGAACGGTGACCATGGAACGACGCGAGCACATCAACTACCAGGACGTGGTGCGGGGATTGATCGAGCACGGCAAGGAAGCCGGCTACCTGACCTACGAGGAAATTTCCCAGAAACTCCCGGAGACCAATTTCACGACCGAGGAGCTGGACACCCTTTTCGGCAAGCTCGAGGAAATGGGCATCGACGTCGTGGAGCGCGGCGACGACCACGGCCGCCCCAAGGCCGACGGCCCCGAGGAAATCGGCGTGCCGGAGCTGGAGCTCGACACCCAGAATTCCATCCGCATGTACCTGTCCGAAATGGGCAAGGTGCCGCTCCTCACCCGGGAACAGGAAGTCTCTCTGGCCCGGAGCATCAAGGACAACGAGAAGATTCTCAAGCTCGTGGTCCTGGAATCCCCCATCACCCACCGCGAAATCCAAAACTGGGAACAGCTGCTCGAAGCCGACGAAATGACCCCCAAGGAGCTCATGCCCCGGGGCCGCCGGACGGCGTCGGAACTCTCCGGCATGCGCCGGCGGGTCAAGACCGTCGTGCAATACATCATCCAGGCCGAACTTCGGATCGACAAGATCAAGGTCAAGATGGAAGCCAAGCTCCCCGCCAGCAAAAAAGAGGAATTGCGCGAGGCGATCGACGACGAGCGCCGGGAGATCGTCAACCGCATCATCTCCCTCAATTTGAACCAGGAGAAGATCAAGCGCCTGGTCAACAAGATCAAAAACCTGGGCCACAAGGTCCGGGAATACGAAGACGAAATCCACCGCTACGAGAAGCGATTCAAGCTTCCCTACACGGAACTCAAAAAGCTTTACCACAAGGCCCTGGCCAAGCAGATGCCCTCGGGGCAGTTCCAGAAGCTGACGGGCTACACGACCACCGGCATCGAAAGCACCATGCAGAACATCGAGACCATCCAGCTGCGCCTCGTCCGCATGGCCCGCATGCTGCCGGTCACCCCCAGGAACTGTTGTCCCTGGACCACCGGATCCGGGAGCTCGAAGAGGCGATCCTCAAAGACAAGCTCCAGCTCATCAAGGCCAACCTCCGGCTGGTCGTGTCCATCGCCAAAAAGCACGTGGGATCGAACCTGGAGCTTTCGGACTTGATTCAAGAGGGCGGCTTGGGTTTGATCAAGGCCGTGGAAAAATTCGAATGGAAGCGCGGCTTTAAGTTCTCGACGTACGCGACCTGGTGGATCCGCCAGAGCATCAACCGCGCCATCGCCGATCAGGCCCGGACCATCCGGATCCCGGTGCACATGAAGGAAGTCATTTCCAAGCTGACCAAAGTGAGCCGGAAGTTCCGCCAGGAAATGGGCCGCGACCCGTCGGTGGAGGAATACTCCAAGGCCCTGCGGCTCTCGACGGACAAGGTCCGGCAGATTTTGAAGATCATGCAGGAGCCGATTTCCCTCACCACCCCCGTGGGCGAGGAGGAAGACTCGGTCCTGGAGGATTTTCTGGAGGACAAGGGCGACCTGTCGCCCTCCCACGCGGCCAACGACGCCCTGCGCCAGCAGGAAGTGGAGAAGGCCCTGGAAACCCTGAGCGACCGGGAAGCGGAGATCATCCGCCTGCGCTTCGGCATCGGCACGGGCTACCCGCGCACGCTCGAGGAGTTGGGCCGCATCTTCAGCGTGACCCGGGAACGGGTCCGCCAGATCGAGGCCAAGGCCATTCGGAAGCTTCGGCACCCGAGCCGCAGCCGCTTCCTCCGCGAATATGTGGAATAAGGGCGTCGTTTTTTCCCTGGCCGTCCTGGTCGCCGGAGCGGCGCCCGTCCGGGCCGAACTCGGCGAACGCCGCGTGGAGCGCGCGGGCGGTTTTTCCTATTGCCCGCCGGAAGGATGGTCCGTCCGGGACTTCCCCGGCTTCAAATACAAATTCGCCTTCGGGCCCGCCTGGAAGGGATTCACCGCCAACTTGAACGTCGTGGACGAGGCCTACGATGGGACGCTCAAGGCCTACGTGGACTTGAACGTTCAAAATCTAAAGAAAATGATCCCCGGATTCCGCCAAATCGAGCGGGTGCCCTTCAAGACGCTCTCGGGGTTGTCCGGCGAACGGATCCGGGCCGAAGACACCCAGAGCCAGCGGGAGCTTCGACAATCCTTTTATCTGATCGCCAGCGGCAAGGGCCGGATGTTCGTGATGACCGGCACCTCCCTGGCCAGCGACGGGCCCAAGTTCGATTCGTTGTTCGACGACAGCGCCGACAGCTTTCGACTGGGGAAGTAGCGGGCCCCGCCCGGCCGGGGCGGATGGGGTATAATAAATCGGCGGCGGGGTTTGGAATCGCGAATTCTCAGATTCGGCGGGGCGCTGGGTCTGGGCCCGATGGAAGAATTACAGCTGATTTGTTGTGGTTGTCGCGGCATTGGGCCGCGTTGCCGATAGGCATCGTCCCTGTTTGTCGGAAGGGAGAGGCCCAATACCCGGCGGCACCGTCCAACTTATATTTCCGATGTCGGTGCCGTCCCGACTTGGATGATCGAGTTTGACGGGACGGCGGAGCCAGACCCTGGGTCAGAGCCCCAGGGCGTTTGAAGCGGCGGGGCCGCTCGACGGGCTCCGAATTCCAAAATTTAGCCGGGCATTTGGCCAGAGGCCAAATACCCGACGGCACCGTCCGACTCTTATTTCCGACGTCGGTGCCGTCCCGACTTGGATGACAAGTTTGACGGGACGGCGGAGCCAGAGGCTCCGAATTCCCGTCGGGCCCTTAGCTCAACGGTTAGAGCGTCCCGCTCATAACGGGTTGGCCGGTGGTTCAACTCCACCAGGGCCCAAATTTGACAATCTTGTATAATGAGCCTTCGTCGCTCCGGTGGGTGGTTAGCTCAGCGGCAGAGCGTTCGCCTCACACGCGAAAGGTCATAGGTTCAATCCCTATACCACCCACCGGAGCGATGGCCGGGCACCGTCCCAATTGAAATCCATCGTCGGTGCTGTCCCGACCCTGGACGTCGTCGCCAGACGGGACGGGCGCGCCCCCCGGGGCCGCCGGAAAACGAGGAAGACCCGTGAACGAGAAAATCGCGTCGTTGATCCGCCTGCAGGAAATGGACAAAGAGCTCGACGCGTTGCGCGCGTCGGTGGCCCGCCTGTCCCCCGAGCGTTCCGCCCTCAAAGCCCAGATCGCCGCTTCCGCCGCCCGTTTTGAAGCCGGCAAGAAAGCCCTGACCGACGCCCAGGTCCAGAAGAAAAACCTCGAGATCGAAATCGACACCCAGGACCAGCAGATCCGAAAACACTCGGGGCAGCTCAACAGCGTCAAATCCAACGACGCCTACAAGGCCCTGTTGCTGGAGATTGAGGCCTCCAAACAGCAGAAAACCGCTTTGGAAGACCAGGTGTTGGTGTTGATGGAATCCATCGAAAAACTCCAAAAACAATCCAAGGAAGACGACGTCGCCGCTCAGCGGGAGCGGACCGACCTCGAAAAAAAGATCGCCGCCCTGGACGCCGAAGAGGCCGAGGGGAACGCCGTCGTGGCCGCCAAAACCGCCGACCGGGACGCCTTCGCCGCGTCGGCGCCGGCCGACGCGCGGGACCGCTACGAGGCCGTTCAGCGCGGCCGCCCCGGGTTCGCGGTGGTGGTCCCCGTCAACGGCATGACCTGCGGCGGTTGCCGGACGCTCCTGACCGCCGACACGGTCAACCAGGCCATGAAGGGCAAGGAAATCGTGGCCTGCGACAGCTGTTCGCGAATCCTCTACATCGTTCCCAAACCCGCCGTCGCCTCCTGACCCAACTCCCTCTTTTTTCTTCGGCCGCCGACGGCGTTTGGACGGCCTATTGCGACGGCGCCTCCCGGGGCAACCCGGGCCCGGCGTCCTTCGGCCTGGTGGTTGTCGACCCGGCGGACCGGACCGTGCGGGAGCTCGGGGTCGCCATCGGGATCAACACCAACCAGGTGGCCGAATACGAAGGGCTGATCCGCGCGCTGGAGGAATTGTCCCGGGCCGGCGCCCGCCGCGCCCGCGTGGTCACGGATTCCCAATTTGTCGTGAAGCAGTTCAACGGCGAGTACCGCGCCAAGGACGAGCGAATGAAGGCGTTGCTGGCCCGGGCCAAAGCCCTCGCCGTTCGCTTCGACGCGCTGACGGTGCAGCACATCATGCGCTCGGGCCACGCCCACAACACGCGGGCGGACGCCCTGGCGAACCGGGCCCTGGACGAGGCCAAGAAGAAGACGCACTGATTTACGGCGGCCGCCGGATCGCCGCGGCGAAAACGGCCGCGGAGGAAAGTCCGAGCTCCGGGGGCTTCGGCCCCGCAGGGCGGGACGCTTCCCAACGGGAAGGCGGGGGGTGGCGTTTGCCCCCGACGGAAAGTGCCACAGAAAACACACCGCCCAAGACCCCCGCGAGGGGGGACGGCAAGGGTGAAATCGCGAGGTAAGAGCTCACGGTCCCCCGTCGAGAGACGGGGGGCGGCAAACCCCGTCCGGAGAAAGGTCGTAGGGAACGCGCGCGGGCCGGCCCGGCCCCCGTCCCCCGCAAGGGGGGCGACGTTCCCGGTGGACCGCTTGAGCCCGACGGCGACGTCGGGCCCAGAGAAATGATCCGGCCCCGTCGGTCGCCGACGGGGACAGGACTCGGTGTACAGGCCGCCGCAAACGCCAACGGGGCCATGGATCGCCAACGCGTTCCATGGCCCCACTTTTTGATTCGCTATAATGCCTTCGTGACCAAGAAAATTCCCGCCGCGCTGTGGTTCGGCCTTCTCCCGGTTCTGCTGGGCCTGCCGTTCATCGGGCGCGCCTATTTCGTCGACGACCACTACCACCTCCTGATGGCCCGGGGCCTGCTGGAACATCCGGCGCGGCCCTACGACTTCATCGCCGACGACGCCGGCGTGGACAACGTCGGCTGGGAGCGGGGCCAGCCGCCCCGGATGGTCAACCCGCCCCTTCACCACTACCTGCTGGCCCTCTTTTGGAAATTCACCGGCGGGCGCTTGTGGGCCGTGCGTTTGCTCTCCCTCTTTGTGTCGGGGGCGGCGATCGTTTTTCTCTATTTGCTCGCCCAGCGGTTCGCGGTGCCGCCGGGGCCCGCCGCGGCTCTCGCCGCCCTGACGCCGGCCTTTTGGCTGTCGTCCCACGCCTTGCTCATCGATTCCACCATGTTGGTCTTTTTCCTGGGCGGCTTGTGGGGCTGGTTTGAAGGCCTGCGCCGCCGGTCGGCGGGATGGCTGATTTTCGCCGGGACGTTCATGGGGCTGGCCATCGTCACCAAATACACCGCGGCCACGGTGGTGCCCCTGGCGGGCCTCCTGTGGTGGTTCGATCGGGAATCCGGCCGCCGGCCCGCGCGCTTGGCCGCCCTGGCCATCCCCTTCGTCGTCCTGGGTCTCTGGAGTTTTTGGAACATCGCCACCTACGGGGCCGTGCACCTCACCGAATCCTCCAAACGGGTGATGCAATCCTTCGCCTGGAGCCACATTCTCGTCTTCCTGGCTTTTTTTTCCGGCGTGTTCCTCCTCCCGATGGGGACCTGGGGCGGTGTTGTTCGTTCCCGAAAATTCCGCCTCTGGATTCTTTTGGCCGCGGTTTTTCTGACGTGGTTCCTCTCGAGTCCCTTCGGCGGGTTCTCGCCCTTTCAATCTTTTTTCATGGCGGTTTTGGTCGTCGGAGGGGCCGCGTTTTTTATCGAATCGGGACGGACCGCCCTCCTTTCCCGGTTCCCGCTGGACGTTTTTCTCTGGCTGTGGCTTCTGTCCGCCTCCCTTCAGATGATCTACGTGATGCAATGGGTGGCGGCGCGGTATTTCCTGACCCTGCTGCCGCCGGTGGTTTTTTTGACCCTGCGCCGATGGGGGGAGGATCTTAAACTCTTCCCCCAGCGACGGGGCCGGCGATTGGCCGGGTGGGTGGGGGCGTTGGCCGTCGCGGGGGGAGCCTTGGGCCTCGCCGATTACCTCCAGGCGGAAACGGGCCGGTGGATCATCCGCGACGTGGCCGCGGCCGGGTGGCTGACCCACGGGCGGACCGGTTACTTTTTGGGCGATTCCTTCACGGGGAGCGATCTGAAAGACGCCGGCTGGAAGCCGGCGTTTGAATCCACGATTTTTCGTCCCGGGGACCTGCTTTTGCGGTCGGAAGTCATCATGCCCCGGTGGTGGTTCAACCCCCGGGGCCTGCGGCCCTTGGCGCGTTACGAATACCCCTGGCGGTTTCCGCTGCGGGTCATGGACAATCTGGGCGCGGCGGGGTTTTACGCCTCGGCCTGGGGCGCCCTGCCCTACACGCTTTCCAAGGAACCCCTGGACCGCTACACCCTTTTTGAAGTCGTCGCGACGAGCGTTCCGGCGGCGCCCCCCGGCGCCCGGCCGAGACGCTGAGGGACGCTCTTTTGCCTTGATTTGGCCGGGGTAAACGGCGGCGCACGGGGGGCCTTTTCCGTTGAGGCCCGGGGGAGAATCTGGTATTATCTCTCAATATGACACCCGCGGGTTCGGCCACGATTTTAATTGCCGATGACGACCGCTACGCCCAAAAAGCCCTCGAAACGCTTTTAACCATTGAGGGGTTCGCGGTCGTGACCGCCCAGGACGGGCAGGAGGCCCTGGAGCGGATTCAGGAACGCCCCCCCGATCTCTGCATCATCGATTTCGACATGCCCCGCCTGAACGGCCTGGAAACCTGCCGTCGGATCAAAAACCACCACACCACGCGCCTGTTGCCCGTCATCATGGTGACGGGGCTTTTGCCGGACGAAGAACGCGTCCGCGCCATCGAGGCCGGCTGCGACGATTTTCTTCCCAAACCCTATCAGCAAATGGAGCTGATGACCCGGATCCGATCGCTCCTGCGCATCAAGTCCCTGACGGACGAGTTGGAGGACGCCGAGGCGATCTTGATGACCCTCGTGCGGACCCTGGAAGCCAAGGACCGCTACACGCTCGGCCACGCGGACCGGGTGGGCCGCTACGCCGTGACCCTGGGGCGCGCCCTGGGCTGCAACGCCTTTGAATTGGATTCCCTGCGGAAGGCCGGCATGCTCCACGACATCGGCAAAATCGGCATCCCGGACGCGATTCTTCAGAAAGCCGGCCCCCTGGACGACGCCGAGTGGGAAATCATGCGCAAACACCCCACCATCGGTTGCGAGATATGCCAGCGGCTGAAAAGTTTGGAGGGCATATTGCCCATGATCCGCCACCACCACGAGTGCCTGGACGGCACCGGGTACCCCGACGGGCTCAAGGGCGCCCAGGTGCCCAAGTTGGTCCGCATCGTCAACGTGGTCGACATCTACGACGCCCTCACCTCCCGGCGGAGCTACAAAGACGCCTACCCGGTTCAAAAGGCCTTCCGCACCATGTGGGAAGAGGTGGAGCGCGGGTGGTGGGACGGCGACGTTCTCAAGGTGTGGGAGGAACTGGTCAAGCGGGAAAGCCTGGGCTGAGGTTTTCGCATGAAGAACAATCCGGGTTCCTTTTCCCCCATCGCTCTTTTTCACAACCCCCACAAATCCGCCGCGCGACGGGCGTTGCCCGACATCAAGGCCTGGCTGGCCCGCCGGGGCGTCAAGGTCGTGGGCCGCACGGGCCTGCGCGCCGCCAAGGCGGTGTTGGCCCTGGGGGGAGACGGGACGCTTCTGGCGGCGGCCCGCCTCGCCGCGCCCTGGGGCGTGCCGCTCCTGGGCGTCAACGTCGGGCGGCTCGGATTTCTCACGGCCACGGACGTGGAGCGGGTCTACCCCCTATTGGAACGGTTGTTTGAGGGCCGCCTTCCGGCCATCGGCCGGATGATGTTGTCGGCGGACGGCCACGCGTCCGCCGGGCGCCCCCGGTTGGCGCTCAACGACGTCGTGATCCACGCCCAGGCCCCGGGTCGGGCGGTCCGGTTGGCGGTGCACGTGAACGGCGCCCTTTTGGGCAACTACGTGGGCGACGGTCTCATCGTCGCGACGCCCACGGGCTCCACCGCCTATTCCATGGCCGCCGGCGGACCCCTGGTGTCGCCCGAAATGGACCTCCTGGTGCTCACCCCGGTGTGCGCCCACAGTTTGAACCAGCGGCCCATCATTTTGCCCCCGGAGAGCGTGGTGGAAGTGCGCCTGGATCCCCGGCACCGGGCGGAGCGGCTGGTGATCTCCCTGGACGGCCAGGAGCATTGGACGGCGGGTTCCGAACATCCCCTCGTCCTCCGCAAGGCCCGGGAGCGCGTTCGGATTTATTCCGAGGGGGATCAGCCCTTCTTTTCCTTGTTGCGGGAAAAACTGAGCTGGGGGGAACGTTAGGCCGTGTTAACGCATTTGTCCATCAAAAATTTGGCCCTGCTGGAAGACGACGCCCTCGAATTCGCGCCGGGGTTGAACGTATTAACGGGAGAGACCGGCGCGGGCAAAAGCATCGTCCTGGACGCCCTGGGGTTGGTGTTGGGCCGTCGGGCCGACGCGGGACTGGTGCGGGAAGGGGCCGCCCGGCTGACCGTCTCGGCGCGGTTCGACATCGGTTCGCCGCGCCTGCGGAAGATCGCCGAGGAACTGGGCGTTTTATCGGAAGAAGAGCCCGGGGAGCTGTTGATTCGCCGGGAAGTGGAGGCCGGGGGGAAATCCCGGGCCTTCGTGAACGACCGGCCCGTGGGCCTGCCCGCCCTGGCGCGTCTGGCCGAGCGGTTGGCCTACGTGCACGGGCAGCACGAACACCAGCTGTTGCTGAAGGCGGCCGAACAACGGGATTTGCTGGACGCCCACGGCGGGTTGGAGGGTTTGCGGGACGAGGTGGCGGCGGCCTTCGACGCCTGGCGCACCGTGGTGGCCGAGCGGGACACCTTGGCGCTCTCCGAGCAGGAACGGGCCCAGCGGTTGGATTTGTACCGGTATCAACGGCAGGAGTTGGACGCGGCCGATCCCCGGGCGGAGGAAGAAGCCGTCCTGGATCAATTGCTGCCCCAGCTCAAGAACGCCGAAAAATTGCGCGCCGCCTCCGAAGAGGCCCTGGACGGTCTTTCCCGGCGGGAGGGCTCCGCCGCGGAATTGACGCGCCGGACCCGGTCGCTGTTGGACTCCTTGCGCGCCCTGGGGGCGCCGCTGGGCGAAACGGCCGATTTGCTGGACGGGGCCATCGTCCAGCTGGAGGAAGCCGCCCAGCGGTTGGAGGCCTTCGCCGGCGGTCTGGAACAGGACCCGGCGAAGCTGGAGGAAACCCTTTCGCGGTTGGACCAGCTGGCGAAACTGAAGAAAAAATACGGCCCCACGCTGGCCGACGTGGTGGCCTACCGGGCCCGGGTGGCGGGGGAACTGGACCGGCTGGAGAATTTGGAAAACAAAAACCGGGACATGGCCGAACGCCTCGCGGCCGCCGAGAAACAATTGGCCGCCCGGTCCGAAAAGTTGTCCACGGCCCGCGGCGCGGCGGCCAAGAAACTGGACGCCGCCATCAACAAGGAATTTCGGGACGTGGGCCTGCCCCACGCCGTCTTGGACATCGAAGCCCTGGCCGAGCCGGGCCGCTACACGAGCGCGGGAATGGACGAGGTTCGGTTTTGGTTTACGCCGAATCCCGGCGAAGGGCGGCGCCCCCTGGCCGACGTGGCGTCCGGGGGAGAGCTGTCCCGGGTCATGCTCGCCGTTAAAAGCGTTCTGGCCAAAACCGACGCCGTGCCGGTCTTGGTGTTCGACGAAATTGACGCCGGCGTGGGCGGCGCCCTGGGCGCCGTCTTGGGCCGGAAGCTGGCGAAGCTGGGCGGCTCCCATCAGGTGCTGTGCGTGACGCATTTGGCCACGATCGCGGCCTGCGGCGACCGGCATTTCGTGGTGGAAAAGGAAATTCAAAAAACCCGGACACGGACGTCGGTCCGCGCGTTGACGGAAACGGACCGGGTTCAGGAAATCGCCCGCCTCTTCGGCGGCACGGGCAAGGAATCCGAAGGCGACATCGGCCTTCGGCACGCCCGGGAATTGCTGGAATCTTCCCGCCGTTGAGCGGGGCGACGATTTGACCTTGGAGGCTGTGTGGACAAACGATTTCTAAAAGAAGACGGTTGGGCCGCGTTCACGGGCAACGAGCTCCTGTTGAAGGGCGCCCTGGAAGGCGGCGTGGCGCTCCTGACCGGATACCCCGGATCGCCCGTGTCGGAGGTGTTCGACGCGGTGGGGCGCGCCGCGCCCCTTCTGCTCGAAAACGGCGTCGTGGCCCAAATGGCCAACAACGAAGCGTTGGCCGCGGCGCGCTTGAACGGCGCCCGGCTGGCCAATCTGCGCGCCATGGCGGTCATGAAATCGGTCGGCATGCACGTGGCGGCCGACGGCCTGGCCATCGGCAACCTGTCGGAACCCCAACAACCCGCCGGCGGCGCCCTGGTCGTGGTCGGCGACGATCCCTGGAACGAAACCACCCAGATCAACTCCGATTCCCGGTTCTTGAGCCTCCACCTCCACATGCCCGTGTTGGAACCCGCCACCTTCCAGGAAATCAAAGACTGGATCAAAGACGCCTTCGAACTTTCCGGCGAGACCGACCTCTATTTCACCTACGTGCTGACGACCAACCAGGCCGACGGCGGCGGCACCGTGCGCTGCCGTCCCAATCTGTTTCCGACCGTGAACCACCTTCAACGGACCGTCCTGACCGCCGGGCAGTTGCCCGTCGACCGCACCGTCATGATCCCGCCTCACACATCGATGCGCGAGGCCACGCTGGCCGCCCGTTATCAGAAGCTGTTGGCGGCCGTGCGGACCCGGGGCCTGAATCGCGTGGAAGGCCCGACGGGTTCCGCGCCCCTGGGCTTCGTGTCGGCCGGGCTCTCCTACGGTTACCTGGTCCAAGCCTTGGACGAAATGGGTTTGGCCGGACAGTTTCCGGTTCTCAAATTCGGCATGTCCTTTCCCCTGGACGAAACCCTGTTGCGGGATTTCGCCGCGCGGGTGGAACACCTCGTGGTCGTGGAGGAAAAGCGGGATTTTCTGGAAACCCAGGTCGTGCGGGCCCTCCAGCGGGCGCACCAGGACGGTCGGCTGACGCGCCCGCCCGCCGTGTGGGGGAAGAAGTTTCCCGACGAGCTTCCCGGCTTCCCCGTGGAGCGGGGCTTGAACGTCGCGATCGTCATGGACCGTCTGGCGCCCCTTTTGGAAATGAAAATGGCCGGCCCCGCCGCGCCCCGCACCGGGGCCGTGGCCCGGGCGCGGAAAACCGCCGACTACAAAATTTCCATCCCGATCCGAACGCCGACCTTTTGCCCGGGGTGCCCCCACCGAGACTCCTCGACGGTGACCAAAGCCCTCAAGGCCGATTTTCAGGACGCCGCGTTCATGAAGGAAAACCACAAGCGGGAGCCGGTCGAAGTCATTTTCCACGGCGAATCCGGCTGCCACTCCATGCTCCAGTTCGAGCCGAACATCGGCCTGATGCAGGATTATTCCGGCATGGGGTTGGGCGGCGGCACGGGCTCCGGCATGGACCCCTTCATCAAGAACAAGCAGGTGGTGTTCCTCGGGGACTCGACTTTTTTTCACTCCGGCATGCTCGCGGTCTCGGACTCCATCAAAAACGGGCAGGACATCACCTACATCATCCTGGAAAACAAAACCACGGCGATGACGGGGCACCAGCCCACGCCGGGGAGCGCCGAGAATTTGATGGCCGAAAAAACCTTCGCCCAGGACATCGAGCAGGTCATTCGCGGCATGGCCCGGGACAGCATCCCCATCTTCCGGGTGAACCCGGCCTACCGGGAATCCTACCGCGCCCTCCTGGAGGAAGTCATTTTGAAGGCCGGCGTCAAAGTGGTGATCGCCGACAAGGAATGCGGCATCACCTACCATCGCCGGGTCCGCAAGGAACGCAAAAAAATCGTCCGCGCGCTGGGCTTCCTGCCGGAAGAAAAAGTGATCAACATCACGCCGGAAGTCTGCGAGTACTGCCTCGAATGCACCAACGCCACCGGGTGCCCGGGCCTCGGCATCGAGGAAACCCTGCTGGGCCCCAAAATCATCACCGACAAGTCCCTGTGCATCGCCGACGGGGCCTGCGCCAAGGGCAAAGTTTGCCCGTCCTTCGAGGAAATCACCATCCGCCGCCGTCGGGCCCCGGGGCCGCGGCCCTGGGAGTCCACGCCGCTTCCGCCCGTGACGCCGAACCCCCTGGGCGACGGGTGGTACTGCTACACCGCCGGCGTGGGCGGCATGGGCTCCGGCGTCATCACGGGCATTCTGGTTCAGGCCGGAATGCTCCAGGGCTACCACGTCCTCTTCGCCGATAAAAAGGGCCTCGCCATCCGCAACGGCGGCGTCTACGGCCACGTCATTTTCTCCCCGGACGAACGGGTCAAGGCGCCGCTCGTGCCCTACGGCCGGGCGGACGTTCTGCTCGGCATCGATCTGCTGGAATCGGTCCGCGGCTTGGACCCCAAGGTCAATCTGCGGGTGGCCAGCCCCGACCGAACGGTGGCCGTGGTCAACACCCACAAGATGCCCACGGTCAAAACGCTCCTCGGCAAGGACGATTTTTCCGTCTTGGAATTGGAAACCGCCCTCCGGACCCACACGCGGGCGGACCAGTATTTGGGCTTGGATTTCTCGAATATTTCCGAGGCGTTCTTCGGGACGAAACTCTACGCCAACGTCCTCCTGCTCGGCGCCCTCTACCAGAAGGGCGTCATTCCCATCGGGTTGGAGAATTTGAAGAAGGCCATCGGGCGCATGGTGCCGCCCCAGGACCTGGAGGAAAATCTCCGGGCCTTCGACCTGGGCCGCGCCGCCACCGTGGACGCCCGGCGGTTCGAAGCCTATTCGCCCCGGCTGCCCGGCTACTGGGAGGTGTTGGAAGACCGCGCCGAGCTTCTGCGGAAATCCCACTGGGTGCGCGGCGGCCGTTGGTCCAAGGAATACCGTCGGATGGTCGAAGAAGCCGTCCGCTGGATGGACATGGACGACGCCCCCCGGGCCCGGCTGGCCCAGGCCGTTTACGACCTCTTTCAATACGGCGGGCCCGACGCCGCCAAGGGGTATTTGGTCCGCCTCTGGACGGTTTATCAAAAAGACCGAAAAGACCGCGGGCACGCCGCCACCCGCGCGGTGTTGGAAAATCTGCACCGGGTCACCGCGATTAAAGACGAGGTGTACGTGGCGCGCCTCCTGACGTCGGAGGAAAAATACCGCCGGGACCGGGCCCGCTACGACGTCGACCCCGCCCGGGGGGACCAAATGACCTACGTCCACCTGAACCGCCCGCAATTCGTGTTGTTCGGTCGGAAGGTCGAGTTCGATCTGCGGTCCCAGAATTGGCAGCTTCACGTCATGAAACGGCTGGGACTCCTCCGCCGCCTTCTGCCCCAATGGCACGACAAGGAAAAGGCGTTCCGCGACTGGTACACGGGAATCGTCGACGGTTTCCAGATTTTCCACGACGAAGCCACCTACCGCCAATACGTGGAAGCCCTGCAAGTCCCGGCCGGCGTCCGGGGCTACCGGCAAATCCGCTATCCGAAAATGGACGCGGCCCGGGCCCGGGCCGAGGAGATCCTCGGACGTCTCAAGCTCCGCCGTCCGGCGGAACCCGCCTCCACCCGCCGCGCCTGAGTCCCGGGGAGACGCCGCCAAAATGGTAAAATGCTTCCCGTGATCACCATTCGACGGGCCAAAATCGGCGATGTGCGCGCCCTGCACAAGCTCCTCTCGGTTTTCGCCGAGAAAAAGGAGCTGTTGCCCCGGGCCATCTCCGAGCTCTACGAAAACTTGCAGCAGTTCCACGTGGCCGACGACAAGGGTCGGGTGGTGGGGTGTTGCTCCCTGGCCGTTCAATGGGACAATTTGGCCGAGGTCAAAGCCCTCGCGGTGGACCCCGACTTCCAGGGGCGCGGCATCGGGCGGAAGTTGCTCGACGCTTGCCTGAAAGACGCGAAAACCCTGGGCATCACCCGGGTGTTTGCCCTGACCATGAAGGACGGTTTTTTCGATAAAATCGGATTTTCCCGGGTGGGCAAAAACGATCTGCCCCACAAAGTCTGGACGGAATGCGTGCGGTGCCCTTATTTCCCCGACGCCTGCGTGGAAATCGCCATGGTGAAGGACCTGGGCGGCGTGGCCCCGGCCCCGTTGTTTAAGGCCGGCGACTTGCCGTCCGACGGCACCACTCCGACGGAACCCGAAGGGTTCCCCGCGGCCCGAAACGCCCGCGCCGGAAAAAAACGCTGAAGCCCTTGACCAATTGAAATTAATTTTCTAAAATCCTGCCCCTATGCCGACGATACAAACCCATCACCCCAAACCGAACACCGTCGAACGCCGCTGGTTCGTGGTCGACGCCGACAGCGTGGCCCTGGGCCGCCTGGCCACTTTGAGCGCGGGCCTCCTGCGCGGAAAAGGCAAAGCCACTTTCAACACGCACCAGGACCTGGGCGACGGCGTCGTGGTCATCAACGCCGGAAAAGTCGCCCTGACCGGCAACAAGAAAACCCAAAAAATGGATTTCCGCGCCTCGGGTTTCCGCGGCGGGCAAACCTACACCCACTACGGGAAACTGTTGGAAGAAAAACCCGAGCGGGCGGTGGAGTTGGCCGTCTACGGAATGCTTCCCAAGAACCGCCTGCGCGACCGCTTCATGCGCCGCCTCAAGGTGTTCCGGGCGGCCGAGGGCTCCAAGATTTACCCCGGCGCGATCGTCGTGGACACCAAAAAACCAAAAATTCGCTCCGGCGGTCCCTTCGCCCTGGCGAGCAAGTAACCTTTTCTGAAAGGCCGATCATGACGTCCGAAACCATCGAAATCACGCGCCAAAATCCGCTGTGGGCCACGGGCCGCCGAAAAACGGCCATCGCCCGCGTCCGCCTCATTCCCGGCGAGGGCCGCGTGACGGTCAACGGCAAAAGCGTTGAAACCTTTTTCGGCGGCAACGAGCGTCAAAAAGCGTCGGCCTTGGCGCCGTTCCGGGTGTCCAACGCCCTGTCCACCTTTGACATCATCGTTTCGACCACCGGCGGCGGCATCACCGGCCAGGCCGACGCGATCCGCCTGGGCCTCTCCCGGGCGCTCGTGACCGTGGATCCGAAACTCCGCTCGCCGCTCCGCGCGAAGGGGTTCCTCACGCGCGATCCCCGGGCCGTCGAGCGAAAAAAAGCCGGCCAGCCCAAAGCCCGGCGCCGCTACCAGCACTCCAAGCGGTAATTCCCGCGGTCCCCGACCGCTCCCCCAATCGACCCGCCATGGCGGACGCTCTCTTCCTTCTTCAGAAGGCCGAGCGCTTCTTTGCCCAGGGGCAATACGATCGCGCCCGGCCCCTCTACGCCCGTGTTCGTCGAATCGCCCGCGACCCTTATTTGCGGGCGGACGTCCTTCATCAAGAAGCCGAAACCCTCCGCGCCCTGGGGGCCTTTCAAAAGGCCCTTTCCTTCTACGGCCGGTCCCACGCCCTCTATCGCCGATTAAACGTACCCACGGAGCGCCTTCGAACCCTCCTGGGAGTGAGCGCTTGTCTTCGGGTTTTGGGCCGGTACGCCCGGGCCCGGGCCCTGTGGCGAACGGTGGAGCGGGCGCGCCGGTTCGGCGCCTCGTCCCCGCCGCCCGAGGAAATTTGGATGGAATCGGCCCTGGTGGAGCGGGGCCTGGGGAATTTCCCGAAAGCCCGGGCCCTTCTGCAGCGGGTCCTCCGCGCCCAAGGAGCCTCTCCGGCCGCCCGGCAGCACGCCTGGTGGTCTTTGGGCGGGGTCGAGCGTTTTTCCGGCCATCTCCCCTCCGCCGTCGGTGCTTTTTCCAGGGCGGCGGCCTTGGCCCGACGGTTGGGCGATCGTTCCGCGGAAGCCTTTGCCCTCTGCGGCGCCGGCGGCGTGGCCCGGGTCATCGGCCGCTCCGCCCCCTCCCTCGCTTTCTATCGACGCGCCCACGGCCTCTTGGACCGCCTGGGGGATCCCTTCGGCCGGGCGTACGGGCTTTGCGGCATGGCCAACGCCCACCGGACCTACGGCGACGCCCGAAAAACCCTCCCCCTTTACCGCCGTTCCGCCGGTCTTTACAAAAAGCTCGGGGACGAAAGCAGCGAAGGCTTCGCCTGGTGGGGACTCGGGGGGAGCTTTCGTCGGTTGGATCGACTCGCGGAGTCCCGCCGCGCCTACGACAAAGCCCTCGCTCTTTTCCGTAAATCCGAGGATGCCCGGGGCGTCGCGATGGCGTTGCTGGGATTGGGGGCCTGGGCGGAAAAGGCCGGCCGGCCGACCCTGGCAACGGCTTTCCGTCGGCGGGCCCTTCGGGAATCCCTTCGCCACGACTTGCCCTACGAGTCGGCTTTGGCCCAGTGGGCCTTGAACCCCAACAACGTCGCGGCCTTGGGCTCCTTCGGGGTATCTCCGGCGACCGTGAAACGTTGGAAAGACATTCCATGAAAAAGGCCCTTTTGGCCCTGGGATTTCTGACGGCCGCCGGGACGGCCGTGGCCCGGGAATTCCCCAAACCCCAGGGCGCCGTATCCGATTTCGCCGGGGTATTGGACGCCGACGCCCGGGCCCGGCTTACGTCCCTGGCCGCCGGCCTGGAGAACAAGACCACGGCCGAACTGGCCATCGTCACCGTCCCCTCCCTGGAAGGCGACACGGTGGAGAACGCCGCCAACGCGCTCTTCAACGCCTGGGGTGTCGGGAAAAAGGGAAAAGACAACGGCGTTTTGATATTGTTGGCCGTGCAGGACCGCAAAACCCGGATCGAGGTGGGGTACGGCCTGGAAGGGACGCTGAACGACGGGTTGTGCGGGGAAATCATCCGGGCGAAAATGATCCCCGAATTCAAAGCGGGGCGGCTGGCGGCGGGGCTCGAGGCGGGCGCCCAAAGCGTGGCGACGATCGTCCGCGGGGGGGCGGTCGAATTTCCCGCGGAGTCCACGCGGGTGGAAGACCGGTCCTGGTATCCCTGGCTCCTCGGTTTTCTGGTGGTGTTATTTTTCGGAGGCCTCGGCTACGTTTTCATCCTATTGGCGGTTTTAAAAACGGGTGTTTCCTTCGCCGGGGCCTTGGTGTCGGGGTTGGCCGCGTTGGGGCTCCGGTATCTCTTCGCCGGTCCGGATCACCCGATCCAACACGCCCTCTGGGGCGGCGGTCGCGGGGGCGGGGGAAGCTTCGGGTCCGGCGGCTTTGGGGGCGGGGGCGGAGGTTTTGGCGGCGGATCGTCCGGTGGAGGAGGAGCGTCGGGATCATGGTGAGTTCATTTTTTAAGAAGAAGACCGCGGCGGATTTCGCCGGGGAATTGGCGGGCCTCCTGGGACCCCAGTTGGTGTCCATCGTCCTGCACGGGTCGGCCGCCTCGGGAAATTTTGTGGAAGGCCATTCGGATCAGAACCTCATCGTCGTTCTGAAAGACGGGTCCCTGCCCGTTTTAAAGCGGGCCTTGCCCGCCGTGTGGCGGTGGCGGAAATCCGGCCAACCCATCCCGGTGTTTTTTTCCAAAGACGGTTTGTCCCGGTCGGTGGAGGATTTTCCGGTGGAGTTTTTGGATCTCCGGGACGGGTACCGGGTGCTGGCCGGCGCGGACGTCATCGCCCCGCTCCACGTCCAGGGCGTTCATCTGCGCCACCAAATCGAACACGAATTGAAGGGGAAACTCCTGCGTCTGCGGCGGGCGTATTTCGAGGCGGGCGGTCGGCGGAAAGACCTGTTGCGCGTGATGGTCCAGTCCGTGTCGGGGGTGTTGGTTCTCTTCCGCCACGCCCTGCGGCTCTTCGGCGAGGAGCCGCCGGTGAAAAAGACGGACGCCCTGGGCGCGCTGGCCCGAAAGGTTTCCTTCGACGCCGACGTGGTGGGGGAAATTTTGAGCATGAAAACGGGGGTCAAGCCCGCGGGCGACCCCGACGTGTTGTTCGACCGATATTTGAAGGCGATCGACGACGTTTTGGCCGCCGTCGACGCCCTGTGACCGGGAGGGTTCAATGAAAAGCAAAATCGCGGTGGCCGTTTTGGGGGTGGGGGCGTTGGTCGTGGTGGGCGGTCTGTGGGCCGTCGGCACCTACAACCGGTTGGTGGGGCTGAACGAAGGCGCCACCGCCGCCTGGGCCCAGGTGGAAAACGTTTTGCAGCGGCGTTTTGATTTGGTCCCCAACCTGGTGAACACCGTGAAAGGCTACGCGAAGCACGAAGCCTCGGTGCTGGAGGAAGTCACGCGTCTTCGAAGCCAATGGGGCGAAGCCAAAACCCCCGGCGACAAAATGTCCGCCGCCCAGGGGCTGGAAGGCGCCCTGTCGCGCCTCATGGTCGTGATTGAGAAATACCCCGACCTCAAGGCCAACGAGAATTTTCTAAAACTCCAGGACGAGCTGGCCGGAACGGAAAACCGGATCGCGGTCGAGCGGAGGCGGTTCAACGAGGCCGCCAAAACTTACAACGTGGCGCTCCGGCTTTTCCCCGGGAACCTGGTGGCCCGTTGGTCGGGTTTCGCGCCGCGGGGGTATTTTGAAGCGGCGCCCCAGGCCCAGACGGCCCCGGTGGTGGCCTTCTAGCGGGCGCCTTTGTATTAGCGATTCTAATATTAGAATCTTTTAATATTCAATAAAAAAATATAGCATCTAACGACCGGTTTTCGACCCGCGGGGTCGCCCGGCCGGTGCGCGCGGGCGCCCGATCCGTTTCTCGGGGGACGCGTGCACATCGAAACACTGAAGATCTTTTGCGACGTGGCCCGCCTGCGCAGCTTTTCCCGCTCCGCCGAGGTTCACAACGTCACCCAGTCCGCCGCCAGCCAGGCCGTGCATCAATTGGAGTCCCGCCTGGGGGTGACGCTCATCGACCGGTCGCGCCGTCCCTGGACCCTCACCCCCGCTGGAAAACAGTTTTACGACGGATGCCGCGAGTTGATCGATCATTACGACGCCCTGGAGCGGCGGGTCAGCGGGCGCCAGCGCACGGAAAACGCCGAAGTCCGCGTGGCGGCCATCTACTCCGTCGGCCTGCGCCACATGCGGGAGTTTGTGGAAAAGTTTTTGAAACAGAACCCCGCGGTCAAGGTGCACTTGGAATACGCCCACCCGGACCGGGTGTACGACGCGGTGGCCGAGGACCGGGCGGACGTGGGCATCGTTTCCTTCCCCCAGGCCCGGCGGGACGTGGACGTGATCCCCTGGCGGCGCGAGGAAATCGTCGTGGCCTGCGCCGCGGACCACCCCTTCGCCCGGCGGGCCGAGGTGGACGCCGCGCGGCTCTCCGGCGAACCCTTCGTGGCCTTCGATAAAGATTTGACGGTCCGCCGCGAAATGGACCGGTTTTTGAGAAAAACCGGCGTCGCGGTGGAGGTCGCCCTCGAGTTCGACAACATCGAGGCGATCAAGCAGGCGGTGGAAATCGGCTCGGGCGTGTCGCTCCTGCCGGCCCCCACCGTGGAGCGGGAAGTGCGGGCCGGAACCTTGGCCGCCGTGCCCCTCAAGGGCAAACCGTTTTATCGCCCGCTGGGCATCCTCCAACGTCGGGGGAAAGCCCCGCGGCCCAACGTGGCGGGGTTTGTGCGGGCCCTGCGGGCGGACGGCGCCAGCGCCGATGGAACCGCCAACGTCGTGTCAACGAGGACAGGAAAAACAAAATGAGCGAACCCAAACAGCAGGGCTTGTACGATCCCCAATTCGAGCACGACGCCTGCGGCATCGGCTTCGTCGTCAACATCAAAGGGAAGAAGTCCCACGCCATCGTTTCCCAGGCGTTGACGGTCCTCAATAATTTGAACCACCGCGGCGCCTGCGGCTGCGAGGCCAACACCGGCGACGGCGCGGGCATTCTGATTCAGATTCCCCACGAATTCCTGAAAAAGGCCGCCGGGGTCGCCCTGCCCGAACCGGGCCGGTACGGCGTGGCCATGATGTATTTCCCCCGGGACGAGAAAAAGCGGGCCGAAGCGGAGAAGACATTCGAGGCCCTGGTCAACGAAGAAGGGCAGGCTTTCCTCGGCTGGCGCGCGGTTCCGACCGACAACCGCGCCCTGGGCAACAGCGCCAAGGCGGGGGAACCCGTCAGCCGCATGGCCTTCATCGGCCGGTCGGCTTCCGTGCCCGACGAGCCGGCCTTTGAGCGCAAGCTGTACGTGATCCGCAAACGGGCGGAGCACGCCCTCAAGTATCTGGACGCCAACGGGTCCAATACCTTCTACATCCCGAGCCTCTCGGCCCGCACGCTGGTCTACAAGGGCATGTTGCTCTCGGGCCAGGTGGAGGATTATTACCCGGATCTCAAAGACCCCGCGCTGTCCTCGGCCCTGGCGCTGGTCCATTCGCGCTTTTCGACCAACACTTTTCCCAATTGGAACCGGGCGCATCCGTACCGCTACATCATTCACAACGGCGAGATCAATACCCTCCGGGGCAACGTCAATTGGATGATGGCCCGGGAGGCGCTTTTGGCTTCGAACGCCTTCGGCCCCGATTTGAAGAAAATTTTGCCCGTCGTGGACACCGACGGATCGGACTCCGCGATGTTTGACAACTGCCTGGAATTCATGGTCCTGGCGGGTCGTTCGCTCCCCCACGCCATGATGATGATGATCCCGGAGCCCTGGTCCAACCACGAGAGCATGACCGAGGAGAAGAAAGCCTTCTACGAATTCCATTCCTGCCTGATGGAACCCTGGGACGGCCCCGCTTCCATGGGCTTCACCGACGGCACGATGGTGGGCGCGACCCTGGACCGCAACGGACTACGGCCCTCCCGCTACGTGGTCACCCAGGACGATCTGGTGGTTCTCGCTTCCGAAGTGGGCGTTCTGGACATTCCGGCGGACCGGGTGCTCCACAAAGGCCGGCTTCAGCCGGGGCGGATGCTGTTGATCGACACCGCGGCCGGCCGCATCATCGCCGACGATGAAATCAAGAAAACCATCGCCGCCGAAAAGCCCTACCGCGAATGGCTGGACAAGAATTTGATCGCGTTGGAGGATTTGGGGGACGCGACCCCGCCCGCCCACGAAAGCCACGGCGACGTGGTCCAGCGGCAGCAATGTTTCGGCTACACCTACGAGGACTTGCGCTTGGTGATGGAACCCATGGCCCGGAGCGGCGTGGAGGCCATCGGGTCCATGGGGACGGACACCCCCATCGCCGTGTTGTCGGAAAAACCCCATTTGCTCTACAACTATTTCAAGCAGCTCTTCGCCCAGGTGACCAACCCGCCCATCGACGCCATCCGGGAGGAAATCGTCACCTCCGCCACGACGCTCCTGGGGTCCGAGCACAACCTGCTCGATCCCACGGCCGAAAGCGCCAAGCTGATCGAACTCAAAAGCCCCATCCTGAGCAACGATCAATTGGAAAAACTGCGGCACATCAGCGCCCCCGGATTTCGGGCCCTCACCCTCCCGATCCTTTTCGATCCCGCGGGCGGCGTTCAATCGCTTGAGAAAGCCCTGAAAGACCTTTTTGCGGCGGCCGACGCGGCCGTGAAAGACGGCGCCAATCTTCTCGTGCTCTCGGACCGGGGCGTTTCCCCGACCCGCGCGCCCATTCCCGCCCTGTTGGCGGTGGCGGCTCTTCACCACGACATGATCCGCCGGGGCACGCGGATGAAGGTCGGTCTGTTGTTGGAAAGCGGAGAACCCCGGGAAGTGCATCACTTCGCCCTCCTCCTGGGCTACGGCGTGGGGGCCATCAACCCGTACCTCGCCTACGAGACCCTGGACGACATGATCGCCCAGGGCCTCCTGGTGAACGTGGACCACAAAACCGCCGTCAAGAATTTCATCAAGGCGGCCACCAAGGGATCGGTCAAAACCATTTCCAAAATGGGCATCTCGACAATCCAAAGTTACCGCGGCGCCCAGATTTTCGAAGCCATCGGGTTGAACAAGTCCGTCGTGGATCCTTATTTCACGGGAACGCCCACCCGCATCGAGGGGGCCGACCTGTCCGTGATCGCCGAGGAAGCCCGGCGGCGGCACCACCGCGCGTTCCCGGAACGGGTCACCGATGGAAAGGTGTTGGACGTGGGAGGGCAGTATCAATGGCGGAAAGAGGGCGAAGCGCACCTCTTCAACCCGGAAACCATCCACGGCCTGCAACTGGCGGCGCGAACCAACAATTACGGGGCCTACAAGAAATACGCCGACGTGATTAACAAACAGGAAAAAACCCTCTACACTTTGCGGGGGCTTTTGGATTTCAAGCCCGGCGCGTCCGTTCCCATCGACGAAGTCGAGTCGGTGGAGGACCTCATGAAACGGTTTAAAACCGGCGCCATGAGCTACGGATCCATCTCCCAGGAAGCCCACGAGGCCCTGGCGGTGGCCATGAACCGGGTGGGCGGCAAGTCCAACACCGGGGAAGGCGGCGAGGACCCCGAACGTTACAAATTGCTTCCGAACGGCGATTCCAAAAACAGCGCCATCAAGCAGGTGGCCTCGGGGCGCTTCGGCGTGACCAGCCTCTACCTGGTCAACGCCCGGGAAATTCAGATCAAAATGGCCCAGGGGGCCAAGCCCGGCGAAGGCGGGCAGTTGCCCGGCACGAAGGTTTATCCCTGGATCGCCAAGACCCGGCACACCACGGCCGGGGTGGGGCTCATTTCGCCCCCGCCGCACCACGACATTTATTCCATCGAGGATCTGGCGGAGCTCATCCACGACCTGAAGAACGCCAACCACCACGCCCGCATCAGCGTGAAACTCGTTTCGGAGGTGGGCGTCGGCACGGTGGCCGCCGGCGTGGCCAAGGCCCACGCGGACGTGGTCCTGATTTCCGGTTTCGACGGCGGCACGGGCGCCTCGCCCCAGTCGTCCATCAAACACGCGGGCCTGCCCTGGGAGCTCGGCTTGGCCGAAACCCACCAGACCCTGGTGCTCAACAATCTGCGGAGCCGCATCGTGGTGGAAACCGACGGCCAGCTCAAAACCGGCCGGGACGTCGTCATCGCCGCGCTGTTGGGCGCGGAGGAATTCGGTTTCGCCACGGCCCCCTTGGTGGTGCTGGGGTGCGTGATGATGCGCGTTTGCCACTTGAACACCTGCCCCGTGGGCGTGGCCACCCAGGACCCGAAACTGCGGAAAAAATTCACGGGCGACCCGGCCCACGTGGTGAACTACATGCGCTTCATCGCCCAGGAAGTCCGGGAGCTGATGGCGCGGCTCGGTTTCCGCTCGTTGAACGAGATGGTCGGCCGGGTGGACCGTTTGGAAGCCCGGAAGGCCGTCGATCACTGGAAAGCCAAGGGGTTGGATTTCTCCAACATCCTTTACGCGCCGACCGCCGGCCCCGAGGTGGGCCGTTACGCCCAGATGAAACAGGACCACGGCATCGCCGATTCCCTGGACATGCGCGTGCTCCTGGATCTCTGCAAGCCCGCCCTGGAACGCGGCGAGAAGGTCAAGGCGACGGTGCCCATTCAAAACCGCAACCGCGTGGCGGGGACCATCACCGGCAGCGAGTTGACGCGCCGGCACGGGGCCAAGGGCCTGCCCGACGACACCATTGAACTGACCTTCACGGGGTCGGCCGGTCAAAGCTTCGGCGCCTTCGTGCCCCGGGGCATGACCCTGGTGTTGGACGGGGACGCCAACGATTATTTCGGCAAGGGGCTTTCCGGCGGCAAGTTGATCGTGGCCCCGCCCAAGAACGCCTCCTACGTGCCCGAAGACAACATCATCATCGGCAACGTCGCTTTCTACGGCGCCACGTCCGGCGAGGCCTACATCCGCGGCCAGGCCGGGGAGCGGTTCTGCGTCCGGAATTCCGGCGTGCACACGGTGGTGGAAGGCGTGGGCGACCACGGGTGCGAATACATGACCGGCGGCCGCCTGGTGGTTTTGGGGCCCGTGGGACGGAATTTCGCGGCCGGCATGTCCGGGGGCGTGGCCTACCTGATGCCCACCGACGACGGGCTGCTCAAGCGCATCAACCGCGAAATGGTGGAGATCGACCCCATGGAGCCCGAGGACATCGACGAAGTCCGCAATTTATTGAAAAAGCACCTGCTCTACACCACCAGCACCGTGGCCAAGCGGGTGTTGGAGGCCGGGCCCGCCCTGATCAAGACGTTCCTCAAGATCATGCCCAAGGATTACAAGCGGATGATCCAGTCCATCAAGCAGGTCCACGCGGCCGGCCTGACGGGCGACGAAGCCATCATGGCGGCCTTTGAAGAAAACGCGCGGGATCTCGCCCGCGTCGGAGGGAACTGAGGTGGCGTCCCTGGTCCTGGAACACAAGCCGGCCAAGTCGGTTCAAGCGCGCCAATATTTCCTCCACAAATTGACGTTGGAGACGGACGCCTCGGACGTTTACGCCGATCTTCAGGCCGGCGTCGACGCCTTCGTGGTGCTGGACCCCCGATCGCCGGAGGCCTACGCCAAGGGCCACGTGCCCGGGGCCCTCAACCTGCCTTACCGGGAAATCGATCGGGACGCGGTGTCGACCCGCCTGCCCCAGGGCAAGGTGTATGTTCTCTGTTGCGCCGGCATCGGCTGCAACGCGGCGGCCAAGGCGGCCATCCGATTGGCGGCCTTCGGCTGCTCCATCAAGGAATTGGTGGGCGGTTTGGATTGGTGGCAAAAAAGCGGCTATCCCGTTCAGACCGGGGCCGAACCCGGGAGACTGGCATGAACCCTGTGAACGATTCGACGGTGGAAAAAGCGAACACGAACGGCCACGGCGCGGCGCCGAAGGTCAAACCCCTGGGCGTGGCGAAGGCCACGGGCTTCATGAAATTCAACCGGGAACTGCCCAAAGACGCGGACCCGTCCTCCCGCATCCGTCATTACAAGGAATTCCACGAACACATGCCCGAGGAAGCCCTCCGCAAGCAGGGCGCCCGGTGCATGGATTGCGGCACTCCTTTTTGCCACACGGGAAACCTCGTGGCCGGCATGGCCTCGGGCTGCCCCATCAACAACCTGATCCCGGAATGGAACGACCTGGTGTTTCGCGGCCTGTGGCACGAGGCCCTGGAGCGTCTGCACAAGACCAACAATTTTCCCGAATTCACGGGCCGGGTCTGTCCCGCGCCCTGCGAAGGCTCCTGCGTCCTGGGCATCAGCGAACCGCCCGTGACCATCAAAAACATGGAAGTCTCCATCATCGACAAAGCCTTCGCCGAAGGCTGGGTGACCCCCGAGGTCCCGGCCAAGCGCACGGGCAAAAAAGTCGCGGTGGTGGGGTCGGGCCCGGCGGGCCTGGCCTGCGCCGCCCAGTTGAACCGGGCCGGCCACACGGTCACGGTGTTTGAGCGGGCCGATCGCGCCGGCGGGTTGCTCATGTACGGCATTCCCAACATGAAGCTCGACAAGACCGTCGTCAAACGGCGGGTGGACCTGTTGGCCCAGGAGGGCGTGACGTTCGTCACGGGCGCCGAGGTGGGGAAAAACTACCCCGCCGAAAAACTCCGCAAGGAATTCGACGCCGTGGCCCTGTGCACCGGCGCCACGGCCCCCCGGGACCTGAACGTTCCCGGCCGGGAACTCAAGGGCGTTCATTTCGCCATGGAATTCCTCCACCAAAACACGAAAAGCTTTTTGGATTCGAACCACAAGGACGGGAAATTCATTTCCGCCGCGGGCAAGGACGTCATCGTCATCGGCGGCGGCGACACGGGCACCGACTGCGTGGGGACCGCGCTCCGGCACGGGTGCAAGAGCCTCGTTCAGTTTGAAATTTTGCCCCGCCCGCCGGACGCCCGGGCCTCCGACAATCCCTGGCCCCAGTGGCCCAAGGTCTATAAAATGGACTACGGCCAGGAGGAAGCCGCGGCGGTGTTCGGCGAAGACCCCCGGCGCTACCTGATCTCCACCAAAAAGATCGTGAGCGGCGCCCACGCCAACCGCGTGAAGGAAATCCACACCGTTCAAATCGAGTGGGCCAAGGACGCCCAGGGCCGGTTCGTCCCCCAGGAAATCCCCGGGTCGGAGAAAGTCTGGCCCGCGCAATTGGTGCTGTTGGCCATGGGGTTCCTGGGCCCCGAAGCCGAATTGCTCAAATCCTTGGGCGTGGCCCAGGACGAGCGGTCCAACGTCCGGGCCGAGCACGGAAAATTCGCCACGGGCCTTCCCGGGGTGTTCGCCGCCGGCGACGCCCGCCGGGGCCAAAGTCTCGTCGTTTGGGCCATCAACGAGGGCCGCGGCGCCGCCCGCGAAATCGACCGATTTTTGATGGGCGCGTCGGACCTCCCCTAAGCGATGCCCATCGCCCCGTCGCGTCGTCCCGACCGCGCGTCCCGGGGGTTTGACCCGCGCTCCTACCGCCCGTTCCTGGGCGCCGCTTCCCCGACCGGATTCGTCGAACTGTTCGCCGAAGAATCCTTCCGTCGTTCCCTGCGGTGGGAAGACGGCCGCCTGGACGAAACCACCCAATCCGAAAGCGCCGGCGTCGGTCTCCGTTGGTTGGACGGCGCCCGGACCCGGTTCGTGGCCGTGGACGCCCGCCGACCGGTGTCGTCGGGCCTCTCGGCCGTCGAAGCCCGAGCCCTGCAGCGCCTGGCCCCCGGGCCGGTCCGTCTTTTAAAATCCCCCTTGTCGCCCTCCTCCGTGCATCGGCATCCCGTTCTTCGGGACCCCGCCGCCGCTTCCCTCTCCCAAAAAGCGGGCTGGCTCGCCCTGGCCGAAAAAGCCGCGCGCGCCGAGGGCCCTCTGCGCCAGGTGTCCTTGACCTACGGCGAGTTGAAAAAAACGATCGGCCTGGCGAATTCCCGCGGGGAAACCTTCGCCGAAGAACGGAATTACATCACCTTCGTGATCCAGGTGACGGCCGAAAAAAACGGCGTCCTCCAGACCGGATACGAAGTCGCCGCGGGGTTGGGCGGGTTGGAGATTTTGGATCGTCCGGGATTGGAGGAGTTGGCGCGCCTGGCGGCCCGCCGTGCCCGGGCGAAATTGGACGCTCCCTCAGCGCCCGCGGGGGAAATGACCGTGGTGATTTCTTCGCAGGCCGGGGGGACGCTGATCCACGAGGCCATCGGCCACGCCCTCGAGGCCGACAGCGTGCAGGACGGCAGTTCGCCCCATTTCGCCGGAAAAGTGGGGAAGGCGGTGGCCAACGAAAAGGTCACCGTGATGGACGACCCCACGCGGGAAGGCCACCGGGGGTCTTTCCACCGGGACGATGAGGGCACGCCCGCCGAACGAACGGTCCTGGTGGACCGAGGCGTGCTGAAAACCTATTTGTTCGACCGGCGCACCGCCGCGGCGGCCGGCCGGCCGTCCAACGGCCACGGTCGCCGGGAGTCCTACGCCCACAAACCCATTCCCCGCATGTCCAACACGTTCATCGCGCCCGGCACCGACGATCCCGAAGCGATCCGCCGGGACCTCCGCCGGGGCCTCTGGGTGACGCGCATGGGCGGCGGCCAGGTGAACACGGCCACGGGCGATTTCGTTTTCGAAGTGGAGGAAGGTTTTTGGGTGGAAGACGGGCGGGTCAAGCACCCGGTGCGGGGAGCCAATTTGCTCGGCAACGGCCCCGACGTGCTTCGAAGCATCGACCGCGTGGGCTCGGACCTCGGGTGGTCCGTGGGCACCTGCGGCAAAGAGGGCCAGGGGGTTCCCGTGTCGGACGGCGTCCCCACCCTGCGCATTCCCAAAATCGTCGTTGGAGGAGCCCCCGCGTGAACGAAAAAAACTCGGACAGCACCGGCCAATTAACGGCCCTGTCGGCGGCGGATTTTGAAATGTTGTTGGAATCCAGCCGCGCCTTGGCGTCGGAACTCCGATTGGGCGAATTGCTGGCCAAGGTCATGGATCTGGCGGCCCGGGTGGTGCGGGCCGAGTCCGGCTCCATCTTGTTGTTGGACGCGGAGGCCGAGGAGCTTTATTTTCACGTGACCACGGGGGAGGCCGCGGCGCGGCTTCGGGGCGCGCGGCTCAAAGTGGGGGAAGGGCTCGCCGGGTGGGTGGCGCAGAACCGTCAACCGTTGATCGTCAACGACGTTCGACGCGACCCCCGCTGGTCCAGCCGCGTGGACAAAACCGCCGACCACGTCACGCGGCAGGTGGTTGCGGTGCCGTTGATCCACCAGGGGCGCTGTTTGGGCGTCGTTGAAGGGATCAACAAACGGGGCGACGGCGGGTTCTCGGCCACGGACCGCCGGGCCTTGGAAATCTTCGCGACCCAGGTGGCGGTTTCCGTCGAAAACGCCCGGCTCTTTGAGCGCTTGCGGGACGAAAAGGAGAATTTGGCCGCGGTGTTCCGGGAGATGTCCGACGGGGCCCTGCTTTTGGACGGGGGCGCTCGCTCGGTGTTGATCAACGAGGCGGGGGCGCGGTTCCTCGGAGCCCCCGGGGACGGAGCCCTCGGACGGCCCTTCGCCGAAATCCTGAAGGATTTTGAAACCCGGGAAGACGCCGGGGGTTTTGAATGGACCCGGAAAACCGGCAAGAGTTTGATTCTGGGGGGCGTGCGCCGGGACCTTCAGGGGGGACGCGGCACGTTGCTCGTGTTCCGGGACATCACCGAAGAAAAGCGCGAAGATCGCATGAAACGGAATTTCCTGTCCCTGGTCTCCCACAAACTGCGGACGCCTCTGGCGGTGATCACGGGCTACGCGCCGCTCTTGATGAAAGACGCGTCGCTGGGTCCCCTGCCCCAGAAAGGTCTCGCCGCCATCGACGCCCAGGGCCGCCGGTTGGCGGCGCTGGTCGATAAATTGCTCCGCTTCACGGCCCTGGAGGCCGAAGATTTGAATTTGACCCGGGAGGCCTTGATTCCCCGGTTGGAAATCGACGGGGTGTTGGAATCCCTCGCCGTCTTTTTGGCCGAAGCGGGCGCCCGGGTTCAAGTGGATCCCGGGGTCAACGACCTTCCGACGGTGCGCGCCGACGCGGACCGTTTTCGGGACGTCTTCCGCCAATTGATAGAAAACGCCGTGAAGTTCAACACGAAAGCGGAGAAAATCGTGCGGTTGAGCGGAACGGCGGAAGGCCATCGCGTCCGGATTTGCGTGGAGGACAACGGGCCCGGGGTGCCGCCCGAGGAGATTCCGAACCTCTTCCAGAAATTCCATCAAATCGAGGACCATTTTACCGGCCAGGTGGACGGGGCGGGGCTGGGTCTTGCTTTGTCGAAACGCCTGGTGGAGGCCCACGGCGGGGACCTGACGGCCGGGCCGTCGTCCTTGGGCGGGGTCGCCTTCGCCGCGCGCTGGCCCGTCGCTTGAAATCCAGCCATTCCCGCCTCAGCGGGTACGGGTTTTGCCCAAAAAAATACGAATACCGTTACGTCCTGGAAGCCCCCTCGCCGCCCCGGGCGGAATTGGCCTTCGGCGTCGCCCTGCACGCGGCGTTGGAGGCGAATTTCAAACAAAAGGCGGAATCGCGGAAGGACCTTCCCGTGGAGGCCCTGGCCGCGGTTTTTCTCGAGCGTCTTCGGATCGGCTTGGCCGCGGTTCCCGAGGAGAGTTTGCGCGGGGCGACCGACCCCCATTACCTGGAGGCCATGGGCCAGCATTTCCTGTCCCGTTTTCTGGCCGAACGCGCCCCCGCCTTGCAACCGGCCCCCCGGGGCGTGGAATGCCGTTTTTTAATCCCCCTCCCCGGCGGTCACGAGATCTCGGGCGCCTTCGACCTTCTGGACTCCGAGTGGGTCCTCCACGATTTTAAAACGTCCAGCAAACCCTACGACCCCCGTCGGGCGGACCGCACCCAATTGGTGATCTACGCCTGGGCCTGCGAACGCATGTTCGGGCGTCCGCCCAAGGCCCTCTGCTTCGACGTGTTTGTGAAAGGGGACGGCGCCGACGGCGCGGTGGAGCTCCAGGCGCCGGTGTTGTTTCCCACGCCGTCGCCCGTGGAAATGGCCGAGGTGGGCCGGCGGTTGTCGGCCCAAATTGACCAATTGATCGCCGCCGAAGCCCGTGGCGCTTTCCCGCGTTCCTTCGTGCCGCTCCGTTGCCATTGGTGCGAATACCAAGCGCCGTGTCTGTCGGACTGGGAACGAGACGGTCGGCCGGAACCCGTGCGGGTCCGACTGGAGCGACTGGCCTAAATTTAACCCCTTTCTTATTCCCGGACATTCCGTCCCTCGGGGGGGGCTCGGCGGGGGGCGTCAGTAGGGGCGGACGGTGACCGGGGCTCGGAGGGGAATACGGCACTGGTCGTTGTGGAAGGGCAAAAGGGCTTTGATCTTGGGCAACATGAATTCCGCGTTGTCCTCCCCGACCCGAATGATGTCCGCGGCCCGATGGAATTCCATCCAGGTGAACGCCGACAGGTCCGGCGCCAGGACCACGTTGGAGTCGTGGGCCCGGGTTTGGGCTATGCCGTATTGCATGGTGTAAAGGGTTTTCATCATGACCCGAACCACGTTGGGGACGATCAACCGGTCCAAGGGCGACAGGCGGGATTTAAAGCCGGGGAAGTGCTTGACGGCGGGTTTCGTCGTGATGTTGATGCCGATGCGGATGTCCGCGCCCATGGAGCGGACAACCGACGACGGGACGGGGTTGACCAACCCCCCGTCCACCAAATAGCGCCCCTGGTGCAGAAACGGTTGAAAGAAAAAGGGCAGGGAGAGGGAGGCCCGAACCGCTTCCGCCACCGCGCCGTGGCGCATGATTCGTTCCTCTCCGGTGTTGATGTCCGTGGCCACGCAGGCGAAGGGGAGCTGCAAGTCGTCGAAGGTCGCGTCCCCCAGAATGGATTTGAGGAACTTCAGCACGCCGTTGCCGATGATGATCCCCTTCCAGGGGGGGAGCGTGAAATCCACCATGGACCACAATTTCACCTTGGTGATGCTCAGGGCGATATCTTCCAACTCGTCCGGGGTGCGCCCCATGGCGTAAAAACTTCCGATCAAGGCGCCCATCGAAGTTCCCGAAATCAGATCCACGTAAATCCCGTTTCTCTCCAACACCCGCAAAATCCCAATGATCGAATACCCGAGAGCCGCCCCCGATCCCATGGCCAGACCGAGCCGGTGCCCCGTCAGGTGGCGGGCCATTCGGTCCAGGCCCCGGTGGGCGCGGGCGTCCACCGCCCCCAGAAAGGGGGTCCCGCTGCCCAGCATCCGTTGGCCGGTCCCCCGGGGCCAAGGGATCATGAAATGACCCGGGCGATTCCGCCGAGCCCGGTCGCCCGAGTTCAATTCGACCCGGTCCAGGCGTGGGGCGGCCACCAGGCTTTCCAGTTCCCGCCACAAGACCTCCGCCGCGGTCGACGGGGGATCGTCCCAGGCCACCAAGACGCGGTCCACCTCGCCCACCAGCGCCCGGGTCAAGCGGTTCATGTCGCCTTCCAGGAGAAACACGACATGGTCCCATTCACGCCGGAGCGTGTGGAGCAGAGGGTAAAAGCTTTCGGTAAACCGGGCGTCGAACAGGGCGACGGGGAGGGTCAACACGTCCAGCCCCGAGGCGTGGCGTTCGATTCGGCGCCGCAGGCCGTCGGGGGTTGAAAAATCCTCGGCCCGCCAATCCGTCGGGGGGGCCCCCCGCGCGAGGCCCAGGGCCGGGGCCAGCCGATCCAGGGGGCGTCCGGCCATGTCGACGACAATGACCCGGCGCCGGCTTTGTTCTAAAACGGAGAGGGCGGCGTTCACCCCGAGGACCACCCGGTCGGGACCTGGCACGGGGGTGAAAAAGGCGTACAAGCGGTTGACCGAGGTTTTTCGGTCCCCGTTCAGGGTGGCCGCCTGAACGAGTTGTTCGGACAATTGCCGCGCGAGAGGGAGGGCCCAGGTGGGATTTTCCGCGAGGAGCGCGTCGAAATCCTTCCGTTCCAATACGAGAAAATCCGCGTCGCGTTCCACCCGGGCGGTGACCGGCCGGGTGCGGCCGTTCAAGAGGGTCATTTCGCCGATGGTGTCGCCCCGCCGGCCCAGCAGGGTCACCAAATGCTCCTGGCCGTTTTCAATCTTCGAGAGGCGGATTTCGCCGTCCAAAAGAACGATCAGGGAATCGCTGTCGTCGCCTTGGTGGAAGAGGATCGTCCCCCGCGGCGCGGCGCGGGAGTGAACCCGTTCACGCAGCCGCGCCATCGCCTCCTCGCCCAGCTGGGCGAAAAGGGAAATCTTTCGGAGAAACGGCGCCCAATCGGGCGTCAAGGGTGTCATGTCGTGGTCTCCGGGGCGCTGAACCGGACGCTCCCTCTCTAAGGGAAGGCCCGAAACGGGGGTTTGTCAAGGCGGCGCGGACCGAAATCCCTCCGGGCGAAAATGATAAAATCGAGTCTCCAAACTCCACCCATGACCCGACCCACCGCCCCCAAAGGTACCCGCGACATCGTCGGCGAAGAATTGACCCGTTTTCGCCTGGTCGAAGACGCGGCCCGCCGTCTCTTCGGCCTTCACGGTTTTCAGGAAATCCGCCCCCCCGTGTTTGAATCCCGGGACTTGTTTTCCCGGTCCGTGGGCGAAACCTCGGACATCGTCGAGAAAGAAATGTTTTCCTTCGAGGACCGGGGGGGCCGTTCCCTGGCGCTCCGGCCCGAAGGCACGGCGGGCGTCGTGCGCGCCTTCCTTGAACACGGTTTCGATCAGAACCCCCGGTTCCAAAAGCTTTTTTATATGGGCCCGATGTTTCGGGCGGAGCGGCCCCAGGCCGGGCGCTACCGGGAGTTTTGGCAGGTGGGCGCCGAATCCTTCGGGAATTTGTCGCCCTGGGCGGACGCGGAAATGATGTTTTTGGCCCACGGCGTGCTTCACGCCGCGGGCGTGGACGTGGCCAAACTGCGGTTCCACGTGAACACCCTGGGCGACGCCCAATGCCGGCCGGCCCACCGGGCCGCCCTCACGGACTATTTGTTGGGGCGGCGGGACACCCTCTGCGAACATTGCCAACGCCGGTTGGAGAAAAACCCCCTGCGGGTCCTGGACTGCAAAGTGGACGGGCCGACCCTGACCGACGCGCCCCCAATGGCCGATTTCCTTTGCGCCCCCTGCCGCGCCTACGACGAGGACCTTCAAAACGTGTTGGCCGAACACCAACGACGCCACGGGGATTTTGTGTTCGTGAAAGACCCCGCGATCGTCCGGGGGTTGGATTACTACGTGCGGACGGTGTTTGAAATCAAATCCACCGATTTGGGCGCCCAGGACGCGGTGGGCGCGGGGGGCCGTTACGACGGGTTGGTGAAGCAGTTGGGCGGCCCCGACTTGCCCGGCGTGGGGTTCGCCCTGGGGCTGGACCGCTCGGCCAAATTGATTCGGGCGGAGAAACTGGACGAGATCCAAACCAAGCGCGTGTTCTTCGCTTTCGACAAGGACGGCGCGAGCGTCGAACCCTGGGCCGCGACGCTCCTGGAAGCCGCCCGGGAGGCCGTGGACGCCCGGCCGAACGTCCGTCGATGGGAGTTCGATTTTGGGTCGCGGCATCAAAGTCTGAACGGCCAGCTTCGGCGGGCCAATTCCTGGGGGGCCGACTGGGTGGTGTTTTGCCGGGTGGAAAACGGCCGCCCCGACGTGGCCATCAAATTCATGCGCGACGCCGGCGGACGCCAGGACGCCGCGCCGGCCTCGCCGAACGAATTTCAAAAAGCTTTTTCTAAAATCATCGAGGAGTCCTCCCCGGTCCAATGAAACGAACAACCTACTGCGGTCTCGTCACCAAGAAATGGGAAGGCCAAAAAGTCACCTTGAACGGCTGGGTGCACAACCGGCGGGACCACGGCGGAGTTATCTTTGTCGATTTGCGGGACCGGGAAGGGCTCGTGCAGCTGGTGTTCCACCCCGAACAGAAGGCGATTTTCGCGGCGGGGGAAGCCCTTCGCGGCGAAGCGGTGGTGGAAGTGGTCGGCACCGTGCGGCTCCGGCCGGCGGGAACCGTGAACCCGAATTTGTCCACCGGAGAAATCGAGGTGTGGGTGGAAGCCGTGGAGGTGTTGAACGTCAGCCGTACGCCGCCCTTTGAGATCTCCGAACACAGCAACGCGAGCGAAGACGTCCGCCTGCAGTACCGTTACCTCGATCTTCGTCGGCCGCCCCTGCAAAAGAATTTGATCCTTCGGCACAAAGTTACCCAGACGGTGCGCGACGTCCTGGCGAATCAGGGGTTCCTGGAACTGGAGACGCCCTTTTTAACCAAGTCGACGCCCGAGGGCGCCCGGGACTTTTTGGTGCCGTCCCGTTTAAACGCGGGCACCTTCTACGCGCTCCCCCAGTCGCCCCAGCTTTTCAAACAGTTGTTCATGGTGTCCGGGTTCGACCGCTATTACCAAATCGCCCGCTGTTTTCGCGACGAGGACCTGCGCGCCGACCGCCAACCGGAATTCACCCAGATCGATTTGGAAATGTCTTTCATCGATGTGGACGACGTGATCGGCCTGGTGGAAACCCTGCTGAAAGCGGTTTTTAAAGCCGCCCTGGGCAAGGACATCCCAACCCCCTTCCCCCGGCTTTCCTACGACGAAGCCATGCGGCGCTTCGGCTCCGACAAGCCGGATTTGCGCTTCGGCATGGAAATCCAGGACGTCTCTTCGGTGTTCGCCGAAACCAAATTCCAGGTGTTCGCCAACGCGTTGAAAAGCGGCGGCGTGGTCCGGGCCCTTTGCCTTCCCGGCGGCGCGGCCATGTCCCGGACGGAAATCGACAAGCTGACCGACTGGGTCAAAACCTTCGGCGCCCGGGGTCTGGCCTGGCTCAAAATGACGGACAAGGGCCCCGAGTCGTCCATCGCCAAATTCATGTCGGAAAAAGAATTGGCGGATTTGCCCAAGGCCGTGGGCGCCAAGACCGGCGACATCGTGCTCTTTGGCGCGGGCCCGGCGGCGGACGTTTCGGCCTATCTGGGCCCCCTGCGGGTGGAATTGGCCCGGCGGGCCGGGTGGACCAAAACCGAGGGCGTGTTCCAATTCCTCTGGGTCGTGGACTTTCCGCTCTTCGAATACAGCGCCGAGGACAAGAAGTGGAACGCCGTCCACCACCCCTTCACCCGGCCGGCGCCCGAAAACGAAAAAGCCCTATTGGAAGGCGGGGCGCCCGCCGAACAGTTGTCGGCGTTCCGTTCCCGGGCCTACGACATCGTGCTGAACGGCACCGAGATCGGCGGCGGAAGCCTTCGAATCCACCAAACGGCCCTGCAGTCCAAAATCTTCGAAATCCTCGGAATTTCCGGGGAATCGGCCCGGGCCAAGTTCGGCTTTTTGCTGGACGCCCTGGATTTCGGCGCTCCGCCCCATGGCGGCTTGGCGCTGGGGTTGGACCGCCTGGTGGCGCTTCTGACGGGGGAAGATTCCATCCGGGACGTCATCGCTTTTCCCAAAACCCAGCGGGGGGCGGACCCCATGAGCGGGGCGCCCTCGACCGTGGACGAGGCCCAGCTGCTGAAAGAGCTTTCCCTGCGCATCGCCCGCGCTCCGGAACCCAAAAAAGCATGATCGGTTTCCGTTGACAAGGCCCGGTCCGGGGGATACACTTGAAAGCGGTTCATTGCGCATGCTCGACACCCTTTTGGGACTGACTCGAACGACTTCTTGGACGAACCCCGATCCGTCGCCCTCCGCGGGCGGCCGACGGGGTTCTGTTGTTTTGGGGGGGCGCTCCCCGTGGTGACCCGACGCCTGGCCCTGGCGGACCAGGAGGAGGCCATCCTCCTCTTCGGCCAACACGACAAGAACCTTCGGGAGCTGGAGCGCCGCTTCACCGTCCAGATTTTTGTGCGCCCCTCGGAGAGGGCCAACGAGGCCGGGTTGACCCTGGCCGTGCGCGGCCGTCCGAAGCCCGTGGACCAGGCCCTGGCGACTCTGGAGGAAATGCGGCGCACCGCCGTCCGCTCCAAACAGAAAGGAGCCCGCGTTGAATCCGTCGAGGTCCCCCTGCCGGGCCTGCCCCCGAACAAATACCCGCCGGATTCCGTTTACGTCACGGTGACCGGGGCGGCCATCCGGCCCCAAACCCCGTCCCAGCAGGCCTACGTCAAAGCCATTCAGGACAACGACATGGTCTTCGCCGTCGGTCCCGCCGGAACCGGCAAAACCTATTTGGCCGTCGCCTGCGCCATCGCGGCCTTGGAAAGCGGCCGGGTCAACCGGATCGTCCTCACCCGCCCGGTGGTGGAGGCGGGGGAAAAACTCGGATTTTTGCCGGGGGACTTTTACGAAAAAGTGCATCCCTACTTGAAGCCCCTCTACGACGCCTTCCACAACATGGTGGGCGCGGACCGCTTCCGCCAGTTGCGGGAGGACGAGACCATCGAGATCATTCCCCTGGCCTACATGCGCGGCCGCACCTTGGACGAAGCCTTCGCTATTTTGGACGAGGCCCAAAACACCACCCCCGAGCAGATGAAGATGTTTTTGACCCGCATGGGAAACGGCTCCCGCATGGTCATCACGGGCGACGTGACGCAAATCGATTTGGACAAAAAACTGACCTCCGGCCTCGTGCAAATTCAGGACGTCCTGCGGGGCGTCGAGGGCATCGATTTTGTGCGTTTCTCCGAAGTGGACGTGGTGCGGCACCCCCTGGTTAAGAAGATCATCCGAGCTTTCGACGCCTGGGACGAGCGGGGCCGGACCCCGCCCCCGGGGGCCGAGCGCCCGGCCGTTTAAACCGCCCCTTTCCCATGAGCCACCTGTTCACCCAATTCGTCAGCCACACGTTGCGCCCGTTCCTTCTTCGGCTCCTGCGTTGGACCGAGCGGTCGGGGCCCCTGTCGGCGCCGCGGTCTTCCATTTTCCTTCACCGGGAAATCCATGTCCCGGTGTGGGCCGTGGGGGCGACCGTGTGGGCCATGCTGTCCGCGGTGCTGTTTCTGGAGATCGGCCCGGGGTGGTCCCAGGCGCTGGCCGTGTTGATTCTTTCGACGGCGTTGATCGCCCTGTTTTCCCTTTACCTTCGTTTCGATCATCCCGACTTGGCCCAGGACGAGGACGCGGTGGCCTTTTTGGGCGTGTTAATTGTCGGCAGCGTCTTGGGCATGGAATTGTGGTTCGACGCGGCCCAACATTTTCCCTGGATCTCGCCCTTCGGTTTCCCGCTGCCGCTGGTGGGGTTGTTGGCCGCGATCCTCCTCCACCCCCGGCTGGCCGTGATTTCAACGGTGGTGTTGAGTTTGGTGTTCGGCATTTTAAACGGGTTTTCGCTGGAGTCGGCGTTGGTCGCCTGCTTCGGCGGCATGGCCGGGGTTTCCCGGGCCCTGCGGGTTCGCACCCGGGGGGACATCACCCGGTCGGGCCTGTGGGTGGCCATCGGCGGAGCGGCGGCCGTCGCGATGTTGGCCATGATGGAAGGTTGGTCCGGGGCCCGCACGTTGTTCGCCGTCAAATGGGTGGCCGTCGGAAGCGCCCTGTCCACGTTGTTGACTCTCGGCCTTTTGCCGTATATGGAACTGTTTTTTTCCCGGCTGTCCAACATTCGCCTCCTGGAACTTTCCGACGTCAATCATCCGTTGTTGAAGCGATTGAGCCTGGAAGCGCCCGGCACGTTTCACCATTCGCTCATCATGGCGTCCCTGGCCCAGGCGGCGGCGGAACGCATCGGGGCCAACGCGCTTCTCTGCCGGGTCGGGGCCTATTTTCACGACATCGGCAAACTGGCCAAGCCGGAATACTTTGTCGAGAACCAAGGCGCCCTGGGCAACCCCCACGAGTTGCTGCCGCCGAACATGTCCCGGATTGTGATTCAATCCCACGTGAAAGACGGGTTGGCTCTGGCCCAGCGACACAATTTGGACCGGACGCTCATGGATTTCATCACCATGCACCACGGCACCTCCCGCATCGAGTATTTCTACCGCCGAGCCATTGAACGCGCCGGCGCCGAGGACGTGGACGAGGACCTTTACCGCTACCCCGGTCCGCGCCCCCTGACCCGGGAAACCGCCATCGTTATGCTCGCCGATTCGGTGGAAGCCTCCACCCGCACCGTGGAAAACCCGACGCACCAGCGCCTGGCGGACCACGTCGCCCGCATCGTGGAATCCAAAATCGGGGACGGTCAATTCGACCACGTGCCTCTGACTCTGGCGGAAATCCAGCAGGTCAAAGACAGTTTTGTGAACACCTTGGTCGGCGTTTACCACACCCGGATTCGCTACCCCACGTCCCAGGAAACCGACGTGGAGATGCGCGCCGCGGCCCCGGTTTCCAAAAAGTGAACATCGTTTGTTCCGCCCTGGGCGCCCGGCGTCCCGCCGCCGAAGCCCAAGCGGTTCAAGGCGCCCGGGCGGCCCTTCGCCACGGCCGCGTTCGGGGCGGGGAACTTCAAATCGTTTGGACCACCCGCGCGCGCCTGCGGGTTCTCAACCGCCGGTTCCGCCGAAAAAACCGATTCACCGATGTCATCGCCTTCCGTTACCCCGCGGAGCGCGGCCGCTCCCCGTTCGAGGCCCCGCCCGCCGGCGCGCCCTTCGGCGACCTGTACATCGCCACGGACCAGGCCCGCTTGAACGCCCGGCGGTTCGGGTCCACCTGGGACGAGGAAATCGTGCGCCTGGCGACCCACGGCACCCTCCATTTGCTGGGGTACACCGACTACGAGCCCGCCCCCCGGGCCCGCATGTGGGCCGTCCAGGAGCCCATCGTCCGCCGGGTCATGGGCGTCCGGCCCCGCTGAACCGCCCGTGCTGTTGATACAACTCATGGTTTTGGCCGTGTTGCTGGCCGCCTCCGCTTTTTTTTCCATGGCGGAATCGGCCATCACGGCGCTCTCGGCCCTGCGTATGAAACGCCTGGCGCTTTTGGCGCCGACGCTTCGGACCTATTTCCACGATTGGCTCTCCCATCCCCACCGCCTCCTATCGGTCCTCATGCTCGGCAACAACTTCGTCAATTTCGGTTTCTCGAGTTTGGCCGCGGTCGCGGCCCTGCCGCTGTACGCCCGCTGGCCGCGCCCGGCGGTCAACCTGGCCGTGTGGCTTGTGGTCACCGCGTTTCTGTTGGTGGGGGGGGAAATCGTCCCCAAAATTATCGGCCGGGCCTACCGGGAACGGGTGGCCGAAATCACCCTGCCCCTCCTGAGCCGGTTGACCCGCGCCCTGTACATCGTCTGGGGACCCCTGGGGTGGGTGATTCAACGGTTCGCCCCGACGCTCAATCGCGCGCCGGTCAATCCGCTCACCGTTGTGAGTCTCGAGGAACTGCACCACGCGGTGGACGAGTCCCGGGCCGCGGGGCAGATCCCGGCGGAATCCACGGAAATGTTCCAGCGCGCCCTGGCCTTTTCCCAAAAGACCGTCCGAGACGTGGCCCAGCCGTCTGACCGCATGGACACCCTGGACCTGAAAATTCTGGATCGACCGGGCGGCGCCGAGCGGTTCATGGACTTGCTGGTGGAAACCGGACGCTCGCGGGTCCCCATCACGGCGGGAGGGGACGTCGTGGGCTACCTGCGCACCCTCGAATTTTTTAAGAGCGTTCGGGGCGTCGCCGCGCCGGACATTCCCTCCTTGGTCAAACCCCTCACCCGGGTGCCCCCGGACCGCAAGGCGGCCGAAACCTTGGACGAATTTCGCCGGACGGGCGAGGCCATCGCCCTCGTCCAATCCCCTGGCCAACCGCCCATGGGCCTGGTGACGTTGGAAGACATTCTGGAGGAAATCGTCGGGGACATCCTGGACGAGTTTGATTTGGAAGAGCGGGGGGGCACGCCGTGACGCTCTTGGGCGCGAAACTTCTTTTGGGGCTTTTTTTGACGGTGCTCTCCGCGGGATTCTCCCTGGCCGAGACGTCCTTCATGAGCCTCTCCCGCCAGCAATTGGCGCGCCTGGCCGTGGCCCATCCGGGGCGTCTCGATTTCTGGCGCCGGGATCCGGACCGGGCCCTGGCCGTCCTTCTTCTTTTGAACAATTTGGTCAACGCCGGGCTGGGCGTTCTTTCCGTGTCCATGGCCCTGGCGGCGGCGGAAGGCTTGGGCATTCCCTTCGCCTGGGGCGGGGTGGTGTTCCCCGCGGCGGCGGGCCTGTGGCTGGTGGTCTTCGGCGAAATTCTTCCCAAAGTGGCGGCCCGGCTTCAGGCCGAACGATTGGCCCTGGCCCTGGCCCCGGCCCTGGAGGTTTTTTCCGACGTTTTCGGCCCGTTGATGCAGGGTCTTTTGACGCGGACCGGCGGACTCCTGTCGTGGTTGTCCCGCACGGTGCGCAAAGAACGGCGCCACTGGGACGCCGCCTTGATCCGCGCCCTGCTGGACCGGGCGCCGGCCGCCCACCCGGTGCGGGAACTGTTGAACAACGTGATCGGGTTCGGTTCGGTGCCGGTCAAGGCGGTCATGGTGCCCCGGGAGGAAATCACCGCCGCGGACCTTTCCGCCGGAAAAACGGCGCTCATCGAGCGCGTGTTGGCCAGCGGGTATTCCCGGGTGCCGGTTTTCCGGGGTTCGCTTGACAGCGTGGAGGGAATGGTTTACGCTAAAGACTTCCTCGCCGAATGGCGGAGCGAATCCCTGATTGCGTTGGACGATTTGGTGCGGCCCGTGTTGCGGGTGCCGGAGGCGACGCCCCTGGCCCAATTGTTGCGGGTCTTCCGGCAGGGCCATCATCACCTGGCCCTGGTCACCGGCGCCGACGGACGCCTGTCGGGCCTGGTGACCCTTCAGGACACGCTCGAAGCCATCGTTGGCGAAATCGCCAAGGAACGATCGACCAAGCCCAGCGCCCCGTCCCCGTCATGAGCTCCCTTCAACCCTCCGCCCTCTTTATTCCCGAAATCAAGGAACTGTTGCGCCGCAAGGAATACCGCGAACTCAAAGCCGACTTGATGGAAATCAATCCCGCCGATCTGGCCGAGGGGTGGGCCCGGTTGGCGCCCTTCGAGCGGATCGTGACCTTCAAGCTCCTGCCCATCGTGCGGGCCTGCGAACTGTTCGAAGAATTGGACGCGGACCAGCAAATGCAATTGCTCTCGGCCCTGGAATTCAACGCCCTGGGGCCCGTGCTGGAGGAAATGGGGCCCGAGGCCGCGGCGGCGCTTTTCCACCGGCTGCCGGAGCGTTCCCTTCGCCGCATGATCACCCTCGTTCGCCGGTCCCAGACCGCCCGCCCGGATCCGGAGCGCGTTTTCCCGCCCAACACCGCCGGCTCCCTCATGCACACCGATTCCCTGACGCTGGGTCCGAAATTGACCGCCCAGCAGGCCCTGGATTTGGTCCGGTCCGTGAGCCGCCTCCACCGCATGAGCGACTTGAACGTGATTTACGTGGTGGACGACCAGGGCCGCCTCATGGGCGTGGTGACGCCCCGGGCGCTCATCGCGGCGCCCCGGGACATGCGCATGTCCCAACTCATGGGGCCCGTGCAATTGATCAAAGTGCGCGCGGACATGGACCAGGAGGTCGCGGCCCAGGTCTTCTCCAAATACAAATTGATGGCCGCCCCGGTGGTGGATCAGGACAACCGGCTGCTCGGCGTTTTGACCGTGGACGACATCCTCCACGTCATCAGCCAGGAAGCCACCGAGGACATCGCCAAAATGGCCGGTACCACGGCCGAGGAATTGGAGGAGGCCAGCCCCGGCCGCATCGCCCGCCTTCGCATGCCGTGGCTGATCACCACGTGCCTGGCCGAAGTGGTCGTGAGCGCCATCGTCCGGGGGTTTGAAGCGACCTTGGCCCAGGCCGTGGCCCTCGCCAGTTTCATGCCGCTCATCGCCGCCATGGGGGGGAACGTGGGCACCCAGTCGTCGACCCTGTGCGTGCGCGGCTTGGCCACGGGCCACGTGCAACCGGGCGATTGGAAGAAGATGGCCCGGCGGGAGTTTTTGGCGGGGCTCTACATGGGCGCCGGCTACGGCCTGGCCGTGGCGGCCGTGGCCTACGTGACCTACCACGGGCGGTTCGGTTTCGCCTTTCCCGTCGTTGTTTTTACCGGCGTCCTTTTTTCCATGACCATCGCCTCGACCATGGGGGCCATCGAGCCCTTCATCCTTCACAGTTTTAAAATGGACCCCGCGGTGGCCGTGGGGCCCCTGGTGAGCACCATGACGGATTTGATGAGCGTCACGGCCTACCTGACCCTGGCCACGATCGCGCTGTCGGCGGGCTGGCTGGTGCGTTGACGTGTACGTCAACGTCGCGGCCGTCGTCCTCGCGGCGGAACCGGCCTCCGAAACCGACAAGCGCCTGACGCTGTTTACCCGGGAAAAAGGCCGGCTGTTCGCCCGGGCCGCCGGGGCCCGTCGACCCGGCGCCAAATTGGCCGCGGCCACCGAACCCGCCTCGTTGTCCCGTTTTCGATTGTGGCTCCCGGAGGGCGGCGCCTCGGCCCGGGTCACGGGGGGCGGGCTGGACGTGGGCCTTCCGGTCCTTCGACGGGACTGGGCCCGGGGCACCTCGGCCCTTTTTGTGTGCGAGTGGACGGAGCGCTTTACCCCCTTGCTTCAGGCCCACCCGGAAAAATTCGATTTGCTGTCCCGGTCCCTGGCGGCCCTGGAACGGGAAGAGCCCGTCGTGGTGCGCCTCGCTTTCCTGATTCAATTCATCGCCCTCTCCGGTTACGGCGACGCGGCGCGGGCGGCCCGGGTGACGGGGTTGGAGGACGGGACGGCCGCGGCGTTGGATCGCTGGGATTTCGCCGGACCGTTGGCGGCGGCCCCCGGCGTCGAACGGGCCGCCTGGGCCGAAGAACAATTGGTAAAATCCCAGGCGCCCCTGCTTCACCGGCCGCTCAAAAGTTTGGTTCATCAACGGGTCCTCGGCCGCTATTTGGCCAAGCATCAAATTCCCACGGAGGTCGCGCGGTGACGTTTCAAGAAATCATTTTGGCGCTCCACAAGTTTTGGTCCAAAAAGGGGTGCCTCCTCTGGCAGCCCTACGACATCGAAAAAGGCGCCGGCACCTTCAACCCCGCGACGTTTTTGCGCTGCCTGGGCCCCAAACCCTGGGCCGCGGCGTACGTGGAACCGTCCCGACGTCCGACGGACGGGCGCTACGGCGAGAACCCCAACCGCCTTCAGCACTATTATCAGTACCAAGTACTGTTCAAGCCCGCTCCCTCGGATATCCAGGAGAGCTACCTGGCCTCCCTGGCGGCCATCGGGATCGATCCCAAACGCCACGACATCCGTTTTGTGGAGGACGACTGGGAATCGCCGACCCTGGGCGCCTGGGGCCTCGGGTGGGAAGTGTGGCTGGACGGAATGGAAATCACGCAATTCACCTATTTCCAGCAGGTGGGGGGCATCGACTTGAATCCGATTTCGGTCGAAATCACCTACGGGTTGGAGCGGCTGGCCATGTATTCCCAAAAAAAGAACAGCGTGTTCGACGTGCTCTGGACCCCCACGGTGCGCTACGGGGACGTGCATTTGAACGATGAAAAACAGTTTTCCCAATACAATTTTGAAGAAGCCGACGTGCCCACCCTTCGTCGGCATTTTGACGATTGGGAAGCCGAGGCCCGCCGCTTGTTGGACAAGAAACTGGTCTTGCCGGCCTACGACGCCGTGATGAAATGTTCCCACCTGTTTAATTTGTTGGACGCCCGCCGGGCGATCTCGGTCACCGAGCGCGTCACCTACATCGGCCGGGTACGCGCCTTGGCCCGCCGCGTCGCCGAAGGATACGTCGAGACCCTGGCCGGCCGGGAAGAGGTGCCCGCGTGAAAGACCTTCTGTTCGAAATCGGCACCGAAGAAATTCCCGCCCGCTTTCTTCCCGACGCCTTTCGGGCCTTGGAGACCGGGGCGCGCGCCTCCCTGGCCGCGGCCGGCCTGTCGTTCGAAGCCGTGAACGTGTTCGGCACGCCCCGCCGACTGGCCGTTTTGGTGGAACGTTTGGCCGACCGGGCCGAGGACCGCGTCCAGGAGGCCCTCGGTCCCGCCGTGGCTCAGGCGAAGGACGCCGCCGGCGCTTGGACCCCCGCCGCCCTGGGGTTCGCCCGCTCCCAGGGACTGGCCGCCGATCAATTGACGGTGAAAGACACCGACCGGGGACCGCGCCTCTTGGCCGTGAAAAAAATTCCGGGGGGAACGGCCGATAAATTGTTGCCGACGCTTTTGGCCGATTGGGTGGCCCGGCTGTCTTTTCCCAAGAGCATGGTGTGGGAAGCCGGCCGCACCGCCTTCGCCCGGCCCATCCGTTGGCTGGTCGCCCTCCACGGGTCCAAGGTCGTGCCGGTGACCGTGGCCGGCGTCAAATCGGGCAAGAAAACCCGGGGGCTTCGTTTTCACGCCCGAAAGCCCTTCGACGTGACCGCCCCGGCGAAATACCCCGCGCTGTTGCGGGACCACTGCGTCATCGTGGATCCGGCCGAACGGCGGGAATTGATCGTCAAACAGATTCGTCACGCCGTCAAAACCGTCCACGGCCACGTGCCCGTGGAGCGCTTTGGGGACCTGTTGACCGAAGTGACCGGCTTGGTCGAACACCCGGTGGCCATCGTGGGCGGGTTCGACGCAAAATACCTCGCCTTGCCCGTCGAGGTGCTGGTCACCTCCATGAAAAAGCACCAGAAATATTTTCCCGTGTTCAAAGACGCCGCCGCCACGGAACTCCTTCCCCTGTTTGTGGGGATCCGCAACGGGTTGTCGGACCACCAGTCCGTCGTTCGGGAAGGGTACGAGCGGGTGTTGGCGGCCCGTTTGGCCGACGCGGCGTTTTTCTTCGGGCAGGACCGCAAGCGCCCCTTGGCCGACCGCGTGGTGGACTTGGCGGGCATCGCGTTCCTGTCGCCCAAACTCCATCTGAAAGACAAAACGGACCGAGTGGTCGTGTTGTTGGATTTGATCGCCGGGCGGTTGGGGCTCGGTCCCGACGCCGTCGCGGAAACCCGTCGCGTCGCCTTGTTGTCCAAGGCGGACTTGACCACCGGTATGGTCGGCGAATTCCCCGAATTGCAGGGCGTAATGGGGCGGATCTACGCGGCGGTCGACGGGGAGACGCCCGCGGTCAGCGCCGGGGTGGAGGAGCAGTATTGGCCGCTCACCGCCGAAGGCCCGTTGCCGTCCTCGGAAACGGCGGCCCTCGTTTCCGTGGCCGACAAAATCGACACCTTGGCGGGCAATTTCGCGATCGGAAAAATCCCGTCGGGTTCCCAAGACCCCTACGGCCTTCGACGGGCGGCGGTGGGCGTGCTTCGAATTTTGGAGGAGCGGCGCTGGGCGCTGTCCCTCACGGATTTGATCCGGGACGCCGTTCGCGGCCTTCCGGACTTTTTGGGGGAAAAGCCGGCCGCCGAAAAAGCGTTGGGGGAGTTTTTCCGTCAGCGCTGGGCGGCCTTGGCCGAGGCGCGGGGGGAACGTTTCGACGAAGTCGACGCCGTGACGGCCGTGGGGTTCCACGACGTGGCCGACGCGCGCCGGCGGTTGGACGCCCTGCGGGCCATCCGGCAACACCCGGATTTCGAACCGTTGTCGGCGGCGTTCAAACGCGCCACCAATCTCTTGAAGCAGGCCGAAAAAAAAGGGGAGGCCCCCGGGGACGCCGCCCTTCAAACCGAGGCGTTGACCCTTCCGGCCGAAAAAGATTTGCTGGAAGGTTTTCGCACCGCGTCGGACCGGGTGGCGGACGCCCAGGGCCGGGGCGATTTCGCGGGGGCGTTCGGCCATTTGGTGGCGCTCCGCGCGCCCGTGGACGCTTTTTTTACCCAGGTCATCGTCATGGATCCGAACGTGGACCTTCGGCGAAATCGGCTCAAATTGCTGTCGATGGTCCGGGCGTGTTTTGATCGATTGGCGGACCTCTCGCGCCTTCAGGACGTGCGCGCCCCCGCCAAATGATTTGGGCGGGATTGGTCGGGGCGGCCGTCCTTTTGTGGATGATGGCGCGGCTTTTTCGGCCCGCGGTGCGGGCCGCGGAGGCCCCGGTCTTCGTCCTCGAAAAGCCCCCGTTGCCGCGGGAGTTGGCCCCCGTCGCCGCGCGCTTGGACCGTTGGCGCGAGGAAGGGCGGCTCTCCCGGGCGGATTTTGAACGCTTGGACTCCCTGATTCGGGAGGACGCCGCCTCCGGGGCGCCTTCCCACCGAAGCCCTTGACAGTCCTCCCTTTTTGGATTATAAAGAAACCGTTGCTACAATATAGAGGGATGTTGCCTTTCATCTGGCCCGCCGAGAACGTTCCCAGACGATGACCCTGCTTTCAGGAGGCTTTATGAATCGTGTCGCCAAACTTTTCGTTTTCCTCGCGGCCGCTTTGTCTTTTGCCGGAATTCGGGCGGTGGCGGAGGAGACCGGAGCGCCGGCGGAAGCCCCCGCCACGGAAGCCTCCGCGGCGGCTCCCGCGGACGGCACGACGGTGACGCCGGCGGACGGCGCGGCCGAGGAACCGGCCGCCGAAGCGGCGGCGCCCGACGCGGCCATCGACGGGACCTACAAGATCGTCAAAGGCGACACCCTGTGGAACCTCGCCAACACGTATTTGAAAGACCCCTTCCTGTGGACCAAGATTTGGGAAGCCAATAAAGCGACGATCACCAATCCCGACCTGATTTATCCCGATCAACAGGTGGTCATCCCGTCCGTGTCGGCCGCGCAAATGATGGCCGAAACGCCGGCCGCGCCTCCGGCGGAGAAATCCCCGGCGGCCGACGCCGGGCCCGTCGCGGAGACGGCGTCGACGACGGTCCAGCCCGTGGAAGAAGCCGCGGCCCCGGACACCCCGGACGCGCTGCCCGCCCCGGCCGAAAACCCCAAACCCATCGCCGCCGCTCCGGAACCCGAACCCGAGCCCGAACCCGTTGAGGAAGCGCCCGCGCCCGCCCCGATTAAAAGAGGGAGCGTGCCCGGCGCCGGCTTTATGGGCGGCGTGTCGGACACCTTTGTCGCCGGTCCCGATTGGGAATACGACGGGTACATTTTGCGCGACCGCGAGCAGAAAATGATGATTTCCCAGGGCGATGTGGTTTTCTTGAACGTTGGCGCCGCGTCCGGCGTCCAGCCCCGGATGATCGGATACATTTACCGGTTGGGCAAGAAAATCCGCGATCCCTTTCTGAAAAAACAGACGGGGAAGATGTTGAAGCGGGTCGGAACCGTCATGGTGACCAGCCAAGTCAACGACGAGGGATGCACCGCCGTCATCACCAACAGCCTGGAGCCGATTCGCGTCGGCGACCTGGTGAAGTTCGCGGCGAATTGATCGCGGTCGGGAATTGACCTACCGACATCTTCTTCAGCTGGCCTTTTTTATTATCCTCGGATTTTTGGGGTGGGACCGCGCCATTTCCAACGACGGGTTGGTTCACTTCATCGATCGACACCCGGCCACGTGGCGTGCGGATCGGGTCCTTTTAGTTGTCGGCGGTTTTCACGAACTTTTCAATCGGGATCAGCGCGCTTTGGAAATTTATCAGCGCGTTTTGGAAAATTATCCGGATTCGGCGAGCGCCGAAGGCGCCCTGTTCGGCGCGGCGTCGTGCTTGGAGCGATTGCGGCGCTGGCGCGAAGCGATCGCCATGTATCAGACGTGCTTGGACAAATACCCGCAGGGCCGTTTTTCCAAATCGGTCAACAACAATCTTCAAATTTTAAGATCCAGATAATTCCGTTGGTGTCACCCGCTCGCCCGAAAACCGGCGGAACGGGTTTTTTTATTCGGCCCCGGGGGGGGACGTGACCTTTCCAACCGACGAAACCGAAGCCCGGCTTCTTCTCAGCCTTCACCCCAAAATCGGGCCCGTTCGGTTCGGCCATCTGTTGGGTTGTTTCCCTTCCGCGGCGGCGGCTCTGGCGGCCCCGGTCGAGGCCTGGGAAGCGGTCGAAGGTTTCGGGTCCGCCTCGCGCGATTTTCGAAAGGATTTGGCGGCTCTCCGTCCGGCGATGGAAAAGGAGCTTGCCGCCGTTCGGGGGTCGGGGTTTAAAGTGATTTCGGGCGCGGACTCGAATTATCCGGCCGCTTTCCGATTCCTGCGGGACGCGCCCCCCGTGCTTTACCTTTGGGGGACGCTCCGTCCCCGGGACGAGTTGGCGGTGGCGTTGGTGGGCAGTCGCACCGCGTCGCCCTACGGGCGCGCGGTGGCCGAACGCCTGGCCCGGGAGTTGGCCGAGGCGGGCGTGACCGTGGTCAGCGGTTTGGCCCGCGGCGTCGACGCGGCCGCCCACGCGGCGGCTCTGTCGTCCCACGGCCGCACGGTGGGCGTTTTGGGAAGCGGGTTTTCCCGGTTTTACCCCCCGGAAAACCGCCGGCTGGCGGAACGGATGGCGGCGAGCGGGGCGGTCCTCACGGAGTTTTCTCTGGAATCGCCGCCGGAGGCCACTCATTTTCCGCGCCGCAACCGCCTGATCGCGGCGCTGGCCCTGGGCGTCGTGGTGGTGGAAGCCCGGGAAAAGAGCGGCGCGCTTATCACCGCGCGGTTGGCGGCCGATCAGGGCAAGGACGTTTTTGCGGTCCCCGGGTCCGTCTTTTCCCCGGGAAGCCGGGGGCCCCACCGTTTGCTTCGGGAAGGCGCGCGTCCGGCGGAGTCCGCGGAAGATATTTTAGAGGAAATCCGCGCTCTGTCGGAGTTGATGCGCACTCCTCGTCCGGCGCCGGCCGGCGAACCGGAAGGTCCGGGCGATCTGGCCCCCGGCGCCCGGCGGCTTCTGGCGGCATTGGCGGTGGAACCCGTCGGGATCGACGCGCTGGCCGCCCGGACGGGCCTGGCGCCGGCCGAGGTCGCCACGGGGTTGCTGCGCTTGGAATTATCGGGATGGGCCCGGGAATTGCCGGGAAAAAATTACGTGCGAACGGAACGGGCGTTGCCCGCCGTTCCATCCAAAAAGGATCTTTCATGGCCAAATCCCTCTTGATCGTCGAGTCGCCGACCAAGGAAAAAACCATCGGCAAAATGCTGGGCAAGGGCTTCGTCATCCGCAGTTCCTACGGGCATATCCGCGACCTCCCGTCCAAGGAACTGGGCGTCGATCCCGCGAATAATTTTAAACCCTCCTACGTGATATTGCCGAAGGCCAAGAAAATTCTTCCCGAGTTGATCCGCCTGGCCAAGGCGGCCGACAAGGTTTACCTCGCCACCGACTACGACCGCGAGGGCGAAGCCATCGCCTGGCACTTGACCCACGCCTTGAAGTTGGATCTGGCGCGGACCAAGCGGATCACTTTTCACGAAATCACGAAGGAAGCCCTCCAGGACGCGGTGAAGCACCCCCGGGACATCGACGACGCGTTGGTCAACGCGCAGGTCGCCCGGCGGGTGTTGGACCGGCTCGTGGGGTATCGCCTGTCGCCCCTGTTGTGGAAAAAAATCCGGCGCGGACTTTCCGCCGGGCGGGTCCAATCCGTGGCGGTTCGCCTCATCTGCGCCCGGGAAGAGGAAATCGAGAAATTCAAGGCCGAGGAATACTGGACCCTCACGGCGCTTCTGGAGAAATCCGGACAGGCCTTCGCGGCCGGATTGTTCGCCGAAGGCGAAACCAAGTTCACCAAATTTTCTTTCCGTTCCAAGGACCCGTTGGACACGGTGCTGGAGAAACTTCGGGGCGCGACGTACGTCGTCAAATCCGTCGAACCCAAGGAGCGCCGCCGGTCGCCGACCCCGCCTTTTACGACGGCCAGCCTGCAGCAGGATTCGTCCCGGCGGCTTCATTTCTCGGCGTCCCGCACCATGGTGGTGGCTCAGCAATTGTACGAAGGCATCGAAGTCAAAGCCGGCGAAGGGGCCGAGGGTCTCATCACCTACATGCGCACCGATTCGGTCAACGTGGCGAAAGAGGCGCAGAAGGAAGCGGTGGCCTTTATCGAGGAACGCTACGGCAAGGACCATCTTCCGCCCCGCCCGCGGGTTTACAAAACCAAAGCGAAGGGCGCCCAGGAAGCCCACGAGGCCATCCGCCCCACCAAGCCCTCGCGCACGCCCGAATCCGTCCGTTCCTTCCTGGAGCCGGACCAGTTCCGCCTCTACGAATTGATTTGGCAGCGCTTCATGGCCAGCCAGATGGCCGACGCTCTTTTCGACACCATGACGGTGGACATCGCCGCGGCGTCGTACCTTTTCCGCGCCACGGGCCACGCGTTGAAGTTTCCGGGGTTTTTGGCCGTCTACGGCGAAGTGGCGGACGAGGACGCGAAAAAGGACGCCGACGAGGAGAGCAAAACGCTGCCGCCGCTCAAGGCCGGGGACCGGGTGGACCTGAAGGAATTGAAGCCCGAACAACATTTCACGGAGCCGCCCCCGCGGTTCAACGAAGCCAGCCTCGTGCGGGTCTTGGAAGAGCACGGGATCGGCCGCCCGTCCACCTACGCCCCCATCATCCACACGATCGTCGACCGGGGCTACGTGCGATTGGAGGACCGCCGCTTCTACCCCACCGAACTGGGGCGGACGGTGGACGTTCAATTGTGCGCCCACTTCCCGGAAATCGTCAACGTGGATTTCACGGCCAAGATCGAAGAAAAGTTGGACCAAATCGCCGAAAACACCGCCGTTTGGACCGACGTCCTGCGGGAGTTTTACACGCCCTTCGAACGGGACCTGGCCAAAGCCGAAACCGGCATGGCCCGGGTGGAAATCAAACCCACGCCGACGAACGAAAAATGCCCGAAATGCGGATCCCCCATGGGGTTGCGGGAAAACCGATTCGGCCGCTACCTGGCGTGTTCCGAGTACCCGACGTGCAAGAGCACGATCCCGGTGGACCGGAACCTGAAGAAAATCGTTCCCGAGGAAACCGGCGAGGTCTGTCCGAACTGCGGCAAACCCATGGTGATGCGTCAGGGGCGGAGTTTCGGCCGGCCCTCCCGGTATTTGGCCTGCACCGGGTATCCCGCCTGCAAAACGACTTTCTCCGTCGACAAAAACGGGCAGAAAATCATTCGCCCCAAACCCGAAATGACGGATCAAAAATGTCAGAAGTGCGGGAAAGCCATGTTGAAGCGCGTGGGCGCCCGGGGGCCGTTCCTCGCGTGTTCGGGGTTCCCCCGTTGCCGCAACATCAAGCCCGTCGCCCCGGCCGCGCCGCCGGCCTGATGGGAATCGACGAAGCCCTTCGTCGCTACTGGCTCTATTTGAGGGGGGAAAAGGGCCTTTCCCCCGCCACCCTCCGCGCCTATCGATCCGACTTGTCCGACCTCGAGGCCCACGCCCGTCGGAATTGGGCCGGCCTTCCCGTCGATCAGTGGACCCGTTCCCGTCTCCGCCCCTTTTTGGCCGCCTGGGGGGAGCGCCCCTACCGCCGTTCCACCCTCCTTCGAAAATACAACGCCCTCGGCGCGTTTTTCCGTTATTTGAAGACCGCCGGAATCCTCCGGGAGAATCCCTTGGACGGAATCCCCCGACCGCGGCGGGAACGCCGCGTTCCCACTTTTTTAAGCGCCCCTGAAATGGACCGACTGCTGGCCCTTCGTTGGGAAGGCCCGTCCCCCGCCCGGGGTCGGGCGATTCTGGAGCTCCTGTATTCGTCCGGGTTGCGGGTGTCGGAATTGACGGGGTTGGACACGACGCACGTGGACATCTGGGCCGGCACCGTGCGGGTCTTCGGCAAAGGGTCCCGGGAGCGCGTGGTTCCCGTGGGGGAACGGGCGCTGGCCGCTTTGCGGGAATACGCGCGAGAACGCGGGTTGGCCTGGGGCGACCGGGCGGCGGCCCGCGGGACGCCGCTCTTCGTGAACGCCCGGGGCGGACGATTGAGTTCCCGTTCGGTGGGCGCGTTGGTCTCCGCCTGGGCCCGGTGCGCGGCCATCGAGCGGCGCGTTCATCCCCACGTCCTCCGCCACTCTTTCGCCACCCACCTCTTGGACCGCGGGTGCGATTTGCGTTCCGTGCAGGAAATGTTGGGCCACAAAAATTTATCCACCACGCAAATCTACACCCACGTCACCACCGCCCGTCTTCGCCAAGTGTACGACCGGGCGCACCCCCGCTCCGCCTAATCCGCTCCCCGCGTTTCCGTTCCGTCGGGCGGCCGACCGCCGCCCGGACCGAATCCCCGCTCCGTAAAAAAAGCTTGACAAATTCCATCGCGGTATTTATAGTTGTCCCAGCGGTGGGGAATTGTGGTGAGTTGTGGCTTAGTGTGTGGAAAAGTGGAGAGTGCGGCAAATGTTTCTGGGCGGCGAATACCGGCACGGATTGGACGAGAAACGCCGCCTGGCCCTCCCGGCCCGGCTCCGCCAGAACGTTCGACGGTTTGTGCTGACGCGGGGACTCGAAGGCTGCCTGTCCCTTTACACGGAGGCCGAATGGAAAAAACTCCTGTCGAAACTGGACGCGCTGCCCGTTTCCAACAAAGCGCACGCGCGCGCCTTCAAGCGGCTTTTGATTTCGGGGGCGACCTTGTCGGACGTGGATGGACAGGGGCGCCTCTTGGTCCCCGAATCGTTGGGGCGATACGCCGGCATCACCCGCAACGTGACGGTGGTGGGTATGGAATCACGGATCGAACTTTGGTCCTCGGAGCGTTGGGAACAATATAGGCGGAACGCGGAGAAGAGCGCCGCCAAAATCGCCGCCGAAATCGATTTGTAGGGCCCGCGTCCGGTGGACGGGGAAGGTTCTTTGAACGAAGGCCGGGGCCATGTCCCCGTGATGGTTTCGGAAGTCGTGGCGGGATTGAACGTACGCCCGGGCGGTCTGTACGTTGATTTGACGGTGGGCTTGGGCGGCCACGCGGCGGTTCTCGCCGAGGCGGTGGGTCCGACGGGGCGCGTGATCGGTTTGGACCAGGACCCGGCGGCGCTGGCGCGGGCCACCGAGCGGCTGAGCCTCTGGGCGGACCGGGTCCGTTTGGCGGCCGGGAATTTTGAGCGATTTGATGAGATACTGGCCCTTCAACCAGCGTCGGTGGACGGGATCCTGGCGGATCTGGGGGTGTCCTCGCTGCAACTCGACGAGGCGTCCCGGGGGTTCGGTTTCTCGCGGGAAGGCCCTCTCGATATGCGCATGGGGCCCACCGGGGAAACGGCGCTCGAGTATCTGAAACGGGTGGACCCCGAGGAGTTGGAAGGGGTCCTGCGGGAGGCGGGGGAAGAGCGGTTTGCCCGCAAACTGGTCGCGCGGCTCAAGGAGCACGCCCACGGCTGGAGCACCACGAAAGATTTGGCGGACGCTGTTTGCCGTTGGATTCCGCGGCGCGGTCGAAGCCACCCCGCCACGCGGGTGTTTTTGGCCCTGCGCATGGCGGTGAACCGGGAAATGCCGCGGCTTCGAGAAATGCTCGGACGCGCTCCGGGGGTTCTCAAACCGGGCGGACGATTGGCGGTGATCACGTTTCACTCCACGGAAGACCGGGTCGTGAAGCGCTACGGCAAGGACCAGTGGCGGGAAGGTCCCCTTCGGGCGGTCAACAAGAAAGTGTTGGTCGCTTCCCGGGACGAACAGCGGGGAAACCCCCGCAGTCGAAGCGCAAAGCTTCGGGTGTTTGAGAAAATTTAGGCCCTGCTCGAGGGCCGGCGGCGGGCGCGCCGAGCTGTCGCGTTCACCGTTGGGGCGCGGGCGACGTTTTGGGGCCAGGGTGTCTTCTCTCGGCGGAGGCACCCGCCCTTTTGAGGAACGCGACGCGGCGTCGTGTCCGGTGGGCGCCCGCGATCGGCGGTCGACGGAAACGTTTTGGGCTGGGTGTCTTCTCTCGGCGGAGACACCTTGCCTCTTTGACACCACGGGCTGCAACTTCCGGGAAGAGAGGGGGAAGGCGAACCCTTCTTCCTCTCTCCCGGACGATTTTGAGTCGCCGTTCAACGGAACGGGAGGCGCGCGGTGCGCTTCAATCAAGGTGCGGGACCGGCTTTGGCCCTCGCGGGGCTGGGGCTTTTTTCAACGTTGACCTTTTCCGCCTGGATGCACATCCAGGCGATGCGGTTGTCCTATCGGGCGCAGGCCCTTCGCCGCTCCATCGCGGAATGGGAACGGCGCGAGCAGTCGGCGCTCCGGCGGTCCGACGCCACCTTGTCCCTGGCCCGCCTGGACCAGGCCGCCCAATCCCGTTTTTCCCTCCGCCTCCCGCAGCCCGACCAACTTCGTTTCGTCCGCGATTCCTAGTGCCCCGTCGCTTCCCCCATCTCCTCGCGCTGTTGACCCTCGGGTTTGCCGGCGTGCTGGCCCGATTGGCGTTCCTCCAGTTGTGGTGCCACGCGGACTTTTCCCGGCGCGTTCTCCAGCAATCCAGCCGGTGGCTGAACGAGGCGCCCCGGCGACTGCCCATCGTGGATCGCAACGGCGCGGTGTTGGCCGAATCGGTGCGGGTCGCCTCCTGTTACGCCGATCCCCGACTTTTGCGGCGTCCGGAGGCCACCGTTCAGCGGTTGGCGGCGCTGCTCCACCTGCCGCCCGGGCCGCTCTTGTCCAAAATCCGCGAATCGCGAAACGCCTTTGTCTGGGTCAAGCGCTTTTTGTCCGTGGAGGAAACCCAGGCCCTCGAAAAAGAAAAATGGGACGGGGTGGGCCTTCGCTGGGAATACCACCGAGCGTATCCCAACGGTTCTCTGGCGTCTTCGCTCCTGGGCTACGTGGGCGAGGAAGGGCAGGGTCTCTCGGGCCTCGAATACGCCTTCGACGCGGACTTGGTGGACCGCCGGGCTCCCCGCCGGGCTTTTCGCGACGGTCGGGGGGAGCGGGTGGCCCTGGCGGAGGAGGAAGCGGGCCCCTCCGACACCGGGGAATTGCGCTTGTCCATCGATCGATCCATCCAATACATCGCCGAACGGGAACTGGACGCCGGCATGGCCCGTTCCCGCTCCCGCGCCGGATTGATCCTGGTTCAGGATCCGCGGACGGGGGAAGTGTTGGCCATGGCCAACCGCCCGGCCCTTCCGCGGGGCGAGGACGCGGCGCCGTCGGCCGAAGAACTCGGGGTGCCCGGGATTCAATGGGTGTTTGAGCCGGGATCCACCTTCAAGCTCGTGACGGCCGCCGCCGCGTTGGAAGAAGGGCTGGTGGCCCCGCGCGACGCTTTTGACTGCGAGCGGGGGCATTGGAAATACTCCTCCATCGCCATCAACGACCACCAACCGGAAAAGATCATTTCTTTCGCCCGGGCCATGGAAGTGTCGTCCAACATTGGTTTGGCCAAGGTGGGCCTTCGGCTGGGGTCCGAAAAACTTTTCGATTACATCCGCGCCTTCGGTTTCGGGGTTCGAGCCGGGGCCGACCTCGCCGGGGAAAGCCCGGGATTGCTGCGGCCGCTCCGCCAATGGAGCGGGGCCTCCCTCCCGGTGGTTTCTTTCGGGCAGGAAGTGGGGGTGACGGCCGTCCAATTGGCGGGCGCCTACAGCGCCGTCGCCAACGGAGGAACCCTGGTGGAGCCGCGGTTGTGTTTGGGTCTTGAGCGGCCGGACGGGACGGTCCGCGAGTGGCCCCTGGGGGCCGCGGTGCGGCGGGTAATTTCCACCGAAACGTCGGCCACGTTGACGAATTTATTGCGGGGCGTCGTGGATCGCGGCACGGGCCGCGACGCCGCCCTCGGCGGCTGGACCGTGGCGGGGAAAACCGGAACGGCGCAAAAAACCAATCCCGCCACCCGCGCGTATTACCCCGATCGTTTCGTGGCGTCGTTTTGCGGGTTCGCGCCGGCCTCCCGTCCCCGCCTGACGATCGTCGTGGTTTTTGACGAACCCAAGGGAATTGCCTGGGGCGGTTACAACGCGGGGCCCGTGTTTCGAAACGTGGCCTGGCAAACCTTGATCAAGTTGGGCGTCCCCTCGGATCAAACCGACCGGTTCGCGGAACGGCCCCGGGGCGCGGGGCGGACGTGACGTCGCTTCGGTCGTTGCTGGAAGGGCTGGAAGCCCGTTGGGAGGGACCGTCCTTCGACGCGGACCTCCACGGGGTGGCCTGCGATTCCCGTCGCGTGCGGCCGGGGGACCTGTTCGTCGCCTTGCGGGGCCACCACGTGGACGGCCACCGCCACGCCGCGGAGGCCGTGCGCGCGGGCGCGGTGGCGCTCCTGGTGGAAACGCCGGTGGGGGAAAAGGTCCCCACCGCGATCGTGCCTTCCACCGAAAAAATTCTTTCGACCGTGGCGGCACGATTCCACGGCCACCCGTCCCGTTCGATGCGGGTGTTGGGCGTGACCGGGACCAACGGAAAAACGACCATCACCTACATGATGGAAACTCTGTTGCGGGGGGCCGGCCGGCGGGCCGGGGTGTTGGGCACCATCGAATACCGCTGGCCGGGACACGTGGAAAACGCGGTCAACACCACCCCCATGGCGGCCGAGGTCCAACGGTTGCTCGCGGGAATGAAAGCCGCCGGAGTGACGGACGTCGCCATGGAGGTCTCGAGCCATTCCCTCGCCTTGGGGCGGGTGGAGGACGTGGCTTTCGCCGTCGGCGTTTTTACCAACCTCACCCGGGATCACTTGGATTTCCACAAGGACATGGAGGGCTACTTCAACGCCAAGGCGCGCCTGTTCGACCTGTTGGTTCGGCGGGAGGGGCCGGGCGACCGGCGCGCGTTGATCAACGGGGACGATCCCTGGGCGCCGCGTTTCCTGGAACGAGCCGCCGTGCCCCGTTGGACCTACGCCCTGGAGCGCCCGGCGGACATCGGGGCGGCGGATTTGAAGTTGAACGCGGCCGGCTCTCAATTTGAATTGCGGACGCCCGCGGGCGCCGCGCGGGTGGCCTTGCATTTGGTCGGGCGTCACAACGTGTACAACGCGCTCGCGGCCGCGGGCGGCGGATTGGCGCTGGGACTTTCGTTGCCCGACGTGGTTCGCGGTTTGGAGTCCGTGGTGGGCGTTCCCGGCCGGCTCGAGCGCGTGACGGAACACGACTGCGGAATTCCGACGCCGAGCCGCGCGGGGTTTGAAGTGTTCGTCGATTACGCCCACACCGACGACGCGCTCAAAAACGTTTTGCAAACCCTGCGCCCGTTGACGGCGGGCCGGTTGATCGTTCTGTTCGGCTGCGGGGGCGATCGGGACAAAACAAAACGACCCCTCATGGGGGAGGTCGCCGCCCGTTTGTCGGACCACGTGGTCGTGACGTCGGACAATCCCCGGTCCGAGGACCCGGTCCAAATTGCGCACGAGGTGGAAGCCGGCGTTCGTCGGGTGCCGGGGCGGGCCCACGACGTGATCGTGGATCGGGGAGAAGCCATCGCGCGGGCCGTGGCCCTGGCGGGTCCGGGGGACATCGTGCTGCTGGCCGGCAAGGGCCACGAAACCTATCAGATTTTCGCCGGCGGTCCGGTGCCCTTTGACGATCGCGCGGAAGCGCGCCGTCGTTTGATCGAGCGAGTGTCCCGCTAGATGCTGCCGTACGCCTGGACCGAATTGGCCCGCTGGGCCGGGGGACGTCTCACCCACACGGGGGTGTCGCCCGCGGCCCGTTTCGTCGTGGATTCCCGGGCGGTGGAACCGGGCGACGTGTTCGTGGCGTTGAAAGGCGCGCGCCAGGATGGGCACGCCTTTTTGGCGGACGTGTTTGCCCGGGGCGCCAGCGGGTGTCTGGTGGAAAAAGACCCTCCGTCCGTGCCCGAGGGGGTCTCGGTCATCCGGGTTTCGGACACTTTAAAAGCCCTTCAGGCGCTGGCCCGGACCCACCGGGAAAAAATGGCGGCCAGGGTGATCGGAATCACCGGGTCGAACGGGAAAACCACCACCAAGGAAATGCTTTCCCACGTGTTGCGTTCCGGGGGAAAACGGGTCTTGTCCACCCGGGGAAATCTCAACAGCCAAATCGGCCTTCCCCTCATGATGTTGGAGATGAGCAAAGCGCACACCCACGCGGTTCTGGAAATGGGGGCCTCGGCCCGGGGCGACATTGCGGGGTTGTGCGAATTGGCGCGACCCACGGTCGGCGTGTTGACGGGCGTCGGCCGGGCCCATTTGGAATTTTTCGGCAGTTTGGCGGGAGTGGCCGACGCCAAGTGGGAACTCGTGGAATCTTTGCCCAGCGACGGGGTGGCTTTTTTGAACGCGGACGATCCCCTTTTGATGGACCGCAAAGCGTCGGCCCGGTGCTCCGTGGTGACCTTCGGCCGCTCGCCGGGGGCGGACGTGCGGGCCGAAAACATCCGGCAGGAACCCCGGGTGGCTTTCGATTTGGTCGTGGCGGGATCCCGCCGCGCCGTGCAATTGCCCGTGCCGGGCGTCTTCAACGTGACCAACGCCCTGGCCGCCGCCGCGGTGGCGCTCTGGGAGCGGGTGCCTCTGCCGTCCCTCACCGCGGCCCTGGAATCGTTTTCACCGCCGCCGGGACGCATGGAGGTTCGTCGACGGAAAGACGGCACGCTGTTCGTTTTGGACGCCTACAACGCCAATCCCGATTCCATGGCGGCGGGGTTGCGCAGCTTTGTGGACGCCTACCCCGAACGACCCCGGTACGCCGTTTTAGGTAGCATGTTGGAATTGGGCCCCCACGCGGAGGCCGAACACCGGGCCCTGGGGTCGACGCTGGCGGCCTTGTCGCTCACGGCCGTTTTTTTCGTGGGACCGGAGGCCCGTTGGATTGAGGAGGCCTACCGGTCGTCCGGCGGCCGGGCGCGGTTTTTCGCGACCACGGACCGGCCTGCCCTGGCGCGCGCCCTGGCCGACGGGGTGGAATCCGGCGCGGCGATTTATTTTAAAGGGTCACGCGGGGCGCGGCTCGAGGAATTTTCGACTCCGCTGTTCGACAAGGAGGGGAAGGACTGACATGCTTTACTATTTGGCGCAGTACCGGGAGGTTTTTTCGGCGTTTAACCTTTTTCAATACATCACCTTTCGGGCGGGAGGCGCCTTTCTGACCGCCCTGGGGATCTGGCTGTGGGTGGGGCCCCACTTCATCGAATTTTTAAAAAAACTGAAAATGGGTCAGTCCATCCGGGAATACGGGCCCCAGACCCATCTCAAAAAAGCGGGAACGCCGACCATGGGCGGGGTGTTGATCGTGGGCGCCATTCTTTTGACGACGTTTCTGTGGGCGCGGCCGGACAACCGCTTCGTGCTTCTGGTGAGCGCGGCGATGGTGTATATGGCGACGCTCGGTTTTTTTGACGATTACCGAAAATGGCTGTTGAAGCATCCGGCGGGCGGATTGTCCCGCCTCTTTAAGTTGGGGGCCCAATTGCTCTTGGCCGCGGCCGTCGGGGCGTATTTGTATCGGTGCCCGCCGAACGAATTGTTCGCCCATCAATTGATGGTCCCCTTCGTGAAAAACCTCCCCATCCCCCTGGGCGCCGCCGCCCTGCTCCTGGCGGTCCTGGTCATCGTCGGCTCCTCCAACGCGGTGAACCTAACCGACGGCCTCGACGGTCTCGCCGCCGGCACGCTCCTGGTCAGCGCCCTGTCCTTCGCGATTTTCGCCTACCTGGCCGGCCACGCGCGGTTGTCCCATTATCTTCGCATCGTCCCGGTGCCCGGCGCCGGGGAATTGACCGTTCTCCTGGCCGCCATGGGCGGCGCCTGCCTGGGCTTTCTGTGGTTCAACGCTCACCCGGCGGAAATTTTCATGGGGGACACGGGGTCCCTCCCCCTGGGCGGGGCGTTGGGCGTGGTGGCGCTTTGCCTGCAGCAGGAATTACTTTTGGTCGTGACCGGCGGCATTTTCGTCGCGGAGGCGGTCTCGGTCCTTTTGCAAATCGGATCGATCCGTTTGTTGAACGGCCGTCGGGTGTTCCGCATGGCGCCTCTGCACCACCATTTCGAAATGGGCGGTTTGGCCGAAACCAAAGTGACGATTCGATTTTGGATCGTGGCCATTGTGTTGGCTTTGTTGGCCATGACCTCCCTCAAAATTCGTTAGAAAAGGATTTTCGTGAACGGCCTGGACGCGTTGACACGCTGGCTCGATGGACGTCGGACGCTGGTGGTGGGCCTCGGCAAATCCGGGGCCGCCGCCGCGACCCTGTTGTCGCGTTGCGGCGCCCGGGTCGCGGTGACCGAAAGCCGCCCGGCGGGGGCGGTCGCGGAATGGACGCGTCGTCTTCCCCGCTCCGTCGCGAGGGAAACGGGGCGGCACCGGCTCCTGGACGAGAAATGGGATTTAATTGTTCCGAGCCCCGGTGTTTCGGCGCGGGTGTGGAGCCCCGCCGCTCGTCGCGGGGCCTGGGTGTGGGGGGAGCTCGAGTTGGGGTATCGGGCGCTTTGCGCGGCGGGTCGTTGGCCCGCCCGAACGGCCGCGATCACGGGCACCAACGGCAAAACGACCACGACGGCCCTTCTGGGGGCCATGGCCCGCGCGGACGGGCGGCCCACGGTGGTGGGCGGGAACATCGGCACGCCCCTGTGCGATTTGATCGACGACGTCGGGACCGAAACGGTTTTGATCCTCGAAGTGTCCAGTTACCAGCTGGAAACCGCCTCGGCCTTCCGCCCCGCCGTCGGAGCGGTCCTGAACGTCACGCCCGACCATTTGGGCCGCCACGGCACCTTGGAGAATTACGCCCGGACCAAATTTCGGATGTTTCAAAATCAGGGGACGGACGACGCGGGCGTGTTGAACGATCGGGACCTCTGGTGCCGCCGACTGGCCGGTTTGGCGCCCGGCCGCGTGACGTGGTTCGGCCGCCGTTCGCCCGGGGTGCGGTGGGACGGCCGGCGTCTTCGTTCGTCGTTGCCCGGGGCGGGGGGCGCCTGGCCCGCGCCGGCCCATCTGCCCGGCCGGCACAACATCGAAAACGCGGAAGCGGCGACCGCCTGCGCCCGCCTGTTGGGGTTGTCGGCCCCGGCCATCGCCCGCGCCCTGCGCGATTTTCCAGGGGTGGAGCACCGGTTGGAAAGCGTTCGCCGATGGCGCGGGGTCGATTTCGTCAACGATTCCAAAGCCACCAACGTCGACTCCACCCGCGTGGCGCTCCAGGCCTTCGGGGGCCCGGTTCGGCTTATTCTGGGGGGGGAACACAAAGGATCTCCCTACCGTCCCCTGCGCGAACTCCTGCCCCGGCGCGTGGCGGAAATCCTTTTGATCGGTGAAGCCGCCCCGCTCATCGCCCGGGATTTGCAGGGGAGCGTCCCCGTGGTTCGGTGCGGCACGTTGGCGGCCGCCGTGCAACGGGCGGCGGCCACGGCCCGGCGGGGGGACACCGTTTTGCTTTCGCCCGCCTGCGCTTCCTTTGATCAATTTTTGAATTTTGAAGACCGGGGCCGCCGGTTTAAGAAACTCGTGGACGCCCTCCCGTGACGCGCGCGGCCGCGCCCGCCTCGCCGGACCGCGTCGTGTTCGGTTTGACCGCGATTCTCGCCGTCGTCGGTTGGATGATCCTTTATTCCGCCAGCGCCCTGGTGGCGGACGGGCGTTTCGGCGATCAGTACTACTTTTTAAAGCGCCAGATGATTTGGAGCGGCTTGGGCTTGGGGGGCCTGATGGTCGCCCTTCGAATGCCCCTGGCCCGCGTCCAAAAATGGAGCCGGCCCCTCCTGGCCGCTGTCGTGATTCTTTTGGTTTTGGTTTTGGCGGTGGGCCACGAAGTGGGCGGGGCCAAGCGGTGGCTTCGCCTGGGCGGTTTGGGCCTCCAACCGTCGGAGTTCGCCAAATTGGCCGTGGTCCTGGCCCTGGCGGACTATTTGGATCGGAAACAAAGCCGCCTGGCCAAATTTGCCGAGGGGGTCGTGCCGGCGCTGATCCTCACGGGCGTGGTTTTGGGGTTGATCGCCCTGGAGCGGGATCTGGGGACGCCGCTCCTGATCGGATCGGTGGCGGTCGGGATGATTTATTTGGCCGGCGCCCGGCTCGCCCATTTGGCGACCTTGGGGTTGGCCCTTCTTCCGGTCGTCGGAACGGCGGTGTTGGCGGTCCCCTACCGTCGGCAACGCCTGTTGGCTTTCCTCGATCCCTGGCAGGACGCCCAGGGAACCGGTTATCAGCTGGTTCAATCGCTGCTGGCCCTGGGCTCCGGGGGGTTTTGGGGGAAAGGGTCGGGGGAGTCCACCATTAAGATGTATTACATGCCCGAATCCCAAACGGATTTCATTTTTCCCATTTTCGGGGAGGAATTCGGTTTTTGGGGGGCCGCCTTGCTGGTGACGATTTTCTTCGTTTTGACGACCCGGTGTTTCCAAATCGCCAAGGAGGCCACCCACTCCTTTCACGCGCTGACGGCGGCGGGGGTGGGTTTGCTTCTCGGCGGACAGGCGCTGATTAATTTGGGCGTCGTGACCGGCTTGCTTCCCACCAAGGGAATGCCCTTGCCTTTCGTGTCTTTCGGCGGCTCCTCCCTGCTCGTGATGTTCACCGCCATCGGCTTGGTGCTGAATGTTTCCCGCCGCAACGCCGCGGGCGGATCGGCCGCCGGATTCCGGGGAAGGGCCTGACGTGCGGGTGTGTCTCGCGGCGGGCGGCACCGGCGGCCATCTGCTGCCGGGGTTGGCCTTGGGGAAAGCCCTGCGCCAGCGGGGCCACCTCGTCCATTTTGTCGTCAAGAAAGACGAGGCCTCCCAGGCGCGTTTGGCCGCCGAGGGTTTTCCCTCCAGCGCGTTGTTTTTTGAAGGGTTCCCCCGGGCCTTATCGTTCGGGGCCCTCGCCTATCCGTGGGTGGCTTGGGCCGCCTACCGAAGCGCCGCGCGCATCGGGCGCCGGGAATCGCCCGGGGTGGTCGTCGGCATGGGGGGCTACGTGTCGGTGCCTCTGGGCCTCTGGGCGGGCCTCCATCGGATCCCGCTGGTCTTGCACGAGCAAAACGTCCGGGCCGGCTTGGCGAATCGCTTCCTGTCGCGCTGGGCGGCGGCCATCGGCGTCACGTTCGATGGAACGATGGGACTGCCGGTCGAGCGTTGCGTGAAAACGGGCCTTCCGCTTCGGCCGGACCTGGCGCCGGGCGATCCCGGCGCCGCCCGCCGCGCCCTGGGGTTGAACGAAAACGATGGAACGATTTTGGTGTTCGGGGGGAGCCAGGGGGCCCGGGCCCTCAACGCCCGATGGATCGAAGCGTTGCCCCGCCTTCGGCGTCCGGGCGAAACCTGGCAATTTATCCATTTGACCGGCGCGGCGGACGAGGCCGCGGTGCGCGCGGCCTACGAACGGGACGGCCGGAGGGCTTTTGTCCGGGCTTATTATTCCGATATGGCGGCGGTGTATTCGGCGGCCGACGCGGCGGTGGGACGCGCGGGGGCGAACACCGTGATGGAAATTTACCGGATGGGAAAAACAGCGCTCCTGGTCCCCTTCCCCCACGCGACCAACGATCACCAAGCGGCCAACGCCCAGGCCCTGGCCCGGGACGGGGCGGCGACGGTCGTCCCGGAAAAGGAATTGACGGTGGATCGGATTGCGGAGGTGGTGGTCGGTTGGCCGTCCGTGACCGATCTGCGGCGGGAGAACGAACGCCGTTTGGCGTCGGTGCCCGCGGATTTTCTGCGGGCCGCGGACCGATTGGCGGACGCGGTGGAATCCGCCGGGAAAGAGGGCCTTTCGTGAAGCAAAAGACCATTTTGGTGGTGAACGACGACGGCATTCACGGGCCGGGGCTGGCGCCCTTAATGAGCGCCCTGCGTCCGTTGGGGCGCGTCGTGGTGGTGGTGCCCCAGCAGGAACGATCGGCGGCGAGCCACGCCATCACTCTGCACAAACCGATACGGCTTCGGGAAATTCGAAAAGATTGGTACATCACCAACGGAACGCCCGCCGATTGCGTTCGCCTGGGGGTCACGGGGGTCCTGCGGGAACGGGTGGACGCGGTGGTTTCCGGCGTCAACCAGGGGGCCAACTTGGGGTCGGACACGCTTTATTCTGGAACCGTCGGGGCCGCCAAGGAAGGCTGCCTGCTGGGTTTTCCGTCCGTTGCCCTGTCCTTGACGTCCAAAGACGGTACGCGCTTTGACACCGCCGCCCGCTTCGCCCGTTCGTTGGTTCGTTGGATGCTTCGGCACGGGCTTCCGGCCCATTGTTTCTTTAACGTGAACGTCCCGGACGTGGCCTGGAAGGATTTGCGCGGGGCCTTCGTTACCCGGCTGGGCCGGCGGATTTACGGTCGGCGGCTGACCCGGCGGCGGGACCCCCGGGGCCAACATTATTATTGGATGGCCGGGGCGATTCCCCGGGGCGTCGACGAAAAAGATTCGGACGTCGGGGCGGTGGCGCATCGGGCCATCTCCGTGAGCCTTCTCCGGCTGCTGGCGACCGTGGAGGACGGACCGGCGACGAACCGTCCCTGGCCCTTTTTGTTTTCGGCGAGATCGTAATCGATTGGCCGCGGGGGCAAGGCCCGCTTAATTCGACGTTCGCCAGGTGACCAGTTTCGGTTTTTCGGGGAGGCCGGGGGGCGCGTATTTGACGAGGTTGGCGTCGTAATAGAATTCGGAGGGCGTCCAGGTTCCCCCGCCGGCGGTCAACGTGAATAAATTGGTTCGAGTTCCGTAAAATTTAAGGCCGGCAAAACCGCCCCCCGTGGCGTTGACCATGTTCACCTGCCCGCTGTTGACCGAGGAAAAGACCCCGTTTAAAACCGTGAAGTGGGTGTTGTTGGGCGCCTGGGGCGGCGGGTCGATGGTGCAATCGATTTGGATATTGTTGGAGGCCAGGGCGGCGAAGGAATCCTGGGCGCTGGCGGTGTTCGTTCCGTTGGCGTAAACCAACGATCCATTGACCCGCAAATTCCCAGCCGTGGCGGACAACGCCGGACCCGCCACCACCACGGTCACCCGCCCCCGCACGGTGCCCCGAATCGTGACGTTCGTGTTGTTGGCGAAAAACACCCCCCCCGTGGAGGGAATTTTAACCACGACCGTCGTTCCTTGAACCGTAAAAATCCCTTGGGTGCTCGTTTGAACGCTGAACACCCAAGTCTGCGACGTCCCGTCGATGGTGTAGTGGTTGTGGAGGCTGTAGTAGGTCGTGTCGATGGAGGGCCAATCGACGTCTGGCACGTAACGGTAGACGACGCCGTTGACGGTCGCGCCATTGAAGGCGGTCGCTCCGTCCACGTATACGTCGGTGTTAAACACGGCGCTCCCCGGCACGGTGAGGTTGCCTTTCACCACCACCGGCCCGCTGTTGAAGGTGGCGTTGGCGCCCGTGACCGTCAGGTTCCCGTTCACGTAGAAGCCGCCGTTGTAGGTGGGGCCGCTGGCCGAGATGGTGATCGTGTTGTTGAAGAGATTGCCGAACCGCGTTAGGTCCGCCGCGAATCGAATGACGGCGTCCAAATGTTTGGAGGTCGCTCCCGATCGGCCGTAACGTCCCGTCGAACGGAAATAGATGAAATGGCCCAGGGCGTTGACTTCGGTGGTCACGTTCGAAAATCCCGCGCCGGAATACGTTTCCGGTCGGGCGAGGGCGGAGGCGTCCAGGTAGGACGCCGTTTGGTTTTGAGAAAACTGGCGCATGAAGTCGACCATCACGTTGGTCGTCAGCGCCCGGGATTCCTTGATTTGCCTTTCCTGGAGGGCGGACTTGTTTTGCCGGGCGGCGCTCTTGAGGAACAGAAGGACCAGGGGAACCACGAAGGCCATGAGGATAAGCACGTTGACGAAGGCGGATCCCCGGGACGCGGACGGTCTCATTTAGAAGGACCTCTTGAGGGGAAGAAGAGGGGGTTCGTAGTCCGTTTCCAGGCGTCCGTCTTCCTTCCCGTCGTGGTTGGCATCCAGGTTTAAAACGACGTGGAGCGAAACGATATATTGGCGTTCCACGTCCGTATCGATGGCCCCGTTGGCGTTCCCGCCGCCCGTGGGGGGAGGGACGCGATCGATCTCGGTGGACACGATGACGTTGTCGCTTTCCCCCGCGTCGCCGGTGGCCGGGAGGCCGTCGTTGCCGAGATCGATTTTCTTTCCCAAGGATTGGTTTTTGGAGCCGTAGTAGGTGAAGGCGGATGGGGAGGCGAGCAAATCGTCGGCCACGACTTCGAGGCGCTGGCCCCACCCCGCCTCGTTGACGTTTTGGTCCCGCGTCAACGTCCCGTTGGCCAAGGTGTAACGGACTTGAAGGTCGATTTTCCCATCGTTGTCGTCGTCATCGTCCCGCAAATCGTCGCCGTAACGCCAAGCCTGGGCCGGCGGGCTCAAAGTCCCCAAATCGTTGTCGTCGTCCGGGTCCTTGAGGTTCGGCACGCCGTCGCCGTCCGGGTCGCCTTCGGGGCTGTACGTCGGCAAGCGGTTGCTGTCCAACCGAAACTCAAGGACCGTGGGGCTGGACACGTTGATTTGATTCATTTCCACGACGTCGTGCTCGAGCGCCGTGGCGGCGTTTCTCAACCGATCCCCGCCCGCCGATTGAACCGAGGCCTTCGTCACCCCCTGGGTGAGGGAAGCGATGAAATGAGCGGTGGGCACGGCCAGAATGCCCAAAACGACAACGGTGATCACGACTTCCACCAGCGTCAATCCGCCCGGTCGGCTTAGGGCGCGCATGTGAATGACCATTCAGCGGCCGGGTCGGTGGCCGGGTCGAGGGTTCGATTGGCGGCGGCGGCGGGGGTTTCGGCCCAATGGTCCGCGTGAACCCGAACGGTGTGGAACGAACCGGCGGCGTAGGGAACCGTTGGGGTGTAGGAAAGAGTACCCGATTCGGCGTCGTAGCCCAACCCGAGCGGCAAGGCGGTGGAAGAACTCAACACCACCGTTCCGTCCACGGTCAAGACGAGGCTTCGGGGCACGATCCCGCTGTCCGGGTCGGCCAGACGGCAGGCGATGGTCGGAATCGTGGAAGCGCCGGCGCCCAGGGGTTGACGGGCCAACACGACCGGCGGCGTGTCGTCGTTGTCGTCGATGTCGACGTGAAAGGTCCAGGTGTGGCTCGATTTATAATGGGCGTTGTCGCCCCCTTCCACGCGCACCGTCACGTTCTCCCCGTCCGCAAAGGTGGGGGGGAGATACGTGGTGGCGTCCTGACAGGCCAACTTGCCGGTGGCCGCCTCGAACCGGTGGGCCACGGTCGTTCCCGCGGCCACGAAGGTCAGCGCATCGGCGGCGATGCCGCTCACGGTGGTCGTGGCCGTCGTCGCGTCCCTAAAAAGAATTCCCACGTGGGGCGACCGGGTTTTGACGGTTCCCGTGGGCGCGGCGCCCGTGAAGGCGGGGGGGGTGCCGTCCAAGACCAACTCTTTGATGACGTAGGGCGAAAAACCGGACCCCTTGACGGTCAGCGCGTAGATTCGGTTGCGTCCTTCCACCAATTGCCCGGTGAGGTTCGGCGCGGAAAAATTGAAATCCCCGTTCGTGTCCGTGACGGTGGAATCCAGCGCCGTCCCGGTGCTGGCGTTGGTGAGGTGCAGTTGGACCGTGGCCGACGGCTCGGTGTGCCCGGTGAAGACCAACGCCGCGCCCGCGTCGGCCCGCAGGGCGGTCGGCGCGACGGGAAAGGACTTGGCGATGGGAAGATTCAACGCGTTGGTTTGGGCGGGGGTGAGGGCGCGGTAAAGGATCGCGGTGTTGTCGGGGTTGTCCACGCGCAGGGAAAAAGCCGCTTCCGAGGAGGCGCTTTCGGTCCCGCTGAATTGTTCGAGGGACAGGAGATCGTCTTTTCGCGAGGCCACGGCCGCGTTGCCTTTGAAGAGGACGATGTCCAGCTTCTTGATGTGGGTGTCGGGTTGCTCCGGTATATTGGCGGGGCCGTAGCGATCGTAGAAATCCCCATCGCCGTTTTGGTCATAAAAACGAATGTTGGGGTCGAAATCGTCCACGCCGTCCCCGTTGGCGTCCGCGAAGGGGACGAGGTCCGTTGTCAATCCATTGCCGTTGGCGTCGGACAAATCCCGCCGCATAAACGTCACGTCGATCGTGAACCCCGTGAAACCAACGTTTTGGGCCGATTGAAGGAGCGTGGTCAGAGCCGTCCTTTCGGGATACGCGGCCCAAAGGCCGAAATTTGGATTGTTGGTGTTGACCGCGAAAACGTTGTAGAAGTCCATGTTGAGAAGGCGGGTGTGAATGGATTGAAGGAGGTTGTTTCCGGCCATTTGGCGGCGGGCGCTCAAGGAAGCCCGAAGGCCCCACTGGAACGCCAATACGGTTCCCATGACGAGGAAGCCCATGACGGCCATGGACAAGGAAAGCTCGATCAGGGACAACCCGGCGTCAGCGGGCAACGGTGCGCGCGGAAGCGCCGCGGGGCGCGGCGCGGGGAATGGGGAACTCGGCGAAATCGGCACAGGGGTCTCCTGAGTATTGGGGCGGACATAATATACCAGATCGATGGGCTCCCGGAGGGCTACCCGGGCGTCCCCGCGGGAGGGGCCGACTAGCCAGGACCCCGCGCGTAGGTTACAATTCCCCCACGGCGCCCGCGGGCCGCGACCGCAAACCCTTTTGAAGGACGGCACCCCATGAACCCAACCGTGCAAAATTCGAATTCCGACCGCCGCGTCATCCTCGTGGGCGCCTACGCCACCCCCTTGGCGTTCATCCTCGGAACCCTCGGGATATTTTTGGCCACGATTCCCGAGAAGGAACAACTGGTTTGCGCGGGGGTCCTCGGTTTCACCGTCTTTTACAACGTGGTCTTCCCTTTTTTCTTTAAAAACCTTTCGCAGGACCTTCGCGGCGTGAACGTCCATATCCGTTTGTACCTGAACCTGGCCGTCAACAGCGTCCTGGTGTATTTCTTGGGTGACAGTTTCCATCCCATTTGGCTCATTTTGGCTCTCACGCCCATCGCCTCGGCCATTTACGGTTCCCGCCGGAACACCCTGATCAAGGCCGCCGTGGTGTCGGCCATTTTGCTCGGCATTCAAGCCACCCGACCGGACCGGACGTCGCTCGCCTGGGGCGAACAGGCCGCCCACATTTCGTTCATCGTTTTGATCAGCCTCCTCGTCAACCGCCTGGCCTCCCTGGCCTCGCCCCCACCGGCGTCGGCGTCCATCTGACGATTTTCCCACCGCTCCTTCGCGCTTTTGGCGCCTTCCAGCGATTTAAATCCGACCTTGGGTTTCGGTTAATTGTTCCCGGCGTCCCCGGGGGGCGGTCCCCGGCGAGGAAAACCTCCGCCCGTTCGGTTCCCGCGGCCCCCGCCCGCCCTTGAATTCCGGTCGTCGCGGGGGTAGCCTTTAGGGCCTGGAAGAGGCCCCAATGGACGAACTCAAAAAGCGGCTCCAACGCTCCACCTTCGCCGAATTGCTTCGGGGGAGCGGATTTTCTTTGGTCGAATTGTTGGTGGGGTTCGCTCTCATTTCGGCGGTGTTCCTGGTCGGGTCCCGGTTTTTCTCCAAGCTCAGCGTCGGGGTTTCCCGGTCGCGGTCCGGCACCACGGCCGCTCAACTGACCGAACGCGAGCTCAACCAATTGTTGGCTTCCCCGATCAACCGGCTGTTGGTGGGGACATCGCTCACCGCGATCCCGAACATCGATGTGACCCGGAACGTCGATTTGGTGAATTACCCCCCCGAAACGACGCAAGTCGGTTCCACCGTTTTCATCACCTACGCGCTGGTCGAAAAGGTGATCCAAAACAGCGCCGGTCAAGCCCTCGCGGTCGTGGCGTCCTCCGCCGATCCGGAAACCAACATGCGGCGGATTACCGTGACCACGGTGTGGACCGAAAACGGCCGCACGCACTACTACACTTCGGCCAAAGTTAAACAGGTGGGGCTGGATTTTGAAATCCCGGCCGTTCTTCGCGGAACGGTCACGGACGGGGGCGGGACCCCCCTGCGGGGGGTTCAAATCAATGTTCTTCAATCGCACGTCAATTCCTCCGGGGGGAGTTACCGCAACTACGACGGCAAATACACCCGATCCGACGGCACCTACGAGTTGCAGGTGTATTCGGGCCTTTACAGCGTTGAGGCGCGCCTCCCCGGCAAGGACTCCCAAACCGCCACGGACGTCCGAATCACCACGGCCAACTCCCCGGTTCAATTGAATTTCACCCTGCAACCCCGGAGCACCGGGCAAATGTCCGGGAAAATATGGTACCACCTGGGCCCCGTCATCTCCCAGGTGGTGGGGACACCGTGACCACTTCGGGTTTTCACCAGGAATACGTCGAGATTTTTCTGGCGGAAGCCCAGGTGAATAACCTGTGGTCGAACGGCTCCCATTACACTCTGTCTTTGCCCAACGCCGTCTGGCGGCGCTGGGGTCTCCGGTTTCAGCGTCGAACCGGGCAGGACGTCGCGGCCAAACCGATTAATTTGCGTTGGATTGACGAACCCCCCGTCAGCGGCCTTTACTATTTTGAACGTCCCTACGTGATTTTTGCCAACACCAACCCCGTGGTCATCAACGGAATCACCCGTCAGGTCCACGCGGTGTGGGACACGACGACCACGGGGGTGGGAAGCAATTTTGATTATTGGGATTTGGCGGCGGGGGGGCATTTCACCGCGGGGGATCCGAACATCTTTCCCGTGGTCGAGGACGGAATCGGGGGGACGACGCCGGAGGCGGAAGGGGCGGGGGCGTTGGAGTTGTACGACACCGCGTTGGGACTGGTCTACGACCGGGTGGGGTGGAGCCGCGGCGTGGGCATGGACCCCGGGTTTTCCGAAGGGACGCCGATTCAAGGCGGCGGGACGGGGTTGCGACGGGGCGAGCAGTTCGTCCGGTATTCCAGCACCGGCGGCATCGACCGCACGTACGGTTCGGCCTATGACAGCGGGAACAACGATTTGGATTTCGGCGACGTCTATCCGATGGCGTATCGGCCGTTTGAATGGCAGGACAACCCGAACGTTTCGGGCCGATACGAGCAGGCCGGAGCGGCCCCGCGGTGTTTGGCCGGGACGGTCGATCCGACGCTAATTCTGACCGGCGGAGACGAAATGTCCGATGTGGTCCGGGGGACCGTCACTTGGGTGGGGGGGCGCCCCGTGGTGAATTACAGCCTGACTCTGGGAACGGGGACGTTTCCGGTTTATTGGTCGACCGCTCTGGGGCGGGGTTACACGTACGGTTTTGATAACTATTACAAACAGTTCTACATCGCCCGGGCGTCCTCGGCGGTAACGGATCTTCACGCCTACAACTTCCAATTCATCAACCCCGGCTTTTTCCCCGGCGGGAGCATCACCGAGGGGACGTATCGGAACGGTCTGGGGGCTCCGGCGGCCAACGTCGCCATCGCCGGCCAAACCCGCAACGCGGGGGGAGGCGTGCCGACCATTGCGCTCGACGGTAATGTCTTTTATCCCATGAACGCCGTCAAAGTCACCAACGCGGCCGGGTATTACCGGACCTTGAGTTGGGGCGGTTTGTACGTCAACAACAACGACAGCGAATCCCAATACGTCAATTTTGCATCCACCCCCGGGGGAAACACCCCGCTGGATCTCGTTCGCAAGGCCACGGCGTTTTTACGGGGACGCGTGGTTCTGAGCGACGGAGTGACGCCGGCGGAAGGTTTTCTGGTGAAGGTGTATTACTGCTGCGGCCGCACGACGCTGAGAAACCAAACCAGCGTCCAATACAACGGCTATTTCGACACGTACGTGGGCACCGGTACCTGGGAAATCGTGCCGATCAACGCCACGAACTACACCGTCAACGAGATCACCAGTCCGGAGAGCGTGACCGCCATGGTCGGCTTTGCGGACGAAGGAAACGTGATTTCGGTCGGGACCTACACGGTCGTGAACAACGCCTGCGGCGTGGCCGGTCGTGTGCTGAACGGAGGGGCGGCCATTCCCTCGGGCGTGTTGGTGTCGGCGGTGCCCACGGCGCTGAACGCCGCCTACTTGACGGCCCTTTCCACCACGGGGGCGACGGCCAACGGGGGATGGGTGAGCGCGCTCTCGGATGAACAGGGGTATTATCAAATCCGCGCCCCGACCCCGGGGAATTACAATCTTTACGCCTTTTACGCGGATTTGGTCAACGGGTCGGTGGTGGTGCGCCAAAGCACGCCCACGGCGGTGATCCTTTCCTCCGGGGCGACGCTGACGAGCGACATCAATTACTGAATCGGCCCGATGAACGGATTTTTCCAAGGCGGCTAAAAGCGAGGATCGTTTGATGCTGAGGCGAAAAAAGAACACGCGCGGTTCGCTGGTGGTCGTCTTGGTGGTGGGAATGGCTTTGTTGATGCTTCTCATCCCACCGTTGACGCAATGGCTGCGCAAGGACGCGAAGGACGCCGTCCGCTATCAGCGGGCCCTCCAATCCTCCAATTTAGCGGAAGCCGCTCTGGAGAAGGTGGAATGGCGCCTGTCCGGGGACGCGGGCTTGTCGGCGGCGCTCGTGGCCGGCTCCGCGCCCCCCGGCTATCAGGGGGACGTGGAGTACACCGACATCGAAGGCGGCGTCTACAAGGTCGACGTGGCTCTCAGCACCGCGGTGCATTCCACGGGATTCACGTTGACGATTCGGGCGAAGGAAAACCGAACCCATGTCGTCAAAGCGGTGCAAGCGACCTACGTCAAACCCGAATTCAAGGTCGCGGCCCCGGTCGGCTACGTTAGCGTCAACGGGGTTTTTGCCGACATCCATTGGTCTCCGATCGTCGGCAGTTACTTTTCCGGGGCGGCGCTGCCGTTGCCGGATTTCCCGCGGCTTTTGTCCGGGGGTTATATCACCAACGTCGATACCAGCCCCGTGTTGCCGAACAGCGGGGTGGGGTGGTCGTCCTACGATCCGAATTTGGCGAACAATCAGGCGCCGAACGTCGATTATGCGTATTACCAAGACAAAGCCGCGCACACGCGTTTACCGACCAGTACGCCCGGGGGCACGATTCAGATTTTTCCCACCCGGACGGACAACGTCTTTTTCGTGCCGAACGGCGTCTCGCCGGTGAGCAATCCCCCGGGCAGCGGCTATTTTCCGGGGGCGGACAACGCTCTCGTGAAGGGCGTCATCGGCAACGATCAGCTGATCCTGGGGTTCATGAACGACGGGGGCGGCGGCTACGTGTTCCAAAACTCCACCTCGGTCGTGTTTGTCGCCGGACGTGAAATCAACGCCGAAACCTACGTCTTTTTGGACACGGGCACGTTTCTGGATGTGGAGGCTCTCGTGGTGACCGGAATGAACTACTACGCCTTTGTCTACGCCGCCGGCGCCGGCGGGGGGGTGGTGGTGTCGTCGATCCCCTCCGGCGCGGATTTGGAATACGCTTCCGCGGCGGGCCTGGCGGTGTGGAACGCCGGCGGCGCTTCCAGCATGGCCACCGCCTACGCTCAACCCAATCATTGCTGTTACACCATCAACAACGTCAACGTCCATGGGCTGGTGATCACCGAAGATCTTTTGCCCAACGACCACGCCGGCGTGTTCGTGGGGGGGGCCGTGTCGGACGGGGCCGGATCGCAGAGTGGCGACATTTTTGGCGTTTCGGGGCGAACGTACCGGGACGCGATCTATTACGAACCGGCCCTCATGGACAACCTTAAAACATTGAATACACCCATTCGAAAATCCTGGAAGGAAGTTTCCGCGACGTGGTAAGAAAAAGGAAAGCGGCCTTTACGTTGGTCGAAGTGTTGGTGGCTTCGGCTTTGATGGGCGTTGTGGCGGTGTTGGTGCCCCAAGCCTTGAGCAAAATCTATCAGTTGTTTACCGTCAATCAAGCGCGCATCGAATGCCAGCGGGACCTTCGGGACTGCGTTTTTCAGATGGAAAAGGATCTGAATCAAGCGCGGTCCACCACGGTTCGAGTGTCCCGGGACGTCAATCAGCCGGTGTTTTCGAAAATCGCCTTTCAGACGTTGGCGGGCACCACCACGACCTACCGTCAGGACGGACGCCGGTTGATCGTGAATCGCGGCGGCGAGGACATTCCGCTGACGCGGAATTTGATGTCGGTCGCTTTTTTGCTCAACGAAATGGGTCAAACCCGTTCGGTGCACATCGCGCTGGTGGTGGGAAAAGACAGCGACCGGAATCACAAGAAAACCTCCTCCACGCTCGTCCGCAACATCGTCTTCAAGAACAGCTAGTTTTCCCCCGGGCCCTTCCTTCCCCCGCCGGATTCGGAAAGCCTGGCCACGCCGGTGGGAGAAGGGTACAATGACTGAAAACACCGCCCCGTCCGAGGCCGAAAAGCCCGGCCTTCCGGGCGGGCGATGGGGACCCACCGAATGAACGCCTTTCAGGTTGTTTCAAGATTCTCGCCGGCGGGGGACCAACCCGCGGCCATCGACCAATTGGTGCGGGGACTTCGGGCCGGGGACAAGCACCAGGTCCTCCTGGGGGTCACGGGCAGCGGCAAGACCTTCACCATGGCCAACGTGATCGCCGCCATGAATTGCCCCGCGCTCGTCCTCTCCCCGAACAAAATCCTCGCCGCCCAGCTTTACGCCGAGTTAAAAGCGTTCTTCCCCAAAAACGCCGTCGAGTATTTCATTTCCTACTACGACTATTACCAGCCCGAAGCGTACGTCCCCCAAAGCGATACCTACATCGAGAAAGACGCTTCCATCAACGACCACATCGACCGGTTGCGGCTGAAAGCGACCTCGTCGCTTCTCGAACGCCGCGACGTGATCGTGGTGGCCTCGGTGTCGGCGATTTACGGGTTGGGCAGTCCCCGGGAATACAAGGACCTGTGCGTGGGCCTTGAGGTTGGCGCGCCCCGGGAGCGGGACGACGTGACCCGGGGATTGGTGGACATTCAATACGAGCGAAACGAGATCGAATTCTCCCGGGGGAAATTCCGGGTCAAAGGCGACGTGGTCGATATTTTTCCCGCTTATTTGGAAACCGCCCTTCGCCTGGAATTCGACGGGGGGGTGCTCAAACGCCTTCGGGAAATCAATCCCTTGACCGGCGAAACGATCCAGGAGAAGGAGCGCACCTTCGTGTACCCCGCCAAACACTTCGTCACCACGGGCCCGACCATCGACCGGGCCCTGGAGGATATTCGGGGGGAATTGTCGGAGCGGCTGGGGGTCCTGCGGGGCGAGGGCAAGTTGCTCGAAGCCCAGCGGTTGGAACAGCGGACCCGGTTCGACATGGAAATGATGAAAGAGTTGGGCTTTTGTCACGGCATCGAAAACTATTCCCGCCCCCTCTCGGGACGAAAGCCGGGGGAGCGCCCGGCCTGCCTCTTCGATTATTTTCCATCCGATTATCTGGTGGTCATTGACGAATCCCATGTGACGGTGCCCCAGATCGGCGGCATGTACGAAGGCGACCGCTCCCGGAAGCAGACCCTGGTCGATTACGGTTTCCGCCTGCCCTCCGCCTTGGACAACCGTCCGCTGAAATTTTCCGAGTTCGAAGCCCTCGTGCCCCGCGTGGTGTACGTCAGCGCCACCCCCGGCCCCTACGAGTTGAAAAAGACCGGGGGGGCCGTGGTGGAGCAGGTCATCCGCCCCACGGGCCTGGTCGATCCGGAGGTCCTTCTTCGTCCCATCCAGGGCCAGGTGGAGGATTTGATCGGGCGGATTCAGGAACGGGTGAAACGGCGGGAACGGGTGTTGGTCACGACGCTGACGAAAAAGACGGCGGAGGATTTATCCGATTATCTTGAGGGGAGGGGCCTTCGGGTCCGGTATCTGCATTCGGACATCGAATCCCTTCGCCGGATCGAAATCCTGAAGGACCTGCGCCGGGGGGCCTTCGACGTGCTGGTGGGCATCAATCTTCTTCGCGAGGGGCTCGATTTGCCGGAAGTGTCCCTGGTGGCGGTGCTGGACGCCGACAAGGAAGGGTTTCTTCGATCGGAAACGACGCTCATTCAAGTGTGCGGGCGGGCCGCCCGGAACGTGAACGGCCAGGTGGTGCTTTACGCCGACAAGATCACCGGCTCCATGGAGCGGGCCATGGGGGAAATGGACCGTCGTCGGCAAAAACAAACCGCCCACAACGCGGCCGAAGGCATCACCCCCAAAACCATCGTTTCGGCGGTTCACGATTTGGAGGAATTCCAGATGAAGGCCAAGGAAACGCTTTTGCCCGGCTTGTTCCGGGAGGCGGGCGCCTCCTATTTAACCCGGAAAGAACTGCCGAACTTGATCAAACAGCTCGAAGCGCAAATGCGGGAAGCCGCCGACGCCCTGGACTACGAGTTGGCCGCGGTGATCCGTGACAAGATGATCGAAATCAAGGACATGATGGCCACCGGGCGCGGGACCCGGTCGGGAAAAATTCAAAAAGGTCGGGGAAAAAAGGCGGGGGACGGCTAGGGACGTCGACCGTCGAAGAAGGGGGGCGGGTCCTCGGGTTTGTCCGAATATTCCTCCATGACGCGGGTGGCTTCGGGAACGACCTTTTGGAACGCCGCCACCACCCGGGGGTCGAAGTGTTGGCCGGACCCGTCTTCGATGATTTTTAGGCTGTCGCTCAGGGTGAACGCCGGCTTGTAGCACCGTTTGGAAGTCAGCGCGTCGAACACGTCGGCCAGGGCGACGATGCGGGCTTCGAGGGGGATGGACTCGCCTTTGAGCCCGTCCGGGTAGCCGGTTCCGTCCCATTTCTCGTGGTGGGACCGGGCCACGCGTTCCGACATTTGGAGTAAATTGTTTTCGGAATGGCTTAATATCTCCGCTCCGTAGACTGGGTGTTTCCGCATTTCCAGCCATTCCTTTTCGTCCAACCGGCCCGGCTTTCGCAAAATGGCGTCCGGAACCCCCAATTTGCCGATGTCGTGCATGGGGCTCGCCAAGAAAAGGCTCTCGCAAAAATCCTCGGGCAAACCCATGGATTCGGCGATCATCCGGCTGTAGCGGCTCATGCGCTCCAGGTGTTTCTTGGTGTCGAGGTCTTTGTATTCCGCCGCGGCGGCCAAACGGAAAATCGTGTCTTTCGTGGCGTCCCGGATGATTTCGTACAACTGGGCGTTTTCAACGGCCGACGCGGCTTGCTCCGTGACCAACAGCAGGATTTTTTCGTCGTCGCTGTCGAAGGCCCCGGCGGTCTTGTTGAGAACCTGAAAGGCCCCGATCACCTCGCCTTTCGCGTTCACCATGGGGGCCGTGAGCAAATTGCGGGTGCGGTAGCCGGTGGCGCGGTCGACGTCCTGGTTGAACCGTTGGTCGGCGTAGGCGTCGGGAATATTGATCACGCGGCGGGCCACCATGGCCTCGCCCACAATGCCGCGACCGGCCGGAACCCGGATTTCCCGTTCGCCGGAAGCCACCCGGGACCACAGCTCATTTTTTTTCTTGTCCAGGAGGAAAACGGTGCACCGTTCGGACTTTAGGATTTTGGCGGCGTTTTCAACGAGGAGGATGAGCAGGGCGCTCAGGTCCCGCTTGGACGAAATGACTTTGGTGAAATCGAGGAGGAGTCCGAGACGGCGTTTCCAATCCCGGAGTTCCTGGAGCTCGGCGTCGGGGGCGGCGCCCGCGGGGGACGGTGGGGTCGAAGGCATTGAGTTTAGTCTAACAGAAGTTTTCGCGCGGCGCAAAGGGCGCGGCGATTTGACACCGGACCGGGCCCGGGGTAGAATGGACCGGTGAATTTCCGACGAGAAATAGCCGCCGCCCTCCGGGAGGACCGCGCCCGGGGGGACATCACCTCCCGCGGGTTCATTCCCGGGGACGCCCGGGGCCGCGCCGCCTTGGTGGCCCGGGCCGCCGGGGTCCTGGCCGGGGTGGACGCCGCGGCCGAAGCCTTTCGCTTGATGGGGGGAACGCGCGTGCGCCTGTTGGCGAAGGACGGCGCCCGCGTCCGGCCGGGACGCCGGGTGCTGGAAGCCCGGGGGCCCCTGCGCGCCCTTTTGAGCGCCGAACGCACGGCCCTCAACGTCCTGTCCCACCTGTCCGGCGTCGCCACGCTGACCCGGCGATTTGTCGACGGGGCCGCCCGAAAATCCCTTCAAATCCTCGACACGCGCAAAACCCTCCCCGGCCTTCGGGACATGGAAAAATACGCCGTGCGGTGCGGGGGCGGCGTCAACCACCGGCGGGACCTGTCGGCGGCCGTGCTGATCAAGGAAAATCATTTGGCCTTCTACCGCACCGATCGGGATCGCCGGGACCTGGCCCGGCGGGTGGCCGCGGCGCGCCGCCGGGGGCGGTTCGTCGAAATGGAGTGCCGAAACCGTTCGGAAATCGGGTTGGGGCTGACGGTCGGCGCGGACATCTTATTGTTGGACAATTTTTCGACCGACGCTCTCCCCGCGGCCGTCCGTTGGACCCGGGCGGAGGCCCATCGGCGGGGCCTTCGGGTTCCCCGGTTGGAAGTGTCGGGAGGGGTGACCCTCGAAAAAATAGGCCGCCTGGCCCGGACCGGGGTGGATCGGGTGTCGATCGGTTGCTTGACCCATTCGGCCCCCGCCCTGGACTTCAATATGGACGTGGAAATTCAATGACCGCCGCCCCGGATTTGATCGAGTTGCTCACGCGCCGACCGGGGGCGCTCGTGTCGGGCAGCGATTTGGCCAAAGCCCTGGGATTGACCCGGGCGGCGGTGCACAAACGGGTCGCCAAGCTTCGGTCCCAGGGGTTTCAAATCGACGGGGCCAGCCGGCGGGGGTATTGCTGGGTCGGCGCCGCGGATCGCCTGGACCCCGCCGGGCTTCGACGGGGTTTTGTCCGGGACGTGCGGCGGTATGACGCCCTCCCTTCAACCCAGGACGAAGCCAAAACCCGGGCCCTGTCGGGCGCTCCGGAGGGAACGTTGATCGTCGCCGACCGGCAAACCGCGGGGCGGGGCCGGTTGGGGCGAACCTGGATTTCGCCCCCCGGCGGCCTCTGGTATTCGATTGTCCTGCGCCCTCCCGTGGCGCCGGACGCGGTGCCCGCGCTGATTTTAGTCGCCGCCCTGGAGTGGGCCCGGGTTCTGGAGTCCCGCGGGGTTCCGGCCCGGCTTAAATGGCCCAACGATCTCTGGGTGGAGGGCCGCAAAGTGGCCGGGTTGCTGACGGAAATGTCCGCCGAGATGGACCGGGTCCATTGGGCGGTTCTGGGCGTCGGGATCAACGTTTCCAACGAGCCCCCGACGAACACCGAGGTGCCCGCCGCCGCGCTGAAAGAGTGGCTGGGCAACCGGGTTACCCGCCAGGAACTGTTGTCGTCCTGGATCGATCGGTTTTCGGCGTCCTACCGGCGGTATGGCGCCGCCGGTTTCGCCCCTTTCCGGCGGGCCTACGAGGCGCGTTCCTGGCTCCGGGGCCGGTCGGTTCGCTACCAAACCGCCACCGGGACCGCCACCGGTCGCGCCGGCGGGGTGGACGCCGCCGGCCGCCTGCGGGTGGAAACCCCCCGGGGATCCGTGGCGGTCGCCGCGGGCGAAGTTTCCCTTCTCCGGTTGAATTCCCGCTGAAGCGCCTATATACTTAGAGAGCCGCGGACTTAAGTCCGACGAGCGCCATGGACAACACGCAAACCCTCCGATTGCTTTTGGCCGACCGGGACGCCGGTTTCACCCGGATTTTTCAGGAACGCTTCCGCGCCCTGGCCGACCACATCGTGACCATCGAGACCTGCACCTCCGGGGCCGACCTGGTGGAGCGGTTCTACGCCCAACCCTACGATCTCGTGTTCCTCGACCTGGCCTTGCCGGGCTTGGATCCGAAGGAACTCCTGAGCCGGTTGTCTCAAACCTCCCTCCCGCTTCCGGTGGTGGCCCTCTCCAGCGAACACAACACCCGCCCCGTGGTGGAAGCGATGAAGCTGGGGGTTCTTGACCACCTGATGAAGGAGGATTTCATCACGCTGGAACTGGCGGGGTTCGTCGGTCGTTTGCGGGAGACCTTTCGGCTTCGCCGGGAAAACGCCGAACTCCTCCAGATCAACCAGATGAAAAACGATTTTCTGGCCACGATTTCCCACGAGTTGCGCACGCCCCTCACCTCCATTTTGGGTTTAAGCGAGATCCTTCTGGCCGGGCGCATGGGCCCGCTGGTCCCCCGGCAAAGCGAAAGCTTGAAAAAGATCATCGAGCAGTCCCAGAACCTGGCCAAACTCATCAATCAATTGCTGGACGTCCAGGACATCGTTCAGGAACGCATGCGACTCGATTTCCGTCCCCTCTCCCTGGCGGAGATCGCCCAGGCCCGGGGCGACGCCGTTCAACCCCTCTTTCAGCAAAAGGGCGTCACCCTCCGGGTGGAGCCCATGGACGACCGGTTGCTCTTTCAGGGGGACCGGGAAGCCCTGGACAAGGTGCTGGAGCACGTGCTCCTGAACGCCCTCAAATTTACCCCGGCCAAGGGCTTGGTTCTGGTGTCGGCCAAGGCGTTGCCGCCCCGATCGGTTCAATTGAGCGTGTTGGACACGGGCCAGGGGATTCCCAACGAAGCGCTGCCCTACGTCTTTCAGAAATTTTTCCACGCGGACCAATCCCTCACCCGGGCCTACGGGGGGTTGGGGCTGGGTCTGGCTTATTGCAAGCACGTGGTGGAAGCCCTGGGCGGACGCATTTGGGTGGAGTCCGCCGGCGTGGGCAAGGGCACCCGGGTCAACATGACTTTTCCGCAAATGGGACTCAAAGGCGTCGAAAACGGGAAGGCCTTGAAAACCGTTTTGTGGGTGGACGACAACCCCAACATGCTGGAATTGATCGAGGTGGGGTTCACGGCCCTCCCGCCCAACGTCAAATTGCTCACCTGCCGGTCCGGCGGGGCCGCTCTGGAATCCGCCGCCACCCGGCCGCCGGATTTGATCGTTTTGGACATCATGATGCCCGACATGAACGGTCTGGAGGTTCTGGACCGCCTGCAGAAAAATGAAAAGACCCGCAAAGTCCCCGTCATGGTCGTGAGCGGCTACCGCGAGGCCGCCCAGGAGGCCGTGGGTCGGGGCGCGGTCGACTATTTCCTCAAACCCTTCCGCGTGCCCGAAATGTTGGACAAAATCCGCCACCATTTGGGCCTGCCCAAAGAACCCTGACTCCAGGCTTTTGATATAATCCGTTGGACGTCATCGGGGCGGCACGCTCCGGGGCCTCGACCACCATGACCCGCCAAAAAACCCTTTCCGAGCCCGTCCGCGTCGCCGTCATCGGCGGAAGCGGCGTCTACGACATCGACGGCCTTTCCGACGTCCAAACCGTTAAAATCAAAACCCCCTTCGGCGATCCCTCGGACGCCATCGTCGTCGGCCGCTTGGAAGGGGTCCGCTGCGCTTTCCTGCCCCGGCACGGGCGGGGCCACCGCCATTTGCCCGGGGAGGTGCCCGCCTTGGCGAACGTTTACGCCCTCAAATCCCTGGGCGTCGAACGGATTTTGGGCATCGGCGCCGTCGGCAGCCTCAAAGAGGAGCTGGCGCCCCGGCATTTCGTCGTTCCGGACCAGGTGTTCGACCGCACCAAATTCCGCCGGACCAGTTTTTTCGGCGACGGCGTGGTGGGGCACGTTTCCGTGGACCAGCCCTTTTGCGCCGGCCTTTCCCAAACCCTTTTTGAAGCCGCCCGGGACATCGGCGTCACGGCCCACCGGGGCGGCACGTACGTCTGCATCGAAGGCCCCAGTTTTTCCACCAAAGCCGAATCCCAGGTCAATCGTTCCCACGGATTCTCCGTGGTGGGCATGACCCTGGTGCCCGAATACAAGCTCGCCCGGGAGGCGGAGATCTGCTACGCCACCGTGTCCCTGGTGACGGACTACGACGTGTGGAAGGAGGGCGAGGAGGTCTCCGTCGAAAAGGTGATCGCCACCCTGCACGCCAACGTGGACAACGTCAAAAAACTCATCCGCCGGGCGCTTCCACGCTTGACCGCCGCCCGGACCTGCGCCTGCGCCTCGGCCCTTCGCCACGCCGTGTTCACGAACCCCGCCGTCGTGAAACCGGCGACCCGGAAGAAGTTGGACCTTCTGATCGGGAAATACCTCCCCGCGAAGCCGAAACGCTGACCCCGTGCTCAACGACTTCCGCGAGCTCTTGCCCATCTTTTCCAACGTCGTCATGCCGCTCCTGGCGGGGCTCATTTTTTTCGCCATGGCCAAATACGTTCACCACATCGCGCCGCTTCGGACGTTGATCACGGGAGAGCTGACCTACCGGGGCGCCTATTGGGGCTTTCTCTTCCTGGGGGTCTATCTGGCCTCCCGGCCCATCCAGATTTTGTTCCCGCATCCCTGGCCGCTCATCGTCAACAACGTGCGGGAGTTCCTCATGATCGCGGTGTTCGGCCCCGCGGTGTTTCTGGCCATGGCGAGTTTGGTGTTCGGCACGGAGAACATCCCCCGTCGGCTGATCGTCCTGGTTCTGGCCCTGGGCGTCCTGCTGGCCGGGGTGTTCGTCGTCACGAACTCTTTCGTCATCGGCGGCTCGGAACCCCTCTTCAAAGTCGGTCGCTGGACCGCCCACGACGGCCTTTGGTTTAAAAACCCCGATTTGAACCGACGGGCTTTCATGCGGATTCTCTTCGCCGTCCGGATCATCGACCCCGTGCTCCTGGTCTTCCTGGCGGGGTCGCTGGTCCTCTGGCACGCCAAGAATTACCCCGTGGAAAAGCGCGTGCTCTACGACAACATGCCCATTAAACTCTACTTGTTGGGCGCGGCCACTTACACGTTCTCGCTCACGATGCTTCTCGTGGGATTGATTTTCCTGATGGCCCACATCCCGAATCAATGGTGGATTTATTACCTGGGGGCCCTGGCGGCGGGATTTTTGGAAACGCTGTCCCTGGCGCTCCCCATGCGCAAACACGTGCAGGTGAGCGAACACCTGTGAGCCGGTTCGTCGAAAAACCCCTTCGCCGCCGCCGGGTGCACAAGGGCCGCGCCGTGGATTTTTGGGTGGACACGGTCCGCTTGTCCTCGGGCGGCACCGCGACGCGGGAATACCTGGGCCATCCGGGCGCCGTGGCGGTCATCGCCGTGGCCACGCCGGGGCCGGACCCCGAAATCCTGCTGGTCCGCCAGTACCGCTACCCCGTCCAAGAAACCACCCTGGAACTGCCCGCCGGCAAACTCGACCCGGGAGAAAAACCGGCCGCCTGCGTGAACCGGGAACTGGAAGAGGAAACCGGCGTTCGCGCCGGACGGGTCAAGAAAATCCTCTCCTACTGGCCCACCCCGGCCTTCGCCAACGAGGTCATCCATTTGTACGTCGCCCGGGACCTGAAACCCGGGCGGTTCTCTCCGGACGACGACGAGATCATCGAGCCCATCCGCCTGAAGTTGTCCGAGGTGCTGCGGCGGATTCGCGCGGGAAAGATAAAGGACTCCAAAACGGTCATCGGCCTCCTGGCCTACGACCGTTGGCGCGACCGATAGAACGTGCGCCGCGCCGTCCTCCTCGTTCTGCTGATCCTGGCGGCGCGGGCCCGGGGCGCGGTGCGCATCAACGAGATCGCCTTCGACCAATCCGCCGGCCCCGACTGGGTCGAGCTCTTTAACCCCGATACCTCCCCCGTTCTCCTCGATGGCTGGGTTCTCTCCGACATGGACGCCGCCGCCGGCAACGAAATCCACCTTGCCTACGCGACGCCCGTCCCGCCCGGCGCGTTTCTGGTGGTTTTCGTGGACGCCGCCGGGCCGCCGGACGTCGATTTTTCCGACGGGGCCGGCGCGGTTTACAGCGGCACGTCGACCACCGTCAATCTGGCCGTCACCGAAGACGAATTGGCCCTCTTCCACGGCCCGGTTCTTTCCAGCGGCGCCTTGGTGGACTTTGCGGCCTGGGTGACGGACGGGGATTACAACGGGATCGCGGATCAATCCCAGGCCCTGGCGGCGGGAATCTGGACGGCCAGCGCGGCCGTGACCCTGTCCGATTTGGGAAACGATTATTCCGTTGGTCGCCGGCGGGACGGCGTCGACGCCGACCAACCGGCGGATTTCGTCCTTTTTCCGCGCCCGACGCCCGGAGAATCCAACGCGCCCCCGCCGCCGCCCTCTTCCAACCCCCTGCAAATCGATCCGGCGACGCGCGCCTTCTCCCCTTTTGATCCCGACGCGGCCCATCGGGCGGCGCGCCTCCATTACAACGCCGGATCGCCGGCCGTCATGAAATCGATCCGCATTTTTGACACGCGTGGACGCGTGGTGCGCGATCTGGTGGCGGGGGACGTCGGACCGGCCGGGATCGATCTGGCCGGCGCGGCGGCCGGAACCGTCGAGTGGGACGGAAAAGACAACGCCGGAGAAATCGTCTCGGTCGGCCTCTACGTCGTCCTCTACGAGGGGGCGGATCCCTCGGCGGGAGGGATCCAACGGGGGCGGGGAATCGTGGCGGTGGGAAGACCGCGATGAGGCGGTACGCGGTGTGGTGGGCCCTGGGGGCCGTCTCGACCCTGGGCGCGGTTCACGGCGCCTTCGAGGACCGTCCCTTTTCCGCCCGGTCCGCGGGTCTGGGGGACGCCGCGGTGGCTTCGGCCGGAGGCCCGGATTCGGCCTATGAAAATCCGGCGGGTTTGGCCCGGACGAATCAATCCGGAGTGAGCCTCGGCCACACGGACCTCCTGGGAATGTCGGACATGCCACGCAACACGGTGTCGGCCGTGTTCCCGTTCCCCGGACGTGCCGCTTGGGGATTGTACGGCGTCGATTTCGGTTCAAACGTCTATCGGGAACGCGAGGCCGCTTTGGCCGCGGGATGGTCGCTTGATTCCACCTCCGCCGTGGGGGCGGCGATCAAAGGCCAACAATTGTCCGTTGATCGGTACGGCCGAGCGTCCGCTTGGCAAATCGACGTCGGATGGTGGGGGCGTCCCCTGCCGGGAGTGGCCGCGGGGGTGGTGGTTCGAAACGCCACCCAATCGCGCCTCCGGGGCTTGCCCGAAAAATCGCCGGCGGTTTTCCTGGCGGGCGTGGAATCCGATTTCTGGAAAGGGGCCCCCGCGTTCTTGGCGATTCGCCGGGACGCGGGGGGATCGGCGGAATGGCGGTTGGGGCAGGAAATCTTTCTCCGTTCAACCGCGGTTTTTCGAATGGGGTATCGGTCCGCCCCCGCCCGATGGGGCCTGGGGTGGGGATTCGTCTTTTCGCCTTGGTCCCTGGATTACGCTTTTCTCACGCATCCGAATCTCCCCGACCAACACCAGTTCAACTTCACCTGGCGGGGGAAGGCGCGCGTTCGCTCCGATTTCCCATGAGGAGAGTCCGCGTCGTCGCGTTGACGGCCTGCTTGTCCACGGGGATCCTCGCGACGGTCTGGACGGAGGAAGACGCCGTCGGCGTCGATGAACGGCGGTTGGAGGACGGCGACGATGGGGAGGGGCCCGAAACCCCGGCCTTTTCCGGAGACTGGCGGATTCGAACCCGGGAAGTTTATCCGCCCGGGGACGCCTATCGGAACGCCCCGCCGTCCCTTCGCCATAACCGTTACGTGTCGGCCCGCACCCGCCTCCGGTGGGGCGCCGCGTCGGCCGCGGTCCTGGCCAAGCGGGCCGCCGTGGGGCCGGCCCTTTCCGCCGACAACGTTCGCGAATGGGGAACCCTCAAAGCCGCCGTGGCCGGGGGCGTCGATGGGGACGGACCGTCGTTTGTCCTGGGCGATTACGCCATGTCCTTCGGGCAGGGGCTCGTTTTTTACGATGGGTTCGGGGAATTTGTGCGCCCGGCCCGAGTTCGGGAACGGCGTCCCCGCCCCGACGTCTCGCCGTCCCCGGAGGAGTATTTTCGCGGGGCGGCCCTGGGCACCCCGATCGGCCCCGCCCGGGTGGATTTGTTCCTTTCCCAAAAAGCGCTGGGGCTGCCTCTCAATCCCGACGGAACGGTGGACTTTAATTGGGATGATTTTCACGAACGGTCGGGGGACGTTCAGACGTCCCAGGACCTTCTCAACCACGAATCGGTCACGGAACGGCTGGCGGGGGCGCGGGTCTCGGGTCGTTGGGGTAACGCGCACGCCGGCGTCACGGGCGCGCGGGGCGTTTTCTCTCGTTTTTTTTCACCGTCGGCGGCCTCTTTTCAGGACGCCCGGGCCTTCCGGGGGCGGACTTACGCGATGGTTTCCTTGGATGGGGGTTCGACGATCGGTGCGTGGTATTTTCAGGGGGAATTGGCCCGAAGCCACGTCCCCGAAAACGCGACCGGCTCCGATCCTTTCGGCGGGGCCGTCACGGCGGTCCACCTCGGCGGGGTCAGAGAATGGGCGACGGTCTTTCGTTACGACGCCGATTTCTTTTCGCCCCACGGCAAGGGGCCCGCTTTTGCGGTGTCCGGCGGGCCGGAGTCGCTCCCCCGGAATCAAAAAGGAATACAGTTGGGCCTCGAATGGAAAAAGGATTATGGGTCCGGCCGTTTCAACGCCACCGTGGCCCAATTCGAGCAACCCCGGGGCAACGGGAACGACGCGGGCCCGCTGACGCCCTCGGCGGGCCATTACCTCCTTTTCGATCAGTCTCTGGCGTTGACGCCGGACGTTGTGTTCCGCCTTGCGGTTTCGGAAAAGGGGGACGAGCAACGGTTGGACGACGGTTCCGGAATCGATCGGACCGTTCCGACGGTCACTCGCCGGTGGCGGGGATCCCTGGAATGGTCGCGGAGTCCCCGGTGGACCTGGGATTTTCGCACGGACGAGCGGGAGGAGCGGGTCCGGTCTTTTCGACGGTTGGACCGGGGGCGGTTGTGGTCCTTTGGCGGTCGTTGGCGACCGGGCCCCCGGACGACGGTCAAGGGGCGATTTTATGTGTTCGATTCTCCCAAAGCCTATTTAACCACGGGCCCCGAGGAAATTTGGGACGGCGTGGTTTATCCCCGTTTGGCGGGAAATTCGGGGTCCCTTCGAGGAAGTCCGGGCACGCGTTTTTACCTCATTTTCAGGCGTGAATGGCGCGACGCCTTGTCCGCCTGGTTGAAATGGGAAGTGTCTCATCGCCCGGTCGCCGAAGAAGGGCGGACGGAGAGTTCGGCCGTTCCACGTCAGGCCTGGCACCTGGAAGTCGCCGGCCGCTGGGGGGAGAAGTGATACAATGCCCCCGATGATTTACGACGTGGCCGTGGTGGGGGGCGGGATCACCGGAGCGGGCGTGGTCCGGGACGCGGCGCTCCGGGGCCTCTCCGCCGTCTTGATCGAGAAAAACAGTCCCGGCGCCGCCACGACGGCCTCCTCCACCCATCTGATTCACGGTGGGCTCCGCTACCTCCTCTACGACCGCCTGACCACCCACACCACCTGCTGGGACTCGGGCCGCATCGTCCGCATCGCCCGGCCGCTTCTGACCCGCACGCCCATCCTTTGGCCCGTCTACGATTACCACCGCCACGGCATCGAAACCGTGGAAACCCTGCTGGAAAGCTACGACGGCTTTCAGAAAATGAAGGAGGGCCGGCCCCATTTGCGCCTCACGGCCCGGGAAACCCGGCGGCTGGTGCCGCGGTTGCGTCCCCAGGGGCTTCGGGGCGGACTCCTATTCGACGAGTGGTGGGTGGACCCCATCGCGCTCGTCCGGGCCAATTTGGATTCCGCCCTCCGGGCCGGCGCCCAGATCCGGACGGGCCAGGTGGTGACGGGTTTTTTGCGGGAGGGGGCCCGGGTGCGGGGCGTGCGCGTTCGCTTGGGAGGCGAGTCCCAGGACATTTCGGCCCGGATGGTGATCAACGCCGCCGGTCCCTGGGTGGACCGGGTGGCCCGAAACGCGGGAGTGGACGTTCCCCTGCGGCTCCGCAAGGGCGTTCATTTGGTGTACCGCAACCATTTGGCGTTGTCGCCGGAGCGCCTGGGGCTCCTGTTGGAAGCCGAGGACCGGGAACGCTACGTGTTCGTGATTCCGGGCGCCGACGGGTCGACCCTGGTGGGGCCCACGGACACCCCGACCCCCGAGGGCCCCGACGCCCTCTCGGCCTCGGCCGAAGACAAGCGCTATCTCCTGGCCTCGGTGCGCGCGTATTTCCCGGATTTTCCCGATTCCTTCGACGGCGTCAGCGTGGGGGCCCGGCCCATTCTGGGCCAAGCCGGGTCCGAAAAATATTTGAGCCGGGAATTTGAAATCATCGACCACGGCGCCCGGGACGGCGTGCCGGGGTTGGTGACCGCGGCGGGGGGGAAAATGTCGGATTTTCGGCTTATGGCCGAAGCCGCCGTCGACACCACGGCCCGCCTCCTGGGCATGAGCGCCCTGTCCCGCACCGCCCACGAAACCCTGGCCGGCGAACCGTTGGACGCCGCCCCCGATCGGCGGCCCCCCGGCGCCCTACTAAAGAATTTTCTCCGCCGGCACCCGCGTTGGCGGGAAGCCCACGCCTGGGCCTACCTGGCCGGCGGGTACGCCCGGCACTGGGCACGGAAATTGGCCCCCGCCAACGCCGTCACGGCCGAAGCCGCCTGGTCCCATTACCGGTGACGGCGCGCCCCTTGCGGGAACGACGATTTTCCGCCATCCTTAGGAAACGAAAAGACGACCGACGGAACACACTGCGCATCGGAAAGAGTCGACTCCATGAATCCCACTGATCCCCACCCGCACAACGAAATTCGCCCCGCCGAGGAAATCCGAACGGAATCCTTCAACGCCTGGGACCCGGCCATCACCGAACAGATCGACGCCCTGGTCGCCAAAGCGGCCGAAGCCTCCCGGAGCGAAGGCGACCCGGACACCACGGATTTGGCGCGGGAAATCATCGTCACGGCGCTTAAAACCCAGCAGGCCCACCTCTCCCGGGGCGACGTGAAGATTTTAAGCCGCGCCATTCGGGAACTGCGTTTCGGGTTCCGGGTGTTCCGCCCTTATCGGGACCGGCGCAAGGTCACCATTTTCGGTTCCGCCCGCACGCGCCCGTCGGACATCGATTACAAGCAGGCCCGGGCCTTCGCCCGCAAAATGGTCAAAAAAGGGTTTATGGTCATCACGGGCGCGGGGCCCGGCATCATGCAGGCGGGCAACCACGGGGCCGGTGCGGAAAACAGCTTCGGCATCAACATCAAACTGCCCTTCGAACAGTCGGCCAACGAATTCGTGGACAAGGGCGAGCGCTTCATCGACTGCCGGTTTTTCTTTACCCGGAAATTGATGTTCATCAAGGAAACCAGCGCCGTGGCCCTGTTCCCCGGCGGGTTCGGCACGCACGACGAGGGCATGGAAGTCCTGACCCTCGTTCAAACCGGCAAATGCGACCCCATGCCCATCGTGTTCATCGAAACGCCGGGGGGGAGCTATTGGTCCGACTGGGAAAAATACGTACGGAAAAATCTGTTGGGGAAGAAGAAGATTTCCGAGGAGGATATGAGCCTTTTTAAAGTGACCGATTCGGTCAGCAACGCGGCGGAGGAGATCGCGGGGTTTTACCGCAACTACCATTCCCTGCGCTACGTGAAGGACCGCATGGTGATCCGCCTGCAGAAGGCCCCGGAGGAGATCCCGCTTAAAATGCTCAACCGGGATTTCAAGGACATCGTGCTGCCCGGCGCGGCCATGACCATCACCAAGGCTCTCCCCGAAGAATCCGAATGGCCCGATTTGCCCCGCCTGGTGTTTCCCTTCAACCGCATCAACTACGGCCGCCTGCGCCAGCTCATCAACGCCTTAAACGCTCTCTAATTTCTTCGGTTTCCCAGTCGCCCGCCCTCGGAGCGATTACCACAGGCTCCACGTGGTGCCTTTGGAGTCCGTGTGGGTGCAGTTGACGTGTATGTCGGCGCTGTTCCCCATGCCCCCATAGGACCATGCCGCTAATTCAAGATTCGTCGTGGCCCAATCAATGAGGAGAAATCCGGGGCTGGCGCCCATTAGGCCCTTGGCGTTTGTGTGGCTGGGTTGTGTCGGTATTGAGATGGAAATGGGATCGTTTAAATACTTGCCCCCCGTTGTCATGGCGGACCAGAAAATATTGGCGGTGAGAATCCCTCCATTGAAAGTGAACCCCTCGTTATCGGCGTAATAAATCGAAAGGGCGCTTCGCAACGATCCCAATTGGCCTTTAATGGCCGCTTCTTTGGCCTTGATCACGAGGTCGGCGAACTTCGGGATAGCGATGGCCGCCAGCAAACCGATAATCGCGACAACCAACATTAATTCAATTAAAGTAAAGCCCGATTTCTTTCGGGAGGAGGCGGGCATGGGCACCACGGTCGGAGGGGCCCCGTCCGAAGGCCGGGGACCCACATCCGCCGTCCTTGGGCCGGTTCGATGAGCCGACCCAAGGGCGCGCATCAGTTCGAGGAGGGTGAAACCGTTGGTTTGTGGGCTTTTCCGCCGCATGGCACTCCCCTGATCTAAGGCTACATCCCGAATGGAAAAAAGCAAGGGCCCGGCCCGAAACGGTGAACCCGTTTCCCCGAATGGTAGAATAGGACGGCAACGGGACCATTCTCGACGGAGGCGATCGTGACCGACACCGTAAAATACCTGCTGGACGAAACCCGACTTCCCAAGTTCTGGTACAACCTGGTGGCCGATTTGCCCACGCCGCCGCCCGCGGTGCTCCATCCGGGAACCCTGAAACCCATCGGCCCGTCGGATTTGGAACCCCTGTTTCCCCTGTCCCTCATTCAACAGGAAGTCTCGACGGAGCGGGAGATCGAGATCCCCGAGCCGGTCCGGGACATTTACCGCCAATGGCGCCCCTCGCCCCTCTACCGCGCCCGCCGGCTGGAAAAGGCCCTGGGAACGCCCGCTCGGATCTATTACAAATACGAGGGCGTGAGTCCCACCGGCAGCCACAAGCCCAACACCGCGGTGCCCCAGGCATTTTACAACAAGGAGGCGGGCACCAAGCGAATCGCCACGGAAACGGGCGCGGGCCAGTGGGGGTCGTCCCTGGCCTTCGCCGGCGCCATATTCGGCATTGAAATTCAGGTTTTTATGGTCCGGGTGTCCTACAACCAAAAGCCCTACCGTCGGGCCCTCATGGAAACCTTCGGCGCCCGTTGCACGGCGTCGCCCTCCATGGACACCCAGGCCGGCCGCGCCATTTTGAAGGCCCGGCCGGAACACCCCGGCAGCCTGGGGATCGCGATCTCCGAAGCCGTGGAGGTCGCGGCCAAGGACCCCGGCGCCAAATACGCCCTGGGGTCCGTGTTGAACCACGTCCTGCTTCACCAAACCGTCGTGGGCCTGGAGGCCATGGCCCAGATGGAGATGGCCCGGGACGAGGCCGACATCGTCATCGGCTGCACCGGCGGCGGCTCCAATTTCGGTGGAATCGCTTTCCCGTTCATCGGCGCGGGGCTTCGGGGGAAGAAAAAAGCTCGGATCATCGCGGTGGAACCCGCGGCCTGCCCGAGCCTCACCCGGGGAAAATACGCCTACGATTTCGGCGACACGGCCCATCTCACGCCCCTGGTTAAAATGCACACCCTGGGCTCCACCTTCACCCCGCCGGGGTTCCACGCGGGCGGCCTGCGCTACCACGGCATGGCGCCCCTGGTCAGCCACGTCAAGGAATTGGGGTTGATCGAAGCCCGGGCCTACCCCCAGATCAAATGTTTTGAAGCCGGCGTTCAGTTCGCCCGGGCCGAAGGCATTCTGCCCGCGCCCGAGGCCAACCACGCGGTGCGCGCCGCCATCGACGAGGCGTTGAAGTGCAAAACCGAGGGGGTGTCCAAGGCCATCTTGTTCAACCTCTGCGGCCACGGGCACTTCGACATGGGCGCCTACATGGAATATTTCGCGGGGCGCTTGACGGACCAAAGCTACGAGGAGTCCGAATTGGCCATGGCGCTGGCCGGCCTGCCGTCCGTCAAGGCGTAACCTTTCTCCAACGTTTTTTGCCCGGGTGGCGAAACTGGCAGACGCACAGGACTTAAAATCCTGAGGGCCGCAAGGCTCGTGTGGGTTCAAGTCCCACCCCGGGCATTCAATTTGATTCGCCGACGCGATTCGAACCCATGCCCCTCAAAATTCTAACCGGTTCCTTCCCCGCCCTTGAAAAGGCCTTTGTGGATCGCCTCCGGGCCGATCCGCCCGGACTGACCCGCCGCGTCGCGGTGGTCACCACGTCCCAGCAAATGGCCGACCGCCTCCAGCAGCTTCTGACCCTGGAGAGCGGGCTCTCCTTCGCCAACCTGCATTTTCAGACCCTGCACACTCTTTCCCTCGAGGTTCTTCGGCGTTCCGGGGCGGCCCTTCCCACGATCGTCAACGACGAGCTTTTTCACGAGCGGTTGATGGAGCGAATCCTTTTGGAGGAGGGGCGGCTGCCGCCCGACCGGGCCCGCTCCTTGGCGGGGGCGCACCGGGCGGCCGTTCGGGATTTGTTGGAGGCCGGCGTCGAGGGCGCCGTTTTCCGCGAGCATTTCACCGATTTGGAAATCCCCGGGAACGCCAAATTGCAGCGCCTGCTGGATTTGACCGACCGGGTCCGGGAAACCCTGGAGAGCCTCCACGTCGCCACTTCGTCGGATTTGGCACGTCGGGCGGCCTCCGTCTTGGAACGCTCGCCCGACCTTCTCGCCCCCTACGACGAATTGATGTACTACGGGTTCTACGATTTGAACGGCGCCCAGTCGGAATTCTTCGACGCCGTTTCCCGAGCGGCGTCGGTCACGCTTTTTTTCCCGTGCCAGTCGGGTCGCCCCGTCTGGTCTTTCGCCCAGCGGTTTTTGGACGTCAAATTGGGCGCGGGAGGGGCCGTGGTGACGGCCCTTCCCGAGACGGCGGAGGACGCCTTGTCCGGCGCCGCCGGAAACCTTTTCGACCCGGCCCTGGCCGCCGACCCGCCGATTCGAAACCTCCGTTTTGTGGGCGTGTCCGGGGACCGCGACGACCTTTGGCGCGCGGCCAAGGAGATTCGACGGCTGAAAGAAGAACATCCGGACGCCCGGTGGAGCGATTTCGGCGTCGTGGCCCGTGGGTTGGAAGGCCGGTCGGACACGGCGCGGGACGTGTTTGAGGCGGAGGCGATTCCCCTGTCGATTTCCGATGGGGGGCCGTTGCTCGGGCACCCGGCGGCGAAACTGGCCGTTCACGCGCTGGCCTTTCCGCTCCGTCCCAGGGATCGGGACCTTCTGTTGGACATCGTGGATTCCCCCGCGCTCGCGGAAACGGCGCTTCCCGCTGCGGCGCGGGCCGCCGCCCGGGAAGCTCTGGGACGATCGGGACCCCGGTGGGACACGCCCGTGCACGCCTCGCCGGGAGGCGACCCGCTCCCGGAGGGTCTGCGAGGGGAAAACCCGCCCGAGGCGTTGATCGCCCTCGTAAAGTCGTTGTCCCGCCCCGCCCCCGACGGGCTTCGAACCTGGTCGGCCCGGGCCGGGGACGCCCGGGAACGCTTGGCGGCCTTGGTCCGACGGGACGCGGACAACGAAGCGGTGTGGGCGCGCCTCGATTCCCTCCTGGAAAATCTGGCGGCCCTGGACTTGTTTTCGCCCCCGGTGTCCGAGGAGGAATTCGCGGAAACCTATCGGGAAGCGGTGGCCCGGGCGCGTCTTCCCGGAACGCCCGACGGCGGCGTGCGGGCCCTGGGGGCCATGGAGGCCCGGGGCGAGCGGTTTCGCTGGCTTTTTCTGATCGGGCTCAACGAGGGGGTGTTCCCCCGGGCGGTGAGCGAAGACCCGCTGTTGACCGACGACCTTCGCCGGGTTCTCCGGGACCCCGGCGGGTATTGGATACTTCCCAAGATGGAAGGCTACGACGAGGAAAAACTGCTTTTCGGCCTTTTGGCCGGGTCGGCCCGGGAGGGGCTCACCGCCGTTTACGCCCGTTCCCGGGAGGACGGGCGCGCGGAAATCCCCTCTCTTTATCTGCGGGAACTCGCCCGGGCGACGGGACATTCCTTGGAGGCGGCGGACCAGATCCCCCGATCTCCCCGGCGCAAATGGAACGACCTCCCTTCCGAGGCCCTCACCCCCGAGGAAGCGGGCCTGGTGGATTTGCTGGACGGCCGGTCGCCGCCCGCCGAATGGAAAACCCTGGTGGCCCGAGCCGGGGCCCTGGCCTCCTGGGGGCCGCCGATTCTCCAGGACGGGCTCGTGGGGCGTCCGACGGCCTGGCTGGGACGTCTCGAGCAACGAGGCATATCGCCCAGCGCGTTGGAAACCTACGTTTCCTGCCCCTTTGAATTTTTCATGTCCCGGGTGCTCCGGATCCCGTCGCCGTCGCCGATTTACGACGGGGCGCGGGTGTCGGCGGCGTTCCTCGGCAAAATCCAGCACGAAATTCTCTTTCAAACCTACGGCGGTTTTCGGGGCGGTCCGGTCCCGACGGCGGAGGAAGCGGTGGGGCGCGTGCGCGAAAAAACCCGGGCTCTCTTCGACGCCCTGCGGCGTTCCCCCCAGGGTCCCCCGCCGTTGCTCTGGGACGTCCTGGCCGACGGGGTTCTCTCCCGGCTGACGGCCTTCGTTCGGCGGGACGTCGACGATTTGCGGGCGACGGGCCGTCGTCCCGTGGAATTGGAATGGGAGCGGTCGGCGCCCCACCCCACGGCGGGTTTCCGTTGGAACGGTCGCCTGGACCGGGTGGACGAAAACCCGGCGACGGGCGCCCGGACGGTCGTGGATTATAAAAATCGGTCCCGTCGGGAATCTCTTTCGAGCCGGATTCTGAAGGGCCACGTGCACCAAGCCCCGGCCTACTTGGATTTGCTGGTGGGAAGGGACGGCGGGGCGGCGCCGTCGGCGGGCGTGCGTTACGAATACCTGGCCACCAACGAATTCGAGGAATTCACCGCCGAGGAATGGCGGGACGCCCGCGCGGCGGTTCACGAGGCCCAGAAGGCGCTGTTCGACGGCCTGGCGGGCGGCGTCTTCGCCATTCGCCCCTCCGAGGGGCCGGAAGGCCACTGCGGCTATTGCTCTTTCGCCGCCGCCTGTCGGAAAGCCCACGGCCCCTCCCGTGCGAGAGCCGAGCGGGCCGTCGGGGACGGTGCGATCGAATCGTCGCGCCCTGCGGCGGCGAGCGCCAAACCGATAAAACCCCGCCGGTCCAAAGGGGGGAACGCGTGATTTTGGACCAATCGGCCCGGGATTTGGCGCGTAAGAATCTGACCGTCAATTTGGTGGTCGAAGCCGGCGCCGGAACCGGCAAAACCACCTTGCTGACGGACCGGCTGATGTTCCTTCTGTTGGCGGGAGGGCCGGAGGGCGAGGGCCTTCCCATCACGCGGGTGGTGGCGCTCACTTTTACCGACAAGGCCGCGGGGGAAATAAAAGTCCGGTTGGCGGAGCGTTTGGGGGATTTGTTGCTCCGCCTGGGGGGCGGCGTCCTGTCTCCGTCGAGGCGGGACCGCACGGATCACTGGGTCCGGGAGGCCCGGGCGGATTTCAACGCCACCGACGACCGTCTGCGGGCCATGGCGACCGAGGCCCTGCGGGAATTGGACCGAGCGCCCCTGGGGACCCTCCACAGTTTTTGTCGCACCCTGCTGAAGCTTTATCCGATGGAGGCGGGCCTGACTCCGGGGTTTCGGGTGGACAACGGGGAAGCTTTTGAATCGTTGTTTCGGGAGGAGTGGGCCCGGTGGTTGGAGGAGGAACTTGTCCCCGGCCGGCCGTCGGAGGGCCTGTGGCGCGACGTCCTCCCCCACGTGGGGCTGGGCGATTTGGCCCTTCTGGCCCGATCCCTCGCCCAGCGGACCACGCCCCCTTCCCGGCCGGAAACTTTCGGGGCGCGTCTGGCGGCTCTGCGCCGTTCCATTGAAACCCTGCCGGAGGGAAAGCCGGTTCCCCGCCTGGGGAAGATGCTCGCGTCCCTGGTTCGTGTGGCGGAGCGGTTGCGATCGGTGGAGACAGCCCTGGAAAACATCGACGGTCCCTTAACCGAGGAGGATCCGTGGGAGGAGAAGGCCAAGGAGTGGCCGGCCGCCTGGGCGGGTTTGGACGGCGAGGCGCTCTACCGCGAAGCCCTGACCGTCGCCAAAACCGTGTCGCCCGGGGGGGAACGCGCGGTGGCCCGGGCCCGACGGTTGTTGGATCCCTTCGTGGAGCGGTTCCGCGCCCGGTTTCGATCGGCGGGGTGGCTCGGGTTTGACGATTTGCTCCGGGGCGCCCGGGACCTCCTGGCGCAACATCCCGAGGTTCGACGGGAATTGAAGGCGCGCTACGGCGCGGTGTTGGTGGACGAATTTCAGGACACGGATCCTCTTCAGGGCGAAACGCTCCTCTATTTGGCCGAAGCCGCCGACAGCGAGGCGACGTCCTGGCGCGAGGTGTCCCTGGCCCCGGGCAAGCTGTTCATCGTCGGCGACCCCAAGCAATCCATTTACCGCTTTCGCGGGGCCGACATCCGCGCCTACGAAGCCTTCGTCGACCTGGTGTTGGCCCAGGGCGGTCTTCGGTGCGATCTTCAAATGAGCTTCCGCACCCACGAAGGCATCGTGGGGCCGGTCAACCGCCTTTTTACGGACCTGATGGTCGAATCACCGGGCCTCCAGCCCCTGTACCGTCCGTTGCTGCCGCGTCCCGGCGCCCCTTCGGGCGAAGCGGGCGAACGCGGGGTGGAGCTTGTCCTGTTCGACGACCCGGCGCTGTCCTCCGCCCGGTCGGCCCAGGCCGCCGAGGCCCGGTGGATCGCCGGGTGGATCGTGGAACACGTCGGCCCCGCCTCGAGCCCCTGGCGGCTGGGCGACGTGGCCCTGCTTTTTCGAAGCACCGCGGCGCTCACGGTGTACATGGAGGCGCTCAAATCCTCGGGCATTCCCTATTTGGTCGAGAGCGACCGCAGTTTTTACAGCACGCCGGAGGTGATGGATTTCTTAAACCTCCTCCGTATCCTGGTGGATCCCGCCGATCGCGTGGCCCGGGTGGGGCTCCTCCGGTCGCCCCTGGTGGCCCTGGAGGACCGGGACCTCCTGGCCCTGTCGGAGGCCGACGCCTGGACCGGCGAAACCCGGCCCCCGGACCTTTCCGACAACGCCTGGGACGCCCTTCGGGAATTTCAACGTTGGACGGGGGCCTTGCGGGCCGCGGCGGCCCGGGATTCCCTGGGCGTGTTGGCCCAGCGCGTTCTTCGGGAATCCCCGATCCTGGCGGCCGCCGCGGCCGCCTATCACGGGGAACAAAGCGTGTCGAACCTTTTCAAATTGGCCCGCTTGGCCGGGGAGGCTCACCAGGGGCGGGGGGAAACGTTGACGGGGTTTGTCCGGTGGCTGGTCCGGGCCGTGGGCGAAGGCGTGGAGGAGGGGGAAAGTCCCCTGGGCGAGGAGAGCGTCGACGCCGTGCGACTTTTGACCGTGCACAAAGCCAAGGGCCTCGAATACAAAATCGTTTTTCTGCCGAACTTGTCGGCCAAAGTTCAGGGCGGCGCCCGAAACCCCCCCGCCGTCCGGTTGGATTGGGCGGCGGATCGGGCGGGCCATCGATTGATTGAACGAAAATGGGCCGACGCCGCCATGGCTTTTCTGGAAGCCGACGAGCGCCGTCGGGAGGCCGACGAAGCCGTTCGCGTTTTTTACGTGGCCGCCACCCGGGCGCGGGAACGGGTGATCTTGCTGGGCCAACGGAAGGACGCCCCCGGGTCTTTTATGGCGATGCTTCGCCGGGGCGTGACGGAGTCGGACGGCGTTTGGTCCTTCGCGGACGGTCTTCGCCTGCCGGTGGTTCGGGCCGCCGGCCCGGCCGGCGGGGATCCCTTGTGGCCCCGGACGGCCGCTCCCCGGGATCGTCTCGCTTCCCCGGGCCGGAACCGCGCCTGGGAACGACGGCGGAAGGAACACGCGGAATTTCCCCGGGGGGATCTGTTCCTTCGTCCCTCCGATTTAAAGGCCGCCCCGCCGTCCATCGACCGATCGACGCCTCAATATCCCCCCGAAGAGGCCGATCATGGGAGCGACGCTCTTCTTCCCGACGAACAGGGACGGCGGACCAACGCCGCCGTTCTGGGCGAGTTGTGCCACTCGGTATTGGCGGAATGGGATTTTACCGGTGCCGGCCTTGAGACCGCACTTTCCGCGGCGGTCCAACGTTTACGGGGCGATCGGCCCCGGTTTGATTGGGCGGTGTTGGCCGGGGAAGCCCGGCGCCTGCTGGAGGGTTTTGCGGATTCCCCCGCGGCCCGGGTTCTTCGGGAGGCGGAGGTCCTTTTGCGGGAGGCCCCGGTCCTCTTTCCTCGGGACGGAAAAATTCTTCGGGGTTCCCTGGACCTCCTTTATCGCGCGGAGGGGCGGACGATCGTCGCGGATTTCAAAACCGACCGGGTGACACCGGGGGAAGAAGCGGCCCGCGCTCGGGAATACGAAGCCCAGGGAGAGGCTTATGTGGAAGGAATCAGGCGTTCCCTGGGTTTGGATTGTGATTTCGAGGTGATTTTTATTCGGACGGGGTGTTCTGTAAAAGTTTTGAAATCAAAAACCATTGACAAGAAATGATACTTAGGGTATGAATAAGGGTCTGGGAAAGGTTTCTTATGCGTGAAAAAGCGTTCGGCACACACGACATCGCCCGCATTTGCCATGTAACGCCCCCCACCGTGGGCCGGTGGATCGAAGAAGGTCTCCTCCCGTCGTTCACGACGGGCGGCGGCCATCGACGCGTTTGGGACGACGACATCCTCGTTTTCCTTCGGGCGCACAACATCCCCGTTCCGGCGGAGCTGATGAACGAGGGCCCTCCCCGGGTGCTCGTGGTGGACGATGAACCGCGCCTTCGCCAAATGATCCTTCGCCTGATGAAAAAAGCCTACCCCGCGGTGGAATATCACGAAGCCGAAAACGGCTTCGACGCCGGGAAAATGATTTCGGAATTGGTGCCCACGCTGGTCATCCTGGATCTGCGATTGCCGGGCGTGGACGGCCTCAAGGTCTGCGAAAGCGTCAAGAACGACGACCGCCTCAAGCAGGTGCGCATCCTGACCATGACGGGCTTCGACGTGGAGCGCTCCCGGGAGGAAACCCGGGAAGCCGGCGCCGACGGCTTCGTGGCCAAACCCTTCAAGTCCGACGTCTTCCTCGAGGAAGTTCGCCGGTTGTTGCCCGTTCCCGCCGCCAGCAAAGTCGCCTAACCTTCTCTCCCCGCCCCCGACGCGAAAAAAAAGCGGCGGGGCTCCCGAATTCGGAAGCGCCCGCCGCCGGAAACCGTTTCGCCGTGTTTCAGCCGATGGCCAGCCGCCCGGTTTCTCCCGTTCGAATCCGGATCACCTGCCCCAGGTCCAGGACGAATATCTTCCCGTCCCCGATGTTTCCCGTGCGCGCGGATTTTTGAATGGCTTCGACGGTGGGCTGAACGTATTCGTCGTTGACCGCGATTTCGAGCTTCACCTTTTTGAGCAGACTGCCCGCCTCTTTGACGCTCCGGTAGACTTCGGAGATGCCTTTTTGACGGCCCCGACCCATGACGCTCGTCACGGTCACCAAATGAATTTCCTTTTCCTCCAGGACCTGCAGGACGTCGTCCAATCGGTCCGGCTGAATGATGGCCACAATGTATTTCATGTCGTCCTCCCGATCAGTCGAGCAGCGTGTAGGCCGTCTCGCGGTGTTGCGTCAGATCCAGGCCGATGCGCTCGTCCTGCTCCGAGACCCGGAGCCCCAGGACTTTGTCCACCAGCCACAGCAAGGCGAAACTCGCCACGAAGGAAAAAGCCGCGGTGATGACCGTGGCTTTGATCTGGATCCAGAACTGAAGCGGGTTCCCGTGGAGGAGCCCGTCGGCCCCCGCCGCGTTGACCGCCTTGGTCGCCCAGAGTCCCGTCGCCAAAGCGCCCCAAAACCCGCCCACCCCGTGCACGCCGAAGGCGTCCAGGGAGTCGTCATACCCGAACTTGCCTTTGACGTACATCACGGAAACGAAGCAGATGATCGCGACGGTGACGCCGATGGCCAGGGCCCCGAGGGGGTCCACAAACCCGGCCGCCGGGGTGATGGCCACCAGGCCCGCCACGGCGCCGGTGATGGTTCCCAGCATGGTCGGGTGGGAATTGACTTTCCAATCCAGGAGAGCCCAAACCAAGCCCGCCGTGCCGGCCGCGATGTGGCTGGTCACGAAGGCGTTGGTCGCCAGGGCGCCGGAGCCCAGGGCGCTTCCGCCGTTAAAGCCGAACCAGCCGAACCACAGCAGCCCCGCTCCCAACACCGCGAAGGGCAGGTTGTGAGGGGGGGAAATATGGGTCGGAAAGCCCTTTCGCTTGCCCAGGAAGAGGGCCGCGGCCAGGGCGGCCATGCCCGCGTTGACATGAACGACGGCGCCGCCCGCGAAATCCAGGGCGCCCATCTGGCGCAGGAAGCCGCCCACGCCCCAAACCCAATGGGCCACGGGGTTGTAGACGAACAAGGACCAGAGGAGGGAAAAAACGCAGAAGGCGGAGAACTTCATCCGTTCCGCGAAGGCCCCGAGGATTAAGCCCGGGGTGATGATCGCGAACATGCATTGATAGACCATGAAGGCCTGGTGGGGAATGGTCGCGGCGTAGTCCGGGTTGGGCGCCAAGCCGACGCCGCAGAGGCCGAACCAGTCCAGACCGCCGATCAGCCCGTGGCGGTCGGGACCGAAGGACATCGAATAACCGATCAACACCCACTCCACGGTAATCAATCCCATGAGCATGTAGCACTGCATGAGGATCGAGAGCATGTTTTTCCGACGGACTAGACCGCCGTAAAAGAACGCCAGGGCAGGGGTCATCATCAATACCAGGGCGGCGGAGATGAGGATCCAGGCCGTGTCGCCGGTATCCACGGCGGGCTTGGCCGCCGCGATTTTATCGGAAACGGCCCGGTCCACCATCGCCGCCACTTCGCGGGTTTGGTTTTCCGAGAGACCGTTTAAGGGCGCCGCCTGGGCCGCGAACGGTGCGGCCGACGCGAGTAGGAGAAAGGCTAATAAAATGGGCTTCCGCATCACGCTGAAACCTCCTGAGGGTTGTTCCCGCGGGGCGAAAAGGAAATCGGGCAGGCAAAAAAATTCCCACTTCCGAAGAATTCGAAAGCGGGACGTCCACGTCCCGGCGTGTCCCCTATCATCCCCATGACGGGCTCGGGATCCAACGACCGTGTTGAATCCCGTGGTCGACACGCCGTTGTGTCGCCGGGATTATAACAGAGTGCGGGGGAAAAAAAAAGGCTCCGTCGTCGTTCCCGTCCCGAAGGACAGGAATCCAGCGGCGTTAATAGATAAACTTCCCGATTTCCACTTTCCCTCGAAACATCCAGTAAATGACGGCGGTGTAGGCGAGCACAAAGGGCATTCCCAGGAAAGCGATAAGCCGCATGATTTTGAGAGTTTTAAGCGACGAGGCGGCGTTGTGAATGGTCAAGCTGGCGGCCGGGTCCAGGTTTGAGACCGCGAGATTGGGGTAGAGCGCCAGGCTGAACAAAAAGACGAAAGCCGCGACCGCCGTCGCGCTCGACAGAAAGGCTTCGAAATCCCGTCCGTGAAAAAGCGCGCGCGGGATGTTGGCAACCGCCAACACGTTTGCCACGACGATCGCCCACGCCCAAGGCAGATGGGTGAAGTTTTCCACCGACCGGGGAACGCGCACCAGGGTGAAGATGGTCGTCAAAAGATAAGTGACGAGAAAGAGTCCGAACAAACGCCAGGACCACCCGCGCAGTCGTTCCCGTAACGGGCCGTCGGTCTTCAAACCCAGGAACAACGCTCCGTGCAGCGCGGTGAAGACGACCGCGAAAACGGCCACCAGGAGAGGATAGGGGCGGAGCAGGTCGAAAAAACCGACCCGCAATTCACCGTCCGACCCGATGGGCAGTCCGGACAGGCAGTTTCCGACGGCCGTCCCAAAAAGCACCACGGCGGTCAAGCTGGAGCCGAAGAAAGTCCAATCCCAGAAAGAACGCCAGGCGGGCGCGCCCCGCTTGCTCCGGAACTCCATGGATACGGCCCGCAGGATCAGGCACAACACCAGAAGCATGAAGGCGGTGTAGAGGCCGGAGAACAAGGTGGCGTAAGCCCGGGGGAACGCCGCGAAAAGGGCCCCTCCGAAGGTCACCAGCCACACTTCGTTGCCGTCCCACAGGGGGCCGATGGCGTTCATTAGTACCCGTCGTTCATCGTCGGTTCGCGCCAACGGGTGAAGCACTCCGACCCCCAGGTCGAAGCCGTCCAAAATCGCGTAGCCGGCCGCCAGAACGCCCAGCAGGACGAACCAGAAAATGTGAAGGTCCATGAGTTACTCCTTGGCCTCGGTGAGGGAGCCTTTTGATTTCAGGTCTCCGGCCGCTTTGAGGAATTCCTTTTCCCCGGTGATCGTTTTTCCAGTGGAATCTTCCGGGCCCGCTTTGATTTTATGATCGGTGACCAAAATCCAAACAGCGAAAAGGAGCCCATAAAGGACCCCGAACATGATCATGGACCCCCACACCTGGCCCGATCTCAGAACGGGCGAAAAGGCCTCCGAAGTGCGAAGCAAACCATACACGATCCACGGCTGCCGCCCCACCTCCGCCGCCACCCAACCGAGCTGATTGGCGATGACGGGGGCTATCACAGAAAAAACGCACATCCATAGAATTGGGCGGTTGGACCAAAGGCGTCCGCGCCAATACAGCCCCCCGGCAATGACCGTCACGCCCATCATAAAAAACCCCAAGGCCAACATCCCGTGGTAACTGTGGAAGGCCAATGCGACGGGGGGGCGGTCTTCCCGGGGAAATTGATCGAGCCCGGTCACGGGAGCACGGAAATTCCCGTGTATTAGGAAGCTCAGCAATCCCGGGACGGCGAGCCCCGTCGTTTTCTCCGCGACGGCGTCGGGATGGCCCGCCAAAAACAACGGCGCGCCTCCCGATCCGGTGGTGAAGTGCCCTTCGAAAGCCGCCAATTTCGCCGGCTGGTGGGCCGCGACGATTCGGGCTTGATGGTGTCCCGAAAGCAGTTGGCCCCAACTGCCGATGGCGGCCAAGATCAACGCCATCCCAAAAGATTTTTTTGAGATTACGACGTGCCGGTTTTTAAGCACGTAGAAAGCGGTCACGCTCATGACAAAAAAACCGCCCATCGCGAAAGCCCCCAGCCACACGTGCACCAAGCGGTCGAGGCTCGAGGGGTTGAATACCACCGCCCAAAAACTTGTGATCTCGGCCCGGGCGGCGGCGCCTTCCCCGACGATTTTATAGCCCGCGGGCGTTTGCTGCCAGCTGTTGGCGACCGTGATCCAAACGGAAGAGAACACCGAACCCAGGAAAACCATCACGGTCGAGAAAAAATGCGTTTTGGGCGACACCCGGTCCCACCCGAAAACGAGAACCGCTAAAAATCCGGACTCCAGAAAAAAGGCGAAAATCCCCTCGGCCGCCAACGCGGAGCCGAAGATGTCTCCGACAAAACGGGAATAATTCGCCCAATTGGTGCCGAATTGGAACTCCATGGCGATGCCGGAGGCCACTCCCACCGCGAAATTGACGGCGAAAATTTTCGTCCAGAATTTCGCCATGCTTTCGTAGTGGGGATCGCCCGTCTTAAGGAACCGGCCTTCCATGAGGACAAGCAACGCCCCCAGTCCGATGGTGAGGGGCGGAAAAAGATAGTGAAACATGACGGTCAATGAAAACTGAAGTCGGGATAGGGCCAATACGCTCATAGCACCTCCTGGAAGGCGCATTTTGCGAAAATTTAGGTAGCCAGTCAAATGCGAGGCGTGTCCGAAAGAAGGCCAGCGTAGGAATATGGATGTCCCAATAGCGGGGGGCCTGAGGAAAGGCCGCGGAAGCGGCCCCCCGGACCCGCGTTGAGGGGTCAGAAGGCCCTCGGCCCGGGCGGGATCGCGGGAGGGCGAAAATGTCCGCCAAATCCAACGAACATCGATGACCAAGAGGGGGACGGCCGGGCCGTCGTCGCATTACCGGTTCCTCCGGTACGGTGAAAAAATCCTCCGGCGATCAACCAGCGCCGGCGCGGGGTGGATTCGTCTTGGAGCGATTTCCCCGGGGAGAGAACGTGTCGAAGGCTCGACGTCGGGATCGGGAGGGGGCGCTGAAAAAAAAGCGCCCGGGGAGAGAACTCCCCGGGCGCTTTGGAACGAATGAATCTAGCCGATCGCGGCTTTGCCTTTTTCCCCCGTGCGGATGCGCACCACTTCCTCGAGCGGGGTGACGAAGATTTTCCCGTCCCCGATGTTGCCCGAGCGCGCGGCCTTCGTGATGGCCGCGATGGCGGGTTCGACGTATTCATCGTTGACGGCGATGTCGAAGCGGACCTTTTTCAAGAGGTTCACTTCGTACTTCGCCCCGCGGAAGCTCTCGGTGTAGCCTTTTTGACGACCGGACCCCAGCACGTTGGAGACCGTCATCAGGTGGATCTGAGAATCATCCAAGGCTTTCTTGACCTCCGCCACTTTGTGCGGTTGTACCATGGCGATAATGAGTTTCATGGAAATTACCTCCCCGCCTTGGCCAACTCGGGGGCCGGCTTCGCTTCGTTGCCGTTGTCGCCCACCGGGGCCAGACCATATTCTGTCATGTAGATTTGGAAGCCGGCGTAGGCCTCCATCCCGTGTTCGCCGATGTCCAGGCCGCGGATTTCTTCTTCGCGGGAGACCCGAAGACCCATGAGCGCTTTAACGATTGCCCAGAAGACCAGGGAAATGGCGAGGGTGAAGAGAATCACCGACGCTGAGCCCAGGGCCTGAATTCCCAAGAGTTTGAACCCGCCGCCGTTGAAGAGGCCGTTCCCGGTGGCGACACCGGTGATTTTGTCCTTCGCCCACAGGCCGACCGCCAGGGTGCCGAACACGCCGTTGCACAAGTGCACGGCCAAGGCGCCCACGGGGTCGTCGAGTTTCAATTTGTCGAAGAACAGGACGGCATACACCACGAGCACGCCCGAGATCGCCCCGATCACGAGGGACGCTTGGAGCGTCACAAAGGCGCAGGGCGCCGTGATGGCCACGAATCCGGCCAAGCAGCCGTTGATGGTCATGCCGAGGTCGGGTTTGCCCATCAGGAGCCACGCAGTGATCGTCGCCGTCAACAGACCAGCGGCACCGGCCAAGTTGGTGGTGCTCGCAATGTGGCTGATGGCCGCGGGGTCCGCCGCCATGGTCGAGCCCGGGTTAAACCCGAACCAGCCGAGCCAGAGGATTAGGGTGCCCAGGGTGGCCGAGGTCATGTTGTGGCCCGGGATCGCGTTGGGGGTGCCATCGGCGCGGTATTTGCCGATGCGGGGACCGAGCAGGAGGATCCCGGCCAGTCCCGCCACGCCGCCCACGGTGTGAACCGCGGTCGAGCCGGCGAAGTCCCAGAATCCAAGTTTGGCGAGCCAGCCGCCGCCCCAGATCCAGTGGCCGGTGATCGGGTAGGCGAACCCGACCAGGAGGAAGCTGAACACGATGAAGCTGACATACTTAATTCGCTCGGCCACGCAACCCGACACGATCGTCGCGGCGGTGCCGGCAAACACCAACTGGAACAGGAACTTGGCGGTCAACGGAACTCCCGTCCAATTGATGGAGGAGTAGACGCCTTTATAGGCGTCCCCCGTGGCCGGGCTGTTGTCGGCCCCGGTCACCAAGAAAAGCCCCTTCAATCCCAAGAACCCGTTCCCATCCCCGAACATCAAGCCCCAGCCCAGGACATAGAAGGCGATGGAACTGACGGCGAAGACGATGAAGTTCTTGGAAAGAATGTTGACGGCGTTCTTGGCGCGGCACATCCCCGATTCCACCAAGGCAAAACCGGCGTTCATCCAGAACACCAGGAAGGCGGTCACCAACACCCACAGGGTGTCGGTGGCGATCTTCCGGTCCGTCAGCCCTTGCTCTACCGTGGCCAACCGGTCGGCCACGGTGGGTTCGGCCGGCGCGGCGGCCGTAGGGACCTCGGGTGTTTCTTCTGCTTGTATCGAAAAGGGAACGAGGGCCGTGAGGCCCCAGAGGGCCAACGAGATCCCCAATCCCCAACGTCTCATCCGTGACAACATAACGTCCTCCTTAATTCGAGGGCGGCTCAACCAGAGTAGGGGAGAAACAAAAAAGGCGCTGTCTCCCCCGTCCTCGGGTTGAGACAGCGCCGTCTCGTTTGGTTCAAATAAAAAAGCCCTTCCCCGGACCTCCGAGAAGGACTTCGATGTCCGTTCAGTAACGCACCGCTGTGTGCGTTGAGGAGATTCTACAACATTTCAAAAAAATGTCAACGGCTTTTTTACCGACGGGCGGTGGTCAACCCAGCCACTGAAGCATCAATCCCTCGCCGTAGACGACAATGGACATCCACACCGCGATCTCGAGAATGACCGGTGTCATGGCCTTGATCCATTGGAAGGGGGTGTAGCGGGGATCGATTTCCTTTTGAATAAAAGCGTAAGCCACCACCGACTGGGCGGAACCCACGTGGGTCCAGCACCCCCCCAGGGCGTAGCCGGCGATTTGGGCCATGGCAAAGAGGTGGATCAGGTGGGCTTCCAAGCCCTGAAGGGCCCGGCCGGCGAAATCGGCCACGACGTTGTTGTCCAGGAGGGCCGAGAGCACTGTGGCGAAGGCGAATTGGCCGTAGGCCACGTGCGAGGGGCCCAGCACTTCAATGCCCCGGTGCAGCAAGTGACCGATGATGTCGAAGAAGCCCGATTTTTGAAGAAGGGAAATGGACATGAACAGGGGAAGGAGGAAGAAATATTCCTTGTACTCGTGCCAGGCCTCTTTGAGCGCCAGGCGCCGCATTCGTGGGAGGGCGGCGATCCCCAAAAACGCCGCCGCGAACCCGGCCATGGACGCCGCGAAGAGGGGAATTTTGTGATTGACCGCGTGGCCGATCAGAAGGCCCACAAAAAGGAGAAACGACGCCCCGCCCACCCGCTGGGCCGTCACGCGGCGGGACCGAACCCGGTCCAGAGCGGCCCCAAGTTTCTCCACCGCGCCGCGCGCGTGGTGGTCGTTTCGGCCATAGATGTGTACGTAGTAATCATCGAGCGTCGGGGCCAAAGTCGAATCAATGAATTTTTCCAGAAGGGGAAGCCGTTTCTCCCGAGGGAGATGCTCGTTCACCAGGGATTCGCCCAGGGGAACGCCCTGGTGAAGGCGCTTGATCACGGCGTCGGCGTGGGAGCCCAGCTCCGCCCGGTGGGCTTCGGCGAATTCCACGGGGGTCAGGGTTTCGCCGTGGCGGGTGACCTGCAAAAACCGAACGTCGGCGATGTGCTGGTCCAGGATGTCCAGCCGGGCCAAATCCACGGTCTTGCCCGCCAGGCGTTTTCGAACGTTCCAAAAGACGATGAGGTAGGAGCCGACGGCCGCCGGCAGGCAGTAGCGCAGAAAGAAGGCGTTGTCCAGGTGGGGATGCAGGTTGGACTTCATGATGAGGTTGGGCGGCTCCCCGTAGGCCAGCCACATGCCGCACACCGTCGTGACGACGGTGGAGACCATGACGGCGTAGATGACGGCCTCGTCCTTGATCTTGGCCATGAAAAGGAGAATGACCAGGGTTCGGATCATCAATCCGATCATGGACACCCCGTCCAAGACCCCCGAGGCGACGGACACCATGGCCGTCAAGGCGGCGATCGTGGGCACCAGACGGCCTTTTGTTTTAGCCAGGACGCCGAAACTCGCGGTTTCCAGCAACCGGGTCTGGGCGATGACCGCCACAAAAAAAGTCAAACCCAGGATAAACAGCATGGTGTCCAGGTGGATCAGGTCGTCCAGCCCGCCAAAGGTCAAAAAGTGTTTCTGAGCCACGTCCCAAAGGGTTGCGCCCAAAGGTTGCGCTTGGGCCAGGGCGGCGGCGCGGACCCCGGGGTTCCAGAGGGTCCAAAAGCTGGCGGCGACCACCAGCCCGGCCCCGTAAGTGAGGGCGTTTTTGTCCAAACGGTAACGGATGGACCCCGTGACGAAAAGGGCGATGATGGTCGCGAAGACTTCCGCTCCCAATACCCAGGCGGGCAGGGGACGCCCGGGGAGGACGATGGCGGCGGAAAGAGCCGCGCAAGCCCAGAGGAATTTTTTAGCGGATAGTTGGACGATGTCGGGCGTGTCGGACATGGGATCTCCGTTTATTTTGGGAGCACGGCCTGTTTCAGGCGGACTCGGATGGGCAGAATGACGGCTTGGAGGCCGTTAAATAAGAGGCGTCGCTGAAGCACAAAAGAGGTCCGGTTGTGGAGGAACCGCGTCCAGAAGGTTTCGCCTTCGAAGGCCAATTGGCCCATGAAGAACACTTTTTTTGGCCATTCCTGGGTGGCGTTTTCGCAGAGCTGGAGAAGGCCGTCGATGACGTCGGTTTCCAACATCATTTTGCTTTCGGCGTAGAGGCCCATCTTGTTGGCCAGGTGGACGTATTTATCGAGGTCGGCCTGAATGGACCGGCGCAAATTGTCGATTTCGGCGGTGCCTTTGAACCGGTCGGAGTCGATCACCCCGACGGCCAGGAAAACAAAATTCTTGAAGTGCCCCGGGAAGAGGCGGTGGATCGCCAAAAAGGAGTGGATCCCCATGCCGTTGTAGCCGTTGACCATCAAAATGGCGGCGGGTTTCCCGACGATCTTTTTGACCACCGGCGTTTCTTCGGGGAGGGGGATCTGGGTCAAAATTTCGTCCAGATGGTGGAGGGCCTTGGCGGTGTCCCGGTAATGGTGGTTGACCCAGAGGCAGAAGGCCACGATGACGCCGGTGATGACCAAGGTCACCCAGCCGCCCTCGCGGAACTTAATAAACACGGTCACGATTAAAATCCCCAAAGTGAGAATCAATCCGGTGACGTTGACGGCCAGTTTGCGGGGCCACCCATCGCCCCGGTCCCGAACCCAGTGGCGGACCATGCCCGCTTGGGATAGGGAAAAGGTGAGGAACACGTTGATGCTGTACATGACGACCAGGAGGCCCACAGCGGCTTTGGTGTAAATCAACATGGCCAGGGCGGAGAGGCCGATGACCAGGACGCCGTCCTTAATGACCAATCGGTCCGACAAGTTGGTGAACCGGCGGGGGAGCCAACTGTCAATGGCCATATTGGACATGACCCGGGGGCCGTCCAGGAACCCCGCCTGGGCCGCCACGATCAAAAGCGCCCCCTCGGATAAAAGGGTCACCAACAAGAAGGCGTGACCCAAAGGCCATGTCTCCGTTATGCCCCCGATGAGAACGGCATTTAGCGTTTGCCCGGGGGTTTGGGCGACGCCATTTAAGACGTAGCTGATCAATATTCCCCCGGCGGTGAAGGCCAGGGAGAAGGCCATGTACTTCATGGTTCGTTTGCCGGTTTTCACCCGGGGTTCCCGTAGGATCTGGAGACCGTTGGAAACGGCTTCAATCCCCGTAAACGTTCCGCCCCCCAAGCAGAAGGCCCGAAGAAAAATTCCCGACATGGCCAAGAATCCGACCGTTTGAATGCCTTGACGGGTTTCGGCCAGGGTGTCGCCGACCAGGGCCGGCAACTGGGTGCCGTGGGAGAAAATGGCGTAAACAATGATGACGGTGTGCGTAATGACGAAGGTGACGAAAATGGGGGTCAGGATTTGAACCGATTCTTTGATCCCCCGGAGGTTAAGGGTAACCAAAATGAGGAGAAAGACCAAAGTGGCGGCGAATTTATACTGGTGAAGGTCGTGAGGTATAAAGCTGAAAATAGCGTCCATGCTGGAGGCGATGGAAATGGCCACCGTTAGGATGTAATCCACAAGGAGGGCGCACCCGGAAATAAGGCCGGGCAAAGGGCCGATGAGTTTTGAGGCGACCAGGTAGCCTCCGCCCCCGGTGGGGAAATACTCAATAATCTGGGAATAACTGGCCGACAGTATGAAGACCGTGGCGCCGACCGCCAGGGCCAGGGGGATGGCCAAATGAGTGTATTGGCCGAGGGCGCGGAAGGCTTCTTCGGGGCCGTAACAGGAAGAGGAAAGGCCGTCCGCTCCCAGTCCCACCCAGGCAAAGAACGCGATAAGGGAGATATTGTGAAATACGTGGGGGTCCAGGGGATTTTTTGGCCGCCCAAATATCCATTCCTTAAGTCTTTCAATCATTTTCAGAAACTCCGAGGGTCTAAAAAAAACGCCTCGCTCCATTAAATAAAGCATTAAGGGAGCGAGACGGTCCGAATTACAGCCCTGTAATGTCCGTCAACGATGGTGAGCCCCCGACCTTGGAGGCGAGCTGAATATTACTAAATCCGCCCCCCCTGTCAAGGGCATCCGGGATTCGCGGGCCGAAGCGTGCAAGCCTGAAAGACCGTTTTAACCCCACCTGGGGTTTGCAATGCAGGGGCGGGTGTTGATGCCGATAATGTATAGGATAGTTGACGGGACCAGGAGGGGACGATGGGTTTACCACCGGCCGGGGAGGCCTCCCCATTCGCAAAAATCATCCAACACCAAATTTTGGTCGTGGACGACGAGCCCGGGTTCCGGGCGCTCCTTTCCTTGGAATTGTCCAAGCGCGGGCACCGGGTGACCACGGCCGAAAACGGGCTGGAAGCCTTGGAGCAATGCCGCCGGAACGAATTCCAGCTGGTCATATCGGACGTGAAGATGCCGAAGATGGGGGGCCTGGAGTTCCTGGAAGCCCTCAAAAGAGACTCCCCCGCCACTGAATTCATCATCACCACGGGTTACGGAACCGTCGAAACGGCCGTGGCGGCCATGAAAAAGGGCGCCTACGACTTCATTCAAAAACCCTACAACCTCCCCGAACTGTTGGCCCTGGTGGAAAAAGCCCTGGAAAAGGGGGAACTCCGGGCCATGGTGGGAGTGTATGAAGCCAGCAAGGAGGTTTTTAAATCCGTCAAATTGGACACCCTCCTTCCGGCCATCATGGAATGGACGGTCAAAATTTTGGGGGCGGACGACGCTTCCCTGATGTTGGTGGACGACACGGGCAAGCTGCGACTGGAAGCCTCCACCGGCCTGCCCGAGGATCACCGCCGGGGGGTGGAGATTCGGCTGGGGGAAGGGGTCGATGGACGGGCCGCCCAATGGCGCGAGCCGGTCCTGATTTCGGGAGCCCTCTGGCAGGACCCGCGTTTTGCCGACCTTCGCGTTCAGCGGGACATAAAATCCTCCATCGTCTATCCGCTGGTCTTGGAAGGGGAATTGCTCGGCGTTCTCAACGCGAACCGCACAAAGCGGGAAGACCCGTTTTCGGGGTCCTCCCTCTTCAGCATGACCATCCTCGGTTCCCAGATCGCCCAGGCGGTTTATAACGCGCGGCTCTACAAAAAACTGGAAGGCCACGTGGAGGAACTCAAAACGGCCTACACGGATTTGAGGAACACCCAGGCCCAGCTCATTCAATCGGAAAAAATGGCGGCCCTGGGCGTGCTCTCGGCCGGGGTGGGCCACGAGCTCAACAACCCCTTGTCGACCGTGATCGGCATGGCGCAATTCCTGTTGGAGGGCGGCGGAATGAGTTCGGATCAACGGGAAGACGTCGAAATGATTCTCCGGCAGAGCCAGCGTTGCGCCAATATCGTTCAGTCGCTCCTGGATTTCAGCCGGAAATCCGAGCCCCGAAAAACCCCGACGGATTTGGCCGGGGTCGTGGATTGCGTCCTTCGGCTGGTCCGGGGGGATTTTTTAAAGGAGGGCCTGACCATCGACGCCGCCTACGACCCGGAGACTCCCCGGGTGAACGCCGATCCGGACCAACTGCACCAGGTGTTTTTAAACGCCGCCACCAACGCCCGGCAGTCCATGGAGGGGAGGCCCGGGGGAGCGCTCACCGTGACCGTCGGACGGGAGGGGAACAAGGCCGCGGTCGCTTTTCGGGACACGGGGTGCGGCATTCCGTCCGAGATCCAGGCGAAGATTTTCGACCCCTTTTTCACCACCAAGAAACCGGGGCAGGGGACCGGGTTGGGACTATCGATTTCCCTGGGAATCGTGAAAGAGCACGAGGGAGAGATCCGCGTGGAAAGCCGCCCCGGGGCCGGGGCGGAATTTCGGTTCCTCTTCCCCGCTCTGGAAGACCAAACCAAGGCCCCGGAGGCGCTTCGTGCGAGTTGAACGTCGGCAGTGGAAATTCGGTTTGGGCTGGTCCGTGGGCTCCACCGAGCCTCTGGCGGGGGACGCCCAGGTCGTTTTTGTCTTCGGGGCCGGCGCCCTCTTAAAGGACCCCGCGCGAATCAAGGACATCCGGGAAATGTATCCCCGGGCCCTGCGGGTGGGCTGTTCCACGGGGGGGGAGATATTCGACGTGAACGTGTCGGACGAAACCTTGGTGGCCTCCGCCCTGGCTTTGGACAAAGGCCGGGTGGTCCCCTTCCTGGTCCCCGTCTCCTCGCCCGCCGAAAGCCGCCGGGCGGGGGAGGCCCTGGCCGCGGGACTGCCGCCCGAGGGGTTGGTCCACGTCGTGGTCCTCTCCGACGGCCTTCATGTGAACGGGAGCGATCTGGTGCGCGGGTTGATGTCGGGCCTGCCCCTGGGGGTCAAAGTCACGGGCGGCCTTTCGGCGGACGGGGACCGCTTCAAGGAAACGGGGGTCCTGTTGGGGGACGATTTTCATTCCCAGGCCGCGGTGGCCGTCGGATTTTACGGCGAGCGCCTGCGGGTCGGTTTCGGGTCTCTGGGCGGCTGGGACACCTTCGGCCCCCGTCGGCTCATCACCAAATCCAACGGCAACGTCCTGGAATCCCTGGACGGAAAATCGGCCCTGGAGATCTACAAGAACTACCTGGGGGAATACGCCGCCGGTCTGCCCGCCACGGGGCTGTTGTTTCCCCTGGCGATCCAACGGCCCGACGATCCGGAAGTCCTGGTCCGATCGGTGCTGGCGGTGGATGAAAAAAAGGGCACCATGACTTTCGCGGGGGACATGCCCGAAGGGTGCCTGGCCCAGTTGATGATGGCCAATTTCGACCGCATGGTGGACGGGGCGGAGGGGGCGGCCGGCCACGCGATAACGGGTTTTGGATCATCGGACGCCGAGTGGGCGCTCCTCATCAGTTGCGTGGGACGAAAATGGATTCTCAAACAACGGGTGGAGGAAGAGGTGGAGGCCGTTCGGGAGGTTCTCGGCCCCCGGCCGGTCATGGTCGGCTTTTACTCCTACGGGGAGATCGCGCCTTTCCGGCCCGACGCCCGCTGCGACCTGCACAACCAAACCATGACGGTCACGACCTTCACCGAAATTCCTTAAAAGCCGTGCACAAATTACTCGCCCGCCAATGGAAGCGGCACGTGGGGGGGCCACCGGAGGACCGCCCGGACATGGCGGCCTTCTTGTCCTCGGTGGACGTGGCTTACGAGCAGTTCGATCGGGACCGGCTTCTCCTGGAGCGGTCCATCGAAATCAGTTCCAAGGAATTGCTGGAGGCCAACCGGGGCCTTCGGTCCATGGTGCAGGCCTGGCCCGATTTTCATTTCCGTCTTCTGACCGACGGAACGGTGCAGGACGTTTTGTTTCACGAAGCCATGAACCTTCCCCGCCCCCTGCCGCGCATCATCGGGCGACCCCTGCACGAGGCCTTCGATTCCCCCTCGCCGGAGGCGCTTAAAAAGGCCATCGCGGAGGCCGCCGCCTCCAACGAAATAAAAACGGCGGAAATCCCCTGCGGGGTCTGCTCGGTCGAGCGGTTTTTCGAGGCCCGGGTCGTGCCGTCGGGGCCCGGCGAGCTGATGGCCATCGTCCGGGACATCACGGACCGGAAACGCTGGGAAAGGGCGGCCGTCGAGTCGGCCAAGCTGTCCGCCATGGGGCGTTTGGCGGGCGGCGTGGCCCACGAAATCAACAACCCCCTGGGGATCATTTTGGGGTTCGCCCAGGGCCTCAAGGAACAATGGGGGGGGGAGGAATCCGTCCGCCACCCCCTGGCCTTCATTGAAAAGGAAGTCCTCCGCTGCAAGGCCCTGGTTCAAAACCTTCTGATCTACACCCGAAAATCCAAACCGGAGGAGCGGGAAGCCCTGGATTTAAGTTCGGTGACCGAAGAGGCCTTGACCCTGGTGGTGGCCCAGGGGAGGGTCAAGGAAGTGGAGTTGGTCCGGAATCTCAAGGCCGAGGTCCCGGTGTGGGGGAACAAAAATCAGATCCAACAAATCGTGCTGAACCTTTGCAACAACGCCATGGACGCCATGCCGGGGGGCGGCACCCTCACCGTGTCCACGGACCGGGTCGCCTTCGGCGGCCGACCGGCCGGGCAATTGACCGTGGCCGACACCGGCACCGGCATGCCCGAAGCGATCCGATCGAAAATCTTTGAACCCTTTTTTACGACAAAAGAAGTGGGGCGCGGGACCGGTCTGGGGTTATCCCTGGTCCACGAGATCGTCCACGACCACAACGGGGACATCGACCTGACCAGCGCGGAAGGGGCGGGAACGTCTTTTCGGGTTCGAATCCCGGCGGGCGACGTCCCGCCGCCGGGTTGAAAGAGGCTCGGATTACTGCAGGCGGAAACGGACCAGGACCGGGAGGTCCTTGGCTTCAAAGCCGTCGGGCAAGGGGGGGAAGGGGGCGGCGGCGGTGACCGCTCGCTTGGCGTTCATATCGAAGTAGGAGTCGCCGGAGGAATTTTTAACCCGAACGTCCCGAACCTGACCGTCTTTTTGAATGATGAAAGCCACTTTGCACTCCCGGGTGCCGGCGTCGGCCCGGTCCCAGGACTCCCAAAGGCGTTTGTAAACCAGCTCACCGTACCACTTGAATGGAAAAGGGGAAACGGGCAGTCCCGCGCTGCCGGGCCCGAAGCCGCCGATTTCGAGCGAGGTCCCTATGCCGCCCACGGGGCCGCTCTTGGAGCCCTGGAAATCGCCGTGGCCGAAAGAGGCTTCGCCCCGGCCGTCTTTGGTTCCCTTGCCCTTCTTGGTGTTCTTCCCCTGAGGTTCGACCTCGGCCGCCGGTTTCTTGGAGGTCGGCTTTTCCGCTTCCTTGGGAAGGGCGATGCGGTCGGGGTCGGCCGATTGATCGGGCGGGGCGACGGGGATTTCGGCGGGTTTTCCGGCGGAGGCCGGGGGATTGGCCAGCGGGGCCGGGGCGGGTTCCAATTGGCCCGTGCCGAAACCCGATTGACCGCCCAGGAACTGGAAGCCGTAATAGATTTGGGGCTTTTCCGCCTGGAAACTAAAATAGGCGACGACCGCCAGGGCCGCCGCGTGGATCAGGGACGAGTAGGTGAGGTAGCGGTTCACGGATTCCCGGCGGCGGGAGCGCCGGGGACCGCCTCCGGCGTCTTGTCGTCGGGGGAGGCGGTCAAGACCGCCACGCCCACCTTGACGGCCTTGAGTTTCTGGGCCGCGTCCAGGGCCAAAACCACGTTTTTAAAAGACACGTCCCGATCGGCTTCGATCAAGACCGCACGGCCCGGTTGGGCCGTCTCGGCCAACTTGGCCGGCAGGTCGTCCCGAAGGATCCGCTTGTCGCCCAGATAATAATCGCCGTCCCGGGTGATGCGAAGGCGAAGGGGGTTTTCGTCGTCCCCCGGCCGGGTGGTGGCGGCCCGGGGCAGGTTCACCGGAATCTGGCTTTGGGCCAGAAAGGGCGAAAGGATCATGAAGATGATCAGCAGGACCAACACGATGTCGATGAACGGCACCATGTTGATCTCCGTGATCAACCGCTTGCGGCGGGCGACCTCCATCAGACGCCCCGGGAAAGCCGCTGGAGGCGTTCCAGGTGGAAGGTGAAATAGTTGTAGATCATGCTGGCCGGAATGGCCACGGCCAAGCCCGCGGCCGTCGACACCAGGGCCTCCGAGATGCCTCCGGCCACCAACGTCATTCCACCGCCCGAGCCCGCCGCCTGGGAGATGGTGTGGAAGGCCCGTATGATGCCGATCACGGTGCCCAACAGGCCCACGAAGGGCGAGGCGTTGGCGATGGTGCCCAGGAGGGCCAGCCGCTGTTCGATCTTCTCCACGAGGGGTTTGGCGTCCTTTTCGCCGTCGGGTTTGGCCAGGAACACCCGCACCCATTTGAGGGTGGACCAGGACTCGAACAGCACGGCCACGGTCACGACCGAGAACACCAACAGCACGCTCAGAATCGGCCACCCCAACAACAGGGTGTGTTTCAGATCAAAGGTTTGCATTTACTCCGCCCTTTCCAATTGAAGTTCAGGCTCCGATTCCGGGAGAGCCCGGCGGAGCGTGCCCAGGGATTCCACAATCAGCAGGATCGCCAGGCCGGACAACACGACGGCGACGATCGGGATGGTTTCCCAGTGGGGTTTTGAAAACAACGTGGCCGCCCAGGGCCCGATGGTGCGGCCCAGAGCCCACAGCGTCATGCCCATCATAAAGGCCATGGGCACCGCGGTCACGAGCCAAAACCGCCCCGTGCGTTTCAGCCACAGGGTGAGGCCCAGGAGCGTCAAACCGGCCAACAGCTGGTTCGACGTTCCAAAAATCGTCCAAAAGAGTTTCCACGCGGGAATCGGCGCGCCCGTCGCGTCGGTCATTTGCAAGGTCACGAAATAGGCGGGAAGCGCCAGGGTCAAGAGCGTGGCCGCCGCCCCTCCTTTGACCCCTTTCCAGCCCGTTAGTTCCTGAAGCATGTAGCGGCCCAGGCGCGTGGTGACGTCCAGCGTGTCGTAAATAAACGTGGCGAAGGCCAGGAGAGCGAAGCTTCGGGCCAGATCGGGGTTCAAGCCGAAGCGTTCGACAAACCGCGCCAGGCCGTTGGCGTAAATCCGGTCCGGGCCCAGGGAGAGCGAAGCGTCGCCCGCGGGCAGGAGCATGAGGGTCGCCAGGGCGATGACCGCCACCAGGGCTTCCAGGAGCATGCCGCCGTAACCCACCAGCCGGCAATCGGTTTCCACGTCGATTTGCTTGGACGTCGTGCCGGAGCCCACCAGCCCGTGGAAACCGGAGCAGGCGCCGCAGGCCACCGTCACAAACAACATGGGGAACAACGGCATGCCGCCCTTGGAGGTGAAGCCGATAAAGGCCGGATACTGGGCCCGATCGCCTCCCAGAAAAAGCCCCGCCACCCCGGCGATCAAGGTGCCGTAGAGGAAAAACCCGCCCAGGTACCCCCGGGGTTGAAGAAGGAGCCAGAGGGGAATCATGGAGGCGAAAAAGCAGTAGGCCAGGATGATGTAGTCCCAGGCCAATTGGGGGCGGATCATTCCCCCGTCGGGAATTTTGAGGGGGAAAGACGGTCCGTACCAAATGGACAGGGCCACCAGGGGGACCGCCACGAGCGTGGCCGCCCAGAGGGGCGTCCGGGTTTTGGTCAAGAGGACGCCCAACCCCAGTCCGATCAGCAAATAAACGAGGGAGGAAGTCGCCACCCCGCCGCCGTACTGGGCCTCCATGAAGCTGGCGCTGGTGATGTCGGTGAAGGCCGTGATGACGTAGATCAAGGAAAGCCAGACGAAGGCCACGAAAAATTTATAGGCCCGGGGGCCGATGTGTTCCCGAAAAAGTTCCGCCACGCTCTGGGCTTTGTGCCGGACCGACCCCACGAGGCTCGCGTAGTCGTGGACGGCCCCCAGGAAAATGGACCCCAGAACGATCCAGAGCAGGGCCGGCAACCAACCGAACCAGATCCCCGCCAGGATCGGTCCCACGATGGGGCCCGCGGCCGCAATGGCCGAGAAATGCTGGGCCAGAAGCATGGGGCCCTTGGCGGGGACAAAATCGACGCCGTCCTGTTGGGTGTGGGCGGGGGTGGGGCGGCCGCGTTTTAAACCGAAAAGGCGCGCCAGAAGCCGCCCGTAAAACGCGTAGGCGGTGAGGAAAAGGATTCCGGCCATGGCGGCCATGAGGGAAATGCGCACGTGATTCCTCCCGGGGACTTAAGCGTTATTATAGGATTTGCGGCACCGGAACTGTTTTCGAAAATTCACTCGGAGCGAAAACCGCGTTTGCGGCCCGAAAGGGATTTTTGAAGACAGTTCCCGACGAGGAGCGACTCCATGAAAATATTAATTTCGGGTTCCACCGGATTGATCGGCGAGGCGCTGACGGCCGCCCTGCGGGCGGACGGCGTCGAGGTGGTTCGGCTGGCCCGGCGGGCGACCCCGGAGCCCCACGTTCTCTGGGACCCCGCCGCGGGGACCATCGACAAAGCCGGTTTGGACGGGTTCGACGCCGTCGTTCACCTGGCGGGGAAAAGCATCGCCGCCGGACGCTGGACCCGGAAACTCAAGAACGAAATTCTTCAAAGCCGGGTGGTCGGCACCGAGCTTTTGGCCCAATCCCTTGCGGGTCTCGCGCGGCCGCCGAAGGCTTTTGTCTGCGCTTCGGCCATCGGTTTTTACGGAAACCGGGGCCACGACGCTCTGGGGGAAACCAGCCCCGCCGGGACGGGGTTTCTGCCCGACGTCTGCAGGGCCTGGGAAGCGGCGGCGGAACCCGCCCGCCAAAAGGGCCTACGGGTGGCCCACGTGCGTTTCGGCGTGGTGTTAAGCGAGCGGGGCGGCGCCTTGGCCAAAATGTTGTTGCCGTTTAAATTGGGTTTGGGCGGGACCCTCGGGAGCGGCGATCAATTTATGGGTTGGATTTCCCTGGAGGACGCCGTGGGGGCGGTGCGCCACGTGTTGTCGACGGCGACCTTGGAAGGCCCCTTGAACGCCGTGGCCCCCCAGGCCCTGACCAACCGGGAGTTCACCAAGGCCCTGGGACGGGCCCTCCATCGGCCGACGATCTTCCCCGTGCCGGGATTTGCCGCTCGATTGGTTTTGGGGGAAATGGCCGAGGCGTTGCTGTTGGCCAGCCAGCGGGTGGAGCCGCGGCGCCTGCTCGAGTCCGGTTACCGCTTCCGGCATCCGGACATCGACGCCGCCCTTAAGGCGTTGTTGGGTTAGCGAGGCGTTTTTTTGGAGCCGGCCGCTGATTTTTTGTCGGCCGCCCTTTTCTCGGCCAATTCCATGATGTGTTTTTGAAGCCGTTCCCGGGATTCGGACAAGCTGATCTGAAGATTTTTATTTTCCTGCTGCATCCCGATGATTTCCTGATGCATTTTGTTCAATAGGTATTGCCCCAGGACCAAGGATCCCAGCGCCAAAATCCAGCCGCCCCAGGCCGTCATCCGTCCCATCATGGCCACGTGGGCCCGGGCTTCGTTCGCTTTGTTCGGAGTTTCGTCCATTGCGCCACCTCACACGTTAAATCGAAAGTAAACCACGTCGCCGTCCACCATAATATAGTCCTTGCCCTCCATGGAAACAAGGCCTTTCTCCTGCAGGGCCTTGACCGATCCGTGGCGCACGAGGTCGTCGTAGCGGTATTTTTCCGCCCGGATGAAACCCCGTTCGATGTCCGAGTGGATTTTCCCGGCGGCTTTTTGGGCCCGGGTCCCTTCGGGAATGAGCCAGGCCCGGGATTCCTCGGGGCCCGCGGTGAAATACGTCATGACTTTGAGCAGTTTCTTCCCCGCGTTGGCCAGCTCCGCCAGGCCGGGCGAGGTGATGCCGGCCGATTCGTAAAAAGTCGCGCGTTCCTCCGGCGGCAGTTGGACGATCTCGGCTTCCATCTTGGCGCAGAGGGCGACCACCTGGGCGTTTTCCCGGGTGGCGCGCTCCTGAATGGCGGCCAGGAGGTCCGGCTCGGGTCCCTTTTCGTCGCAGTTGGCGACGAAGAGCACGGGCTTGCCCGTCAGAAATCCCTGCTCCTGTTGGAGGTCGGCCGGGATGTTTTGGCTTCGGGCGGATCGGCCCTCTTCAAACCCCTTCGCGATGGATTTCATGAGGTCCAGCCGCTCCCGGGCTTTTTTGTCCCCCGAGCGGGCGGGCCCTTCCAATCGTTCCAGGGCCTTTTGCGCCTGCTGAAGATCCGAGAGCAGAAGCTCGGTTTCGATGATGTCGGCCGCTTCCCCGGGATCGATTTTGCCCAGGACGTTCACGACGTCCGGGTCGTGGAAGCACCGAACCACGTGGGCGATGGCGTCCACGGCGCGGATGTGGGAAAGGAACTTGTTCCCCAGGCCTTCGCCCTGGCTGGCGCCCTTGACCAACCCCGCGATGTCCACGAACTTGATGCCGGCGGGCGTCACCTTTTCGCTCGCGAACATTTTGCCCAAGACGGCCAGCCGCGGGTCCGGCAGGGGCACGACGCCCACGTTCGGGTCGATGGTGGTGAAGGGAAAGTTGCTGGCGGCCGCTTGGGCGCCCGTCAGCGCGTTGAAGAGCGTTGATTTCCCCACGTTGGGGAGTCCGACGATGCCTATTTCCATTGAAGGGTCCTGTATCCTTTCTTAACGAGAAAATCCGCGAATCGCGGCCAGACCGCTGACACCCAAGCCGCCGGCCGCACCCACCAGGGGACAAAATATTCCGCCCCGCCCCGCTCCACCGCTTTGACCACCGTGCGGGCCGCCCGGGCCGCCGACACCCGGGTGCCTTCCCGGTGGGGATACCCGGGGGGGAGGCGGCGTCGGTCCACGTTGGCCGGCATTTCCGTGTCGGTGCCGCCGGGCAAAACCAAGCTAAACGATATCCCTTTGGCCGCCAGCTCCACCCGCAAACTTTCCGTCAAGCCCAAGAGGGCAAACTTGCTGGCGGAATAGGCGCCCATAAAGGGCAGTCCCCGTCGGCCGACGCCGGACCCGATTTGAACGACGCGGCCGCCGCCCCGTTGTTCCATGACGGGCACGGCCGCGCGGACGGTTTCCACCGTGGCCCAGAAATTGGTTTCAAAAACCTCCCGCATTTCCGCCAGCGGCATTTCAAGAAAGTTCGACATCCGAAGAATTCCGGCGTTGTTGATCAACACGTCCAGCCGCCCGAAATGGGCCGCTGTTTTTTCAACCAGGGCCGCGGCCGCTCCGGGTTGGGCGATGTCCCCGGGGAGAACCAGGGGCGCCGGACCCCCGGCCGCTTGAATCGCGGCGGCCAATTCCCGCAGGCGGTCTTCCCGTCGGGCGGTCAAGGCCAGGCGCCAGCCCTTGGCCGCCAGTTGAAGGGCCGTTTCGCGCCCGATGCCGCTGGAGGCGCCGGTGAGGAGGGCGACGGGGGCGGTCATTTTAAATAGTCCGGGAGGCCCCGGGGTGCCGGGCGGCGGATCTTCGCTGTGATTTGGCCGAATTTGGGGTCCGGGGTGAAATCGCCCCGATCCAAAGCGTCGGCGTAACCGGTCAAATGATCCGCGAGGGAGGAGGAACGAACTTCCCACGTCGTGCCTTCGGGGTCGACTTCAATGACCTGTCCCGGCGTTCCCCCGGGGGCCGGGTCCAAATCCACGAACCAAAAAACGTCCCCGTTGGAGTCCGCGATGGGGATCCACCGGGGATCGGCCAAACGGGCCTTGACCGGTCCGCCGACGAATATCACCCCTTGGGCGATGGATTTCCTCCAGCCGTCAAAATCGTCCCGGTCGTTCAGCCTTCCGCCCAATCGGTGGGTTCGGATTTTCCAGGATTCCAAAATTCCTTCCACCGAAAGCGCCGCCAACCCCTCGGGGTAAACGGCGGGGACCGTTGTTTTTTGCCCGTCGTGGCGAAGGAGGCTCGCCCGCAGATCGGCGGGGAACCCCAGGCCCATTTCCTTTTCCGCGGCGGCCATTTTTTCTTCCGAGGCCGGACCGTTCAAGGCCGCCAGGGCGTCGGGAGCGCGGCGGGCGAGCCAGGTTTCGATTCGTTTCCAGGCGGCGTTGATCCGCTCCGCGGCGCGCGGGTCGTCCGGGCGGGGTATTTTGGGCGCCCCCGTCGAAGCCGCGGCGTCGTATTCCCGGGACGGACCGCAGGCGTTCCAAATCCCGAGGTCCCGCCGGTACGCCTTGGCTCGGTGGTAGGCGGCCAGGGCCTCGGCGCAGGCCCCGGGGTCGGGGGCCATTTTCACCAGGACCGGCCGGACGGTTTCCGGAACGCCGCCGCCGAAAAGGAGGACACGGCTGGGAATAAAGTCCCCGATCAGGGCGCCCTGGGCCATGGAATTGGCCGGGTCGGCGGTCAATATTTCCACGTGGGTGGCGATCACGCCGTCCAGGGCCGCGCGCCCGCGTCCGAGGGACCCAAGGGCGGCCGCCATTCCCAAAAACAATCCGAGGAGGCGCCGACGGCGGGCGGGCCACGCTTTCAGCGGCCCCTTCAAAACCAAATAGGTCGTCCCCGCCGACAGCGGGAGGAACCAGAGGAAGAACCCTTTGAGGACGTAGAGGAGGCCCATTATTCCCAGGGGCGAAAGCCGTTGGTGATGGGCATGCGGCGGTCCCGGCCGAAGGCCCGGGGCGTGATTTTAACGCCCGGGGGAACCTGGCGCCGTTTGTATTCGGCCAAATCGATGAGTCGGAGCACCCGTCGGGCCGTGGCCGCGGGCACGCCGCCGGCCGTCAGTTCCCTCAACGATCCGTGGCCTTCCACGTGGCCCCGGACCACGGCGTCCAATTGGGGATAGGGCGGCAGGGTGTCCTGGTCGGTCTGGTTTTTCCGCAGTTCCGCCGTGGGCGCCCGGGTCAGGACGGACTCTGGAATGTGGGGGCCGACGCGGGCGTTTCGCCAACGGCAAACATCGTACACGACGCCTTTGGGGAGGTCCTTGATGGGGGCGAAGCCGCCGGCGGAATCCCCGTAAAGAGTGAAGTACCCGGTGGAAAGTTCCGATTTGTTTCCGGTGGTGAGCACCAGCCAGCCGAATTTGTTGGAAAGGGCCATGAGCACCGTGCCCCGCACCCGGGATTGGAGGTTTTCCTCGGTGACGTCGGGCGCTCGCCCCGCGAAGAGGGGCGCCAGGGTTTTTCGGAAACTTCCCACGATGGTTTCGATCGGAACCGTGTGGAAGGCGATGCCCAGATTTTCCGCCGTGATTCGCGCGTCGGCCCGGGTGGCCGCGCCGTTGAACCGGGAGGGCAGGGTGACGCCGACCACGTTGTCTTTTCCCAGGGCGTCCACGGCCAGGGCCGCCACCAGAGCGGAATCCACCCGCCCGAAAGCCCCACGAGGACTTTGGAAAATTTGTTTTTTCGAACGTAGTCCCCCAAACCCAGGACGAGGGCCTTGTGAATCTCCTCCATCGGGGCCAAAGGGCGCGCGGCGGTCGCGGGCCAAGGCGCCCGGGCGCCGGCCCGGAGGGGAAGGGAAAAGGCGGGTTTGCCGCCGCCCGCGGGGGCGGTCCAGTCCACGACCAGAAGGGTTTCCTCAAAGGCGGGGGCCTGGGCGAACACCCGCCCTTTTGCGTCCAGGGCCAGGCTCCCGCCGTCGTACACCAATTCGTCCTGCCCGCCGATCAGATTGCAGTAAAAAAGGGGCGCGCGGCATTCCCTGGATTTCCGGGCCAGGACGTCCCGCCGGATTTTCCATTTGCCGGCGTGGAAGGGGCTGGCCGAAAGATTGAGCAGGGCCCGGGCCCCCCGTCGAACGGCGGCCACCGCCGGCCCTCCCGGTTTCCAGACGTCTTCGCAAATGGTGAGGCCCAGGGGAACGCCTCCCAGGGAGAAAACCGACGGTTCGTCCCCCGGGACGAAATAACGGGCTTCGTCAAAAACGCCGTAGTTGGGCAAAAACCATTTGTGGTAGAGGCCCCGGATCCTTCCGCCGTGAATCACCACCGCGCTGTTTCGGATTCCCTTCGACGATTCGGTCGGGGCGCCCAGGACCACGGCCAAATCCCGGGGCAAGGTCCGGGCCAGGGATTTTATCGTGTCGGCGGTTTTTTTTAGGAAGAGGGGTTCGAGCAACAGGTCTTCGGGGGGGTAGCCGGTGAGGGCCATTTCGGGGAAAAGGACCAGGTCCGCGCCCCGGTCCCGGGCGGTCTGGGCGCGCGACACTAAATGATCGGCGTTGGCGGCCAGGGCTCCCACGGTGGGATTGACCTGGGCCAGGGCGAGACGGAGCGTGGGCATACGTCCCGCGGGGGGGATTAGGCTTTCCCGGAGCCGCCCAGCTCTTCGGCCAGGAGGACGGCTTCGGCGATTTCCTTCATGGATTTCCGTCGATCCATGCTCTGCTTCTGGATTTCCCGGAAAGCCTCGGGTTCGGTCATGCCGCGTTTTTTCATCAGAATGCCCTTGGCCCGCTCGATGGTCTTGCGGGATTCCAGGGCGTCCTGGGCGGCGAGTTTTTCCTGGAGGAGCCTCGTCTGCATGATGGCCGAAGCGCATTGGTTGGCCACCGATTGGAGCACCGAAATGTCCTCTTTGGTGAAGGCGTATTCCTCGGCGCTGTAGGCGTTGATGACGCCCAGGGCCTTGTCTTTGTAAAGCATGGGGACCGACAGGAGGGAGACGAGCCCTTCGGAGGCCGCGATGTCCGGGAAGGAGAACCGCTTGTCTTTTCGAACGTCGATCACCGCCACGGGTTTTTTCTGCAGGACGGCCTGTCCGGAGAGGCTTTGGTCCACCTTGATGGGCGGCTTGTTTCGATAGGTCGGGGAGAGGGACTGGGTGGCGGTGATGCGAAGCTCGGTGCCTTCGTCGTTCAGCAACATGACCGAGCAGATTTTGGAGCCCATCAGGGACGCCGTCATGGCCACGATCAGCTGGAGGATTTCTTCGTGGAAGCGGTCGGACGCCACCGTGTGGGAAACCGCCGAGAGGGTTTGAATCGCGTTGGCCCGCCGTTTGGTTTCCTCGAACAGCCGCCCGTTCTCGATGGCGCCGCCGACCTGTCGGCCGATGGTCGCCAGAATTTTCAGCGTGTGGTCGGTGTAGGCGTGGGGTTTCCGGTGCTGAACGTTGATGACGCCGACCACGCCGTCCCGAACCAAAATGGGGACCGAGAGAAAAGCTTCAAAACGATCTTCGGGCAGGGCCTGGAAATACTTGAACCGGTGGTCGTCGTGGGCTTTTTGGGGGAGAACCAGGGGTTTTTTGTGTTCCGCCACCCAGCCGGTCAGCCCTTCGCCCATTTTAAGGCGCAGTTGGCCCACTTCGCCGGGGTGGGGCGGTTTCGCGGCCGACAGCACCAATTGGCCCTGGGCGGCTTCGTGAAGGTAGATGAAGCAGGCGTCGGACTTCGTCAAGCCGCTGACCAAGGCGACGATTTCCTGAAGGATGGTTTTTAATTCGAGCGTCGAACCGATGATGTGGGAAATCTTGTGGAGGAGTTCGAGCTCCTCGGCCGGGTCCAAAGCGCCGGCCGTCGTTTTCGCGCGTGGCATGGGTTCTCCTGGTGGGGGAAAGGATGAAAAAGAGAAATTACCATCTTTCCGACGGTCCGTCAAAGGGGGGAGACGCCTCCCGAACGGCGCCTCCCCGCGTTTGCCGGGCCGCTGAAAAACTCTTTCGTTCGTCGTTTCAGAATGATTTTATCCGGAATCCGGATTTTTTCTCCGGGGGAAGAGACCCCTTGGATTCCGGCCAGAGGCTTGCCGGAAGGACGGGCCAGGGGGTTTTTCAAAGGCCTGTTAATGCGTTTCCAATCGTCGCCCGGGATGGTAAAATGGACCCCATGAAAGCGAACGCAACGCGGTGGTTCGATCGGACCGGGCTTTTTTCTCGGAGGGGAAGGTCCTGGGTGTTGATCTTTGTGGGGACTTTTTTGGCCTCCTCCCTCCGGGCCGGCAGCGAGCCGCGCCTTCGGAAGGCCGATCCCTTTTTGCTTTATTGGGCCCAATTTCGACGGAACGTGATGGAGGAGGATTGGGAAAAGCTGTCTTTCCTCGTCCAGTTCCCCTTGGCGACCGAGCGGGGGCCCCGCCCCAAAGAGCAATTCGGCGGGTTGATCCCCCGGGTTCTCGACGCCCAAATTCCGGGGGGGGATTACCCCACGACGACCCGGGCGTTGATCACCGAAAAAAGCCAGTTGACCGACGAGGACTGGGAAACGATTCGCGGGGAAAGTTTCGAAATCGGGAGGCTCCACTTCGCGAAGGTGAACGGCCGCTGGGCCTTGACGCGCCTGGGCGCTCCGCCCGCCCCGGCGGCGCCCCCGCCGTCGGAGGAACCGATGGAGGAGGCGCCCGCCGACACGCCGGTCGTTGAAACGGCGCCCGAACCTCCGCCCGCCCCTCCCGTCGCTCCAAGAGCGGCAACCCCCGCGCCGGTTCCCCCGCCGGCGACTCCCAAAGCCGCCCCGACGGTTCCGGCCGCTCCGCCGAAAGCTCCGCCCCCGGTGGTTTCAACGCCCGTTCAAAAGCCGGCCCCGACGCCCGAACCCGCCGCGCCCCTTTCCCCGCCCGCGGCGACGCCCGGGGACCCCGACTTCGCCGTTTTTTGGGCCGATTTCCGCCTGGCGGTCATGTACAAGGACATGGATTCATTGAAAAAGCTCACGCGGTTCCCTTTTGAAACCAAAGGACGCCTGGAAGAGGACCCCGTCGTCAAGCGATCGGCGCGCGATTTCGAAGGCCTCTACGCCCGGATGATGGAGACGGACCCGGGTAAAAGCCCGATGAAAGACTCCATGCGGGAGCTGGTGTCCCGGGTCGAATACCCTCGGGAGGGGGCGAACTCGGAACGGGGGGAAGTGCAGGTCGGGATTTTCGTTTTTACGAAGGTGAAGGGGAAATGGCTCTTTACTCGCGCCACCCTGGAGCGATGACTTGGGATTCGCGGTAAACGTCGAGCGGAACGCCCCGGTGGGCCGGCTTGGCTTTTCGAAGTCGATGAAGGAGAACTTCCCGGTCCGCGTGGGTCAGGCTTTTTATGGCGATCCCTGGCTCGTCTTTCCCCGGTATTTCAATGCGAAGGGGACGCCCTTGGCCCGGTTGGCCTTTTTTAGCGATTCGCAAAGAGCCCGGAGCACGTCTTTTTTAAATTCCATCGATAAAACCGAAGATTCCCCCTACGCCCGGGTTTCCTGTGTCTTTCCCGGGGGAACAAACCCGTCCTCGACGTAGTCGTCCCCACGGTTGATGGGAATCCGGCGCACGCCGACGATTTTCATTTGGTGGGTCGAGAAAGTCGGTTCAGGGGGCATGGGGTTCCCTTTCGGGAAAAAGCCTCTACGTCGAATGGGCAGATTCCGGTTTTTTATAAAGACGACGGTCGTTTCGTGGCAGAAAAAAAAGCGGGAGAGGGATCCGAAGACCCCTCTCCCGCTTTTGAAACGTTGGACGCTCGGACTTACCAGCTGCTCCAGGTCGAGCTCTTGGTGTCGGTGTGCGTGCAGTTGACCACCACTTGACCGGATCCGGGACGGTACAACCAGTTCCCAGCGTCGGGTCCGTTCACGGTCTCGGTGTTCACGCGGCCGTGCCCGTACGCGGTTTGCGGGATCTGAACGTAAGGCATCTCCTGAAGGTAGCGCGCGCCCGACGTTAACGACACCGCCAAGGAACCCGAGGCGGGATACACGCCTTCCTGGTCGGAGTAGTAAATGCTCACGGCGCTGCGGACGGTTCCCAGGCTGCCCTTGATGCTGGCCTCTTTCGACTTCGTTACGAGGTCGGCGAATTTAGGGATGGCGATGGCCGCCAAGATACCAATGATGGCCACCACGATCATCAATTCGATCAGGGTGAACCCTTTTCCATTGTTGGCGTGCGCGAGCAAGCGCGGGGAGACGGCTTTGGCCAGCAGGTTGGCCGGTTTTGCCATTAAGCGCAATAACTTCAAGTTCAAGTTCATGTGGAACACCTCTCCAATAAGAAAGAATGATGGAAACCGAATCTGTTCCGTTAAGCCTAACATGCTTTTTCCCCGTTTTCAAGGTCTGAATTGTTGGCGTGGTCGTACGCCCGAAAGCTCTTCACTGGGCGCCTTCGGCATGGCTTCTCGTTGGGACGGGCCGATGGCGTTCCTTGAGTTCCTGATCGTTGCCGCTCTTTGGGGAGGGTCTTACCTTTTCATGCGGGTGGCCGGGCCGGCTTTCGGCGCCCTGCCCATGGTGGGCCTCCGCCTTTCCTTGGGCGGGGCTTTTCTCCTCGCGCTCTGCGGGCTCAACGGGAAATTCGGTGAAATCCGTCGGCATTGGAAAAAGACCGTTTTTCTCGGAGTTTCCAATTCGGCCGTTCCTTTCTCCCTGCTCGCTTACACCACCATTCACACCAACGCCGGGTTCGGCGCGATCTTGAATTCGACGGCGCCTTTTTTTACCGCTTTGGTCGGATGGGTTTGGCTGCGGGAGCGCCTTCGTTTTTCCCAGGGCGCGGGCCTGTTGATCGGGGGCCTCGGGGTGTGCCTTTTGGTCGGCGGGAAGCTGTCGTTCGACTCGACCCGCCTCCGCTCCGCCATCGGGGCCGCCCTCGCGGGCACGCTGCTTTACGGAATTTCCATCGTCTACACGAAGAAGTATTTGGCGGCGGTGAGCCCCCTGGTCATCACCGCCATCAGTCAAGTCACCGGGGCCCTGCTTCTCCTGCCCTTCGTCGTCGGTCAATGGCCGTCGGTGGGCCCGGGGCCGGCCGCTTGGATCAGCGTGGGGTTGTTGGGCGTGTTCAGCACCGCCGTGGCCTTCGTCCTTTTCTACCGGCTGATTGCCCGCCTCGGGACCACGCGGACGGTGGTCGTGACATTTTTAATTCCCGTTTTTGGAATGACCTGGGGCGGTCTTTTTTTGGGCGAGCGCGTCACGACGTCGATGGTTTTGTCGACGGCGCTGATTCTTTTCGGGACGGCCCTCAGCCAGGGATTGTGGGGGCGCCGCGCCGGTTAAAGTCGGTTCCGGTCACGGGCGGCCACGATGCTTCCTCCGCAGGAGGGCGCGCCGCAACGGCAGGGCGTCGGATCGTCCCGGAAGGAAAAACCGTAGTCGTAGGTGATTTCCGCCCCTTGGGGGATCGGCCGGACCGCCCGCAACCAGATCCGCCCGCCCCGGCTCTCGCTCGCGGCGTTCGGTTCGCAGGAATGGTTGGCGTACCGCCCCAAATTCCACCCCACCGATCCGTCGATAAACTCCCGCCGATTCAGTCGAAAGACAAAGGCGTTCCCCTCCGCCGCCCTCCGTCGACCCTCCGCCGCGGACACCCGGGGCCCGTCGTATTCCACGACGGGTGTCCCGGTTGGAACGTCGTTCCGGGCGAAGAGACCGCTCCCGTGAATGCCCGAGGGAGCGGCGAACACCCATTCGTTGTTGGTTCGTTTGGGGGGTGGGGAGCGCTTCATGACCTAAATTCGTTGAATGATTTTGTGGGGCGAGGTGCCGCCTTTGACGATGCGGAGGCGATTCGCTGGGCAGTTCAGCGCCCGGGCCAGGAGGTCCAGGGCTTCGGCGTTGGCGCGTCCCCGCTCGGCGGGGGCGCGGACGTGGATTTCGTAGGCGTCGTCGGCTTTTTTGAATACCGACGATTGGCGGGAATCCGCACGAACCTTGAGCTTGATGTAGGACGGAAGGTCCACGATGCAAAAGGGGCGGCCGGCGCTTTCACGCGCTCCGGGACACGGCGTGTGTTAAGAAAGGGGAATTCACGGTTGGTCGGCCCGGTGGACGCGCCATCCCCGCTCGGCGAGGGTCCGGGCCGCGGCGTTGGCGTTCGGGGTTTTGCGGACGTCCACGTCTCCCGCGATCTCCAAAAAATCTCCGAGACCTCGGACCGCCAAACGCTCGCTTTTCCATTCGCGGCCGTCGTCCAGGGGGGTCCGGCGTTTCGTTCGCACAATCAGCGCGAAGGGAACCCCCCCGGCCAACCGCCATTCCACCGCGCCGTTCTCGTCGTCGATTCCGCCCACCGGGTCGCCGAAGACCGTTTCGTTTGGGCGGTCGGACCGGCGGGCGGACAAGAACGCGGCCTCGGCGGAGAAGTCGATGAAAAGCTCGTAGGGCGCCGGGCCCCGGCAGATCCGGGCGTTGTCCTGGCCTTCCCGAAGGTCGGCCTCGTCAAAGGCCCAGCGGCAGTCCTTGGCCAGAAAAGTGTAGGTGCTGGAGAAGGGAGGGGCTTCGGCCCAAAGAAGGGCCGACGGGCACGCCGCAGCAATCAAAAGGGAAAACAAAAATGGTCGCCTCACGTTTTTTTACCTTGGGTTAAGTTTATAAAAATTTTCCTTGGGAGGACTGGGGGGCCGGGTCAAAACCCGCTCCATTGAAATCCGGTGCCCCGGGGGGTATCTTAAATCATGCACCTCAGCGCTTCGTTTATTTTGTCGACCGTGTTCGGGCTGGTGGGCATGTTGTATTTCGGGTACGGCAAGAAAAACCAAAAATACGTCGCGCTGTTCACCGGAATTGTTTTAGGCGTCTTTCCCTATTTCATCACCAACGCCGTCGCGGAGTTTTTCGTGGGGGCGTTCCTCATGTCCGTGCCGTTCTGGATGGCCGAATAGGGACGTTGTCCCTTTTCAACGTCGGGAGCGGCGGGGCGGGTCCTCCGGTCTAGGGAAAAAAGCGTTTTTTGGCCCAAAGCGAAACGGTGACCAACCCGATCAAGGCCGGCACTTCAATCAACGGACCCACCACCGCGGCGAGCGCCTCTCCGGAGGCGATGCCGAAAACGCCGACGGCCACCGCGATCGCCAATTCGAAGTTGTTTCCCGCCGCCGTAAAAGCCAGCGCGCTGGTCTCCTCGTAGGTCAACCCCATCCGCCGGGCCGCGAAAAAAGTCGATCCCCACATCAGGGCGAAGTAGGCCAGGAGCGGCAACGCGATCCGCGCGACGTCCCAGGGCACCCGGACAATCTTGTCGCCTTGCATGGAAAACATGAGCACGATGGTGTAGAGAAGGCCGATCAGGGCCGTCGGCGCCAGGGCGGGCATGAACCGCCGGTCGTACCATTCCGCCCCGCGGCGCTTCACGAAAAAACGGCGCGTGGCGTATCCCAGCAAGAGGGGGATTCCCAAAAAAACGGCGACGCTCTTGGCGATTTCCGCCATGGAGATATTAAGCCGGTGCCCCTCGGCCCCCCACCAGCCGGGGAGAACCGCCAGGAAGAAATAGCCCAAAAAAGAATACATAAAAATCTGAAAAATCGAATTTAACGCCACGAGCAAAACCGCCAGTTCGTTGCTCCCCCGGGCCAAAAGGTTCCAAAGCAGGACCATGGCGATGCAACGGGCGAGCCCCACCAATATCAACCCCGTGCGGTAGTGGGGGAGATCCGGCAAGAAAACCCAGGCCAGCGCGAACATGAGGACCGGCCCCACCAGCCAATTCATGGTGAACGAGAGGCCCAAGACGCGGCCATTCCCGGTGAGCCGCCCCAAAGCCGAGTAATCGACTTTGGCCAGGACGGGGAACATCATCCACAGAAGGCCCGCCGCGATGGGCAGGGACACACCGGACACTTTCACCCGGTCCAACGCGGGGGCGATCCCGGGAATAAAACGTCCCAACGCGACGCCCGCCGCCATGGCCAGGAGAATCCACAAGGGCAGGAACCGGTCGAGACGGGAGAGCTTTTCGAGGGGCGTGGAAGCGGTTGAAGCGGCGGAGTCGTGGTTCAAGGGTTTGGCCTTCCTTTTATGGCGGCGGTGCGATTATCGATGAAAGAGGGCGACGCCCAGGCAGGCGAGAAGGTAAAAGTAGGCGGTCCCAACGGAAAACCCGACGATTTTGCCCGGCCATTCCCATGGAATAGGGGGCAAGTGTTTTTTCAGGAACCGGGCGCCCGCGGTTGGGTTTTCCATGAAGCCTTTGCCCTCTTCCCAGGCGCCCGTGGGTTGGAAGTAGAAGTTGGCCCGGTGGACGATGTCCCGGTAAATCCCGGTGTAAGCCAGCCGGCGGCCCACGACCCGGGCGAATTTTGTCCCCGCCGAGACCGGTCCCTCCCGAACGCTGCCCTCAAAGGGGGAAATCGTTAAAAAGTGAAACCCCAGGGCCGCCGCGATCAGTCCCGCCATCACCAAGAATTTATGCACGGACGGCCTCAAGAATAGAAACAAAGCGATCATGGTGTTCCTCCCACCGGTAAAATCGCGCTGGGCGCTCTCGATCGGCCCCGGGACAACGCGAAGGTTATTCTTTTCCCATCACGCGCAGGGCGTTGAAAACGCCGTCCACCGCCCGGGCCATTCGGGCGAAATCCAAGGTGTCGGGAGTGTCCGACGGTTGGTGGTAGTTTGGGTTTCGGAAAAAGGAGGTGTCCGTCACCATCAGGGCGGGCATTCCCCGTTTCCAATAATTCCGCTGGTCCGACAGGCCGATGGCGTCCAACGCGTTGGGGGCGGAGAGGGACACGACCGGCAAGTCCGTCCCCCGGGCCATGAGTTTTTTCACCCGGCGCACGAACCCGAAACTGGCCCAATTGCCGACCACCGCGATGAAGTCGGCCCGGGAAGGGTAAAACAAACCCAGAACGGGCAGGGGGTAATGCTGGGACCCGGGCGCGTTGGAATAAAACCCGATCATTTCCAAGGAAATCATGCCTTCCACCTCGATTTTGGCGTCGCGCAGGCTTTGAGCGTGGACGGCGCTGCCCATATTTTCCGTTCGAAAGTAGGGCGGCTCCTCCAGGGTGTAGGCCACCAGTTCGATTTCCTTGGTTAAGTCCGGCGGCTCCACGGACAGCAAACGCGCCAACTCCAGGAGCCCCGCCACCCCGCTGGCGTTGTCGTCGGCGCCGGGTTGCTCGCCGCAGACGTCGTAATGGGCGCCCACCACCAGGCGGCGGGTGTTTTTCGGGCCCCGGACGACCGTGACGTTTTGGTAGGTCCGGCCGTTGACGTCGTATTTTTGCAAAACCGGGTTGAACCCATATTCCCGAAAACGCGCCTCGATGTAATCGGACGCCGCCCCGAGGGATTTCGTGTGGAGGTGGCTTCGCTCGGGTTGTAAGGCGGCGAGAAAACGGACGTGCTGTCCCAAACGTTTGGCGTCCGCCCGTGGGGCGGAATCGGCTTGAGCGGGGGGAGAGAAGAAGGGCATTAAAAGGGCCAAAACCAATAAGGGCGTTGAAGGCGGACGGGCGCGTCTCACAAGGCCATATCAGAAGGCGGATTTGTTCTGAAGAGGAACGAAACGTCCATGTTTAACGACAGTATATCATGGCGTGGGCGCTCCTTGGATTCCCCGGCAAAGCGAAAGGCCAAGCCGTTGAATCGGCCTGGCCTTCGCGTTTAAACCCGTCCCCGGACCTTCAGTGAAAATCCGGGGGAAAGGGGGGTTAGATGTTCTGGTTCAGGTTGTCTTTGAATTCCGCGGCGGATTTCTCGATGGCTTCCTTGAAGGCGGCGCGGGCGGCCGGGGTGTCTTCCATGTTGTCCATTTTCATTTCCACCGGGGCGGCGGGTTCGGCCTTGGGGCCCATGGCGGCGACGGCCACGTTCCCGTCGGCGGTCACGATTTTCAAGGTCACGGCGGCGCCGGGCCACACTTTGCCGGCCACGCCGGCCGTCAGGAAGGTGGAGCGCTGGGAGAGTTCCATCTCAACGATGGCGACGGAGTCGACTTTGAGCTTGGCGCACAGGTCCGACATCTGGCTCAGTTTCTTTTTGTCCTTGTTGTTCAAGAACAGGTACGGCACCATGCCCTCGGGGACGGAGCGCGTTTTGTCCATCATTTCCATGCCCCGGGGGCCGACTTCCTTTTTCACGTCCTCCACGAAGGCTTTGTAGTCCGCCGCGGCCAAGACGGTTTTGGGGTCGACGACGGTCCAACTCTTTACGCCGGCGAGGTTCTTGGCGTAGGCGTCCAGGGCGCTTTGCACCAGGTCGGTCCCGCCGAAGTGTCCGAGGGCCGGGTTGTCTTTTTTGTCTTTCATTTTCTTCAAGAAGCCGATGCCGGCCGTGAGGCCGCCCGCGCGCGCGTCGCTTTTAATGATCTCGGCGTTGCTGTAGACGCTGATGATCGCGATGGAGTGCACTTTTTGAATGTGGTCTTTCTTGATCCCGAGGTTGAGACCCCAGACCAGTCCCGGCAAAACCGCCAGACCGGCGAACAACGAGAAAACTTTTTTCATACTTCCTCCTTATTGCTTGGCTGATGATGGTTTTGGTTGCGAGGAACCAAATTTGTCGGGATTCCGAACAGAAATCCCCGGGGTGAATCCGTCGATGTGGATCCTGGAGACGCTTATTATGCGGGATGGAGGGGGGGAAATCAAGGGGGGAAGGGGGGGCTCCCGTTGTGTTTTCCCGTTCTTCGCCTCCGGTGCGTATATTACGGACGGTTATCCATTTTGTTCGATTCATTTAGGTTTGGACTTTTTCATAATTCCCAGGCGCTCCGCCCTGGACCCGGGATACTTTTCTTTGGCCGCCCAAAGAAAAGTATCCAAAAGAAAACCGCCCCCAAGCGGCTTCCGCGCGAACTTTATGCCGGGCCTGCGGAACTCGCCCCGTCAAAGACCCGTGACGGGGCTCAAACAGTCCTCGGCCACCGCGGCGGCAAAAAGTTCGTGCTCAAAACGCCTCAAGGGGGTTTTTAGCTACATAGGCATAGGCCAAAGCAAAGGCCAAGGCAAAGGCTGAACAAAGAATTTGATTTTGCCGATGTAGTTGCTTCTGGGACCCCATAAGGCGAATCGAGCACGCCGTTTTGGCGGCTGTGGTGCGGCCCGTTGTGGGGCGCCCACAAACCGGGCGTCGGCCCTGAGGAAGAATTCGACTTTTTTCGCGTCGGCAACGCCGAAGGGCTTTTGAGGCGTGCCGGCCCTGTTTTGGCGGCGGCAGCCGACAAGGGACCGTCCCGCCCGACTAAGATATCCGAAGTCGGGACAGCACCGACGATTGATATCAAAGTAGGGCGGTGCCGGGGCCGGTGTTTGGCCCACGTGAGGGACGCCCGCCCCGTCCGCCTAAGATATCCATTGTCGGGGCGGCACCGGCAATAGACAATCAGCAAGACGGTGCCGCCAAAACGGCGCGCGCAGGCCGACCGGGGCGCGTTTTTGGGTCCAGGGCCATTTTTGCGCGTCCAAAAATGGCCTTGGCCGGGTGTGGGCCGGGGAGGCCCACGACTTGAGTCACCCGGGTCCAGGGCGGCCCGTCGCAGAGCTCCGGACACCTGGGGCGGCATAGCCGCTGATGCGGAGCGCCTGGGATGTCGGTGCCGGGCGTGGGCCGGGGAGGCCCACGACGTTGAATTAATGATTTGGGAAAGTGGAAGAGTTTAAAATTGGAAAGATTTAAGGGCGGGGGGCCAGGTTTTGGAGAGATTAATAAGATTGTCGCCGTCGTCGATGGCTTTCCGAATTTGATCGGTTCCGCAAAGGATGTCCATGGGCCTTTTGACCGTCTCGTATTCGTAGGGCGGCGGGTTCCATTTTAAGTTTCGGGGATAAAGTTGTTTCACCGTTTGAAGAAAAACCAGGCCCGCGAGGAATGATTCGAAAGTTTTGGGATTCGTCACGTGGAGTTGGACGCCGCCGCAGGTTTGGTTGGCCCATTTATTAAACGTGGGCCGGAAGGCCAGGGGTCGGAAGGCGACGCCGGGGAGGTTTTTCTTTTCCAGGGCCCGGGCCAGGTTGTGGCCGTCAATGAAGGGGGCGCCGACAATTTCGAAGGGTTTGGTGGTGCCGCGACCCTCGGATAAATTGGTGGCTTCCAGCAGGCACATGCCGGCGTAGACCGTCGCCGTGTCCAGGGTGGGCATGTTGGGGGAGGGCATCACCCAGGGCAGGCCGGTTTCATCGAACCGCATGGAGCGCTTCCACCCCTTCATTTTGACCACGTGAAGGTCCGCGCCCCATTTGTATTTCTTGTTGAAATAAACGGCCAGCTCGCCCACGGTTTTGCCGTGGCGGACCGGGAGGGGGTAAAGGCCCACGAAGCTGGCGTAGGCCGGGTCCGGAAGGTTGCCCTCCACGCCGCCGCCCAGGGGGTTGGGACGGTTCAGGACGACGAACGTGATCCCGGCCTTGGCCGCGGCCTCCAGGGCCAGGGCCATGGTCCAGATGAACGTGTAATAACGGACGCCGATGTCCTGTAGGTCGAAGACCAGGGCGTCCAGGCCCTTCAGCATTTGGGGGGTGGGTTGGCGGCGGGGGCCGTAGAGGCTGAAAACCGGGAGGCCGGTGCGGGGGTCCTGGGCGCCGTCCACGGGCACCTGGTCCTGGAGGTCGCCGTAAAAGCCGTGCTCGGGGGCGAAGATCGCGGCGACGTGGAAATCCTTGCGGTTTCGGAGGAGGTCGACCGCGTGGCGAAGTTGGCGGTCGACCGAAGCCTGGTGGACGATGAGACCCACCCGCTTGCCCTTCAACGCCGGGTGGCCGCGCTTGGACAGGAGGTCCAAGCCCGTTTGCACCTTCAAATCTTGGACCGCCTTTGGCGCGCCGCCTCCATGAGCAGAAGGCCCGCCGCCACCGCGACGTTCAGGGACTCCACTTTGCCCGCCATAGGCACGCGAACCCGTTGCACGTTGAATTCCGAAAGATCGCCCAGCCCGCGGCCCTCCGCCCCCAAAATGATCGCCGTGGGGCGGGTCCAATCGAAATCCCAATAATCCATGTCCGCATTTTGATCCGCCGCCACGGCCGTGATGCCCCGCCCCTTCAGGCGGTCCGACACTTCCTTCATGGCGGGGATTAGAACCAGGGGAACGCGGAAGGCGCTGCCGGAAGATCCGCGAAGGGCCTTGGGGCTCCAGAGATCGGCGGTGCCCGCGGCCGCGATGACGGCCTGGGCCCCGGCGGCTTCGGCCACGCGCACGACGGCCCCGGCGTTGGCCGGGGATTGCAAGCCGTCCAGCACCACCCAAAGCGCGTTGTCCGCCAAAGGCAGGGCGGGGGAAACGGGGCGGTCGGCCCGAACCACCAAACCCGGAGGGGTTTCCAAGTCGGAGACGAACTCCATCACGTCCGGGGTGACGTTGTGCCCCGAGGCGCCGCGGCCCCGAAGGGCGTCGATGACGCGGCTGATCTCCGGGCGGTCGGCCGCGGCCACGGTGAAAAGGAACTCGCGGACGGCCAGCGGAATGTGGATCAAGTCGCCGATCAGGCGGTGGCCTTCCACGAAAATGGATTTGGGGTCCTTGCCGTCCCGGGCGTCCCGGAATCGGTGAACGATGGGGCTGGTGCGATTGAGCTTTTCGCCGCGCCCGAAAAAAGTTCGGGAGGGCGTCGGGGGTGGTTCCCCGTTCGACGGCGTGCGGGGCTTCTCGGGACCGGGGTTCCCGCGGAAAAGGGGCGGGGCTTTGAACGGCGGGGGCGTCGGCGTGGAAAGGGGTTCGGCGCCCGCGTCTTCTTCGAAAGGTTTCGGAAGGCGGGGTCGGGCTTCCCGGGGGGGAGGGGACGATTTTCGCCATCGGAAGAACCCGAGCGGTCTCGGTCGTATCGGGTGTTAAATTTGGGTTTGTTGTTGCGGTTGTCGGCCCGGTCAAACCGCCCCGGGCGTTGGCGGAAATTCTTGGACTTCCCGGGATTGTACCGTTTCCGATTGCCGCGAGATTCTTGGGGGCGGCCCGCGGGGGTCCCCGGTTCTCCGGATGTCCCGCCGAATTTGGGATTAAAAGAGGCGGGGGTCTCCGGCTTACCGAACTTGCCGGGCCGGCGATCTTTGTCGTTCCTTTTGCCGGGGCGGAAACGGTCGCCGTGGTTGAACTTCTTGGGGCCCCGTTGGTGGGGGTCGAAGGGAGAGCGCTCGTCCCCCCCGGGGTTTCGTTCGACGCCCCGGCCCGGGTTGAACGGGGGTTTGGGACCGCGGAAGGGACGACGGTTTTTTTTGAACACGTCAGACCACCGGTGGGACCGGCGGGAGGGGGCCGGACGGTTCGGTCGGATGTCGGCGTTCCCGCTCGGGGGCGACTTGGGCGGTTTGAAGGCGCTGAAGTTGCTCGCCGTAAATCTTGGAGAAGGCCAAAACGCTGGCCACCATGACCGGGCCGAAAAAGATCCCCGTGGGGCCGTAGGCCTTGAGGCCGCCCAAGGTGCCGAAGAACAGGAGCATGATGGGCAGGCGGGCCTTCTCGCCGATCAAATAGGGGCGGAGGAAGTTGTCGATGGTGCTGACCACCCCGGCGCTCCAAATCAACAGGAGAACGCCCGGCCACATCCAGCCTTTTAAAATCAAATACCCGCAAACCGGCACCCACACCGCCGTGGCGCCCACCAGGGGCACCAGGGCCATGAACGCCGTGGCGAACCCCAACAGTACCGAGAAACGCACGCCCGCCACCGCGAAACCGATCCCGGCCAGGAGGCCCTGCACCGACGCCGTGATGAACATGCCCCGGACCACCGCCGTGAGGGTTTGGTTCAGTCGATTTAAAATGTGTTCTTTGTGGACCTGTTCCATGGGGACCAGCTGGACGAGCTGGTGAAGCAAACGCGCCCCGTCGCGAAACAGGAAGAACAGGGTGAACAACATGACGAAGGTTTGAAAGATGAAGAACACGAGGTTTTTTAAGATGGCCGCGCCCGTGGAGGAGAGTTGGTGGCCGAGCCCCTCGATGTTGCGCAGAAGAACGTCTTGAATGTCCACGCCCGCGTTGTCCAGTACCTTGTCGGCCCGTTCCCACGCGGAACGGACCGAGGCGGGAAGTTTGTTGATGAAGGCTTCCTGGGGATTGGCCCGAAGAGTTTGAATCTGCTCCTGGGCCCAGGGATAGAGGGCGGCTGTTTGCTTGCCCAACATGCCCAAAAAGATCATCGTGGGGATGACCACGATTAAAAACAGCGCGGCGACGCTCAACCCCGCGGCGAGGGTTCGGCGGCCGCCGGACCATTTTAAAAACCGGGCGTGGACGGGGTAAAACACCAGGGCCAGGGTGACGGCCACCATGATGCCGTCGAAGAAAGGCGACAACAAACGAAAAAGCTGGAACAAGAGAAACCCGAAGGCGGCGAAAAAGAAAATCCGGAAAATCAGAGGCCGGGAATCGCCTTTGGCGTCGAGGAACAAACTAGGACTCATGGGGTTCCGTCCATTTCTTGTTTTCTTTGATGAGAGCGACCAAGCGTTCGTCGGCTTCGTTGAAGGGAATGCCCTTGGCCACGCATTCCTTGCCCACGTACAAATTAATTTTGTCCGGCCCGCCGCCGACGTAACCGAAATCCGCGTCGGCCATTTCGCCGGGGCCGTTGACGATGCACCCCATGATGGCAATTTTGACGTTCTTCAGGTGGCCCGTGCGCTTCTTGATGCGCTCGGTCGTCGTTTGCAAATCGAATAGGGTGCGACCACAGGAAGGGCAGGAAACGAATTCCGTTTTGGTGAGGCGCGCCCCGGCGCCCTGCAGGAGGTTGGAGGCCAGTTCCAGTCCGCGTTCCAGGCCCAACCCCGAATCCAATTGGACCGCGTCCCCCAAGCCGTCGCAGAGCAAGCCGCCGACCAGCGTGGCGGCCGAGAGCAGGAATCCGTCGGTGTCCAGGGCGGCGGGCGCGGTGATGAGCAGGGGCCATCCGGCCTGGCGCACGAAGGGTTGCGACGCCACGAAGCGCCATTGGTGCAGGAGGCGCGAGGGGTCCGTGCTCCGAAGGGCCAACACGATGTTGAAGGGGCGTTCGCCCAGGTTCTGGGCCGCGGCCAGGAGCTCCCCGGCGTCGGTGGCCTCGAGCCAAAGGGATTTGCCCGCGTCGGTCGCGGCCCGGGCCACGGCCAGCAGGAACGTCGCCGAAGGCCCGAGTTTCAGGGGAACGATCAATCCATCGGCGGCGTCCAGGGCGTTGGCGGCCACGTCCTCGGTGCCGGTGAGCCGCGCCAAAAAGCCGAGGCGGGAGGTTTCGAATTTCAAATCCCGTTTCAAATTCGATAGGTTCCCCGCGTCTTCCGGCGTGGTCACGTCCTGGGCCAGGATTTCCGGGGGGATCTGCTTGGAATTCTTCAGGGCCTTTTCCAGGGAGGCCAAAATGTCCGAGCCCAAGAGACCCAGGGCGGAAATGTCCGTCACCACCCGGGGCGGGTGGTTGGCGCCCAGGCGGATGGGTCCCACGGCGATTTCCTTGGCGGCGCGCCGCTGGTAGTGGTAGTCGTCGCCCACGGGTTTTAAATCGGTGTCGCCGTCCCGGCGGCGGGGGGCGTAGCTCACCGCGGGGCGTCCGTCGAATCGGGCGGCCAACCGGCGGGCCACGGGGATTTCGAATTCGGGGTCTTCGGTCAGGGACACCCGCAAAGTGTCGCCGATGCCGTCCTCCAGCAGGGCGCCGATGCCAACGGCGGATTTGATGCGCCCGTCCTCCCCGTCCCCGGCTTCGGTGACGCCCAGGTGGAAGGGGTAGTCCCACCCTTGTCCGTCCAGCCGCGCCGCCAGAAGGCGGTAGGCCGCGATCATGACCTTGGGGTTGGAGGACTTCATGGAGAAAATCACGTCGTGGTAATTGTTCTTGCGGCAAATGGACAGGAATTCCAGGGCGCTCTCCACCATGCCCTCGGGGGAGTCGCCGTAGCGGTTCATGATGCGGTCGGAGAGCGATCCGTGATTGGTGCCGATGCGGAGCGCCCGGCCCAGCTTTTTCATTTTGAGAACGAGGGGAGTGAACCGTTCCTCAATCCGCTCCAGTTCCTCGGCGTATTCCCGGTCGGAATATTCCCGGGTTTTAAACATTTTACTGTCGGCGAAATTGCCGGGGTTGATGCGCACTTTTTCCACGTGTTCCGCGGCCTCCAGGGCCGCCTCGGGACGGAAATGAATGTCGGCCACCAGGGGCACGCGGACGCCTTTGGCCCGGAGGGTCGCGGCGATGTTCCTGAGGTTTTTGGCGTCGACTTCGGTGGGGGCGGTGATGCGGACGATTTCGCACCCGGCCTGGACCAACCGGATCGCCTGGTTCACCGTGGAATCCGTGTCCTGGGTTCGGGTGGTGGTCATGGACTGGAGGCGCAGGGGATTGTCCCCGCCGACGCCCACCTCGCCCACCTTGACCGCCCGCGTTTTGCGGCGGCGGTAGGCGAAGAGGTCGGGGGAAAACGGGGGCGATTTGGGGATCGCTTCAACGGCGGATTTCACGGGGGATATTATACCAAACGCCCGTCGATCCTCGACGGCGGGCGGTAGCCGCGGTGAAAGAGGGACAGGAGCCGGGGCAACACCACGGGGAGAGGAGGGGTCTCAGCGTCCAAGGGGTCAGCCGATGGTTGAGCAGAAGCCTCCGTGCCCAGAGGCCGAAGGCGAAACGCCCGCCGTAGGACGCGCTCCACAGCGCCCGGTAGCGTTCGACCAACGGACGATCGTCGACCTCCCGCAGGGCCGCCCGAAGGAGCGCCCCCGTGGCCAGGGCCCGGCCGATCCCTTCGCCCATAAAAGGGTCCCCCACGGCCCCGGCGTCGCCCACCCGGAAAACACCGTCCGGGGGCAAGCCCGCGAAAAGGCGGGGCCCCACGCCGCCCGGGCCGGGCCGCGAGACGTGTTGGTGTGTTGAAAAACCGTTTCCCAGTCCAACGGTTCGTTATTCCGTCGGTAAAGACCGCAGATGTTGGAGGTTCCGTCCCGGTGGGTGACGACGCCGACGTAGCCGCGGGCGGCGAAGTGAAGGGACAAGTCGCCGGGCCGCTGGGCCACGCCGTCAAATTCCGCGTTCCACCCGTAGTGGCCGGGGCCGCCCGGGGCCGGTCCCGTGGAAAAGCGGCCGTCGGCCCAAAGCACGAGGTCCGCTTCCCGGTTTCGGGTCGGACCCGCGCCCACGGCGGAGCCTTCCAGGCGTAGGGTCCGAGCGCCGTCTCCGGGAGAGACGAACGCCCATCGATACGCGGCCGCCGCGCCGTCGAATTTCATCGATCAGAATTTCTTCCAGGCGAGGACGGGGCAGGGCGGCGCCGGCCTCCGGAAGATCAACGGACCGGGAGCGGTCGGGCGGAAAAGTCGCCACGACGCGGGGGACGGAGACGGATTCGCCGCGTACCCGTTCTCCCAGGCCGAGGGCGTCCAGGTGGCGGAGGGCTTCACCATCCAGGAAGGTCCCGCAAACCCGGGGGGAAAAATCCGGTCGGCGTTCAAACAACTCGACGTCGAAGCCACCGCCCAAAAGGGCCAAGGCCGCCCCCGCGCCCGCCGGTCCGCCGCCGACGATCAGCGCCGTTTTAGAAATGTTTTTCCCCCGAGAGAGACACGCGGAACCAGGGCTCGGATCGGCTTTTCAGGTAGTGTAGCCCCGCGCTGGCGGCCAGATGGTCCAGCTCGACCGGGCGAAAGGACCGGCGAACGGAGACGGGCCCGTCGTGGAAGGCCACGCGGTCCCGGCGCAGGGCGGCCAAGGCCCCCACGGCCCAATACCCCCCGAGGGACCGGCGCAGATCGCTGACGATCACCCCCCGGCGGGCCAGCCGGTCCAGGGCGGCCAAGGCGTCGGCCCGCCCGGACGGCCACTGGAACAGGGACGCGTCCATCGAGCCCGTGGTCCGTCATCCACCGAGTCTTTCTCGATTCAATTTCCGGGATTGGCGCAGGCCCGCGGGCCCTTCGGCGATGGCCGGGGTTCCGCCGGCCATAGGCGGAACCCCCGCGCCCGGGCCCACCGAACCAAGGCCCGGGGGATGTCCGCGCCGCCGGCCCCCACGTCCAGAAGGGAGATTCGTTCCCCCGGAGCCCATCGGGCGGACCAACGGATAAAAAGGTTTAGCACCGTCGACAAACCACCGAAGCGCCGGTTCGTGAATTCAAAAAATCCGAAGACGCCCTCCCCGTCGGCGTCGTCCAGGGGGCGGGTGTCCATCCACTCCTCCAAATCCACGGGACAGGAAAGGTCGGGGAAGAGGTTCATGGAAATCGGAGGAGAAGCCCGTGGGCCGAAAACCCGGCGCCGAAGGAGGCCAGAAAGGCCCTCCCCCGGCCGCCCGGGGGAGCGCGTCAGGGATTCCCGAAAGGCGAAGAGCACCGAGGGCGAGGAGAGGTTGCCGTAACGGCGGAGGACCGCGACTGGCGGCCAGATCGGCGGGAGCCAAACCCAACGTTCGTTCCAGGGCGTCCAGCACCCGGCCCCCCGTGCAGGCCCAGCGTCATGTCGCGGGGCGAGTTTGGCGGCGAAGGACGGCGTCGAGCACCCGACGGGTGGCCCGGGCGGCCAGGAGGGGGACCCGGGGGGACAGGACGTTTCGCAGGTGGCCGCCGTCGGTCGTAAAGCGGAGGGCGTCCCGCCAGGCGGGAACGACGAGGGATTCCTCGTCGATGATTTCCGGCCCCCCGCAGCAGGGCGGCGGAGCCGTCCCCGAAAAGCGCGTTGGAAATCACGAGGTCCGGAGCGTCGCCGGGGAAAAAAGCCGCGGAACAAATTTCGGTGCTGACCACGGCGGCCAGCGCGCCGGGGTGGGAGCGGCAAAAATCCGCGGCGGTTTGCAGGGCCGGAAGGGCGGCGCCGCACCCCATGCCCACGAGGTCCGCCAGGCGAACGTCCGGTCGAAGGCCGGCCCGGTCCGCCGTACGGGGCGCGAGGCCCGGGCAGAGAAAGCCGGTGCAGGTGGTGGCGGCCAAAAAGTCGATGTGGCGGGCCGATCGCCCGGCCCGGCGAAGGGCGTCGGCCAAGGACCGGGCGGAAAGGGCCACCGCGGTTTTTTCAAATCGGCGATTTTTCCGGTCGAGGTCCCGGTCGGCCAGTTCGGACAGACGGTTCACCGCCAACCGGCGGGTCTCCACGGATTCGTGGGCGAAGACCCGGGTCAGGAGGGCCCGGGTTGCGGGGCGGTGGGGAAAGAATTTAAGGAGAAATCCGAGAGCCTCGCCCTGGGAAACGCTCCGGGACGGAAGGGCGGTGCCGAGGCCGACGAGGCGGGGAGGGGGAATTATTCTTGGGCCGCCAGCCAGCGCTCGGCTTGAATGGCGGCCATGCAGCCTTGGCCCGCGGCCGTGATGGCTTGGCGGTAGACGTGGTCCACGCAGTCACCGGCGGCGAACACGCCTTCGACGTTGGTGCGGGCGTGGCCGTCGGTCAGGATGTACCCCACGTCGTCTAACTTGATTCGGTCTTTGAAAAGCGCGGTGTTCGGTTCGTGGCCGATGGCCAAAAAGAGGCCCGCCGCCGCCAGCGTTTCCACGGCGCCGGTATTGAGGTTTTTGACCTTGAGCTGTTCCAGGGTCTTTTCACCGTGCGTGTCTTCCAGGCCGTAGGGCACTTTGAATTTAATTTTGGGGTTCTTCTTGGCCCGCTCCAGCATGACCCGGGAGGCCCGGAATTCTTCCCGTCGATGGAGGACCACGACTTCGGAGCCGAAGCGGGTGAGGTACAGCGCTTCTTCCATGGCGGTGTCCCCGCCGCCGATCACGACGATGGGTTTGTTGCGGAAAAGGGGCAGGGCGCCGTCGCAGGTGGCGCAGGCGGAGATGCCGCGGTTCCAGAATTTGGATTCGGCCGCGTTGTGGAGCCGCTTGGCGGTGGCGCCGGTCGAGAGAATGACCGCTTTGGCGAGGTATTCGGCTTCGTCGGTGGCGATTTTGAAGGGGCGGACGGAAAAATCCACGGATTCCACGTCCTTGTCCAACACCTCGGCGCCGAAGCGTTGGGCCTGCTGGCGCATCCGTTTCATCAGTTCCGGGCCTTCGACCCCGTCGGGGAAGCCGGGGAAATTCTCCACGTCGGTGGTGGTCATGAGCTGGCCGCCGGGCTGGCCGCCTTTAAAGAGGCCGCCCAGGACGAGGGGCTTTAAACCGGCCCGGGACGCGTAAAGCGCCGCGGTGAAACCCGCGGGGCCGGAGCCGATGATGATCAGGGGACGTGTTTCCATGGCGATGACCTCTTCTTTATGAAACGCCCGCGCCCGGGTTCGGTTCCCGGGTCGGCGATCAATATTCTTTTTTGCTGGCCGACAGGTAGCGAAGGATGTCGCGAATGAGCAAGATGCTGACGGGCGTTCCGTCCGCCCGAATGACCGGGAGGTGGCGGTAGCCGCCCACGGACATTTTGTTGACGGCGAAAGCGATGGGGTCCTCGGGACGGACGTAACTGGGGTTGCGGGTCATGGCGTCTTCCACGGTGAGCTTCGTCAGGTCGTCTCCGGGACCGGCGGCCCGCAACAGGAGGTCCCGGTTGGACAACACGCCGACCATTTTTTTCTTCTCGTAGACCAGGACGCAGCCCTTCTTCTCTTTTTGAAAGATCTTGAGGATTTTGTCCAGGGAGTCCTTGGGGCTGCAGACCAGCAGGTCGATGCCCGTCAGCAGTTCCGACACCGGTTCGTTCAGAAGCGCGTCCCGGAATTCGTCGCCCAACCGCCGGGCCGAGGGGATTTGCCGTTGCATCAACGAATGGAGGCACTGGCCGCACCGGTCGTCGCCGGGGAGATTTTCGTGTCCGCAAAAGGGGCAGGGGTTCGCGCTCATTGGACCCTCCAGGTGTCGCCGCTGTAGATCAATTTTTCCAGGGTGCCCTTGCCTTTTGTGGCGACGATGTCCCGGATCTGCTGGTTCATCAGGTCGTCGTAGGTCGGTTTTTCCACGGCGCGGAACACGCCGAAGGGGACGGGGAAATCGGGGTAAATCAACTGCGTGAGCAGGTAGGCGTGGTTGGGCCGCGGGTCCGTTTCGTTGTGGATCAGGAGCCCCCGGGTGTCGGTGGGGTCGAAGTCCGTGATTTCGGGATAAAGGCCGTTGAGGCGGAGGGTCTTGTTTTTGTTTTTGCCGAACAGGAGCGGCTTGCCGTGCTCCAAATACACCATTCGGTCGTCCCGGGTTTCCCGGCCCGTGACGGGCCCGTGGGCCTTGTCGTTGAAAATGATGCAGTTCTGGTACACCTCGACGAAGGAGATGCCCTTGTGCTTCATGGCCCGCTCCAGGGTGGCGCTCATGTGGCGGGGGTCGGAATCCAGCGTGCGGGCGATGAACGTGGCTTCGGAAGCGATGGCGATGCAGAGCGGGTTGATGGGGTGGTCGATGGACCCGTAGGGCGACGACTTTGTCATTTTGCCCGTCGGGGAGGTGGGGGAATATTGCCCCTTGGTCAGGCCGTAAATCTGGTTGTTGACCAGCAGAATGTTGAAATTCAAGTTCCGCCGCATGGCGTGGAGCAAATGGTTGCCGCCGATGGAAAGCCCGTCGCCGTCGCCGGTGATGACCCAAATGGAGAGGTCGGGGTTCACGCAACGCAGGCCCGTGGCCACGGTCGGCGCCCGGCCGTGAATCGTGTGGAACCCGTAGGTGTTCATGTAATAGGGGAACCGGGAAGAGCAGCCGATGCCCGAGACGAAGACGTGGTTTTCCCGGGGGATGTCGAACTTGGCCAGGGTCTGCTGCATGGCCCCCAAAATGGAGTAGTCGCCGCAGCCGGGGCACCAACGGACCTCGGCGCCGGACACGAAATCGTTTTTCGTGAAGGTGGGGCGCTTTTCGGCGCCGGAGGGAACGGGGACGTCGGTCATAGGGCCGCCTCGATGGCTTCGCGAACTTCGGAAACGTAAAAGGGCACGCCGCGCACGCGGTTGTAGCCCGTGAAATCAACTTTCGGGAACCGGTGGCGCAGGAGCATCAGCAGTTGACCGCTGTTCAGTTCCGGCACCAGCACCTTTTCGAATTTGGCGAGGATTTCCCCGGTGTTTTTGGGGAAGGGATTTAAATGGGTCAGATGCGCCTGGGACACGGGACGGCCGGCCTCCGTCACTTCGCTCACGGCTTGGTAAATGGGGCCGTAGGTGCTGCCCCAGCCCAGGACCAGCAATCGGCCTTGGTCGGCGCCGCGGACGGTCAGGGGGGCGATGTCGTCGGCCACCCGGGCCACTTTTTCGGCGCGGATGAGGCCCATTTTCTCGTGGTTTTCCGGATCGTAGCTCACCGCCCCGGTGACGTCGTTTTTCTCCAGGCCGCCGATGCGGTGCTGGAGGCCCGGGGTGCCGGGTTTGGCCCAGGCCCGGGCCAGGGTCTTCGGGTCCCGGGCGTAGGGGGTGAAGGGACCCTTCCAGGTCGTCGGGTGCGTGACGGTGATCTTCGGAAATTTGGCGATGTCGGGTAGCTTCCAGGGTTCGGCGCTGTTGGACAGGTAGCCGTCGGAAAGCAAAATCACGGGGGTCATGTGGGTCAGAGCCAGTCGCACGGCTTCGATGGCCACGTCGAAGCAGTCCGCGGGGCTTTTGGGCGCCACGATGATCACCGGGGATTCCCCGTTCCGGCCGAACATGGCTTGCAGGAGGTCCGTTTGCTCCGTCTTGGTGGGCATGCCGGTCGACGGTCCGCACCGCTGGACGTTCACGACCACGAGCGGAAGCTCGGCAATGATGGCCAAATTAAGGGCTTCGGACTTGAGGCAAAGGCCGGGGCCCGAGGTGGTGGTCACCCCGAGTTCGCCGCCGAAGGCCGCCCCGATGGCGGACCCGATGGCCGCGATTTCGTCCTCGGCCTGGAAGGTTTTGACCCCGAATTCCTTGTGATAGGACAAATCTTGAAGGATGCTCGAGGCCGGCGTGATGGGGTAGGAGCCCAGAAAGAGGGTCTTGCCGGCCAATTCGGCGGCGGTGATCAACCCGATGGACGCGGCTTCGTTGCCCGTGATCTTCCGGTAGGTCCCCGGTTCCAGGGCGGATTTCCGAACTTCGAAGCGGGTGGGCATGAGTTCCGTGATGTCGGCGTGGTTGTAGCCGGCTTTCAGGGCGGCGATGTTGGCGTTCACAAATTCGGGTTTCTTGGCGAATTTCTTGGAAATCCAGTCGACGGTGTGGTCGAAGCTTCGGTCGTAGAGCCAGAACATGAGGCCCAGGGCGAAAAAGTTTTTGCACCGGTCCACGTCGTTGGGGCGGAGGGGGTGGTCTTTGAGAGCGTTGGCCGTCAGGTCCGAGAGGGGAACTTTGAGGACCTGCCAGTCCCGCAGGCTGCCGTCCTCCAGGGGGTTGGCGGCGTAGGCGGCTTTTTCCAGGCCGTCCTTGTCGAAGGCGTTCTCGTTTAAAATCATCAGGCCGCCCTTTTTAATGTGGCGGGTGTTGACTTTAAGGGCGGCGGGGTTCATGGCGATCAGGACGTCGGCCATGTCGCCCGGGGTGAAAATCAGGGAGTTGGCGAATTGGATTTGAAAACTGGAGACGCCGGGCAGGGTGCCGGCGGGGGCGCGGATTTCCGCCGGGAAGTCCGGCAGGGTGGCGAAGTCGTTCCCCATGACGGCGGTGGTGTCGGTGAACTGGTCCCCCGTCAACTGCATGCCGTCCCCCGAGTCGCCGGCGAAGCGCACGGTGACGGAGGGAACGACTTTCTTTTCTTTCACGGCCACGGTCAGCCCCCCTCGGCGGTGTGGTGCACTTGGTGCGGGTTGGGGGGGATGTTGTACACCTCCCCCGGGTAGAATTCGGCCAAAAAGCGGATCAGGGTGCGGACGCTCAGAACGTTGATGAGTTCCTGCTTTTCGTTGACCAGGGGGACGTGGTAGATGTCGTTTTCGGCCATGAGGTCCACGGCGCGGCCCACGTTGTCGTCCATCCGGAGGACGATGGGGTCGGCGGTCATGAAGTCCCGCACGGGGCGGCCCCATTCGTTTTTCTTGTTGAGGAGTTTGCGGGTGACGTCGGATTCGGTGAACATGCCGACCACGCGTTTGCCTTCGGAAATGACGAGATAAGAGGACTTGTTCTCGCGCATCACGTCCAGGGCGCGTTGAACGGAAATGTCCGCGGGAGCCTGGATCAATCGGGGATTGACCACTTCCCCGATTTTCTTTTCTTTAAGGCGACGATCGGTTTTGGCGCTCATGGCGGGCCTCGCTGTCCCTGGATGCGTTTGCGGAAGGATCATTGTAGATAAAAGGAAGAAAGCGGGCAATCAAGCCGGTATTATCGTCGGGGAGAAGGAATCCCGGGGATTTTCGCGTGGCGTGGCGGAACCGGTCCCCGGGGCCGGGGGGTGGAAAAAGATTGAATATTCAACCTGTTCCGAGGTTCGCGTTTTTGCTTTAGCCCGATTGATTTGGTTAAATAACCGCTTCAGCGACTTTATTAAGGGGACTCCGAATGAAGCTCCATGAGTACCAAGCGAAGATTTTAATGGGCGGTTTCGGCCTTCCGGTTCTCACGGGCGCGGTCATCGGTAAGCCCGGAGAAGCGGCCGCGGCCCTTAAGAAAATCGGCCAGGGCCCCTGGGTCCTGAAAGCCCAGGTCCACACGGGCGGCCGGGGCAAGGCCGGGGGCGTCAAACTCATTAAAACGCCCAAAGAGGCGGCCGCTTTCGCCAAGGGTCTTTTGGGCAAAACCCTGGTCACCCACCAGACCGGTCCCCAGGGTCTGGTGGTGCGGAAAATTTTGGCGGAACCGGCGGTCAAGGTGGAACGCGAGATCTACGTCGCCGTGACCCTCAACCGGAAGACGGGAAAGCCGGTCCTGATCCTTTCGGCCCAGGGCGGCATGGACATCGAGGAATTGGCCGCCAGCGCGCCGGAGAAAATTTTGCGGTTCGACATCGACCCCCTTCGGGGCTTGGAAGCCTTCCAGGCCCGGGAAGCGGCCTTCGCCGCGGGGTTGACCGGGGATTTGTTGAGTTCCGCCGTGGCTTTTTTCCGAAACCTGGCCAAGCTCTTCATGGCTTCGGACGCGAGCCTGATGGAAGTCAACCCGTTGGGCGTGCTGAAAGGGAAAAAAGGGTTGTCGCTTTTGGCCATGGACGCCAAGGTGACCATCGACGACAACGCCGCCTTCCGCCACGCCGATCTCTTCGACCAGGCCGACCTGGGGGACCTGACCGCCGCCGAACGCCGCGCCGGGAAAGTCGGCCTCTCCTACATCCGCTTGGACGGCGACATCGGCTGCATGGTGAACGGCGCCGGCCTGGCCATGGCCACCATGGACATTATCAAACTGCACGGCGGCGAACCCGCGAACTTTTTGGACGTGGGGGGCGGCGCCACCGTCGACCAGGTGACCGAGGCCTTTAAAATCATCCTGTCCGACGCCCACGTGAAAGTGATCTTCGTTAACATTTTCGGCGGCATCATGAAATGCGACGTCATCGCCCAGGGCATCGTTCAGGCGGTCCGCAAAACCGGCCTCGACCGGCCCCTGGTCGTGCGTTTGGAAGGCAACCGGGTGGAGGAAGGCCGGAAGATTTTGGCCGAATCCGGCCTCGCCATCACCCCCGCCTCGGATTTGACCGAGGGCGCCAAGAAAGCCGTCGCGCTGGCGGCGGCCGCCGCTAGGGGCCGTCCCAGTTCGTCGGATGGGGCGGCCGCCGCTAGGGGCCGTCCCAGTTCGTCGGATGGGGCCGCCGCCGGGAGGCCGTCATGAGCATTCTCCTCAACCACGACACCAAAATCATCGTCCAGGGGATCACCGGGTCCGCCGGGTCTTTCCACGCCAAGGGCTGCAAGGCCTACGGATCCCAGGTGGTGGGCGGCGTGACGCCGGGCAAGGGCGGCACCGACGTGGAGGGCATTCCCGTTTTTAACACCGTCAAAGAGGCGGTGAACGCCACGCGGGCCACGGCCTCCATGATCTTTGTGCCGCCCCCCTTCGCGGCCGACGCCATTTTGGAGGCGGCCGACGGCGGGATCGGTTTGATCGTCGCCATCACCGAAGGCATTCCCGTTTTGGACATGGCCCGGGTCAAAGCGGCCCTCCGGGGCGCGCCCGTCCGCTTGGTCGGCCCCAACGGGCCGGGGCTCATCACGCCGGGCGACGACAAGCGGCCCGGATGCAAGATGGGCATCATGCCGGGGTACATCCACAAGCCGGGAAAGATCGGCATCGTCTCCCGGTCCGGCACCTTGACCTACGAAGCGGTGTGGCAGTTGTCCCAGCGGGGTCTCGGCCAATCCACGGTGGTGGGCATCGGCGGCGACCCGGTTCAGGGCTCGACCTTTGTCGATACGCTGACCCTTTTCCAGGAAGACCGGGACACCGAAGCCGTTCTCATGATCGGCGAAATCGGCGGGACCGCCGAGGAAGAGGCGGCCCATTACTTCAAATCCAAGATGACCAAACCGCTTTTCGCCTTCATCGCCGGGCAAACCGCGCCCCCGGGCAAGCGCATGGGCCACGCGGGGGCCATCGTCGACGCCGGCGGCGCGGGGGGGAAAGCCTCCCGGGGCACCGCGGCCGAAAAGCGCGCCGCCTTGGAAACGGCGGGCGTTAAAATCGTGGATTCGCCGGCCGATATGGGGGAAATCGTTTTCAAGGCCCTCCGGGTTTAATGGCCGTCAAATCCGGACCCGTGGTCGACCTCGGCCGCGCCGTCTGCGGAAATTATTCCGACGCCAGCGAACGGGAATGGCTGGAGGCCAACGGCCGGGGCGGCTACGCCCTGGGCACGGTGGCCGGCGGCAACACCCGCCGCTACCACGGCCTCCTGACGGTTCCCCGCCGTCCGCCCTTGGAGCGCGTTCAGCTGGTGAACCGCTCCGAAGAAGCGTTGATCATCGGCGAGAAGCGATTTGATCTTTCCTGCCAATCCTATCCCGACGTCGTCAATCCCAAAGGCTACGACCGCTTGGAATCCTTCCGATTGGAACCGTTCCCCATTTGGACCTACGCGTGGGGCGACGTTCGTTTTGAAAAAAGTTTTTTCCTCCGTTACGGCGAAGACACGGCCGTGGCGGTTTACCGCCTGTTGGCCGGCCCGGCCCTGTCGCTGGAAGTCCGGCCGTTCCTGACGGGGCGCGACCACCACACCCTGGTCAGGGAAAACAATCGCTTCGAAGGCACAACCCGCGCCGAGGGTCGGACGTTGATCGTTGATTTCCCCGGGGGCCCCGTCCTGAATGTTTTGTCGGACGGCGGTCGCTTCGAGTCCGCCCCCGCCTGGTACCGCAATCAAACCTACGTGTGGGAGGAGCGGCGGGGGTTGGAACGGCAGGAAGACGCTTGGAGCCCCGGACTCTATCGAATCCCGCTCAAGCCCGGCGAGGCGGTCCGCGTGGTCTACGCCGTCGGGCGGACCTCCATGGACGGGGCGGAGCGTTGGGAAGAGGAAGAGCGGGACCAGCGTCGCAAAATAGTCCGGGCGTCCCTGGTGCGGGGCCCTCTGGCGGGCGCGCTGTCGGCCGCCGCCGATCAATTCATCGTTTCCCGGGGCGAGGGTTTGACCGTCATTGCCGGGTATCCCTGGTTCGGGGATTGGAGCCGCGACGCCCTGGTGGCGTTTCCCGGGCTGTTTTTGGCCACGGGGCGATGGAACGAAGCCCCGGGGTTTTTGGACACTTACGCCCGCCACGTCCACGAGGGCCTGCTGCCCAACCGATTTCCCGAAGGGGGCGAAAGCACCCAATACAACGCCGTGGACGCCCCCCTGTGGTTCGTCCGGGCCGTTCAGGCTTACCACCGGGCGACCCACGACGACGACCGGGTGCGCGCCTGGCTGCCCGTCATGCGGGAGATCGTGGACAGCTACCAGCACGGCAACCAATACGACATCCGCATGGACCAGGACGGATTGATTGAAATTCCGGCGGGGGATTGGCCGCTCACCTGGATGGACGCTCGCGTCGACGGCAAGCCCGTCACCCCGCGGAACGGAAAACCCGTGGAAATTCAGGCCCTGTGGTACAACGCCCTTCAATTCCTGGTGGAGATCCAGTTGAAGCTCAAGGAACCCACCCGGGGGTACGACAAACTGGCCGGGGTGGCCCGTAAAAGCTTCAACGAGAAATTCTGGAACGAGGACGCCCAATGCCTTTTCGACGTCGTCGACGGCAAACGACGGGAAGCGGAGCTTCGCCCCAACGGCCTGTTGGCCGTGAGCCTCCCGTACGAAATTTTGGAGGAGAAAAACTTTAAGCCCCTGGTGGAAACCACCTGGTGGGAACTGTTGACCCCCCGGGGATTGCGCACCCTGTCCGCCTCCCACCTTTTGTACCGCGGGCGCCACGGCGGTCCCCCGGCCGACCGGGACCGGATGTACCATCAAGGCACCGTTTGGCCCTGGCTGTTGGGCCCCTTTGTCACCGCGTATGTTAAAGCGTTCGGTTCCACCGAGGAGTCCAAAAAACAAGTCGTGCGGTTTCTTCAGCCCCTGGTTCACCATTTGTCCGAGGCGGGCGTCGGGCAGGTGTCGGAATTCTTCGACGGGGACGCCCCCCACGCTCCCCAGGGGTGCCCGGCCCAGGCCTGGAGCGTGGGCGAAATCCTCCGCGTGCTCTGGGAAGAGGGAATCACCCTTTGATTTTGGGACGGGCGGGCGGCGCCGCTTTTCGGTTCGCGGTCCCGCGTGCCGGCCCTCCCCGGGGGCCGTTCGTTTTCGTTTCGGTGGGCGCGGGACGGACGTTCGGTCCGCACCCTCCCCCTCCAACAGTCGCGGGACCGTACGCCCACCGGCGGACAAAGGCGGAAAAGTGAAAATATATTTTTGGGCGATGGTCTTGTGCGGGTTGACCCCCGGCCTCCGGGCCGAGGGGTTTGAGATTTTGTTCAGCACCGGGGGCGCCGACCGGCGCGTCCTCGCCCCCCCGTCCTTCCCGCCGGCTCCGCCCACGGGGGAATTCGTGGTGGCGCGCCCCGTGGTCGACCTCCGACGGAATCCGGTGTCCGTGACCGACGGCGCGGGAACCCGCCGCCCCTACGCGGTGGACCCGCTGCAAGAATCCCAAGTCCTCTACGGCGAGGCGGTTCAATCCTTTGAGGAAAAAGAGGGGTGGGTCCGGGTGGAGGCGCCCGAGCAGCCGGAATACACCCACGGCGATCGCTGGCAGGGTTACCCCGGGTGGGTGCTCCGGGAGGCGCTGGAACCGCGCCCCGCCCAGTACGAACCCAACGGGGTTGTGACCGCCCGGTACGGCCGCGTGCGGCCCACCCGGCGGTGGTTCGCCAAGGGGCTCTCGCTGCCCATGGGATCGCGGCTTTATTTGGCCTACAAAAAAGGCGCGTGGTTTCGGGTGGCCGGCGTTCGCGGCGAGAGCGGGTGGATGCGGACCAAAGAGGCGCGAACGACGCTGGAAACCCCGCGCCGGACCTCGGACATCCGGGAAGTGCTGCTGCGTTCGGCGGAAAAGTTTCTCGGGGAGCCGTATTATTGGGGAGGACGGGCCGGCCACCGGGCCGACGAGGACGACGCGCCGAGCGGAATGGACTGTTCCGGGTTGGTGAACGTGGCTTACCGGGTCGCCGGTTTGGAAATCCCCCGGGACGCCCACGAGCAATTTATGGCGAGCCAGTCCATCGCCCGCTCCTCGGATTTGGAGCCGGGGGATCTGGTGTTTCTGGCCAAAGCGACGAAACCGGACCGCATGGTCCACGTGATGATCTTCACCGGCGGGGAGCAATTGATCGAAGCGGTGCACGAAGAAAACGTGGTCCGCCGGGTCACGTTCAAAAAGAAACTGGGCGATGCGAAAGAGGCCCTTCGCCCCGGACAGACCGCCGGGGGGTATGTCGTCACCTTCGGGCGCTTGATTCCCAATTGATCCCGACCCGCATCGCGGCCGTCGACGTCCGACCGGTCCGTTGGCCCCTGCGGGTTCCCTTCGTCACCGCCCTGGGCCGCAAAACCCATTCCGACAACGTCGTCGTTTCCGTCCGGCTGGCGGGCGGGCCGGTGGGACGCGGCGAAGCCTCCTCCTCCCTGGCGATGCCCTTTCAAACCGGCCCCAAAATGACCGCGGCCCTTCGGCGCCTGGCCCGCTGGAGCCGGGGTCGGGACGTCCGGGACATCCGCGCTCTGAGCTTGGCCGCTTGGCGGCGGGAAGGCGTCTGGCCGACGGCCGCGGCCGCCTTTGAAACGGCGCTCTGGGACGCCCTGGCCCAATCCGAAAACACGCCGCTTTACGCCCTGTGGGGAAAAAAACGGGCGGAGATCGAAACCACGCTGAGCGTGTCCGCGGTGGCCCCCGCGGAGGTGGGCCGGCGGACGGCCGCCGCTCGACGGGCGGGCTACCGAAAAATTAAACTCAAGCTGAACGGCGCGGAAGGCGTTGCGCTCAACCAGGAGCGACTGCGTTGCGCCTTCGGCGCCGCGCCCCGGGCCCGGTTTTTGTTGGACCCCAACCAAAGCCTGACGCCCGATCTTTTGGCGGAGATTTTGGAGGGGGCCCGCCGGGACGGCGTTCCCCTGGAAGCCGTGGAGGAACCTTTCCCGAAGCGCCGTTGGGACCTTCTCGCGCGAGCCCGGCCGCCCTGCCCGCTCCTGCTCGACGAGTCGATCCAAACCTCCCGGGACGCCCGGACGGCCTATCGCCGGGAAAGCGTGAGCGGCGCGAACATCAAGCTCGCCAAAAGCGGCGTCCTCCGAAGCTTGGCCATCGTGGACGAAACCCGCGCCGCCCGCGGACGCCGCGCCCGGCTCATGATCGGCTGCATGGCGGAGTCGCGCCTCGGCCTGTCGGCCGCGGTTCACTTCGCCCTGGGAACCGGGGTTTTTGATTTCGCCGATTTGGATTCGGACCTGATCCTCCGACCGACGCCGTACCGCGGCGGTTACATTCGGCGCGGTCCGTGGATCCTTTTGCCGCGTCGGCCCGGGCCGGGCCTGGGGGTTTCATGAACTCGCCGTGGGTTTTGGCCGCGGCGTTGGCCTCGATCGTGTTGGGGTTGGGCGCCCTCCGGGCGCGCCGCCCCGGCCTGTTCCGTTACCTTCCCGTCCCTTTTTGGTGCTACGTCCTGCCCATGGTGGGGGGGACCTTCCGCTTTTTCCCCGAGGCGTCGCCGCTCTACACGCTCCTGGGCCGGTACGCTTTGCCCTTTTGCTTGGCGCTCCTTTTGATCAACGTTGATTTGCGCGCCCTGCTCCGTTTGGGCCGCCCGGCGGTCGCGGCCATGGCCTTGGGCGTCGTCGGCGTCGGCGCGGGGGCGGTCCTGGCTTGTTTTCTGTTTCACGACCATCTGCCTTCCGAGGCCTGGAAAGCGGTGGGCGCCCTTTCGGCCAGTTGGACGGGCGGCAGCGCCAACATGCTGGCGGTCAAGGAAGCCCTGTCGGCGCCGGAGGCCGTGTTCGCTCCCGTGGTCGTTATTGACTCTTTCTTCGCCTACGCCTGGATGGCGGGCCTCATTTCCTTGGCCGGATTTCAAGGATCCTACGACCGATGGTCCGGGGCGACCGCCGTCGCCGCTCCGTGGGCGGAGAGTCGCGCCCCGGGAGCGGCGGTCCCCTGGCCCGCGGTGCCGGCGGCCGCGGCCGGCCTGGCTTTGATCGCGCTGGCGATCGGGGATCGCGCCGGCCCCGCGCTCACCGGGGCGGTGGGGCGCGTGGCCCCCGGATGGGCGGCCACTTTGTCGCCGTCGACCTGGACGGTGTTGACCGTCACGACGCTGACCTTGGCGGTTTCCTTGTCGGGGTATTTCGGCCGGTCGCCGGAACGCACCGAACGGTGGGGAACGACCGTGCTCTATTTCCTGCTGGCCTCCCTCGGGGCGCGGGCGTCTTTAACCGCGCTGGGCCGGGCGCCTTTTTTTATCGCCGTCGGCGCTTGCATTTTGGCCGTTCATGCGGTAATCCTATGGGCGGGCGGTCGCCTGTTTCGACTGCCGCTTTTTTTATTGGCTTCGGCCAGCCAGGCCTGCGTCGGGGGCGTGGTGTCGGCCCCCATGGTGAGCGCGGTCTATCAACCCGCCCTGTCCGCCGTGGGGCTGCTGTTGGCGGTGACGGGCAACGTGGTGGGGACTTATTTTGGGCTGGTCGTGGCGCAGATTTCTTCCCGGTGGGGATGAAGGAACAATGATGAAGCGTTGGGCGGTGGCGATTTTATTGGTGGGGCCGGCGGTCGTCCGGGCGGAACCCCCCGCGTCCGTTGAAATGGGGGACGATTTCCCGCCCGTTCAAATCAGTTCGGGTTCCCTGGCGGCGTCCACCGCGCCGATTCCCGCGCCCGGAGCTCCCTTGCGGGTCGTCCATCCGCCCGAGGGGGCCTCCCTGCCCTACGTCAAATCCTCTTTCGTTCTCGGCTCCGTGGAGCCGGGGTCCCGCCTCGCCATCGGCGGGCAAGCGATCCGGGTGTATCCCGGCGGCGGCTGGATCGCCATGGTGAGCTACGCCCCGGGGGCCAACGACATCGAATTCGAAGTAACCCGGGGCACCGAGGTGTTCGCCTTGACGCGCCGGGTGTACGTCGCCGGTCCGCCGGGCGTCCCGCCCGTCAAACCCCTGAACATTCGCGTGTTGACCCCGGACGTCGATGCCGAAGTGACCGCCGGCGACATCGTCACCGTGACCGCCGTCGGGAGTCCGGGGCAGGACGCCGGTTTCTTTTTCGGCGGAAGCAAAAAAAAGCACCCCATGGTCGAAAGCGCCGTTTCCCGGGGTACCTACCGGGGCTCCTACGTGGTTCAACCCGACGACGCGTTCGAAGGCGCCACGATCAAGGCGACCTTGACCGGCAAAAAAGGAGCCCACGACACCTCCACCGCCCCCGGTAAAATTTGGCGCTTCGACGAGGAAACCCCCTGGGTGGTCGAAGTGTCGACGGATTTGGCGATCCTGCGGGCGGCCTCGGCTCCGTACCCCGGCGAGAAGGCGGGCTACGTGATGTTCCCGCCCCCGGGAACGCGCCTGTGGGTGACGGGCCGCCGGGGGGGCGAGCTCCGGGTCCGCCTGTCCGCCGCCCGGGAGGCCTGGATCGGCACCGACGAAGTCCGCTTTTTGCCGTCGGGGACGCCGCCGCCCCGCACGTTGGCCGGGGCGATTTCGGTGGAACCCGCCGGACGCCACACGCTCGTCCGGTTGAATTTGGGCCAGCGCGTGCCGATGGAGGTTCGCCCCTTGGACGACGGGTCCGGTCTGGACGTTTATTTTTACGGCGTGGCCTCGAACACCGATTGGGTCCACTACAACGCCCCCGCGGGCGCCGTTCGCCGCGTGGAGTGGTTTCAGGACGACGCGGACACCTTCCGCCTGCGGGTGCACACCCGGCCCCGTCGTTGGTGGGGGTACGACGTCCGCTATGAAAATTCGACCTTCGTGTTGGAATTGCGCCGTCCGCCCACGGGCGGCGGCAACGGCGCGTTGGAAGGCTTGAAGGTGGTGGTGGACGCGGGGCATTCCTGGGACATCGGTTCCCGGGGACCGACGGGACTTTTGGAGAAAGACGCCAACCTGGCCATCGCCAAATGCCTGGAACGCAAGCTGCTTTCGGAAAAAGCCGAGGTGATCCTGCTTCGGACCGGGACGGAGAACGTCAATTTATACGATCGGCCCAAAATGGCCTGGGCCGCCCGGGGGGACGTCCTGATCAGCGTGCACAACAACGCCCTGCCCGACGGCGCCAACCCCTTCGAACGGAACGGCTACGGGGTCTATTACTACCATCCCCAAAGCGAAGCGTTGGCCGAGGAAATTCACGCGGCTTACGGCGACGTGTTCGGGGGGGCTCCCCAGTCCTTCCGGTCCACCCGCCTGCGGGACGACGGGCTGCACTACGGCAATTTGGCGTTGGCCCGCACCCCCCAAATGCCGGCGGTATTGACGGAATCGGCCTACGTGATTTGGCCGCCGGAGGAAGAACTTCTCCGGACGGAAACGTTTCAGTGCGATTGCGCGGAAGCGATGTTTCGGGGGCTGAAGCGGTTTGTAAAAAAGATGCGGGATTAGGCCTTCGGAGCGAGGCGGCGGGACACCCAATAGAGGGGGAACCCCAGGGCCGCCACGCCGATGCCCGCGAGCGCCACCGTTGGTTCCTCGGCCACCCCGTTTAACGCGATGGCCACGTTGAGCAAAATAAACGCCAGGGGCGTCCAAGGATAGCCCCACACGCGGTACCCGCCCGGGGCCGCGCCTTCCCGTCGTCGAAAAATAAAGAGCGAAACCCCCGTCGCGGCAAAAAACAGATAAACCACGACTTCCGTATACGTCACGATTTTGTCCAGGGTCCCGGTCCACACCAGGATTAGGGCCAGGGCCGCGTTGGCCGCCAAGGCGGCCGCGGGGGTTTGGGTGCGGGGGGACACCGCGCCCATTTTTTTGAACAACGCATGGTCCTGGCCCAGGGCCGAGAGCAGCCGTCCGCTGGAAAAAATGTATCCGTTCAGCGCTCCGAAGGTGGACACCATGACCATGGCGGCCACCACCGCGCCGCCCACCCGGGGCCAGATTTTGTCCATCACGCCCGCCGCCACCAAATCCGTTGCGCGCATTTCGTCCAACGGCAGATAAAGGATGTACACCAGGTTGATCAACAGATACAGCGCGGTGGTGGCCAGCAGTCCGCCGACGATGGCCCGGGGCAGATTGACGTGGGGGTCCCGCACTTCGCCCGCCACGTAGGCCGCTTCGTACCAGCCCCCGTAGGTCCAGAGTACGGGGATCAAGGCCAGCCCCAGGGACGAAAGGATCGAGGTCTGTCCCGGGGGAAAGAAGGGCGTGAGATGAACGGGCGTTCCGCGCCCGGCCAGGAGGCCGACGACGACGATCCCGAAGAGAGCCAGGAGCTTTAGAACGGTGAAAAGGTTTTGGACGGACTTCCCGAAACGGACGCCGAGAACGTTCAAGGCGGTGAGCGCCAGGACAGCGGCGGTCGCCATGGGTTTGACCGCGGCGGGCGGCGTGCCGAAAACCCGGGCGGCGTGCTCGGCGAAAACGAAGGCCAAAATCGCGAGCGTGCCCGTGCGGCTGACGAAAAGACGGGTCCACCCGTAGACAAACCCCCAGGCGCGTCCGTAGCCGTTCGACAGAAAAACGTACTCGCCCCCGTTCCGGGGGAACCGGGTGGCCAATTCGGCCCAGACCAGGGCGCCGCAAAGGGACAGGAGGCCGCCCAGCACCCAGGCCGCCAGGAACAAAAACACCGATGGCGAAGCGCGGGCGACGGAATCGGAGAGGCGGAAAATGCCCGCGCCGATGATGCAGCCGACCACGAGGGCGGAAGCGTCCCAGAGGCCGAGTCGCCGGGGAGCGGAGGGGAGGGGGTCCGTCACGGGCCGAAGAATAACATTGATTCGGCGTCGGGGCAATCGCCGCGGACGGATTCTCCGAGATGAATATATTTTTCGGAAGCGGGGTTGACAAACGGTACAATGTCTGTTAAGTTTTCACCAATGGCTCACGCGCACCCCACCAACGACCCTTTTCACAACCCCCGCGCCAAACGGAAAATCGTTTTCGTTAAACGCAGCCTTCAAACCCGCTACGTCATTTGGGTCTTCACCTTCGTGCTCATCGCCATCACCGCGATCGGCTTGGATTTCTATTTCCACTTCGGCCGGGAAGTTCAGAACTTCATGGACCCCAGCCTCTACGATTTGTTCAAAACCGACAGCTACGTTTTCCTGTTTAAGTTGATCATCTACATGGTCGGCGTGACGCTGTTCGCCATCATCGGCTCCCACAAGCTGGCGGGCCCCATTTACCGCTTTGAGCGTTCCGCCCGGGTCGTCGGTTCCGGCGACCTGACGCACCGCATCAAAACCCGCACCGGCGACGAGTTGGGCGATTTGCGGGACGAGTTCAACATGATGGTGGAATCCATCCAGCGGTTGGTGTCCCAGGACGCCCATCTGGCCCTTCGCGTTTCCAAGCATTTGAACGACGTGCTGTCCCAAAAACACGCCCCGGCCGAAATGACCCAGAAGCTTCAACAGATCAAGTCCGATGTGGATCTCCTCCACAAGGGCTTCAAGATTTAGCTGTCCCCGTCTCCCCCCGAATTCCCCTCTCCTTCCCTCGATAGCGCTCCCTACGTTTTTCGCCGTCCCCTGATCCCGGTCGTCCTATTGACCGCCGGCGCCTGGGCCGCCCTTCGTCTTTGGGGGACGCCGCCCGCGGCGCGTGACGACGTGGCCCGTTGGGCCGACGGTCGCCCCGCCCGGGTGGTCGGACGCGTTCTTCGCCCGCCGGAACGAAGCGCGCGGGGGGAAACCCTGCTCCTGCGGGCCGAGTGGTTGAAGGCGTTCGGCGCGGCCCCCCGGCCGGTGTCGGGCAACGTGGTCGCCTTTTGCGCCTTTTCCTCCGCGGCCGCGGCGGGGACGACGCCCGCCCCGCGCCCGGTCTGGGGGGATCGGGTGTCGTTGTGGGGGCCTCTCGTTCCTTCGCGGCCCGCCGCCGCCCCGGGCCTCTACGACTCGGCCGCCGCCGACGAGCGACGGGGCGCCCGGGCCCGCCAAATCGTCCCGGCCGGGAAGGCGGCCGTCGTGGAGCGCCTATCGCCGTTCTCTCCCCGGCGGTGGGCGGGGGCCCTTCGGGATCGCCTCGGTTCCGCTTTCGCGGCGCGCTTGTCGCCCCGTTCTTCGGAAATCCTGGGCGGCCTCGTTCTGGGCCGCCGGCCCCGGGGCGTGGACGATTTAATGGAAGATTTTCGACGGAGCGGAACCGCCCACCTCCTGGTCGCGTCCGGCTCCAACGTGGGGATCGCCCTGGCCCTTTGGTGGTTTTTGGCCCGCTGGGCCCTCTGGTGGCCCCGCCGGTGGACGTTGCTCGCGGTTCCTTTTTGGGCCTTCCTGTACGCGGGGGTGGCGGGCGGCGACGCGCCGGTCCTGCGCGCCGCGCTGATGGCCTCCCTCGGGGCCTTCGGCCACGCGCTGGGGCGCTGGGACCGGCCGGAGCACCCGATATTTTTATCGGCTGGAATTCTCCTGGCGATCCACCCGGCTTCCCTGTTCGAGGCCGGATTTCAAATGTCCTACGCCGCGACCCTGGGCATCGCCGTGGCTTGGAATCGAATTCAGGGCGCGCCGCCTCCCTCGGACCCGCGAACGATCGGGGCGGCCCGGGCGGTCCGCGGGTTCGGCCTTCACGCCCGGCGGCTCTTCGGGATGAGTCTGGCCGCCCAGGCCGCCCTGGCCCCCCTTCTCCTTTTTTACTTCGGCCGCTTTTCGGTGGCGGGGTTGCTTTCCAACATGATCGCCGTCCCCGCTTCGGGCCTCTGTTTAACCCTCGGGCTCTGCCTGTTCGGTTTTGAAACGATGGGTTGGACCCCGGCCGCCCGGGGCCTGGCCGCGGTGACGGAGCGGGCGGTGGGGGCCTTCCTCGCCTGGGTTCGTTTTTCCGCCCGTCTTCCCGGGGCGGAGCTTCACGCCCGCTTGTCCTTCGAGCAAACGATTTTCCTGTCGGCGGGGATTCTGGCCGCTTTCGCTTTTCTTTTGACCCGTCGACGGTTTTTCGGTTGGTGGGCGGCCGCCGCCGGTGCGGCGGCTCTGTTGTTGGGAGCGGCCCGGCCGCCCGCGCCGCCTTTCCGTCTGGTGTGGTGGGGACGCGACGCGGTGTTTTTGCAAACCCCCGCGGGCGTCGGGCTTTTTGATTCGACCAAAGACGGGACGCTCAACGGCCTTCCCGGATTCCTCGGGGGACTCGGTGTCGAGCGCCTCGCCTGGCGGCATCCTCCCGGCGATTTCCGGCCCGCCGGGGCGGCGTCCGTGGGTGGCGTCGCCCAGGGACGGGACGGCGGGATCGAGTGGACGGTTTTTTCCCGCGGTCCCGATGACGGCGTTTTGTTATTGCTGGAGCGGGAAGGGCGCCGGGCGCTTTTGGGTTTTGAGGCGTCCGAAGCCCTGGCGGCCGCGGCGGCGCCCCGCCTCCCGCCGACGGTGGACATCCTGGGTTGGCGGCCCCGTCCGGGCGCGCCCGCCGCGCTCGACCGGCTGACCCGCACGGAGGTTCGTACGGCGGTTTTCCAGGGACGAACCGCGTCCGCGAGCCTGCGTCGAACGGGCGCCGCGTTGTGTTTCTCCGCCCGGGGGGCCTTGGCCTGGACCGGGGGGGCCGACGGCGGCCGTTGGTCGGAACTCGCGGAGGCGCCTCCGCCGGTGCGACGGCCGGCGGTTTGGTAAAATAAAGCCATGACCTCTCCCTCCCTCGGCGTCGACATCGTGGAAGTGAAACGCATCGCCCGGTTGATCCGGGAACCCCGGTTTTTGGCCCGGGTCTTTTCCGACCGGGAAGTGGCCTATTGCCGGGCGAAAAAAAACGCGGCCCAGCATTTCGCCGTTCGGTTCGCCGCCAAAGAAGCCGTTTACAAAGCCCTGGGCCGGGCGGGCGTCGCCCACAAGGACATTTCGGTCAAAAACGAGCCGTCGGGAAAACCCGGCGTGGAGTTGGCGGCGAGGCTTCGTTCGCTGGAACCCCGGCTGACGCTCACGCTGTCCCACACCGCCGAACACGCGGTGGCCGTCGCCCTCTTTTCGCCGCCCGCCCGCCGTCGATGACCGCCGTTCCCCGGTCCTGGCTTCCGCCCCGTCCGCGGGATTCCCACAAAAACGATTTCGGCCACGTGCTCGTGATCGGCGGCGCCCGTGGAATGTCCGGCGCGCCGCGCTTGGCGGCCGCCGGGGCCCTTCGCGGGGGCGCGGGCCTCGTCACGTTGGCGGTCCCCCGCTCCCTGGAACTCGTCGCGGCCGTGGGCGGGCCCTGGGAAGCCCTGACGCTCGCTCTTCCGGAATCCGGCGGGGCCGTGGCGGCCGCCGCGTGGCCCGTGGTGTTGGCGTACGCGCGGCGGCGCCCGCTCACGGCGGTGGTGTTGGGTCCGGGACTGTCCGTGACGGCCGGAAGCGCCGCTTTTGTTCGACGGGTCTTGACGGATTTGGGTCTTCCCGTCGTTCTGGACGCCGACGGATTGAACGCCCTGGCGGGCGACACAAAATTCCGGCCCGCCGTTCCGGTGGTTCTCACGCCCCATCCCGGCGAGGCGTCCCGTTTGCTGGGAACGTCCGTGGCCGTCCTTCAAAAAAATCGTTCCGCCGCCGCCCGAACCCTGGCCCGGCGTTTCGGCGGGGTTTGTGTTTTAAAAGGTCACCGCACCGTGATTTCCGATGGACATCGAATCGCGCTCAACCCCACCGGCAACCCCGGGATGGCCACGGGGGGGACGGGCGACGTCCTGGCCGGATTGATCGGCGCGCTGATCGGTCAAGTGGCGGGCGCGGACGCGCCCGAACGGCTTTGGCGCGCGGCCGTGCTCGGGGCGCGCCTGCACGGTTTGGCCGGGGACCGGGCCGTCCGTCGGGGGGCGCCGATCGCCGCGGGCGACCTGGTGGACGAACTTCCCGCGGCCTTCCGTCGAACCTTTTCGCGCCCCGTCTGAACCCCGCTTCGAATTTGTTACAATAGCCTCACGTCCAATGCTTTTCCTCCGCTCTCCCCGCCGTTGTGAATGACCGTCGCGCCTTCGCGACCGCCGTCCGGCTTCGCCGGGCGATTCACCAGCGGCCCGAATTGGGCGGCCGGGAAAAACTCACCACCGCCTTGGTGGCCCGCACGCTTCGGGCGGCCGGCGTTCCTTTTCGACGAATAAATCCAACGGGCGTGGTCGCGACCCTGCGCGGTGCGGGGCCCGGCCCCTGCGTGGCCCTCCGGGCCGATATGGACGCCCTGCCTTTGACCGAGCGGTCGTCCCTGTCGTTTCGCTCCCGGCACCCCGGCGTCATGCACGCCTGCGGCCACGACGCCCACACGGCCATGGTGTTGACCGCGGCCCTCCGGCTCCAGGAAGAGGGGCTGGGCGTTCCCGGCACCCTCAAATTCTTTTTTCAACCCGACGAAGAAGGATCGGGCGGCGCCCGGGAATTGATCCGGCAGGGCGCCATGACGGCGCCCCGGGTGGACGCGGTTTTCGGCGTCCACGTGAACCCGCGGCTCCCGGCGGGCACCCTGGGCCTCAAGGCCGGCCCGTTAATGGCCGCGGTGGACCGGTTCACGATTCGAATCGACGGCGAAGGCGGCCACGGGGCCTACCCCCACGAGGGGACCGACGCCGTCGTGATCGCCGCGGAAACGGTGACGGCGCTTCAAACCGTCGTTTCCAGGCGGTTGGATCCGGTGGAGCCCGGCGTCGTGACCATCGGCACGATCCACGGCGGGGAGCGCTTCAATATTTTGCCGTCGTCGGTGGTCTTGACGGGCACGGTCCGCACCCTGACCCCCGGGTGGCACCGCCGGATGCCCCGTTTGATCGGGCAAATCGTCCGGGGCGTGGCCCGGGCCCACGGCGGGCGGGCCCGCGTGGAGTACGAGGTGTTGAGCCGTCCGGTGATCAACGACCGCGCCATGACGGCCCTGGCCCGGCGGGCGGCGGAGGAAACGGTGGGCGCCCGGCGCGCCCTGACGCTGGAGCGGCCCTCCATGGGCGGCGAAGATTTTTCGGAATATTTGGCGAAGGCCCCGGGGTGCTTCGTTTACGTCGGCACGGGCGCCGACGCCCGCACCCGGCGTCCCTGGCACCACGCCTCCTTCGTGCTGCACGAACCGTCGATGCTGACCGGCGTTAATTTTTTGACGGCCCTCGCGCGCCGCGCGCTCCGGGAACTGAACGGTTGAGTCCCGCGGCGAAGCGCCCCGGGCCGAACACCCTCGGGCGCTGGGGGGAATGGAAGTGGCTCTCGTCGCTTTTGCCGGGGCTGTCCCGGGGATTGTCCCGGCGGGTGGTTCTGGGGCCCGGCGACGACGCCGCCCTGTTGACGATCGGCGGCGAAACCTGGGCCGTGACCACCGATATGCTGGTGGAAGGCGTGCATTTTCGAACGGCCTGGACGTCGGGCGCGGATTTGGGCCACAAGGCCCTCGCCGTCAATCTGTCGGATTTGGCCGCCATGGGCGACGTGGAGCCCGGTTTCGGCGTGGTGGCGGCGGGATTTCCGCCGAAAACGCCGGTCTCTTTTTTGAAGGGGTTTTACCGGGGCTTCGCCGCCCTGGCCCGGCGAACGGGGTTCGACTTGGTGGGCGGCGACACGGTGCGGGCCGACCGGATCACGGTGTCGGTCACGGTGTTGGGCAAAGTCCGCCCCGGAAACCGGGTGTTCCGCCGGGACGCCTGCCGCCCGGGCGACGTCTTGATGGTCACGGGCACTCTGGGGGACGCGGACGCGGGGCTCGCCGTGGCCGAAACCCGGCGGGCGCCCCGAAGCGCCGACGAGCGGTTCTTGTTGAAACGGTTTCGGCGGCCGGAGGCGCGGCTGGACGCGGCGCGCCGGCTGGCCCGGGCGGGCGTTCGAGCGGGCCTCGACAGCTCCGACGGATTGTGGCGGTCGGTTCAAATACTTTGCGAACGTTCCGGGGTGGGCGCGGCGGTGGACGTCGAGCGTTTGCCGCTCTCGCCCGCGTTCCGGCGATGGGCCGGGCCCGGAGCGTTCCGCCGGGCCTTGACGGGCGGCGAGGATTACGAGTTGGTCGTCGGCGCTTCGCCGCCGGTGGCCGGACGTCTCGAGCGATTGGGTTGGGCGACCGCGGTGGGGAAAATTCTGCCCCGCGCGTCGGGCGTCGGGTTGTTCAAAGGCAAAGAAAAACGGGAGGCTCCCGCTGGCTTCGAACACTTTGATTCTTAAGAAATCCCCGGAGTGGTCGCGCGAGACCCATTCCGCCGAAGAAAGCCTGGCGCTCGCCCGCGAGTTGGGGCGGCATTTGCGGGCCGGCGATTGGATCGCGCTCATGGGCGATTTGGGGTCCGGCAAAACGGTGTTCGCCCGGGGGTTGGCCGAAGGGCTCAACATCGAGGACGTTCCCACGAGTCCCACCTTTGCCATCGTTCAGACGCACCGCCCCCGGAAAAACCACGGGTCGGCGACGCTTCGCCACGTGGATCTTTACCGGCTCTCCCCGGCCGAAGTGCCGGGCCTCGAATGGGAAGAGCTTCACGACGACACGGGCGTCACGGTGGTGGAGTGGGCCGAGAAAGCCAAATTCCTTTGGCCGGCCCAGTGCCTGCCCGTGCGCTTGTCCCACAAGGGCGCGGACCGTCGTCAAATCGAATTTTACGTCTGCGGACCCCGGTCGGGCGAAATCGTCAAGCGGTTGAAAGGAAAAAAATGAAAGTTTTGGGCATTGAATCGACGGGAAGCCGGTTGGGCGTCTGCCTCTGGGAGGATTTCCGCGTGCGGGCGGCCAAAACCCTGCCCGCCGGCGACTCCCACAGCGAACACCTGTTGCCGACCTTGCACGACTTGTTCAAAAAAGTCCCCTGGACTCCCCAGGACCTGGACGTGGTGGCCGTGGACGTGGGCCCCGGCCGCTTCACCGGGATCCGCCTCGGCGTGTCCGCGGCGCGGACGTTGTCCTTCATCCTCCAAAAACCCCTGGTCGAGGTGACCAGCCTCGAAACCCTCGCGGCCAGCGGTTCCGGCTGGCAGACGGGGAAATCTTTCGTCTGGAATTTCCGGGAAGACATGTTGTGCGTTTTGATGGACGCCCTGCGGGGGGACGTCTACATGGCGGTGTGGCGGTTCCACAAGGTCACGGAAAAAAACCGCCGCGGGGTTCCCTCGGGGCGCTCCTACCACACCTTCGGCCACCACTTCAAACTGGTCCACGCGCCGACGCTTTTTCCCTTCGACCGTTTCCTGGATTTCTTCCAGAACTGCTTCCAGGCCCAGTCCCTGCTTTTCGTCGGGTCCGCGGCCAACCGCTACCGGAAGGAATTGTCCAAGGCCTTCGGCCGCCGGGCACGCTTCGTGCCCGGAATTTCCGAGCCCGACCCCCATTGGGTCGCCGCCTTGGGTTCGGAGAAATTCTTTCGGCGGGAAATGAAATCCTTCAACCAGGTCCGCCCCCTCTACCTGCGTCCCTCCTACGCCGAGGAAGCCGCCGCCAAGGCGCGCTGATCGCTTGGCGGTCGCCGCCTTGTCTCTCCCGGTGACGGACCCGCTCGCCGAGGGCCGTTGGGTCCCCTGGACCGACGCGCCGCCGGGCGACTTGGCCGCCCTCGAATCTCAAAGTTCCCCGTCCCCCTGGTCTCTCCGGCAAATCGAAGAAGAACTTTCCGCGCCCCGGTCGCGGGGACTCGCCTATCTCTCGGCCGACGGCCGGGTCCGGGCCTTCGGCGTCTATTGGTGGATCCCTCCGGAAGCCCAACTGGCCAATCTGGTGGTCGACCCCGCGCTGCGCGGACGGGGGCTCGGCCGGGCGCTCCTGGAGCGGTTGATCGCCCGGGCCGTCGCCGAGGGCGGCCGCCTGGCCACCCTCGAAGTGCGTCTGTCCAACGTCCCCGCCCTGGCGCTGTATCGTCGATTGGGATTTCGGGAAACCGGACGGCGGCCCCGTTTCTACGAGGGAACCGAAACCGCCGTCCTGATGGAGAAAAACCTTGACCCCCGCTGACCGAACCTCTCGCCGGATTCTCGCCGTGGCCGCCGCGGCGCTGCTCGGTGCCGCGACCGCCGCGGCTTCGCCCTGGGACGGATACCGGTTGTTCCTTCGGGGGCTGTTGGAGGAACGGGCGGGCCGGCCCGCCGTTGCGGCGGAAATGTATGAAAACGTTTTAAAGCGCGACCCGGAGGCGGCGGCGGTGCGCGCGGCCCTGGTCGAAGCCAGCCTGGCCGCCGGGCGCTGGGACCTCGCGGTCCAAACGGCCCGGGCCCTGGCCGATGGTTTTCCGGAAAACGCCGAATACCAAATTCTGCTGGGCCGCACCTTTTTGGCCGCCGGGCAATCGGACAAGGCCCAAACGGCCTTTGACCGGGCGTTGAAGCTGGACCCCGCCAACGTGGACGCGCTCGGGTGGGCCACCAGTCAGACGCGGCTGACGGACCCCGCCGTGGCCGCCGGCGCCCTGGAGAAGTTCCTCAAAGAAAGCGGGGACGGGGAAGTGGCCGACGCGGTGCGGGACCGGCTGGCCAAGTTGTTGGAGCACGAAGGGAACGCCGCCGGGGCCGAACGCCACTGGAAAAAAATATTGGAATCGGATCCCGGGAACGTCGACGCCCTTCTGGGGCTCGCGGGACTTTACGACGTTCGGGGCGACACGGCCGCCGCCATCGCGGGCTACGAGGAATACGCCGTCCGCGTCGCCGACAATCCCGAAGTGAACGCCCGGTTGGGCCAGCTTTATTTCCAGGCCGGGGACATGTCCCGGGCCCGGCCGGCCTTCGACCGGGCCGCGGTTTCCGCGCCCCGGGACCCGGTCGTTAATTTTTGGCGCGCCCTCGTGGCCCAGGAGCAGGAGCGCTGGGCGGACGCGGTTCAACACATGGCTCTGGCGGCCCGGGCCGCTCCCCAGACCGGGGTGTTGCTCCGATTGGCGTCCTATTACCAGCGCTTGGGCCGCCCCCGGGACACGGTCAAAACCCTGGCCCGTCTTCAAAAGGCCCATCCGGAAAACCCCGATTTCATGCAGTATCTGGGGCAAGCCCAGGAAGACAACGGCCAAATTCGAAAAGCGATCGGCTGGTATGAGCGGGCGTTGAAAATCGACCCGCGCCGCGCCGACGTTCAATTCCGTCTGGCCATGAATTGGGACCGCCTCCACCGCTTTGACAAGGCCGCTCCCGCCCTTCGGAACGCCATCGCCGCGGACCCCCGGCACCATCTGGCGTTGAATTATTTGGGCTACAGCTTGGCCGAGCGGGGGGAAAGCCTTCCGGAAGCGCTGGATCTTATTCAACGGGCCGTGGCCCTGGCGCCCGACAATCCCGCCTACCGGGACTCCTTGGGCTGGGTGTATTTTCGGTTGGGGCGTTTGGAAGAAGCGGAAACGGCCCTGGCCGCCAGCGTGCATCCCGCCGATGACCCGGCCGTTTGGCAGCATTACGGCGACGTGTTGGAGGCCCGGGGCAAAAAGGACGAATCCATGCGGGCCTGGCAGGAAGGCTTGTTGCTCGACCCCAACCACAAAGAATTACTGAAGCGCTTGGGCGACGAAGGCCGGATCAAAAACGTGGCCCCCCGGACGGCCGCGCGCACGTTGTTGAAGCGGGTCGAAGGCAATTTCCGCCAGTTGCGCGGGTTGTCCGGGTTTGTCGAAGTGGACGGACGGTGGCGGGGGCGCGGCGTCGCGGGTCGCGGGGTGTGGCACTACGCCCGGCCCGGCCGCTTCCGGCTGGAAATCCTGGGACCGCTCTTCGCCCCGGCGGCGGTAATGGTCCACACGTCGTCCGGCACCCAATGGCTTCCGCCGGAGATCGGCGACCCCGCCGTGGACGAATGGCTGACCCTGTTGAATCGGGTTCTTTCGGGCGAATGGACCGCCGGGTTTGACGCCCCGTCCGTCTCCGCCCGCCAGGACGGCGACGACGTGGTCTACGAATCCCCCGTCGGAGCGATGGTCCTGCGCGGACGGGAGAAAACGCTCGCGGAGGCCCGGTGGGGCGCGGCCGATGGCCCGCTCCGAATCCGTTTTGAAAACACCGTCGAAAAAGAAGGCCTCCGGGTGCCGACCCTGATTCGTTTGAATTCCGACGCGGGGTCCCTGACCCTCACTTTTACCCAAATCATGGTCAATCCGCCGGCCGCCGGCGACCTTTTTTCCCTGCCCGCCCAACCGTGACGATGCCGTCTTCCCGAACAGGGGCCGCGGCCCCCCGCGCCTTCCCCGCCCCGGCCAAGATCAACCTGTTTCTCGAAATTTTTCGCCGCCGCTCCGACGGCTACCACACCCTCTCGACGTTGTTTCAGGAAATTTCGCTGGCGGACACCCTGCGGGCGCGGCCGGATCCGTCCGGGGGACCCCGACTGTTCTGTTCCTTCCCGGGGTTGACGGCGACCGACGACAATTTGGTGGTCCGCGCCGCCCGGGCCTTCGCGGCGGAGGACCCGAAGGCCGTTCCGCTCCGGTTCGACCTGGCGAAGAAAATCCCGCTCGGGGCGGGGCTGGGCGGGGGTTCCAGCGACGCGGCGGCGGCCCTCAAAGCCCAATGGTTTTTTACCCGGGGCGACCGCCCCTTTCCCGAAAAGCGTTTCCGACTCCCGGCCCGGCGGTTGGGCGCGGACGTTCCTTTTTTTCTACGGGGGGGCCTGGCCGAGGGCCGAGGGGTCGGGGAGAAATTGGAATTTTTAATGCCTCGCCGGCCGGCGGTCCGGCATTTCGTTCTCGTGTACCCCCGGGTGTTTTCCTCGACCCCCGACGCCTACCGGGCCCTTCGATTTCCGTTGACAAAGCGGCGTTCGGGGCTTAAACTAAAAAGAGCCCTGATCGACGGAGCGCCGGCGCGCCTTTGGGCGCCGGAACTTTTCAATCGGCTCGAAGAAGCGGTGCTCCCTCGGCTGCCCGCGGTGGCGAAAGCCCGGCGGGCGCTCGAACAATCGGGTTGTTTGGCCGCCCGGATGTCGGGGTCCGGCTCCTCCGTTTTCGGCGTCGTGGAGACGCCCGCCCAAGGCCGGGCGGTGCTCCGGCGCCTGTCCCGCGAACCCTGGGACCTTTGGCTGGTCCGGTCCGCGGACCGGCGCGCACCGTGAACCGCCCTTTTGGACAACGCCGTTGAACGCCGAGGTGACAACATGGAAATCAGCGAGATTCGCGTTACGCTGCGCAACGAGGACAAGCTCAAAGCGTTTGTCACGGTCACCTTTGACAAATGCTTCGCCGTCCGCAACATGAAAATCGTGGAAGGCGACAAGGGCGTGATGCTCTGCATGCCGTCCCGCAAGCTCCCCGACGGAACTTTTAAAGACGTGGCCCACCCCATCAACGCGGATTTTCGGACTTATTTGGAGAAGCGGATTTTCACGGCCTACGAGGACGAGGTGAAGCGCGCCCCGCCGGGCGGCCCGGCGGCCGCTCCCAAAGAGGCCTAACCAGCGGAAACGTATTCGACGGCGCCGTCGGCTTCGGCCGGCGGCGCTTTTTTTATGGCGAGATTAAAGGCGGTAGGACAGGGAGAGGCGGTGGGTGAGGCCCAAATCCCCGAGAGGGACCAGGGCGTAATCGATTTGCAGGGTTTTAAAGCCGAACCCCAGACCGGCGGAGAGGCCCGTCAGACCGCCCACGTCGCCCGCGGTCCGGGTGTTGTAGCCGCCCCGCACCGCGAAGGTCCAGCCGCTCGTGGCGGGAAGGTTCCACTCCAGGCCGCCCGCCGCGACGGGTTTGTTGTCCCGTCGGAGGATGGCGTCGGCCGACACCAAGAAAGCGGGCGACAAGCGAACCGCCCCCCCCGCCCGGTAGGTCACGGGGAGCGGGTTGGACGCGTCGTCGAATTTGAGTTTGCCGCCCAGGTTCGCCGCCGTGGCGCCCAGGCGCACCCGGTCGCCCAACATCGGCCCGGTCAGGACGCCGGCGTCGAAGGCCACCGTGTTGGCGGCGTCGGCCAGTTCGCTTTTCACGAACCGCCCGGCGAGGCCCACCGACACCACGCCCAGGCTCTGGGCGGCGCCCAAGGCGAAGGCCATGTCCTTGGGCGATAATCCGCCCGTGGCCGCGCCCGCGCTGTCGCGGCCGGTCACGTCGCCCACGGTTTGAAATTGTAGGGCGCCGCCGACGGCCAAACCGAGCGGGAGTTTGAGGGCCACGGCCGCGTGTTCGAAATTAATGGACTCCAGATAAGCCGTGTGGGCCAAGACCACCGACAGGTGGGGCGTGCGCGAGAGTCCCGCCGGGTTCCAGGAAAGGGCCAGGGCGTCGTCGGCCAGGGCCGTGTAGGCTTCGCCGAGGGCCAGGGGCCGGGCGCCCACGCCGATCTTCAGGAAATCCGCCGCCGAGGTCCCTTTGGCCGAGGACGAAAACCCGCCCGCCCGAAGGGGTCCGGCGAGGGCGATCACGCCCGCCAACAACGCCGCCGATCGATTTTTCATCGCTGAACCACCACTTTGACCACGTCGTCCTGGCCGGATTTTTCAATCCGCGCCAAATAGGTGCCGCTCGCCACGGTTTCGCCCGATTCGTTCCGCAGGTCCCACACCGCCTGCCCGCCGCTGTCGGCGTCGAACTCCCGAACTTTCTCCGCGCTCACGGTGTAAATTTGAATCCGGGCCGCCGCCGGTAAATTGGAAAACGTGATTTGGGTGCGGGCGGGCACCGGGTACGCCACGGCCGTCGATACGGTGTTGGAAGGGGCCCGTCCCATGACCTGCACGAGGCTGGTGCAGGCCTGGGCCGCGGTGACTTTATTGGTGGTCGCCTCCACCCGGGAGGGCAGGGGGACCCAGAATCCCCGGGCCCCGTCGTAGCGGGCGATCACGAGGGTCGATTCGTCGATGCCCGCCACGTCCGCGTCGGCGTAGCTCAACGTCACGGAAAACCCGCACACGGGCGGGACCGCCGAAATGTCCGCTCCCACGCCCAGGGGCGTCAACGTTCCGGTCGGACCGGTGCCATTGGGGAATGTCCCAGGGTTGAGGACGGTGAACACCGTGCCGCAGGTCGCTGAACCCGGGGGAACGATCACATTGGTCGCGCCGTAGGAAAAGGCGCCGCCGTCGGAACAGACGGAGAACACGTTGGGCACGGTCACCGACGCCTGAATCACGGCGTCGTAGGCGGTGAGCCGTTCGTCCCCGTTTTCCGCGCGCACGCGGAAGCGGTAGGGGCCGGTGGCCAGGCCAACGGCGGTGGCTTCCAGGCTCGACCCCGATTGGAATTCCTCAAAGTCCCCGGGGCCGAAGGCTTTCTCGGCCCGGTAAACGGTGCCGAGGGGGTTGCCGTTGGCGTTCCACCGCAGAGTAACGCTCGAAACGTAGATCGAGACCGCGCTCCCGGTCGGCGGGTTCGCCAACGTGTAGGCCACGGGAGAGAGGCCCGAATCGGCGTCGCCCGTGGCGTTGCTCGCCCGAACAAAAGCCCGCCGGGGCGTGTTGGCCGTCGGGAAATCGGTGTCCATGTAAAAGGTCGTGTTCGGGGAGAGGGGGCCGGAGAGGTCCTGGTCCGAAGCGCCGATCCGGGCGAAGAACCTGTAGGACGCTTCGTTCGTGGCGTTGTCCGTCCATCCCCATCTCAGGGACCCCGTGGACCGATCGATCACGACCGGCACCGACGGAGCGGCCGGCGGCCCCAGGGCCGTACGGGCCGACACGCCGGAGTAGCCCGTGGGGTTTTCGTCGCCGTTCACGGCCCGCACGCGGAAGAAATACGTCGTGTTCTCGGCCAACCCTGTGAACAGGCGGGCGGTGGCGGTGCTCGAGAGGGCGGCCCCGTAGGTTTCCACGGACGCCCCGAATTGGGATTCGTAAACGGTGCCCGGGGGATTCCCGTTGGCGGGCCAGGTCAACAACACGGTGCTCGCGGTCGGCGCCGCCGCGGGAACGTCCGGTTGCGCGGCGTCGGTAAAATGGGCCAGGGACCCCGAAGCCCCGGTACGCCCGCGTTGAAGGCTTCGACGTAAATCTGTTGGGACCGGTTGGGCGACAACCCGGTTTGAAGGAAGGACGCCGTTCCAGCCGGAAGATCCCCGGACAGGGAGGCGTTGTCGGTCGTGCGCCGCACGCGGTAACCGGTTTCGTTGGCGGCGTTGTCCGTCCATCCCCAGGTTATGGAAACCGTGGATTCGTCGATCACGAACAGCGACGGGGCCAAGGGCGCCAGGGGAATCGTGCGGGTCGTCACCACGTTGGAATAAGCCGTGGTCGTTCCCTCCGTATTTTCCGCCCGCACTCGGAAGAAATAGGTCGTGTCCGGCGCGAGCGCCGGGGCCAACGCGCTGGTCAGGGTCGTGGTGGCGATTTCAACGTACGCCGCGCCGTTCAAGGACCGTTCGGCCCGGAACAGGGTGCCCCCGGGATTGCCGCCGTTGGACCAGCCGAAGGAGGCGCTGGTGGGAAACACGCCCAGGAACGCCAAGGACGAAGGGGGGGCCGCGAGAGAATACGCCGTGGCCGACGGTGCTGAAGCGCTTGAGCCCGTCGCGTTAAAGGACTCCGCGCGCACTTGGGCGGGGGCGTTGGGACCCAGCCCGACGTGGACAAACCCCGTGGAGTTGACCGGCAGATCGCCCGAAAGATTGAGGTTGTCCGAAGACCGGCGAACCCGAAAACCGTCTTCGTTGTTGGCGTTGTCCGTCCAGGCCCAGGAAACGCTGTGGGTGGAAAAGGCGACGGCCGTGACCGCCGAGGGCGCGTTGGGGGTCAGGGAGGGAATCCAAAGCGTCAAAAGGGCGCTGGGGGCCGAGAAAATCCCTTCGGCGTTTTGGGCGCTCGCTTGAAATTCATAGGTGGTGTTCGGCGTCAATCCGGGGAAGTTCCGGAACGTTCCGGTCGTCGAGAAAAACGACGGGTCGAACCCGCTTTGGGCGAAGGACACTTGGTAGACCGTGCCGGCCGGGTTCCCGTTGGCCAGCCAGGTGAATCGCGCCGTTTGCGGCGCGACGATGGCGACGGTGCTGGCCACCGGCGCGGTGGCCAGGGTGTAACGGGTGGGGGAAAATCCCGAGGCGCTGGAGGCCGTGACGTTAAAGGATTCCGCGAAGACCCGCTGGGGCGCGTTGGGGGTCAGGCCCGTCTGAAGCCATTGGGCGCTGTTGGCCGGGAGAGTGCCGATCAACACCACGCTGTCCGAAGCCCGGCGGACCCGGAACCCCGCTTCGTTCGCGGCGAGATCCGTCCACCCCCAGGTGAGGCTCCCGGTGCTCCGGGCCACCGCGTCCGGCGCGGAGGGCGCGGCCGGTGGCGCGGGCAACGTTAGCGTTGAAACGGTGGCGTCAAAGGCGCTGTTGACCCCGTTGGCGTTCCGGGCGCGCACCCGGAAAAACCAGGTCGTGTCGGGGGTCAGAGTGTTAAAGGAAATCGTGGTGGCCGTGGTGGTTGATTCCGAGGCCAGCGCCAGCAGGGGAACGCTCGTGGCCCCTTGGAGGCGATACTCCGTGCCGGCGGGATTGCCGTTGGCGTTCCAGGCGAGGGTCGCCGTGTTGGAGGAACGAATGGTCACGGCGGTGCCGGTGGGCGGATTGGCCAACGTGTAAATCACGCTCGAATTTCCGCCGTTGACGGTTGTCGCCGAATTGAAGGCCTGCGCGTAGGCCCGCTGGGCGGCGTTGGGCGTCAGGCCCGTCTGCCGGTAAAAGGTCGTGTTGGCGGCCAAGGCGAGAACGATGGCCCCGTTGTCCGCGGTGCGCCGAAGGTTGAACCCGGTTTCGTTGTGCGAGTTGTCGGACCAATTCCATTGAACGCTGGAGACGCCCAAGGCCGCGGGAGCGAGCATGGTCGGGGGGTTGACGGGGGGAATGGCCCGGGCCCATTGAAGGCCCCAGGCGTCGTCGAAGGTGTCGCCGTTAAAGACCGGCGCTTCGGCGTAGTTCTGAAGGGTCCAAAGGCTGTGACCGTCGGAGGGGTCGAGGGCGGTTGTGCTGAAATAGCCCCAGGGATTGGCCCCCGCGCCCAAGGGGTGGTAAGGGGCCAGACCGACTTTGTAAATTTCCGGTTTTTGAAGGGTTCCGGCCGGGTCGTTGGCGGCGCGGAACGCGTAGCCGGCCGACGGGAACGTCGTTCCAGAAAAACGGGTGAATCCGATCAGGACGTCGCCCAGGGGAGTGACGGACAAGGACGGGTAGTCGTACATGTTGGCCCCGGTCAAATCCTCAAGAACACCGGCGTCGAAGTCGGCGAGATTGACCGGGTTCCAGTGGTGCCATTGAATGGCCGAGCGCGTGGGCGAAAGGCCGTAAACCGTTTGGGCCGACCACAGGGAGGTCCCGTCGAAAATTAAGGACTGAATCTCGCTTTTGGAGGCCGAAATCTTGTCCGAGGTGCCGGATTGGGGGTGAAAGGGGAAGGTCGACGGGAGGTGCAGATAGGGGGTCGCGATGTTCCGCGAGGACACGGCGCCGAGGACGGGCCCGCCTTTGTCCGTCACTTCCCCCAAACTGTAAAAAATACCCCCGTCGCCGAAGCGGGATTCCAAAAAGTAAAGATCGTCCTGCGCGGTGTTGAGGTTCGGCACCATCGGCGAGACGGGGTTGTTCGCGACTTTGCCGAACCGGGTCACGGTGGTCGGCGTGACGGCGTTGTTGATCAGGTCGTTTTTTTCGAACACGTAAAGGTGGCAACCGTCCGCCGCCCCCAGGTTGGTCGCCACGAGCGTCAGGGCGATCCAACGATGGCTGAAGCCCGTTTGTGTGACGTTGACGCCGATCACGGGGCGCAGGGGGGACGCGGCGTCGGTGTTCAGGTTGAAGGCGTATTTCTTCCAGGGGCCGGTGGGGTCGTCGGTTTCCGACACGGCCACCAAGGCGAAGAATTGCGGGGGAGAGACCCGGATGACGACGCGGTTCGAGGTCGTTCCCAGGGCCGTGGCGATGTATCGTTGGGTTATGGGGTCGAAGTGGATCCGGGGCCAAGCGGTGGAACGAAAGTCGGCGGCCGGCAGGGCCGCGTCCCAGAAATTCAGGAGCGTCTGGGAGCTGACCACAACGCCGGACTTCGATTGGACGATGAGCTTGCCGTTGTCCGACAACACCAGATGGTGGGGTCCCGCGGTCCCGTGCCCGCTGGGAGGCACGAAAGCGAAGGCGGGATCGTAAGCGTCCCCGCGGAACTGAACGGCGGGAGCCGGTTCGGCCCGGAGTCCGAGGCCCGTCAGGGGGAGCGTCAGCCCCATCAGGAGGGCGCGCGCGAAGGGGCGAAAACGGTTTTTCAGACTGTGTCCTTTAAATAGGAAGAGAGCGTGAGAAAGGATCCGGGATGTCGGACGGAAGCGGGCTGATTCTAACACGGAGGGGAGTCGAAGTCAATCGCGACGGGGGGCCGGGAGGGGGCCGCCGGATGGATTAAAGGATTTTAATGGCCCGCACCAGAACGGTGCCTTTTCCGCCTTTGACCCCGCGTGCTTTGGATATCCGGACGTACACGGTGCGCACGTGGGACCAGTCCATAGTCCCGTCCCCGCCGGAGAGGGCCAGGTTCTCCACGGGGACTTCCTCGGTGGCCCAGACGGTCGACTCCAATATTTTGGACCAGGCGACGCTCGCCACGGTGCCGTCGTCGTCAATCACGCCAAATTCGATGGTGTTGACTTTGCCTTCCACGCGGAAGGCCAGGCTCACCGAACGCGCCCCCCGAAGGTCGGCGGGAGTCTTATAGGACACCCGAACCCAACGGCCTTGCACCAACTGGTAGCGAATTTTTAGGGCGGGTTGGCCGCCGCCGACGATCGTTTCCGCGATGATCTCCGAGGTCGTGTCCGCGTCGATTTTCATGGGACGGTTGTTGGACAGCAAAACGTAGGGGGACGCCAGCCGGGGAAAGTCGGCCGGTTTGGCCGCGGCCAGGGGCGGTATCGTTTTCTTGTCCGGATCGGGGGAACCCGCCCCGTCTTCGCCGTCGACGGTCGAGGAGGGGGGCGGCGCGTTTATTTCCGATGAGACTGGGGCGGGCGGTGGCGTTGATTCCGCCGGATTCACGGGCGCGGCCGGCGTCGGCTCCGTAAACGGGGCGGGAGCCGGGGGAGGCGTTTCCAGAGGCGGCGGTTCGACCGCTTCCGCGGAGGGGTCGGGGGCCGGCGCGGAGCGGCGATTCACGATCACCAAAGCCACGGCCAGTGAAATCAGTCCGATCAGAAGGCCCGAGAGGCAGACAACAAAGAAGACCAGATCCCGGCGCCGGCGGAAGGACAAGAGTCCGCGTCGCTGGCGGGGTTGGAACACACGGCGGAGATGGGGATCCAGGGGTTCCATTTTATCGCCCGAACTGGCGGGCCCTTTCAATCAATTGGTGTTTGATGGCTTCCATTTCGTCGATTCGGCCCAAGGACTGGAGGCACATCATTAAATTATTGAGTCCGGTCGAAACTTCCGGGTAATTCGGCCCGTACACGTTTTGAAGGATGTCGATCGACTGCCGAAGCAGCGGTTCGGCTTCTTTGTAATGGCTGTGATCATAGTATAAGGCGGCGAGATCGTTCAAACCGCCGGCCAAATCCGGGCATTGGGGACCGCGATTTTGTTCGAGCAGGCGCAGGGCCTTGAGAAAAAACTCCTCCGCCTGCATCAGGTCGCCCTGACGACCCAGGGCGTCGCCCGACGCCAGGAGGATCTCCGCCAGGTCCGGGTGGTTTGGGCCTTGGGCGGTTTGGCGAATTTCCAGGGCGCGCCCCAAAAGCGGCAGGGATTTCCGAAACAGCCCCGCTCGGTTGTGGTAACGAGCCAGGGCCAGCAGGTCGCCGGCCAACCCGGGGGTGTTGGGGCCCAGGGTTTTTTCCCGGTGGTCCATGGCTTCCTGCAGGATCGGCTCGGCTTTTGCGCTGTCGCCGCGAAGCTCAAGGAGGCGGGCCTGGCGCCTCATCGTTTCGGCCGCTTCGGCGGCTTCCCGCCGGAGCATTTTGTGCCAGACGACCATGGCTTTTCCGTAGCCGTCCGAGGCTTCCTCGAATCGCCCCCGGTCGGCCATGAGATCGCCCCAGTGCGTCCAAGCCAGGGCCGTTTCCGATCGATCGTCCCCAAAGACGATGCGCGAGATCTTGATGCCGCGGGTCAGGGCCGCCTCGGCCTCGGCGTGAGCTCGGCGGCGAATTTGGAGGCGGCCCAGGAGCGCCAAGTCCCGGGCGATCTCGGGGGTGCTTTCCATGGGCGTTTTTTCGTTGATGCGCAGGGAAAGGGCGATGGACCGTTCGGCGTCGTTCAAAAAGCCCATTTTTTCCTGGTAAACGGAAAGGCGCCGAAGGTGGGGAACCAGCTTGGCATTCTCCGCCCCTTGAAGGCCTTGGATAAGAGCGAGCAGGTCTCGGCGAGGGGGGAGGGCGGCCAGGCAATTTCCGGCCGCTTCGGCGGCGTCGGATTCCGATTCCAGTTTCGGAATTTGGCGGGGGTCGAGGGACACGCGGGAACCACCGGCCGGTCCGTCCTTCACCATCGGAAATCGTCCCCCTTCCATTCGTGTGCGTTGCCGCCGCGTCGTCGCGTTGTGTGAGTATAACACAAGTCCCCCGTCGATTGGAGGGGAACGCCGAAAACACGAAAGGTCGTCGCGATGGCCCGGAAGAGGTCCGCGCGGCGGGATTTATTTAATATGATGTCTCGCCGCTTGACGCGTGGCGGCGGTTCAACAAAACCATTTTCGTCGTCAGCCTGGGGCGTCGCCAAGTGGTAAGGCAGCGGCCTTTGGAGCCGCGCCGTCCGACAATCCGGCACGGCACCGAGCGGAGCCACCCTTTCCGGGTTCGCGGTTGAAGAGAGCGACGTTTAATGGTAGCGGATATCCGCTCAACGAAGCGTTTCCCTTTTTGAGGAGAACATCCCTGGGGCGTAGCCAAGTGGTAAGGCAGCGGCCTTTGGAGCCGCCATTCCTAGGTTCGAATCCTAGCGCCCCAGGGATGTTCTTTTATCAGACGGGAAGCGTTGTCCTAGCGCCCCAGGAATGTTCTTTTAAAAGCAGGCCGCGTTATCCCGGCGAACCCGGAGGGGGTCGCGTTGATTCGCGGGCCGTGTCTCCACAATTGGGCGAAATTTTGCTAAAATACCGCCGTTCTTTTAGGCTAAAACTTCTCTCTTGAATTCCATCAACGTTCTTGTTCTCGCGGCCGGGGAAGGCACCCGGATGAAATCCGATTTGCCCAAAGTCCTTCACCGGGCGGCCGGTCGGAGCCTTTTGGAACACGTGCTGGAAGCCGCCGGCCCCTTGAAGGGCGCCGCCGGGGTGGTCTTGGGGCGGGGCGCGGACCGGGTGAAGGAAAGCCTGGCGGGCCGGAAAAATTTGTTCTTTTTCATTCAAAAGGAACGCCGGGGGTCCGGCGACGCCGTTCGTCCGGCCGCCGCCTGGCTGGCCCGACGCGGGGGGGACGTGGTGGTCCTCTGCGGCGACGCGCCGCTCATCCGGCCCCAAACCTTGAAAGCCCTGGTGGCCCGCCACCGTCGGGAAAAGAACGCCGCCACGCTTTTGACGGCCGCCGTGGCCGACCCCGCGGGCTACGGGCGCATCCGCCGGGGGTTGGACGACCGCCCCCGGGCCATCGTGGAGCACCGGGACGCGAGCCCCGAAGACCGCGCCATCCGGGAAATCAACTCCGGCACCTACTGTTTTCGCGTTCGGGATTTGTTGGAGGGGTTAAAGCGCCTCCGCCCGGACAACGCCAAGGGCGAGTATTACATCACCGACGTGATCGCCTATTTCGTCGCCCGGGGCCGCCGCGTGGGGGCCCACTGCCTGCCCGACGGCGATGAGATTTTGGGCGTCAACAACCGCCGGGAACTGGCGGAGGCCGACCGGCTGTTGAACCGCCGGGCCGTGGACGCCTTGATGGACGGCGGGGTGACGGTGCTGGACCCCGCGACCACCCGGGTGGACGCCACCGTCCGCGTGGGCCGCGACACGGTGATCGAACCGAACACGTTCTTGGTGGGGCGCACGACCATCGGCCGCGGGTGCCGGGTGGGCCCCTTCGCCCGGCTGGAAGACACGGCGGTGGCCGACGGCGCCCAGGTGCGCGCGACGTTTTCAACCGGCGCCCGAGTGGGCCGGGGCGCCCAGGTGGGGCCCTTCGCCCATTTGCGCTCGGGGACGGACATCGGCGCCAACGCCCGGGTCGGCAATTTTGTGGAGATCAAGAAGTCCCGGCTGGCGGCGGGCGTCAAAGCCGGCCATCTGACGTATCTGGGCGACGCGACGGTGGGCGCGGGCGTGAACATCGGCGCCGGCGTCATCACCTGCAACTACGACGGCTATTCGAAACACCCGACGGTCATCGGCGCCGGGGCGTTCATCGGCTCCAACGCGAATTTGGTGGCGCCGCTCCGGGTCGGTCCCGGGGCCGTGGTGGGGGCCGGGTCGACGCTCACCCGGGACGTTCCGACGGACGCGCTGGCTCTGGAGCGATCCCCCGCGGTGGTCAAGCCCGGGTGGGCCAAAACAAAACGGAACGAGATGAGGCGACATGCTTCTCACTAACGCGAAGGAACAAACCAAACCCATGAAACCCTCGATTTCCACCGAAGCGCCTTTGAAACTTTTCGCGGGCAACGCGCACCCGGACCTGGCGCAGGAAATCGCCAAAGTCCTGAAGACCCACGTGGGCCAGGCCAGCGTCGGCCGGTTTCCCGACGGGGAAGTGGAAGTGAAGATTCAGGAGAACGTGCGCGGCGCGGACTGCTTTATTATCCAGCCCACGAGCTTCCCGGCCAACGACAATTTGATGGAGCTCCTGCTCCTGGTGGACGCCCTGAAGCGCGCCTCCGCCCGCCGCATCACCGCGGTGATCCCCTATTTCGGCTACGGCCGGCAGGACCGCAAGGCGGAGCCCCGCGTGCCCATCTCGGCCAAGCTGGTCTCCAAGATGATCGAGGCGGCGGGCGTCAATCGCGTTTTAACCATGGACCTGCACGCGGGCCAGATCCAGGGGTTCTTCGACATCCCCGTGGATCATCTCTACGCCAACCCGGTGCTGGTGGCCTATTTCCAGAAGAAAAAGATCCGCACCGAGGACTTGGTGGTGGTCTCGCCCGACGCCGGCGGCGTGGAGCGGGCCCGGGCCTTCGCGAAGCGGCTGGAGTCCGGCCTTGCCATCATCGACAAGCGGCGGCTCTCCCCCCGGGAAGCGGCCGTGATGCACGTGGTGGGCGACGTGAAGGGCAAGATCGCCCTCATCATCGACGATTTGGTGGACACCGGCGGCACGCTGGTCAAAGCGGCCCAGGCCTTGAAAGAGTCCGGGGCGATCAAAATTCTGGCGGCGGCGGCCCACGGGGTGCTGGCGGGCCCGGCCATCGAGCGCTTGAACGCCTCCCCCGTGGAGGAATTGGTCATCACCAACAGTATTCCGCTCAGTCACAAAGACGCGGCGCGCATCCGGGTGTTGTCGGTGGCGCCGCTTCTGGCGGAGGCCATCGCCCGGATTCACGGCGAGCGGTCCATCAGCGAAATGTTTATTTGATTTTTCAAAACCAAGAGAGGTATCGAGTCCATGAAGACGATTGAATTGGGCGCCGAACGGCGCGAATTGACGAGCAAGGGCGTCCGCCGGCAGTTGCGGGCCGCCGGACGGATTCCGGCCGTGGTCTACGGGGGCCAGAAAGATTCGGCCCCGCTGACGATCGACGGCAAAAGCCTGTTCCAGGTCTTGAAGGGCCACGGAACGAACGTGATCATGAACTTGCAGGTGGCCGGCGCGGGGGAAACCGTGCTCTTGAAGGACCTCCAACGGGATTTCCTGACCCACAACATCGTGCACGTGGACTTCCAGCGCGTCTCCATGACGGAGAAGCTCGAAGTCAACGTCCCGCTCCACATTGTCGGCGAAGCCCCGGGCGTGAAGCTCTCGGGCGGCATTTTGGAGCACATCCTCCGGGAACTGCGCGTGCGCTGCCTGCCCGCCGACATCCCGGACGGGATCAACATCGACGTCTCCGCCCTCCAGATCAACCAGGGCGTGAAGGTGAAAGACCTCGCCCTTCCCAAGGGCGTCGAGTCCTTGATTGACGGCGGCAGCTTGGTCGTCAACATCGTCGCGCCCGCCGAAGAGGAAGTCGCCACGCCCGCCACGGCCGCGCCCACCGGCACGGAACCGGAAGTCATCGCCAAGGGCAAGAAGCCCGAGGAAGGCGAAGAAGGCGCCGCCGCTCCCGCCGCCAAGGGCGGAGCCGCCCCCGCGAAGGGCGCCGCCGCTCCCGCCGGGAAAGACGCGGGCAAAGCCGCCGCGCCGGCCGCCGGGAAGAAATAAAGGCCGGCCGACGTGTCGATTCGTCTTGTCGCCGGGCTCGGCAACGACGAAAAGAAATACGATCTCACGCCCCACAACATCGGGTTTCAGGCGCTGGACGTTTTGGTCCGGCGCCTGAAACTTACCTGGGAAGAGCAGAAGGGCCGGGTGGTCGCCGCCCACAAGGGCGACGTGCGGTTGGTCAAGGCCCATTCCCTGATGAACGTGTCCGGCGAGCCCCTGCAGTGGGCCAGCCACTGGTGGCACATCCCCGCCGCCGAAACCCTCATCGTCTGCGACGACTTCGCCCTCCCTTGGGGCCGCCTCCGCCTTCGCAAGAAGGGGAGCGCCGGCGGCCACAACGGGTTGGATTCCGTGATCCGAACCTTCGGCACCGAGGACATCCCCCGGCTTCGGGTCGGGGTGGGGCCGGTGCCGCCGGGGATGGACCCCAAAGATTACGTTCTCAAGAAAATGGACAAGGACACCGTGAAGGAATTGGCGGAGCAGACCGCCGACGCGGTCGGTTCCGTTCTCTCCGAGGGGTTTGACGCGGCCATGAACCACGTGAACGCGGCCCCCTCTATTTAGTTTTCCCCTCTCGTTTAACCCTTCGCCTCAAACTTCAAACAAACGTCGTGGGCCTCCCCGGCCCACACTCGGCAGTTGAAATCCCTTTAACCAAAAACCAACTTCCCAGGCGCGCCGCCCTGGACCCGGGTGACTCAAGTCGTGGGCCTCCCCGGCCCACACCCGGCCAAGGCCATTTTTGGACGCGCAAAAATGGCCCTGGACCCAAAAACGCGCCCCGGTCGGCCTGCGCGCGCCGTTTTGGCGGTGGCCCTCGTCCCTCCCCCCCCCCCGGGCCCTCACGTGGGCCAAACACCGGCCCCGGCACCGCCCTACTTTGATATCAATCGTCGGTGCTGTCCCGACTTCGGATATCTTAGTCGGGCGGGACGGTCCCTTGTCGGCTGCCGCCGCCAAAACAGGGCCGGCACGCCTCAAAAGCCTATCGGCGGCACAACGGGCCGCACCACAGCCGCCAAAACGTCGTGCTCGATTCGCCTTATGGGGACCCTTAGAAACACCGGCATAGGCAAAGGCAAAAACCCTGAACAAAATCTTTGTTCGGTCTTTGCTTTGGCCTATGCCTATGTAGCTGAAATCCCCCTTGAGGCGTTTTGAGCACGCTTTTTTGAAGATCGCGGGCCCGGGCCTGTCTGATCCGGCCCGTGGGATTTAGAGGGCCGGGAGTTGGTCCGGGCTCCTTCAAAAAAGCGCGCGGAAGCCGCCCGGGGGCGGTTTTCTTTTGCCTACTTTTCTTTGGGCGGCCAAAGAAAAGTAGGTTGCCGCCGGGCAACCCCCGGCGAATTTGATTTGCCGGGTGTGGGCCGGGGAGGCCCACGACGTTGATTTGATCTTTGCTTAGGAAACCCCGGGTTCAGGGCGGCCCGTCGCAGAGCTCCGGACACCTGGGGTTGTGCCGCTAGTTGCGGTGCCTGTATGTGGAAAGGCGCGGCATGGCCGCTGGTCCGGAGCGCCTTGGAAGTCGGTGCAGGGTGTGGGCGGGGGGGGGAGGCCCATGATGGTGGTTGTGAGGGGAAAGAAAAACGAAACTAGCACTCATTGACTCTGAGTGCTAAGTCTGATAGAATAGGGAAGTATCGACGGTCGAAATACGGAGGCGCCCCATGTCCGACAAATACACCCTCAAATCCCAGGAAGTCCTGCAGGAAACCCAACAAGACGCCCAGCGCCGCGGCCACCAATCGGTGGACTCCGCCCATTTGGCCCTGGCTCTCCTCTCGGTGGAGGGGAACATCGTCCCCGACGTTTTGGAAAAGGCCGGGGTTCCCCAGGCCAAGGTCCGCACCTATTTGGCGTCCCGGCTGGACAAACTGCCCGTGGTGAAGGGCAACGCCCAGCTCACCACCACCGCCCTCTTCCGCGAAGCCCTGGTCCAGGCCGAAAAAGAGGCCAAGGCCCTGAAGGACGATTTCATTTCCCCGGAACATTTCCTGTTGGCTCTCCTCCAGGCGGACGGCGATTTCGCCCGGGCCCTGGGGCTCGGCCACGCCCAGGCCCTCCAGGCCATGTCGGCCATTCGGGGCTCCCACCGTGTGACGGACGAGAACCCCGAGGCCAAATACCAGGCCCTGGAGAAATACGGCCGGGACCTGACCGAAGCCGCCCGCCAGGGCAAGCTCGACCCCGTGATCGGCCGGGACGAGGAGATCCGCCGGGTGGTGCAGGTGCTTTCCCGACGGACCAAGAACAACCCCGTTTTGATCGGCGAGCCGGGCGTGGGCAAGACCGCCATCGCCGAAGGCCTGGCCCAGCGCGTGGTCTCCGGCGACGTGCCGGAGGGGCTTAAAGAGAAGCGCGTCATTTCCCTGGACATGGGCGCCCTGATCGCCGGGGCCAAATACCGGGGGGAGTTTGAGGACCGCCTGAAGGCCGTTTTGAAAGAAGTGAAAGACGCCGGGGGGAAGGTCATTCTCTTTATCGACGAGCTCCACACCATCGTGGGGGCCGGCGCCACCGAAGGGGCCATGGACGCGGCCAACTTGCTTAAACCCATGCTGGCCCGGGGCGAGCTCCGCTGCGTGGGCGCCACGACCCTGGACGAATACAAAAAGCACATCGAAAAAGACGCCGCCCTGGAGCGCCGCTTCCAGCCCATCACCGTGGGGGAACCCACGGTCGATCAAACCATCGCCATTCTCCGGGGGCTCAAGGAAAAATACGAGGTCCACCATGGCGTCCGCATCAAAGACGGGGCGCTGGTGGCCGCGGCCACGCTCTCTCACCGCTACATCGCCGACCGCTTTTTGCCGGACAAAGCCATCGACCTCGTGGACGAAGCCTCCAGCCGCCTGCGGATGGAGATCGACTCCATGCCCGTGGAGTTGGACGAGGTGGAGCGCAAGCTTCGCCAGCTGGAAATTGAAAAGCGGGCCCTTCAAAAGGAATCCGACGCCCCCAGCAAAGAGCGTTTGGACAAGATTGAGAAGGACATGGCGGAGCTCAAGAAGAACTCCGAGAACATGAAAAAGCAGTGGGAGGTGGAGAAAGTCGCCGTGGCCCGCATTCGGGACCTGAAGGGCAAGCTGGAGGATTTGAAACTCGAGGAGCAAAAAGCCGAGCGCGGGGGGGATTTGGGCAAAGCCGCGGAGCTCCGCTTCGGCAAGCGCCCCCTATTGGACAAGCAGATGAAAGAGGCCCAGGACCGACTGGCCGGCGTGCAGAAAGACACCAAGATGCTCAAGGAAGAGGTGGACGAGGAAGACGTCGCCCAGGTGGTTTCCAAATGGACGGGCATTCCCGTCACCAAGATGCTCCAGGGCGAAATGGCCAAGCTATTAAAGCTGGAAGACGAACTGCACCAACGCGTCATCGGCCAAAACGAGGCCGTCCAGGCCGTGGCCGACGCCATTCGCCGGTCCCGGTCGGGCCTGGGAGATCCCAACAAACCCCTGGGCTCCTTCCTGTTTCTGGGCCCCACGGGCGTGGGCAAGACGGAGCTGGCCCGGGCCCTGGCGGAGTTCCTTTTCGACGACGAGCGGGCCATGGTCCGCATCGACATGTCGGAATACATGGAAAAACACTCCGTCTCCCGCCTCATCGGAGCGCCCCCAGGATATGTCGGGTTTGAAGAAGGAGGCCAGCTGACGGAGGCCGTGCGCCGCCGTCCCTACGCCGTCTTATTGTTGGACGAGGTGGAGAAGGCCCACCCCGACGTGTTCAACGTCCTGCTCCAAATCCTGGACGACGGCCGCCTGACCGACGGCCAGGGCCGCACGGTGGACTTCAAAAACGTGGTCATCATCCTGACCAGCAACATCGGCAGTCAGTTCCTGCTGGAGGCCAAGTCGGAAAAGGAGGTCCGCACCCAGGTGATGGCCGCCCTCAAGGCCCACTTCCGGCCCGAGTTCCTGAACCGGGTGGACGAGACCCTCATCTTCCACCGCCTGTCGGAAAAGGACATCGCTAAAATCGTGGACATCCAATTGGTGGGCGTCCAAAAGCGTCTGGCGGAGCGGAAACTCACCCTCCACCTGACCGACGCCGCCAAAGCCGCCCTGGTCAAGGAAGGCTACGACCCCGACTACGGCGCCCGGCCCTTAAAGCGGGCCATTCAAAAAGAGATCGTGGATCCCCTGGCCAAGAAGCTATTGGCGGTGGACTTCGAGGAAGGTGATGCCATTGAGCTGGACGCCTTGGACACCGGGCACCTGTTTTTCAAAAAAGCCGCCATGCCGTCTGGCAAGCGCAAATAGTGGCTACGGATCCCGGTCAAGAAACAACGAAGGCGGGGGCCCGGGTCAAATGCATTGTGACCGCCAGGCACGATGCGACCACGCGCGCCAAGTTGGAGAAAATAGATCCGGACTTGATTCAACCAACCGCCCTGATTTTGGAAGAAAAAAACGGGGAGTCTCTCCGCTCTCGCTTGCCCTTTCTTGACGAGATTGCCGAAGAATACCGAAAAAGGGGGGGGGGTCCCCTTCTCCCCGGATTGGTCGTGCTTTGGACGAAGGAGGATGTTTCTCCGTGGGATTTGTTGACGGATTTTCCATCGGAGAATTATTGGGACTACGCCCATTTGAAATTGCTTAATCTTTCCGGTCCAACGTGGGATTCCTTGGTGGAAGAGGACCGGGTCTTGCTTTCACAGGTCCCGAAAGACACGCTGTCGAAATTAATTTGAGGGGGGCTCGGAAAAATCGGGCAGGGGACTTTGAGGAAGGCGACGCCGTTGAGCTGGATGCCCTGCCCGCGGGGCGCTTGTTTTTTAAGAAGGCGGCCCAGCCGATGAAAAAGGGGAAATGAGAATATTGTCCTCGGGATTACATGGCGTTAAACGAAAAATTGAGTAGTTGCTCCAAGTCCGACCTCGAGTGTCGGTGTGCGTGCAGTAAATAACGGGACGTATTGAGCCTCTCCATTTAACTGTGGGGAGGCGTCAACGAAACAAGAGGATGCAGCCACGGTCAGTATTCGCACCAAGAGACGCCCCGGCTGTCCATGTGGTAGCAGTTGATTTGCAACTCGTGAGTGGTTAAATCGTAGTCCCAGGGGATATGCATCCCGGGCATGGACCCGCAATGGCAGCAGACACTGTAGCCTCCAAAACTTAAATCGTCATAATCCCTCCCTGTCAAAGGGCGCGTGTGCTCCGGGATAGGCACCGTGACGAAGGGAATGGCCTCCAGATAGGTGCCGCCGACCGTCAGCGACGAGGGTTCTTTGGCCGAAACGCCGTCGTTGTTGGCGTAGTAAATGCTAAGAGCGCTGCGAAAGGCCCCCAATTGCCCCCGGACGGCCGCTTCCTGCGCCCTGCGAATCAAACCACCAAACTTTGGGACGGCGATCGCCGACAACAACGCGATGATCGCGACAACCAACATCAACTCGATCAACGTGAACCCGCGAATTCGCGTGGCAGCACCTCCGCTGTGAGCCTAAGCCGGATCCCTTCATTTTCAACGCCAGCGATCGAGATAGGGAATTCACCGGATCAACCAGCTTGATCCAACGCGGAATCTTAGGCGATGCTGGGCAAGCTGCCCGTGTTCCTCCCGTTCCCCTGCCCCTCCGGTTGGCCTCAGAATTCCCCCCCCTCCCGATAAACATAGCCCCATTTTCATTGAAAAACAACAGGATTCCAATTAGGATTGAGATTTCGGGAATTTCGGGACAGTGTGCCGGTTCGAATACGCAACAATACGGCAACGGCATGTTTTTCCATGTTAAATCGGCGTGAAGTTCTCCAACCCCCCCGTTGCTCCCGTTAACCGGATGTCTTATCCTACACCCATGAAAATTCTCATTCAAATCGTCCTAACCTTTCTCTTATTGTGGTGGCCGCTCGTTCTTTTTACGTCGGTGATGATGTTTGACGCTCCGGGATCGACCGAGAAGGTCGGGAACATCGTCTTTGTGCTTGGGCTGACCTTTTACCCGGTTTTGATCGGGTTGGGGGTTTATCTTTTCAATTTCCCGCTTTGGCGGATTCCGCCGAAGTATGTTTTTGCCGCCACCGTCGTGGTTCCGCTCTTGGGGGCGTTCCTCTTCGGCTATCCCCAAATGCTCAAAACCCGCCTGGCCGGTTTGCCGACCCGGGGCTATTTCGTCAAGGAATCCAAGGTGTATTACTCCGGCCGCCGCATCGAGGCCGACCCCGGGACCTTTGCGCCCTTCAGCGACGACGACGGCATCGGCCGGTCGGACTACGCTCGGGACCGGGAAAAGGTCTTTGTCCGGGGGAAAACCATCTCCGGGGCGGACCCGGCCACTTTCAAATTCGCCGGCCAGTCCCATTTTTACCAGGCGGACAAAAACCGGGTGTATTACAACGGGAGAGTTCTCGAATCGGCGGACCCCGGGACCTTTGGGATGCTTAAAACCGCGGGCGGCGAGCCCACGGCGTTCTATCGGGACCGCGCCGCCGTTTACTTCGACGGGCGACCCATGCCGCTCCTCAAAGGCCCCTCCGCCCATCTGGTGGGGCGAAATTACGTGGCGGATGACCAAAACGCCGTTTTCTACAACCAGCCCTTGGCGGGCGTGGACGTGCAATCCCTGCGGGCCCATCCCGACAACGAATCCGTCGCCATGGACAAGGCCTTGGTGTATTACGAGGGGATCGTCGTGCCCGAGGCGGACCCGGCCACGTTTAAACCGTTGGAGCGTTCCTACGCCAAGGACGCGCGGCGGGTTTACCATTTCTCCCAGAAGAAAATGACCGTCGTGGAAGGGGCCGACGCTCCAACCTTCGAGGTGACCCTTTTCGACTCCGCGACCGGCACGGAAGCCAAGGACAAGACGGCCCGTTACATGGACGGCCGTAGAAAGTAAGTCCGGGTGCTCCCGCTTTCCCTCCACTTCCGATGACGGTTTTTGATTCCACCCCGTTGCCCCACGCCCTCCTATAGTGGCTAAACTTATTGGCGCCCTTGTAGTCCTTCTTCTCATCGCCGCGCTGGTTCTGGTTGTGCTTTGGTTTCAGCGTTGTCCCCGTTGCAAAAGCCTCCTGGGCCCGAAGGGCGTTCGGGGGTGGCTGTTGCCCGACGATGTGTATAAGGTCAAGCGCCTGTGCCGCAAATGCGGGCATACCTGGGTGGAAGAAACGAAATACGAAGCCATGACCCCTTAGGTCGGCTCCCGGTTTTGCTAAAAAGTGGTTTGATTCGATTCCGCGGATAGGAAACCAGAGGAGGCACCATGGGCAATGGACGGTTTAATATATATCTGGGTTTGGGGGTCTTGATCGCCGCGGCTCTCGGCGGGTTTGCTCTGGGCAAATCCTTGGACCCCTATTTCGCCCAGGGATACGCGCAAATCCCTTTTTGGCGCTACCTGACCAAGGCGGGCCACACCCACGGCATGACCTTCGGTTTGATCAACATTCTCTTCGGTTTGTTGATTTCCCATCTGACCTGTTCGGAGCGCCTTAAGCGGAACGCGGCTGTCTTAACGGCGACGTCGCTTTTTCTTCCTTTGGGAACGTGCCTTCGGGGGCTCACCCAGGGCGCTATTTTTACAGTGGTTCTCGCGGTGACCGGCGGTTTTTCGTTGATCGGCGCCTGTTTCCTGTTGATCCGGGGCCTCTCCCAGTCCGAAAAATTGGGTTTGTGAAAAGGGGGGGCTGGGTGAATAGGGCCTTTTCCGGGTAAGGTCGATGGCGGTTACCCCCGTGCGCGATCTCTACCTCAATCGGCCGATCGGATCTCTATGAACGCCGAGGACCTGCGCCACCTCTTCAATTCCAACAGGATCAACGACCTTCTGCGGTTGATCGTCGTTTTCTGCCCCGTCGTGGCGGCGGTGGTGGCCTACCAGAAGAAACGCTCCGCCCTCCTATGGATGTTGGGAATTTTTCTTTTGCCCTTACTGGCTCCCGCCCTGTTGATCCCTTTCGGGTTGAGGGGTTCCTACGGGGTTTACGACTCACTGATCCGGCTTCTCGCCGGGCCGGCGGGGCTGGCCTATTTGGGGAACCGTCCGGCCTTGGCGGCCGAGCGGCCCCATGGGGGCCGGGACCTGGCCTTGGCCATCGCCTTCTTCGTGGTCCTCCTGGCCGCCTTTGTGACGCTCGCGATCCTGTTTTTCCCGGCCCAGCATTAAACGATGGACAGAACCGATTCTTTGACCAAACACTGTCCCTTGGAGTTCCGTGAAAAAAATGAATTCAATTAAATCTTCGGTATACTTTTTCAACCATGCCCGATTTTCCCGTTAGTCCCGGTAAGTGGAAAGCCCTGGAGGCCCGCCTTCTGGGGTTGGGCGTGCGTGAGGGGGATTTGGACGAGCAGTTCGTTCGATCCGGCGGGCACGGGGGGCAAAACGTGAACAAGGTGTCCACCTGCGTCCTGTTGGTTCACCGTCCCACGGGCACCACCGTGCGGTGCCAGGAGGAGCGGTCCCAGGCGTTGAACCGTTATTTGGCCCGCCAGCGATTGGCGGAGAAAATGGAAGAGAAGCTCCTGGGCGCCCGGAGCGCCAAGCAACAGGCCATCGAAAAGATCCGCCGCCAAAAACGCCGACGAAGCCGCCGGGCCAAAAACAAGATGCTTGAAAACAAACACCACCAATCGAACATCAAAGCCAACCGCCGGCCCCCCGATTGGGGCGGCGAGCAATAATAGAAGGGGACGGTTTGCTTTTGAGGATGGACAAGGAACGCAGGCTTTCCCTCGCGCAACGCTCATGACTTCCAAACGCCCCCCCACCTACGAGAGCGCCGTTCTCGGTGTTTTGATCTATGAATTTTCATTTTCCAATAAAGAAGACAGCGACCTCAAAATCCGAAACACGCTAAAAAGAAAGAAGTTGGGGGCCTTTAACCCCGCGCGCGTGGACGTTCTCCGCCATTTGAAAGACGAAGTCCACGGCGAGATCGCCCAACGGGAACGCTCCCGTTATTTCACCGGAGCCCACGGCGAATACACGGACATCAAGGATTTTGACGTCGAGCGCCTGGCGGCGGACGTCGCCGTAAAATTTCCGACGGTTCCCAGGGAAGAGATCGCTCCCTTTGTTTCCATGGCCGTTTTTGTCTACCACCTTCTATGAGGCGACGGGGTCGTTCGAATGAATAAGGGAGGTTGGCTTTCGACGCTGGCGGGCCTTGTGATGGCCGGGCTTTTTCTGGCCTTGGCCGCCTGGCCCGTCTTTTTGGTGGGACGCCTGACCCATCGCGTGGTGCGGGCCAGGGCCTGGGTCGAGGTTCCGGCCAAGGTTATTTCCGTTCAAGTCGATTACCAGCGAAGGCCCCGCCGGATGGGGCATTTCAACGTCGATCTGCTCTATGAATACGAATGGGAGGGGAAAACCTTTCAAGGCCGCCGCTTGGCGTTTACGCCCCAGGCGAACGACCGCGGGGATGTTTGGAACGGCCGGTGGTTGAAACGAACGGTGGCGGAGTTGGACGAGGCCCGCCGGAACGGCCGGCCGGTGACGGTTTTTGTCGATCCGGGGAATCCCTCGAATTCCGTTGTCCATCGGGGAATGATGTGGGCCGATTTCGGGATGTGTTGCGGATGGATGCTGGTTTTTTCCCTTTTCCCCATGGGAATCGCCGAGGCGACCCTTTACAATAAAGTCTCCGAGCGAAAGCGTTGGGGTGTTCGCGGCCTGATATTCGGTTCGTTCCTGCTTTACGCCGCCGTCGAGCTGGTTCGAGGGTTGTGAGGCCGGCCGGGGTCGCGGGGGTGGCCATGACGGTGCGTGTTGGATTTGCATGGCCCTCCTTTTACGTTAATATTTTCCTATGAGAAGCCATTGGGGCGTCGTGGGCGGAGCGGTCGCGATGGCCGCGTTGGCCTTCGGTTTGGCGGGGGGAGAAAAAATGAAACATCCGGCGGCGAAAGTCAGTTTTGAGGATTTCAAGTCGTTGGTCCAGGCGGTCGAGCCCCACCGGGCCCAGCGTCTGATCGACCTGGACGCCTTTCTGCAAATGAGTCGGAAGCCCGGGGTGGTGATTTTCGATTCGCGATCGGATTTCCGGTTCGAGCGCCTCCATGTGAAGGGGGCGAAACACCTTGCGTTTTCCGATTTTACCCAAGCGAATTTGGCCAAGGTGTTCCCGGATTTTGACACCCCCATCCTGATTTATTGCAACAACAACTTCGACGGCAATCAGGTCGATTTCGCCACGAAGGCGACCTTCCCTCCCCCGCCGGGTGAATTCCCCGGGACCGCGGCGACCCCCGCCCAACAAATGCGCGTCCAGGAGAAGCCGATCACGCTGGCGCTCAACATCCCCACCTACATCAACCTCTACGGCTACGGGTACCGCAACGTCTACGAATTGAACGAGCTCGTCGATGTGAAAGATCCGCGCATCGAATTCGACGGGAGCCTCGTAAAGAAATAATTCGAAAGGCGCCGGCGACCTCAGGCGTGTTTGGATTTTTTGTAACGCAGGGCTTGGAGCAGGAGCGGGGCCAGCCACTGGGCCAGGATTTCCATCATTTCGGGCGTTGTGTAGCTCTTCACAAACTTCCTCAATTCCGACGCCGACGACGCGGCGATCCGCTCATCGGACCAGTCTTGGTTCCGGGTGGTGATGGCTTCCCAACCGTCCCGATGGAGGCGGGCCTGCTTCATCAACCCCTCCCGGTTCGAGGCCGGTTTAAAATGGCGGCCCTCCGTGAGGGCCTTCAATTTTTGGGGATTGGCGATGACCCAATCCAGGCTGGAATTGGGACGGGGAGCGGCGGAGGCGGATCGAGGTTTTCGGATGCGGGCGTTTACCTGGGCCACGTAGAGGCGCCGGGTCAATCGACCGAGTGGCAGCCATCGGACGACGCCGTTTTTGGACCGGGCCACTTCCCAGGTGCGGCCGTCGGGGCCGGTTTTGCGTGCGCCGATTTCGAAGTCTTCGGGATTGTGTGAAGGAGAACGGAAATCGTTTTTCATGGTTTCCCTTTCAGTCGGGCGTTCGGGTTCGCCGACGGGGAATCGCCGTCTTCGATAGGTTAGACCCAAGAAGCTTTTTTGTCGACGGGTTTTTGGGGGCCGACGAACGGCGGCTTAGCCGCGGGCCGCGTCCGGGGGCATTTCCCGAACGGCCTGGACAAAGGCTTCCGGCGGCTCCGCCCCTTCCAGAAAGGCCCGCCCGTTGAGAATAAAGAACGGCACCCCCCGGACCCCGGCGCGTTTGATGTCCTCTTCCTCCTTCAGCACTTCGGTCCGGCCCTCTTCTCCCTCCAGAAACGCGGCGGCCTCGCCGGCATTGAAACCGCTTTCCCCGGCCACCCGGGCCAGGACGGCGCGTTCGCCGATGTCCCGGCCCTCGGTGAAATAGGCGCGGAAGAGGTTTTCGACCAGGGCGCCTTGCTTCCCGGCCCGGCCCGCCCACCAAATCAACCGATGGACGTTCAGCGTGTTGGGTGTTTTGAGGATCTTCTCCTGGTGGAACTCAATGCCTTCGCCGCGACCGACTTCCTTCATTTTCGCGTCCATCTCGCGCAGGCGTTCCCCGCCGCCGAATTTCCGGGCCAGATATTCCGCCCGGTCGAAGCCTTCGGCGGGCGTTTGGGGATTTAATTGAAAGGGATGCCATCGGATTTCGAAGGCGTGGTCCGGGGAGAGGGCCGTCACGGCCTTCTCCAGGCGTTTTTTGCCCACGTAACACCAGGGGCAAATGGCGTCGGAAAAAATGTCCACCTTGATTTTCATGATTCTCTCCTGGGAAAGCGTGGCATTCCTATTATGACAACAAACGGCCGGCGGAATGGTTCCGATGGTCCCTAGGCGGGGGAGGGCAGATTTTCGAGGATTTTAAAGGCTTCCCGGCGGTTGTGGGCGCTGACGATAAAAAACATGGTGCCCAAATCCCAGGTCCACCAGATCAACAGGCCGCCCGCCGTGAACTGAAACAGGAGGAACTTGGGGACGCTGCCCAGATACACGTGATGGAGTCCGCCCAATACACCGAGAACGTAGGCCGCGGCCAGGGATTTCCGTTTGCTTTTCATTTGGTTGGCGTAGGCCGCTTGATGGAGGGGGGAGAGGGCGGCGACCGCTTTTTGAAGCCGTTGCTCGCCTTTTTGATGCTCCTCCCAAACGGAACGGGCGACGCCCCCGAGGACGTCCCGAACGATAAAAGGGATCAAGAGCCCCCGTAGAGCACCCAACGAACCTTCAGGTTGTATTCCGCGTTGTCGGGGCCCTTGAGGAGATCGTCTTTTGTGAATTTGCTGAGGGTGTCGGCGCCTTTGAAGGAGAAATCGCGGCGGTGGGTGTAGCCGGTAACCGTGACCTTGGCGTAGCGGCCGTCCCGAAGCTGGACGGCGAAGGAAAACCCGGGATGGATTGTTTTGTGGTTGTAGTCCACGATCGGCATATGGGTATAGGGCAGGGTCTTAAGTTCCTCCTGCGTGACGCCTTCGATGGGCCGGTCGCCCAAGGGCGCCAGGCGGTCGCCGGGCGTTCCCATCATGTCCGCCGCGATCCCCGTGAGATGGCTTTCCTCCCGCCCGTACCAACCGTAGGAGAACTGCCCCCGGGGGAATTGCACGATGGCGTTTTGATCAAAATCCCAGGTCCCCGAGGCGGCCACAACCCCTTCGCCGCTGGTTTCCTTGGGTTGGCTATGGCACCCGACGACAAATAGAAAAGCGGCGGCGGCCGCCCATCGAGGAATCCACCCGGGGCTGTTCATAAACCTGTTATCCTAAATTCGTCCCGGAATTTCAATGGGTCCCGGGTGGCGGCCCGGCCCCCTCCGGCGAAGGGGGCGCATTCGTGTTAAAATGGCCCGATGACGAGTCCTTCCAAAACGGTTTTGGTGGTGGGGGGCGGGCCGGCGGGCATGCTGGCCGCCCTGGCGGCCGCCGGTCGGGGCGCCTCGGTCACCCTTTTGGACCGCATGGACAAGCCGGGAAAGAAAATCCTTGTCACCGGCAACGGCCGCTGCAACATCACCAACGCCCGGCACAGCCCCACCCGCTATCATGGCGCCCCCGCGGCTTTCACGGAAACGGTCCTTCGCTCCTTCCCCGTCGATCAAACCCTGAATTTCTTTAAATCCTTGGGGCTGCCCTGCGTGGAGGAGGAAGAGGGGCGTGTTTACCCCTCCTGTGGCCAGGCCTCGGCCGTGGTGGAGGTTCTTCGGTTTGAAATGGAACGACGAAACGTCCGCGTGCATTGCGGCGCCGACGTCCACCGACTGACGCGCGCGGGCGGGGCCTTTAAGGCCGAAACCAAAGACGGTCGCGCCTTCGCGGCGGACCGGGTCATCGTCGCCGCCGGAGGCAAGGCCGGCCCCCAGTGGGGATCCGACGGGTCCGGCCTCGAACTGGTGAAGGCGCTCGGGCACCGGGTGACGCCGCTGTTTCCGGTGTTGGTTCAATTGAATTTGCGGGCGGGGTTCCTCAAGGCGGTGGACGGCGTTCGCTTCGACGGGGCCGCCGCCGTCCTCGATCAAGGGCGCGTGGTGCGGGAGGAAACGGGGGAAATCCAACTGACGGATTACGGCGCCTCGGGCATTCCGGTGTTGGACCTCAGCCGCTCGGCGGGGGAATGCCTGCTCCGCCAACGCGAGCCCGTGTTGGAACTGCGCCTCTTTCCCGGCCGGTCGCCCCAGGACCTTTTGGCCGACATCGAACACCGCCTGTCCTCCCGACCCGACGAAACCCTGGACCGGGCCCTGGTGGGACTCGTGCACGCCAATCTCCTGCCGGTTCTCCTTCAGGCGGCGGGGTATAAAAACAAACATTTGGCCTGCCGCCACGCCCCGCCGGAGAACGCCCGGCGACTGGCCGAACTGTTGAAAAGCTGGACCGCGCCGATCACGGGGACCCAACCCTGGTCCCGGGCCCACGTGACGGCCGGCGGGGTGGACGCGGCGGAACTGAACGCGGCCACGCTGGAATCCAAAATCCTCCCGGGCCTCTTTTTGGCCGGGGGAAACCATCGACGTGGACGGCGACTGCGGCGGCTACAACCTTCAATGGGCCTGGTCGTCGGGAAACGCGGCGGGCGTCCACGCCGCCGCGTCTTAAATGATCCGCCTTCAGCAACTCCGGCTTCCGGTGGGCCACACGGAGGACGACCTTCGCCGGGCCGCCGCGACCGCCCTGGGAATCCCGGCTCCGGAAATTCGGTCCCTCCGCGTCCACCGCCAGGGCGTGGACGCCCGGCATCCCCGCCAAATCTATTTCATCTACTCCCTGGACCTGGAGGCGGCGGACGAGGCCGCCGTGCTTTCCCAAAACCGCCCCCACGTGTCGGCCGCGGCGGACGCGCCCTATTCCTTTTCCGCGCACGCCGACGCTTTCCCCCGACGTCCGGTGATCGTCGGCACGGGGCCCGCGGGGCTCTTCGCCGGGTTGTTGTTGGCGCGGGCGGGGGCCCGGCCGATTTTCCTGGAGCGGGGGCGGCCCATCGAGGAACGCGTGAAGGACGTGGAAGGCCTGCTTTCCGGCGGATTGCTGAAGCCCGAGTCGAACATTCAGTTCGGCGAGGGGGGCGCGGGCACATTTTCGGACGGGAAATTGAACTCCTCCATCAGCGATCCCCGTTGCCGGTGGGTGTTGGAACAATTGGTGGCCGCCGGCGCGCCGCCGGATATTCTGTACAAAGCCAAGCCCCACGTCGGGACCGACCGCATCCGCGAAACGGTGAAACGGATGCGGCGGGACATCCAGGACCGGGGGGGGGAGTTCCGTTTCGGGGCCAAAGTGACGGATTTGACGGTCGTGGACGGGCGCGTGTCCGGCCTGCGCGTCAACGACGGGGAGGTCGTGGCCTGCGACGCCGTGGTGCTGGCCGTCGGCAACGCCGCCCGGGACACCTTCGAGTTGTTGCACCGACGGGGGGTGCGGCTGGAGGCGAAGCCCTTCTCCATCGGCGCGCGGGTGGAGCACCCCCGGGAATGGGTGGACCGCGGCCTTTACGGTTCTTTCGCCGGGCACCCCCAACTGGGCGCGGCCGACTACAAGATGGCCCACCACGGCGCCAAAGGCCAAAGCGCCTACACTTTTTGCATGTGCCCGGGCGGCGTGGTCGTCCCGGGCGCGTCCGAGGAAGGCGGCGTGGTCACCAACGGCATGAGCGAATACGCCCGGGGCGCGCCCAACAGCAACAGCGCCCTCATGGTCGGGGTCGGCCCCGCCGAATTCGGCCGGGGAGATCCCCTGGCGGGCGTGGCTTTTCAACGGGAATGGGAACGGCGGGCCTTCGCGCTGGGGGGCGGCGGTTACAAGGCCCCGGTTCAACGGGTGGGGGATTTCCTGGCGCGGCGGCCGACGACGCGGCTGGGGGCCGTGTCGCCCTCTTATTTGCCGGGGGTGACCCCGGCCAATCTGTGGGACTGCCTGCCGGAATTCGTTTGCGAGGGAATCATCGAAGGGTTGGCGGAGTTCAACCGGCGGATGAAAGGGTTCGCCCACCCCGACGCCCTGTTGACCGGGGTGGAAACCCGGAGCTCCTCCCCGGTGCGGATGACGCGGGACGATTCCTTTCAAACGAACCTGCGGGGCCTTTTTCCCGCGGGGGAAGGCGCGGGTTACGCGGGCGGCATCATGTCCTCGGCGGTGGACGGCCTGCGGGTGGCCGAAGCGATCCTGGCGACCGCGGGCGCCGCCTCTCCCCGGGGGCCCCGGTGACCCCCCCGTCCCGGGGGGGAGCCCGGTCCGTCCTCGGGACCGGCCCCCGACGGAACGGGAGGAACGACCGGCCCCGATCGACGGAAATTTTGGTATTTTATGGAAATCGGGCGGGGCGTTGCCCCGGGAAGCGGGAGGATTTATGAATTTCCGAAAAGCCGTCGTTTGGACCGTTCTCGGATTGTCGATCGCGGGCGCGGGCGTCGCGCGGGCCGCGGCGGACCCGGACCGGGAGCGCTTGGCCTGCGCGGCCAAGCTGATCCGTTTGTTTCCCGAAGTTCCGACGGAACATTCCCTGGACGTGTTGAACGATCGGCTGATTTTGGTGTTGGAAAAAGACGGGGAGACGCTCCACGTCTTTTCGCCCTATTTCGCCGGGTCGACGAAATACAAAATCGGCCGGGACGGCAAAACCACCGAAGAGACCCTCCCCCGGGGGCTGAACTACCACAACCACCTCGTTCGCATCCCCTTCGCCTCCGGCGACGGGTCCCCCTCCGGGTTTTATTACGTGGACCTCACCGCTTCCCTCAAGGTCAAGGACCGCGTTTTTAATTTGATCTACCTGGACGCGGGCGGCCCGATGTTCATCCCCGGCGACCCCCGCCCCCTTCCTTCCCGGGCCTACGCCGAATACCTCCGGGGCCTCGACCTGAATTCCAAAGAACGGGAGAAGCGGCAAAAAGCCATTCCCATGGTTCAATACCACTCCCTGGATCTGGAAGACCGGATCTGGGACAAACAGAATCCGTCGTATTCCACCGACTCGGTGCGCGTGTTGGAGGAGATCATGGCGTCGGCCGAAAAATCCATCGCCGGGGAATTCGCCCATTACCCCGCGGTTCCGGCGATCCCGGCCGATCTCCGTAAAACCGGAAAAGGGAAACGGGTGGGGCCGGCCCAGGACGAACACGCCCGGGCGATCGTCTCCGCCGAGTCGGTGTTGGAAGCCTGCCGCGCCTGCGTGCAAAAAAGCAGCAACCCCGCGTTGATGGACGGGTGGCGGGAATGGGACAAATCCCTGGACACCCACGCCGCCCAGCGGAAAGACCATTTGCCCAAGAAATAGCCCCGGGAACCGTTGATGCCAACCAAACACTCGACCTCCCTGGGCCGGAAGAAGCCGCCCCTTCGTTTCCCCAAGGACGCGGCGGAATTGGCGAAGGCGTGGGAGCGTTCCTCCAAAATGAACGGGAAATTCTATCTGGACGCCGTGGTCGATACGCCGCTCGGAACCATGTCCGTCAGCGTGGAGGGCGGCCAAAATATTGTTGTTGCCGTTCATCACACCTCCTTGAAACCCGAGCATTTCGGGCTGCCCGTCACCCGGTTCCTTCTTCGATCCTTCAACGAGAAAGACACCAAGAATTGGGGCGAAGAGGTTCGCCGCTTCCTGGGCTTGAAAAATCCGTCATGAACCGGCCCCGGATCCATGCGTTGCCCCCTTTGACCGCCTTTTCCCGGCGCGACGTCCTCCACATAATCTTGCCGGGCCTTCTCCTTTTGTTGGCGGCGAACGGTCCCGCCGCGCCTTGGACCTCCTGGACCAAACACCCGACGAATCCGGTCTACACTCATTCCGCCGTGGCTTCGGATCCTTCCGTGATCAAGGACGGATCGACTTATCGCATGGTCGTGTCGGGGGCGGGCGGCGGAAGCCCCGACGGCAACAGTCTGATCCTGGCGACCTCCCCCGACGGCACCGTCTGGGCCACTTTGAACAACGGGCAAGACGGCCTCGTGGTGCCGAGCGCCCTGGGCGTCTGGGACGAAAGCCTGGAAACGCCGGAACTGATCAAGGCCGGGGGGGAATATTTGCTGGTTTACGCCGGTTACGACCCCGCGGCGCGGGACGCCTCGGGCGGCCTGGCCTGGGGCGACCTGGGACTGGCGGTTTCCACCGACGGCGCGCATTTCGTGCGATCCAGCACCTCCCCGGTGCTGACCCGCACGCCCAACTCCTTCGACCAGGACGGGCTCACCGACCCGACCATCGTCGACCTCGGTGGAACGTTGGAAATGATTTACGTGGGGTGGTGCACCCAGGGGTGCGCCCTCAACGGCGGTCAACCGGCTTTTTACGCCTTGAAGGCCGTTTCCACGGACAACGGCCGCACCTGGACCAAGCAAGGTCGGCTGGACCCCGGGAGCAACATCGGATTGCAGCACCCGGATATCGTTTTGGACGCCGACGGTCTTTATTCCCTTTTTTACGGCGTGGACGATGCCTGCGGCGCCGGGCGGGTGGGCCTCTCGCTCGCCCGGGGACCGGCGCCCTTCGGGCCATTCACCGAGGTCTCGGCCAATCCCGTCCTCTGCCTGGGCACCCAACCCTTTGAAAACGCGGGGATGGACGGCGGTTTTCCCAGCGTGCTGAACGACAACGGCGTGGGGCGACTGTATTACACCGGGGTCAACGAGGCGTTGTTCGAATTTCGGGTGGGGTTGGCGGAGACGCGTTTGACCACGCCCGGCGGGGGGGAAGAGCCCCTCGGATTTCCCAATCCGTTCAAACCCTCGTCGGGAATTCCGTTGACCTTCGCACGGCTGGCCCCGGGGGGGCGCGTTCGGATTTTCAGTTTAACGGGGGAGTCGGTGGCCGAGGTGTCGGCGGACGGCGGCGGAACCGCCCAGTGGAGCGGCCGCAACGCTTCCGGGCGAACGGCGGCGAGCGGGATTTATTGGGTTTTGGCCGACGGCGCCGACGGAAGCCGGAAAACCTTCAAGATCGTCGTTCGGAATTGACCCCCGGGGTTCCATCCCCTCCACCGCACGAAGCCGCCCTTCCTCTCTCTAACGCGTTCGCCGGGCCTGGCAAATCTTGAGGCGGATGTTGACGGGATGCCCGCCGCTGTCGCCGCCCGCGATGCCGCACATCAAATACATCAATTCGCCCTGGGGCACCCGGGCGACGTTGGCTTCGCCCATCAAGGTGACTTTCCCTTGAAAAGGGGGCGTCGTGACGCCGGTCACCACGGGGCGGATGTTGCCGTAGGTCCCGTTCGGCTGGAGGTCGGCGGTGAAGACGCCGTATTTCCCGGCACGCACGCTGGTCCAATAAATCTCTTTCTGGTCCGGAGAGACGGAAATTTGAGTGTCGTCGTTGGCGGTGCCCAGCCCGGGGAGGAATTGGATCGGGGTGTTGACTCCGGCCGGGGGAAAGTAGGTTCGGCAAATCCGGTGAAGGGACCCGCAGGAGCTGGCCGCGGTGTCCACTCGGCTGGATTCGAAGTAAAAGGTGGCGCCGTGCAGCAAGTCGCCCACCACGAAGCCGTTGTCGTCGTCGCAGCCGCTGTTGATGCCGGGCACGGCCGCCGGCACGGACCAACCGTCGGCGGTTCGGGACGAAAAGAAGATTCCCCGGGGGAGGCCCGTTGGAAACCGGTTGAACACCAGGAGGTCTTCGGTCAAATTGACCGCGGCGGAGGCTTCGGAAAGGGTCGGGTCGCCGTTGACGGCGTGGAAGGTTTCGACCCAGCCCCGGGGGCCCAGGTCGGCCTGAAAAATCTTAAAGGCGTCGCCGGTCATGCCCGGCCGTTGGGGGCCGGAAGGGATGTATTGAACGCCCGCCGGTGTGGGCGTGGACAGGGAGAAGTAGAATTGCCAAAAATCGTAGCGGGTGTAGCCGTAAAAAAGCCGTCGTCCGTTGCGGGTGACCATGACGGAGTCGGTCCATCCCCCATCAACGTTCACGGGGCCGGGCACTTCCCGCAGGTCCCGCCAGCCGTCGGAAAGCACGGCCCCCTCCACGGGCGCGCCCAGGGGGGCGTTCCAGGGGTCCATGAGCTGTTCGTTCCGTTCCCCGGCGACGACGGCGGCCCGTTTCTTGACCGCGCCCGCCGTTCCGAATTGGAGCGCCCAGGCGCCCGCCCCGGCCACCAAGACCAACCCCCCGACGATTCCCGAAAAATTTTTCACCGGCCGCCCCAATGCCAGTTGAGCCCCACGTTGGCGACGAAATCCAGGCCTTCGTTGGTCACGGCGCTGTCGCCGTCTTCCAAGGCGATGAAGGCCGGGCCCGCGTCCATTTCCAGGGACCAACGCCTGGCGACAAAATAATCCAAACCCAAAAAGGCCCCGCCGGTCCACCCCCGGCCCTTGACGCCGTCGATGTCGAAAGTCACTCGGTTTTCCTCGAGGCCGACGAAAAAGTTGGTCCGCGGGGCGTCGGGATTGAGGTGGTAGCGCTGGCGGAGTCCATAGACCGCCACGCCCCGCTGCTTTTGATAGTGGATTCCGAGGGACACCCGGGGAAAGGTCACGACCTGAGCGGCGACCCCGGAAGACAGGATCCCGAGGGAAGCGTCCCCTCGGCGGATTTCGCAGCGCGGGGAGGCGACGCCCCCCAGGCTCAGGGCGGCGAAGCAAAAAATGAATTTTCGATGGAGGGGGGTCCCGGCCGTCATGGTTGGCGGTCATTATACCTCGGATTTGGAAAAGTCGGTCGAACGGCCGGGGAGGCACGGAAGGTTTTAAAGAAATAGAATATTTGCGTTCCCAGGGAGGCGTCGGTGTGGAATCGCCTTGTTCGGCATGTTCCAAAAACGTTTTTCTTTTCTTTGTTAATCGCGGGCCTATTGAAGGGGGTCGCTTTCTCGATGGATGTCGTGCTTCCGGAACAATTTGAGTTTAAGTCGGCGGACGGCCGATGCAAACTGGTTTACCCGCCCCGCCGGGACCCCTGGGTGGAAACCGGGAATTCGGCGACCCGGAAGAAATACGTTTGGCGGGGCGTTCGACCGGATTTCCCTTCCGACGTCGTGCTGTCCCCGGAGGCGGGAGTGGCCTATTTTGTCGGGGGATTCGGCGACCCGGGCGTCGACCTGGGGCGCGTCGCCGTCTACGATCTGAAAACGGGCGAATCGCGAAGGACCCTCGCGTTGAAGGACGTGGTCCCCGACCTGGAAACCCTGTCCCGCCAATACTCCGACATGTCCAATTTCGAATGGATCTCCTCCCTGGACCTTTCCCCCCAGGGGAAGGACCTCGTCCTCGGGGTGTGCGGCAAGCTCAAGGTCCGGGTCCACGCGGACTCGGACGCCGTCGACGTTTTGAGAAAATAGTCCCGGGGGTCCGCCTTCGGCAAATTGGTATACTCCGTCAATAAATGAAACTTTTTACGATCTTTCGGAACGCCCGGGTTTCGGGTGCCGCGGCGCTCCTGAGCCTGCTCGCGGGGGCCCCCGCCGCGGCCAAGGACAAAGGCGAGCCGGATTATTTGACCCAGGCCGTCGACGCGGCGGGGGGGGTCGCCAAATTCGGCCGGATTGAAACGATCCAGGGCCGTTTCCTCCTGGTGCGTCCGTCGACCGCGGGCGTCGTGAACAGCGCCGTGGATTTCGCCGCCCGGCGGGTGCCCGGGGGCTGGCGTGTTTCGGAAAAGACCCTCGGGGAATCGGCCCGGATCTGGACCGCCACGGCGCCCTTCGATTTGGGAGACGCGTCCTTGGACCCCGACGGGCGCTCCTCCCGGGAGCGTTTTTACCTTCTTCTCGCGCCCTTTCATCTGGCGCAATGCCGCCTCCCCGCCCGTTATAGGGGCATGGGTTTTTTACAAAGCCGCCTGCAACGCCGTTTGAGTTTCGGGCCCGTGGCCGGAGCGCCCGAAGCTTGGACCCTTTACGTCGACACCTCCCCCGCCTTTTTGCGGGGAATGAACGCCCTCGGGGCCCCCGGAACCTGGCTGTTCGAGGGCGAGGAAATGTTTCAAAATCAGTTCTTCCTGCCGACCCGGTGGACGCGCTATTCCGCCGAGGGCAAGCGCCTGGAAGTGGTGCGGGTGGGCGACCTGGTGTTCAACGCCCTGTTGAGCCCGGATTTTTCGATGGAGCCGGTCCCCGCCCCGGGCGGACCCGCGCCGAAATAAGGAGAGACTCCCCCATGGAAGAACGAATGATTTGCCGCCGCTCCGAAGCCGCCGACGCCCGCTTCACGCTCAAGGGCTCCGAGTCCCACTACGCCCCGGACCGGACGTTCGACACCGAGCACATCCGGCTGGACCTGTCGCTGGACATCGCCAAGAAAACCCTCCGGGGCACGGCTTCAACGAAACTGCGCGCCCTGGCGGCGGGCGCGGACCGCATGGTGTTCGACGCGGTGCATTTTAAAATCGAATCGGTTCGGTCGAATGGCCGGGCGCTGCCCTTCGACTACGACGAGAAGAAACTCACCGTGCGCTTTCCCAAGCCCTTCGCGGCCGGCGCCGTCGTCCCGGTGGACGTGGCCTACCGCGTTTCCAAGCCCAAATTGGGCCTTTATTTCATCGGGCCGGACCGGGGCTACCCCGACAAGCCCGTGCAGGTGTGGACCCAGGGGGAAGACGAATACGCCCGCTACTGGTTCCCCTGCCACGATTCGCCCCAGGACCGGGTGACGACGGAAATGCTCGTGCGCGTGCCCCGGGGCTTCACCGCCGTCTCCAACGGGCGGCTCGTCAAAAAGCAAGCCCGGGGCGCCCAGACGCTTTTCCACTGGAAACAGGACATTCCCCACGCGACGTATCTGGTGACCCTGGCCGTCGGGAAATTCACCGAGATCAAAGACCGATGGCGCCGGGTGCCGGTGAACTACTACGTGACCCCCGGCCGCGAGGACGACGCCCGCCGGGCCTTCGGCAAGACGCCCAAGATGATGGAGTTTTTCTCCTCCAAAATCGGCGTGCCCTACGCCTACCCCAAATACGCCCAGGTGGCGGCCCTGGACTTCATCTACGGCGGCATGGAAAACACCAGTGCCACCACCCAGACCGCCCTGACGCTCCACGACGAACGGGCCCATTTGGACTTCTCCAGCGACCCCTTGGTGGCCCACGAACTGGCCCACCAATGGTTCGGCGACCTGCTCACCTGCCGGGACTGGGCCCACGCCTGGTTGAACGAAAGTTTCGCGACCTACTTCGAGGCCCTCTTCACCGAGTTCGACAAGGGCCCCGAGGAATTCGCCCAGGAAATCCGCCAAAACGGCGAGATCTACTTCGACGAGGACGCGGAGCACTACCGCCGCCCCATCGTGACCAAGGTCTACAAGCAGCCCTCGGACCTCTTCGACCGGCACTTGTACGAAAAGGGCTCCCGGGTCCTCCACATGATCCGGTATTTGTTGGGGGACAAGGACTTCTGGAAATCCATCCACAGCTACGTGGCGGACAACCGGGAAACGGTCGTCGAGACGCGCGATCTGTTGGACGCCATCGAAAAATCCACCGGCCGGAACCTCTCGCGGTTCTTCGACCAATGGGTCTACGGCGGCGGCCACCCCGAATACAAAGTGCGCTCCTGGTGGGACCCGAAAACCCGGGAAGCCGTGGTGCGCGTCGTGCAATCCCAAACGACCAACGGGGAGACCGGCCTCTTTGCCCTCCCCGTGGAATTCGCCTTCTGGGTAAACGGGAAAGAAAAACGGTTTAAAGAGACGGTGGAAAAGAAAACCCACCTGTTCCGTTTCAAACTGACCGGCGAACCCGCGTTGACCCTCTTCGACCCGGACCACTGGATTTTAAAGAAGGTGGATTTCCCGAAATCCGAAGCCGTCTGGCTTCGGCAGTTGGCCCTGGACCCCACGGTGCTGGGACGCAGCGACGCGGCCAAGGCCCTGGGCAAATTGGGTGGCGCGGCCGCCACCGAAGCCCTGGGGAAAGCGCTTCTCCGGGAAACTTTCTGGGGCGTCAAGGCCGACATCGCCCAAGCGCTGGGCCAGATCCGGACGCCGGCGGCCCTCCAGTTCCTGTTGCGGGCCCACGCCGTCGAAGAAAACCCCAAGGCCCGCCGCCCCATCAACGCCGCCCTGGGCGAATACCGGGAGCCCGCGGTGCGCGAGCGGCTCTGGGAAACCCTGGCCCAGGAAAAAAGCTATTTCGCCGAAACCCAGGCGCTCAAATCCCTGGCCAAGCAGGGGGACGCCGCCGTGGGCCGCCTGATCGACGAGGCGCTCGGCCGGGAATCCTGGAACGACGTGCTTCGCTCCGGCGCTTTGGAGGCCCTGACCCTGCTCCGCTCGCCCGGCGCTGTGGACACCTTGATTCGTCACACCGCCTACGGCGTGCCCCACACCCGCCGCCTGACGGCCATCCGATGCCTGGCCCAATTGGGCGGTGGACGGGAAGAGGTGTTGCGCCGGTTGACGGCCTTGTTGGAAGACCCGTATTTGCTGGTCCAAATGTCCGCCGTCCGGGCCCTGGGCCAGGTGGGCGACGAGCGCGCCGTGCCCGCCCTGGAAAAACTGACCAAGGGCGATTGGGACGGCCGCTTGATCCGAACCGCCGAGGAAGTCGTTTTGAAATTGAAAAAGAACATCGAGGATTCGCCCACGCCCAACCGCCGGGGCGGCGGCGCCCGTCGGCGTTCTTAAAAAGGCAGCGGGCGTGGGCCTCTTCGCTGTTCTCCTGCGAGACCCTCGGGGGGCGGAATTTCCGCTGGTGTCCAAGATCCTCGGAGACTTTCTCAACGTCCCCGCCATCGACGCCCAGCACAAGGCCCGGGACGCCTGGGGCTTTCTGGGCGAAAAATTGTCGGCGGAAGAGGCCCAGCGCCTGGCGGCCGGGGCCCAGGCGGCCGGGGCGCCCGCCCGGGTCGTGCCCGATTCGGAGCTCGCCGTTTCGCCCCCGTCCCAATCGGCCAACGGCGGCGGTCCCGAAAACGACGTTCTTCGCCTCACCCTGGGCCTTCCCGCCCGGGAAAAGCGAATCCCCCTGGTCGACCTCACGCTGATCGCGATCCTACCGTTCCGGGAGGAATCCACGTCGACGGTCATCCTCAAGGAGGGCCCGTCGGCCGGCGAGCGCGCCGCCAAAATGACCCTCTTGATGACCACCGGCATTCCGCTTCCCATGGGGAAATCCACGGAGATCAAAAAGACCTTGACCACCGGGGACCTCACGGTGTTCGCCGATTTGTTCACCGCCACGGAGCGCTTTCGGGTGGACGCCGGGCATTTCGGGTTTTCCGGGTTGGGCGAATCCAAAACCTGGAACGGATTGGAAAATCTGAAACGGTTCATCAAAATCATTCTTGAACGGCGGCCCGACGTGCCGCTCAACCGCGGCGCCCGCTGGGTGATGGAAAACAAAACCCTGGCGACCGCCGGTTACTCCGACCGCGGACAATTTGAAAAGGAATGCCGGTGGCTCCTCACCCTCGCGCGACTTCCCCGATAAGCGAAACGGCCGACGACGGACTGTCCGTCAGCCAGGTCAACCAGTCCATCGCCAAAACCCTGGAGGAACGGTTCTCCGAGGCCTTCTGGGTCAAGGGCGAGCTTCAGGGGTTCGATCGGGACGCGGCCAAAGCCGGCCAGCGCCGGTGGGGCCAGGTGTATTTCGAATTGATCGAGAAGGAACCGGGCGCCGACACCGTGCGCGCCAGCATCAAGGCGGTGCTCTGGGGCGACGCCCAAAACACCCTGCGCCGGAAATTGGCCGAAGTGTCCGGCGACTTGAAGCTTCAAGACGGGCTTTCGGTCAAAGTGCTCTGCACGGTGGATTTTTACTGGCCCCGGGCCTCCCTTCAGCTCAAAGTGCTGGACGTGGACCCCCATTTCACCCTGGGGGACATGGAGCGGGCCCGGCGGGAGCTCTTGGAAAAATTAAAGAAGTCCGGCCGGCTGGAAAAAAACCGTTCGTTGCCCTTCCCCGACCTCCCCCTGGGCGTGGGGCTCGTCACCTCCGACGGGAGCGCCGCCTACCACGATTTCGTCCAGGAACTGAAAAGCTCGGGCTACGCCTTCACGGTTTATTTCGTGGACGCCCACACCCAGGGCGCCGAGACCGAGCGCGACGTGTCCCGGGCCCTTCGCCAATTGGGCGCCCGTCCCGAGGTCCAAGTCGTGGCCCTGATCCGGGGCGGCGGTTCCCGGAGCGACCTGATTTGGTTCGACAAGGAAAAAATAGCGGAGGCCGTGGCGGATTGCCCCGTGCCGGTGGTGACGGGCATCGGCCACGAGATCGATTCGTCGGTGGCGGACGTGGTGGCCCACACGGCGCGCAAAACGCCGACCGCGGTGGCGCAGTTTTTGGTGGAGCGGGTGGACGCCGTGGACCGACTTCTGGCGGACCACGCCGGGGCCCTGGTCCGGGGAACCCGGGCGCTCCTGGACCGGCTGGAGCGGGATTTGTCGTCGGCGGCGGGGTCCTGGCGGGAAGCGGCCGGGGCTTCCTTGGCCCGTTCCCAGGGCGCTCTTCGGGAAAAGCGGGGCCTCCTGGCGTCGGCGCTTAAACGGCAATTGGGAATGGCCCGGGAACGTCTGCGCACCGCCCCGGACCGTCTGGGCCGGAGCGCCAAGGGCGTCCTTCTCCGGTGGTTCGAGCGGTTGGCCGCCGCCGGGCGGGAACGCGACTTGAAGGACCCCCGCCGTCTTTTGGAGCGGGGTTACAGTTTGCTGTACGCGGGCGGCCGGCTGGCCAAACGCGTTCGGGACATCAAACCGGGGGAATTCATCGAGGCCCGGTTGTCCGACGGAACACTGTCGGCCAACGTGTTGGGCGTGACCCGAACGGGGAAAGGAAAAACCGCATGAAAAAGACCGAAAGCTACACCGCGAGTTTCGAGGAGATTCAGAAAATCCTGGCCGCGTTGGAACAGGGGGACGTCGACGTGGACGTGCTCTCCGACAACGTGAAGCGGGCCGCCGAACTCATCGAGTTCTGCCGCAAACGCCTGCGGGAGACCGAACTCCAGGTCAAGAAGGTTATGGAAAAGTTTGAAGAGGACGCGGCCGAGGACGAAGAAAAATAACCGTGCGGCCTCGTCGGACTTCGGACAAACAAAAACGCCGGGGGGCGTCGGCCCCCCGGCGTTCTGTTTTAAAGAAAGTCGCCTAGGCGGATTTCCCGACGTTGGCGGACAGTTTGTACGCCGCGCTCACCGCGAACATCGCGAGGGCCGTGAAAATGAGGAAGTTCCACAGGTTGAACACGCCCAGGTGCGGGCCGGCCAACATGCCGAAGAGCATGGGGCCCGAGAGGAACGTGTTGATCCGGCTGAACTTGGCCGCCCGGGCGCGGACCGCGGGCAATTCCTCCGGCGTCGCCTTGGGCGTGCCGCAGAGGCCGAGGATCCGTTTCTGCGCCGGCCAGATGACGAACCAGACGTTGAACCACATGATCGATCCGAAGAGCATCCCGGTCATGACCCAGAGGGCCCGGCCGGTGACGCCTTCGGTGTCGCTGAAGAGGTTGGTGGGGCCCCAGCCGATGCCGGGGGAGTACATGTAGTTCAAGGTGAAGAGGACCCAGCCCGCCAGGAAGGTGACCATGGCGCCCCAGCGGAACCACCAGAGGGCCCGGGGAATGAGTTGGGGGTTGACGGCTTTTTTCGTCGCGTCGTCGATGGTCGCTTGGAAGGGGAGATTCACGAAATTGAAGAAGTAGAGATGGCCGATCCAGGCGATGCCCGCGATCACGTGAAGCCAGCGGAACAGGAGATGCGTGTGGGTAAACAGGTCCATGGGTCCTCCGGAGCTAAAATATATACAATGTTGTCCTATTTTAATAATTCCCCGGAAGGGACGCAAGAACGCCGATGAAACTCGCCACGCTTTGTTATCTGCGCCGGAACGGGCGCACGCTCATGATGCACCGGGTCAAAATGAAAAACGACCTTCACGCGGGCAAATGGAACGGCCTGGGCGGCAAATTCCTACCGGGGGAGAGCCCCGAGGAATGCGTGATCCGGGAAGTGCGGGAGGAGAGCGGCTTGAAAATCACGACTCCCGCCTTGAAGGGGTTTCTGAGTTTTCCGGGGTTCGACGGCGAGGACGACTGGTACGTCTGGGTGTTCGAAGCGCGGCGGTTCGCCGGGCGGCTCCGGACGTCGGACGAAGGCGATTTGTCCTGGATCCCGGACGCCCGGGTGCCCCGGCTTCCCCTCTGGGAAGGGGACCGTCTGTTTCTGAAATGGATGAAGGGCCGGCGGCTGTTTTCGGGGAAACTGGTTTACAAGAAGGGCCGGCTCAAATCCCACCGGGTCTCGTTTTACCCCGCCGCGCGTTAACCTTTTTTTAGGATTTGCCGGAGCACGGCGGGCAATATGCCGCCGTGGGCCAGATACTCCACTTCCACCGGGGTGTCCACCCGGGCCACCGCCTGGAAAGTCGACGTGGACCCGTTTTCCCGCCGGACCGTCACCGTTAGTTTCGCCTTGGGCGACAATCCCGCCACGCCCGCGATATCGAAAATTTCCCGTCCCGTGAGGCTCAGGGTGTCCCGGGTTTCCCCCGGCAAAAACTGCAGGGGCAGGACGCCCATGCCCACCAGATTGGATCGGTGAATGCGCTCGTAGCTCTCGGCGATCACCGCCCGCACGCCCAACAGCCGCGTTCCCTTGGCCGCCCAGTCCCGGGAGGAGCCGGTGCCGTATTCCTTCCCCGCGATCACGATGAGGGAAACGCCTTCCCGGGCGTAGCGTTGGGCCGCGTCGTAAATGGCCAAACGCTCGTCCGAGGGCCGGTGAAGCGTCACGCCCCCTTCGACGCCCGGGACCATCAAATTCTTCAGGCGAATGTTGGCGAAGGTGCCGCGGATCATCACTTCGTGGTTGCCGCGCCGCGCGCCGTAGGAGTTGAATTCTTTTTTGGTCACGCCCAGGGAGATCAAATACTTGCCCGCGGGGCTGTCCTCGGCGATGGAACCGGCCGGGGAAATGTGGTCGGTGGTGACCGAATCCCCCAGCACCGCCAAGGGCCGGAGGCCCTTCAGGTCCGCCAGCACGCCGGATTCCAGGGTCATGCCGTCGAAATACGGCGGGTGCTTGATGTAGGTGGACGCGGGGTCCCAGGCGTAAAGGTCGCCGGTCGGAACGTTCAGAGAATTCCAGTGGTCGTCGCCGTCGGCCACGGTGCGGTAGCGTTCCCGGAACATGTCGGCCCGGACGGACGATTGAAGCACGTCCCGGATTTCCGCTTCCGTGGGCCAAACGTCCTTGAGGAACACCGAACTTCCGTCGGATCCGATGCCCAGGGGTTCCCGGGTCAAATCCAAATCCAGGCGGCCGGCCAGGGCGTAGGCCACGACCAGGGGGGGGGACGCCAGGTAATTGGCTTTGACGTGAGGGTTGATGCGGCCTTCGAAGTTTCGGTTGCCGGAGAGAACCGCCGCGGCGACGAGACGACCTTCCTTGATGGCCTTGGACACGGCTTCCGGAAGGGGTCCGCTGTTGCCGATGCAGGTCGTACACCCGTAGCCCACCAAATGAAAACCGAGCTTGTCCAAATAGGTCGAAAGGCCGGCGGCGTTCAAATAATCCGTCACCACCCGGGACCCGGGGGCGAGGCTGGTTTTGATGTGGGGCGCGACGGAAAGGCCCCGCTCCACCGCTTTTTTGGCCAGGAGCCCGGCGGCGATCAACACCGACGGATTGGAGGTGTTGGTGCAACTGGTGATGGCGGCCAGGACCACGGCGCCGTGGCCGATGGTCGTCACGTGGCCGTTGGATTCGACGCGGACTTTGCGGGAGATCTCCTCGGCCGGGATTTCAAAACCGCGGTCCTTGACGGGGGCCGCCAGGGACTTTTGAAAGGACGCCTTGGCGTCGGATAGAGGCACCCGGTCCTGGGGCCGCTTGGGACCCGCCAGGGAGGGGACGATGGTGGAGAGGTCCAACTCCAACAGATCGGAATATTCGGGGACGGGAGAGGTCGGCGTCCGGAAAAGGCCCTGGGCTTTGAGGTAGCTTTCCGTCCGATGGAGGTCGTCTTCGGTGCGCCCGGTGAGGCGCAGGTAGGCCAGGGTTTCCGGGTCGACCGGGAAAAAGCCCATGGTGGCGCCGTATTCGGGGGCCATGTTGGCGATGGTGGCGCGGTCCGGCAGGGAGAGCTGATCCAAGCCCGGGCCGACGAATTCGACGAATTTGCCGACCACGTTTTTCTTTCGCAAAAGCTGGGTGACGGTCAGCACCGCGTCGGTGGCCGTGGCCCCGGCGGGCAGGCGGCCGGTCAGGCGCACGCCGATCACCTCGGGCAGGAGCATGGACAGGGGCTGGCCCAGCAGGGCGGCTTCGGCTTCGATGCCGCCCACGCCCCAGCCCAGGACGCCCAGGCCGTTGATCATGGTGGTGTGGGAATCGGTGCCGATCACGGTGTCGAAGAAGAGAACGCCGTCCCGCTTGATGACGACGGGGGCCAGGTATTCCAAATTCACCTGGTGGACGATCCCCATATCGGGGGGGATGGCCCGGAAATTCCGCAGGGCCTTCTGGCCCCACTTCAAAAAGACGTAGCGCTCGCGGTTGCGGGCGTATTCGGTCTCCACGTTGGCGCCGAAGGCCTCGGCGGACCCGAAGGCGTCGACTTGGACGGAGTGGTCGATCACGAGGTCGACCGGGAAAAGCGGGTTGATCTTTTTGGGGTCCACCCCCGCGGCCCGGGCGGCGTCGCGCATGGCGGCCAAATCCACCACCACGGGGACCCCGGTGAAATCCTGCAGGAGAACGCGCGCGGCGATGAAGGGGATTTCTTTTTCCGGCAAATTTTTGGGCACCCAATGCAGGAGGGTTTCGACGTCTTTCCGCGTGACCAGGCGGCCGTCCTCGTTGCGCAGGGCGTTTTCCAACAGGATTCGGATGGAGTAGGGAAGGCGGGACACGTTGGCCACGCCCTTTTCCTCCAGGGTCGGAAGACGAAAATAATGGGGACCGCCCGGGGTCAGGTGAACTTTGGTGCCGAAGGAATTGGTGGAAGACATGGTCGCTCCGTTTGGAAAGTCTTCGGATTTTACAAAATCGCCGGGCGTCGGCCGGTGGGAGGGCGATTTCATCGGGGAATAAGTGTTACATCTAATTTACACTAACTTAAGGGGATTTTTGACCCTCACGGGCATAATAAGTTCGTATTTAGATGAATTTCCCGGAGGGGAACAATGACGTTTTCCACAGCTCGCCTTAAAAAATTGAAATCCACCATCGCCGGCGCCACCGCGTCGGTGTTTCTGTTTACGACGGTCTCCGTGCCCGTCGTGGAAGCCAATTTTTGGCAGGACCGTCAGAAAGCCGCCCGGACCGTCGCGGAACCCTCCGCCGCCGACGCCGGAACGGCCGAATCCCGTTCCCTGTACGCCGGGATGTTCAAGGGCGCCAACCCCATGCTGTTGGACGAGAAGGCCGTCGACGGCGTGGCCGCCGGCGCCCGGGACCTGGTGACCAAAGGGTTGGCCGATCTCGTCACCCCCCGCACCACCGACCAAAAGCCCCTGCCGGCCTGGATGCGAACCCTGGTCACGCCCTTCGGCGAAATCGAGGATTTTCACGTGACGGGCGCCCTCCAAAAAGCCGCGACCTGGTCCTTCGATAAATCCGCCGATCCCGTCATCGTCCTGCTCCAGGACGTGCACAACGTCCCCGAAGCGCAACTGAACATCTCTAAAATCATGGAATCCTACCAAACCCGGGCGGGGCTTTCCGTCGTCGGTCTTGAAGGGGCGACCGGCGGCCTGTTGACCGACCGGTTCCGCGCCATGAACGCCCCCGAGGCCCTCCGCTGGGCGTCGGACTTTTTGATCAACGAACGGGTGTTGAGCGGCGCCGAATATTTCGGGTTGAACGCGCCCGCGTCGGCGACCCTTTGGGGCATCGAGGACGAAGCGGCCTATCTGGCCAACGTGGAGGCGTACAAGCAGACGGTGGCCCTCCGCCCCGTCGTGGCCGCCTTTGAAGCCTCCGCCGAAGGCGCCCTCGCGGCTCTCCAGGATAAAGTGTACAGCGCGGACTTGAAAATCTTTGAACGCCAGCGCTCCCTCTACGCCGACGAGAAAATTCCCTTGAGCGACTACGTGGAATCCATCGCCGCCGGTCCCGCCCTGCGGGCCGGGATCAATTTGAACACGTATCCGAACATCGCCCTTTTCCGCAAAGCCATCCTCTTGGAAAAAACCATCGACTTTAAAAAAGTGGAAGCGGAGCGGACCGAATTCCTTCGGTCCCTGACCGGGCGGCTCTCCAAGGACGATCTCACGCGCCTGGTGGCCCTCAGCATGGAATTCCGCTTGCACCACGTGGGTTTCGGCGATTATTACAAGGCCTTGAGCGCCGCCGCCCAACGGGTCAAGGTGGATTTGGCCCACACGCCGGAATTGAAAAAGTACGTTTCCTACGCCCTCTTGACCGACGGGATCGCGCGCACGTCGTTCTTGAACGAAATCGGCCGCCTCGAGGATTCCGTGACCGAAGGCCTCGCCACGTCCTCGGCCCAAAAGGAAGCGGCCCGGCTTTCCCGGGACCATGTTCTGCTCGGCAAATTGCTTCACCACAATTTAACCTACCGGGATTGGAGCGCCTATCAAAAGCGCGCCAACGACCTGCGCGCCTTCGCGGCGCGCCTGGCCGCCGCCGGGCAGAAGAGCGGCGTCGCCGTCCCAAAAGCCGAATTCGGCTTTTCGCTCGCGCCTTACGAAACTTTCTACGCCACCGCCCAGGCCCGCAACGATCACTTCGTCCAAAACCTTTTTGAACGCCTTCGCGCCTCCGGCGCCAAGTCGGCGGTGCTGGTGGCCGGCGGCTTCCACACCGAGGGCCTTCGGGACCTCCTGACGCAAAAGGGCATCGGCCACGTCGTCGTCACGCCGCGCCTGACCAAAGTGGACAAGGACGACAACTACCTGGACGTCTTCGTCCGGGACCACACCCCCTTGGAAAAAATGATGCTCGGGGAAAAACTCTTCATCCGCAACACCCTCGGATTGGCGGAAAACGCGCCCGCCGGATTCGCCGGCGTTCACGACAGCGTCACCCGGGGCCTCTCGGTCCTCGCTTTCGCCGCCGTGTTGGCCCTGGGCGCGGCCACGCCCCGGGACGCCGCGGCCGCCGCCAAGTCGGACGCCGCCCAACGGGCCCTGGCCGCCGCCCCCGTGCCTCTGGCCGTCACCTCCATCGAGGGAACGACCGTGAATCTCACCGCCGGAGACGCGCCTTTGGCCCTCGATTTTTCGGCCGCGGAAACGCCCCCCGTTCCCGCCCCCGGCCGGATCAACGCCGGAACGGCCGGAAATTTGTCCGTGACCGTCACGGCCGGGCCCGCCCAAGTCCTGGCCGGCGGTTGGTGGGACTCCCTTCAGAAGTGGTTTGAGGACCTGCGGAGCGTCGAGAAAAAGCCGGCGGCCGCCAGCGTCGTGCCCCGGTTTCAGGATTTCCTTTATCAAGCAAATCCCGGGGTGGAGGCCCAGCGGGTGTTGAGCGACAACGTCGTTCGGGCCTTGCTGGTCGGGATCCCCCGCGAATCGTTGCCCGCGTTTTACGATCTTCTCAAGAAGGACGCCTTCCTGAACGGGACGAATTTGCCCCCGGCTTTTGCGTTGGTCCAAGCGCGGATTTGGCAGGTTTTCCGGGAAGGGCCCGTGCGGCTCGGTTCCAAGGAGATCGACGGCGGGCCGCGTCATCCGGTGATGGTCGAAGTGCAGAACAGCCTTCTTCGATCCGCCGAGCAAAACGCGCGGAATCCCCGGTATTCGATCACCGCCCAGTTGGACACGCCCGACAACAACCTCTACGAAGCCCAACGGATTTTGGCCGACGCGACCCTGCTGGACATGCTCAACAAATTGACCCCGGACCAGGTCGACGCGGTCGCCACCGCCCCCGGGAACGGGGCCTTCCTCGGGTCTCCGCGGCGGCAGCTGTATGGAACGCCGTTGGGGGACGTCATCGACCGGGTTTCTTATTTGTTCGAACACGGCCCTTTTGCGCGCGGGGGACTTGACGCGCGGCAGCGCGACGCCGTGGTCCAACTGGTTGAAAAGAAGCTGGCCGAGGCGGCGAAAACCGCCGTCGCCGCGCGCACGATTTCCGCGCCGGGCGGCCGACCGTCTCTCCGCGCTCCGGCGCTGGTGTCGTTCCTCCTCGGGGGAAAGCGACCGGAGACGGCCGGACCGGCGGCCTTGCCGGCCATCGTCGGTGGGCGCGGGTTCCTGGGCGGAAGCGTCCCCGTCCTGACGAGAAGCCTGAAGATCGCGGCGGTGGTTTCCGTTTTGTTTTTCGCTCCCGCGGCCTACGCCGCGGGGGGGGGCTTAATTCCCGAATTGCTCAACCTCTATTCCGCCGCCCGCGGCCTCGGCGCCCTTCTCCTGGGCGGGGCGGCGGTGGCGGCCTTCAGTATGATGAAGGCCCGTTGGAGCCTCGCGGCCAGGGTGATCGACATCGCGCGCGGGAATTTCCGCCCCGCCGAAGAGGGTCCGCCCTTGCCGTCCTTCAGCCCCACGACCGTCGTGTTTTTTCCGGCCGCCGCCAGGGAAAAAGTCTTGGCGACGAAAATAACGGGCCGGACCATCCTGCTTCGTAACGGCGCCGGCCGGGAAATCGCCCTCACGCGGGTTCGCCTGGGAAATCACGCCGCGCTTCGGATCGGGAACCAGACGTATTTGATGCGGGACGTGAAAGAAGCCCGCGACGGGGAATTCGCCGGGTTCATCGACGAAATCCGTTTGGACGCTTTGAATCCGCTCGGGAACCCCGCGGTGATGGAGTTTTTCGGATTGAACGTGACGGATTTGAATTTGGAGGATCTTGATTTCACCCTCCCCGTCGATCCCGCCGTGACCCATCGCCCTTTGACGTTGATCCCCGTGAACCCCCTCCAGCAACCGGGCTTGCGGGCGGACGATCCCCCGGCGGCGGTGGTGGACGCGGCGTTGTCGACCGTGCGCGACGCGTTGGCCCAATCCATCGGCGGTCGTCCGATGGAAGTGACGCCCGAGCTGATCGAGAGCCTGGCCGTCGCGGGGCTTGCGAAAGACCCCCACGCCTATCAGGACGTTCAAGAGCTCCTGCACAACCTGCGACTCGTCAACGAGGACCCGGTCGTCGGCCGGGTGCTGGCCGGCCTGGCGAACCAAATCTATTTTTCCCACACGGGGGTCGATTGGCTGCGTTACCTGCGCGAAGGCCAGGCCCTGCGCGAAGCCCACGACCTGGCCGCGGCCGCGGGGGGGGCGGCCGCGCCGCAACGCACGAAATCTTTTTACGAGAGGCCCGTCCCGGAATCGCGCGTGGGGAAACAGGGTTTGTGGACCGTGAGCAACGTCAAGTTGTTGACGCGGGAAGAAATACGTCCGCTCGCGGTCGATCCGACGTCCCCGGAATTTCAATTGGGCCGGGAGTCCATCCAGCGCGGGGGCGTGTTGAGCCTGCTCCTCGCGGGGGGATCCTCCAACACGGTCAAAAAGGCCATGGGATACAACAAAATGGTCCATCGGGCCCTCCACGTCCTGGTCCGGCTCGCCAACGGGCAATTGGCGACCCGCTGGATCAGCATCGTCCAGGGGCGCCTCGGCTTCCTTTTCGGTCAGAGCCCCGACGCCAAGGTGGGCGTCATTGTCAGCGTGGGGAGTCCTTTCCCGGGCGAGAGTTCCCGGAGCATTCTTCCCATCGTCGCGGAGGAGCACGGGGAGCGGCTGGAAAAGGGCCAGATACGCGTTTACACGCAGCGGGTTCAGCCGGCCTTGAATTCGCAAACGGGGTACGCCCTGCGCTACTCCAACGGGGACGTCGTCACCGCGGCGGAAAATCACCTTTGGGCGTTCCTCTCCCCGCTGATGGACCAAGTCGCGATGATCGATTTCCTTGAAAAATCGGACGGCGTCGCCGTCGTGGGCAACGGGGACAACGTCTTGAACTTCCCCCGGGAAGGCATGGTGGGGGAAATCTTAAAGGCCCGGTCCGAGGGGCGTCCGTTGGCGACGGTCGCGATGGTCACCGAGACGGACAACGACCGAAAGGTCGGGCTCGCCGTGTCGGAAACCTACGTGAACAACGAAACGGGGGAGACCGTTTCCCGGCGCGTTCTTCGGGAGGCGAGCGAGTTCCCCGTCCGGAAAAATTCCCCTTGGGACGGGATCAAGCTTGGGCCGACGGACCCCGCCACCATCCTCGTGGGCGAGCGCGCCGTCCCCTTGGCGAATTTCCTGGAGGAGGGCCGACGCTATTTGGACGATCTCACGACGGGCGTCGGCGGCAAGGCGATCCCCTGGCACGCCAACGCCGCCTTCTACGCGGTGGACCTTCGGTTGGTCTTGGCCCGGCTGTTCGGGTTCGATGAAGGCGGCGGGGATCTGGTCCAGAAACTGAAATCCGTCCCCCCGGATCGCTGGACGCGGGTTTTGCAGGAAACGGGAGACAAAATCCTGACGACGCGCCCCATGGCCAAGGGGGTCGCCAACGAATTGGGTTCCGAAACGAACACGGGGTTCGTGACCGAGCAGGCCGTGCAGGACTTCCTCGTCAATCAGCTCCCGCTCCTGATCGACGCCGGGGGGCGCGTGCCGGAGGTGGCGTTCCGGTCCATCGGGCGCCGGGAGTTCATCGCCTACAAGGGGACCCCGCAAAAGCCGCTCACGGCCGCGGGAGAGACGAACGCCGACGCCCGCGGCAATTTTTACGATTTGGCCGGGGCCATGGAGGCTTATTCCGCCCGGCTGACGGAACTGGCCCGGGCCGGGGTTCGGATCGATCTCGGAGCCGACGGCGAGGTGGTCGGACTGGCGCCTTCCGATTTCCCGGAGGTTCAAAAGGCGAATCAGCGGGGGGACCGGCCTCGCCATTCCGTCAACGGGGACGCGGTCGCTCCGTCCCAGATGAAGTCCGACGCCAACACGGCCGCCTCGGTCCTTCGGCACAGCGTGGACGCGATGGACCACGCCCTTCGAACCATCGAATCCTTGCGGTGGGTGCCCGGCGATGCGAGCGCGGACAAAAAGTTCGACGCCGTCGTCGACGCGAACATCGCCCGCCTCCATCAGGCCGCGGTGGATGTTTTGCACCGGCTGGAGACCATGCCCTTGTCGTCGCCCCTCTACAACACGATGACGGGGCCTTTCGAGGAAGACGCCCCGGGGGACGTGCTCCACCCCGTCCTCCGATTGAAAGCGGCGGCCGTCGGTTTGCAGTTCATGCCGTACCGGAACTTCTCCCCCGGCCGGCGGGAGACGCTGGAATCGACCCTCCGCCAGATGCGGAGCGACCTGGATCGCCTGAGCGGGGTGGCCCGGGAAATGGCCCAACTGGCCGAAAGCCCGGAGATCAATATCCGAGAGGGGGTCCTCCAATGGAAAGGGACTTCGCACCTCCTGTCTTACGTCCCACTCCGGCCGGACGACGGCATTCCCGGTCGGGAAACCCCCGTTCCACCGGCGCCCCCCACGGGCGGCCGGGGCTCCGAGGGAGGTTTCGCGCGTGTGCCATTGCTCATCGGCCTCGGATCGATGGCGTTGGCGGCCGTGTTGACTTTTGGACTGGCGGCGTATTTGGACGGGTCGGGATGGGTCGGCCTCGCTGAAATATGGGCGAACCAAAAAGTCGCCGTCCTCTACGGGATTTCCACGTTGGGGTTGATTTTCGGAGGCGCGGGTTGGATGTGGTATCTGTTCGCGGGGGGCCGTCATTTTGCCCAGCCGAAATCCCCGGCGACCATCCCCTTGGCGGCGCCGGAATTTCCCGTGCGGCCCATCGCCCGTCCCGTGCCGAACGAGGAACCCCTGAACGCGGCCGCGTCGTGGCTGGGCCCTCAAATCGCCGACCTCGGCCGTCGGCCGTCGGCCGACGTTTCCGTCTCCGCCGTGCTTCCGCCGCTGACGGCGCTCTTCGGCGTTCTGAACCATTCCCTGGGACGGTCCGTGCTTCCAGCGGCGGACGCGGGCACGCAATTTCTGAACGCTTTGACCGAGCGGCTGCCGGAAAGCCGGGGCCGGGCCCTGATCGAAACCACCGTGCAGGAGCGTTGGTTGGCGTTTCATCCGCCGGTGTTCCTGCCGACGCCGCGCGACCAGAAAACCACGGTGTTCTACCTGGACACCGGCGCCACCGACGACTTGATCGGTCGCGTGGAGCAGGCGGTGGTGGACGCGGCCGCGTCGAAAGGGAGCGACCGGGTGGTCGTTTTGGCGGAACCGATCGTGCGGGGCCGACTGCCGGAGGAACTGGCCGCGCGGCCCCTGTCGCGCCGCGTCGCCCTTTACACGCTGGCGGTGGACGGCGCCGACGGCTTGGGCCCCGTTGAAAACGGGGTTCGTTCCCTGCGGCTGGGGGCGGTGGCCAACCGTTTCGGATTGAATTTAGAAGACACCGTGGTGGTGGCGCCGGCCGCGTCCCTGGCGCCGATCGTGTTCCCCGGCAATGTTTCGAACCCCTACGTAAACCGATACGTCGGCGACGGCGTGGCGGTCCCCGTTTCGACGCGGTTCACCGCGACGTTAAAAGGACTTCTTGACGCTCCCGCGGCGGTTCACGCCCCGGCGACCCGCCAAGGCGGGTTCGCCCGTGCGTCGCTGTTGGCGGTGGTGGCGTCCGTGGCCGGTACGGCCGCGGCGATCGCCGCCGGAACGGCCTCGCCCGTGATTTTGGCCGCGGCCGCCCTGCCCGGGGTCCTGGCCCTGGGCCTGGAAGTCCGGCGCTCCGCCGCGGTGGGGAATTTGATTCAAGGCGTGAGCCTTTACGGACGGCTCGGCGCCTTGCCCGACGGCCGTCCGCGGGCGGCCTTTTTGGAGTCCGCGCGCCGGATCTTTGTCGGCCGCCAGTCGGGGGCCGCTTCGACCGAATTGTTGGTGTGGCTGGCCGGCGGGGCTCTTTTCGCCGCCGGGTCCTTCGTTCTCGGTCTCGCGCCGACGTTCTTCCTCACCGGTTACGGCTTGACGTTTTTCTCGGGCCATCCGACGATGTCGGGCCGGACGCTGTCCATCGCTTTGATGGCCGCCGGGGCGGCCCTGTTCGGACTTCCCACGGGCGCTGAGGCGGCCGGGTTCTTCGGAATTCCCGGCGTGGGCGGAAGTTCCCTCGTGCCCTGGTTGTTCGGTTTGGGCGGCCTCGTGGCCGGGGTCGTGGCCCGCGGAACCGGCGGCGCCTCCGCCGAAACGGCCCGCGCCCGGGAGTCCCTGAAAGCGGTCGACGCCCTTTTGCCGATCGAGCGGTTTTCGGATATTCTGCCCGAGCAATGGACCCGGGAAAACCCGGAAGACAAAACCGACCCCCAGGCGGGGTTGGTCCGGCTTTACGCCGCCTTCGGCGGCGCGTGGTTGGGGTTCGCCGCGAAAGCCTACGACGTCCTCTCGCCCGCGGAACGATCCAAAATCGACGTGGCCTTCTTGAGCGACAAGGACCTTCGGCGCCTGATCTCGACCTTTAACGCGCTCTCCCGCAACAAGCCCGAGGACGCCAAAAGCGGTTTCGGCGTCTACGCCATGAACGCGTTGCGCGCCTTGGCCAAAAACAGCACGGCGAGGACCCCGACGCCCAACGCGTCCGCGGTTCGGGCGCTGGCGCTCTTCCTTCTGGCTCAGCGGGCCGAATTGTTCGGCGCGTCGTTGACGGAACGGGAAGCCAACGCCATGGCCGTTCTCGTTCGGCGGGCGACCTTCCCGGCCCCGGCGGTCCATCGGGAAATGGACGTGCAATCCTCCCATTGGGATCTGGTGCCCCGGCCGTCGGGGAGCACGCCGGACATCGCCACCATCGAAGTCGACGCCCAGGACGACGCGGGATTGGTGCGAAGCCTCCTGAGTTCGCTTCAGAACGGCGCCGTGATCCTGGCCGTCTCGAGCGATCCCGACGCCGCCGCCCAGCGGCTCGCCCGGGCGAAGGACGCGATTCTCCGGGAACAGAAGCCGGGGGTTTTGGAGACGCTCCGCCGTCCCGACCACCGGCACGCCTTGGACTCCTGGCAGGACTTGACCCGCCGCGTCGTTTCCCGAACCACCCCGGGCATTCTGGACGAACAGGGCCGCTATTCCGTGGCCGGCCTTTACAAGGCGGTTCCCGAATTGTCCAAGACCATGGGGTTCGCGCCCGGCCTCTTCTCGGGGGAAAGCATCAAATACCGCCTGAGCATCCTGACCGGCGACAAAACCCTGGCCCACTGGAATCAGGTGGGCGTTCCGGAAATCGGGGAATTGGTGCAGTTCCTGATCCTGGAAGGGCCGAAGATCGTTCGGATGTCTCTGTCCATCACCCAGGAAATGGAAGCGATCCACGTTCTGAGCACCAACGCGTAACAAGACGGTTTTGCGAAAACGGCCTCCTTCCCTCACGGGGGGGAGGCCGTTTTTTCTATAATAGGACCATGGCGAAATCCAAGGCTAAAAAGACCCGATCCCCCCGGCCCCGCCGGGCCGCCGACCGCGCCCCGCGGCCCACGGCGCCCTCGGAGTACACCCGGGAGCTGGCGCTCCTGGGCGGGCGGGCCAAAGAGGCCAGCCGCGTCCTCGCTTCCTCCACCGCCGAAACCCGGAACCGGGCGCTGTCGGTCCTGGCCGACGCGTTGGAAAAAAACCGGGACGACATCCTTTTTAAAAATGAAATCGACGTGGAGGCGGGCCGCCGAGCCGGCCTGGCCCCCGCCTTGTTGGATCGTTTGGCCCTGACTCCCCGTCGGGTGGACGACATGGCCCGGGGCCTTCGGGACATCGCGGCCCTGCCCGACCCCCTGGGCGAAATCCTTTCCGATTGGGACCGGCCCAACGGTTTGAACGTTAAAAAAGTCCGGGTTCCCCTGGGTGTCGTCGCCATGATTTACGAGGCCCGGCCGAACGTCACGGTGGACGCCACGGGCCTTTGCCTTAAATCCGGCAACGCGGTCATTTTGCGGGGGGGGAAAGAAGCGCTGGAGTCCAACACCGCGCTCGTCCACGTTTTGCGGGGGGCGCTGACCGAAGCGGGCCTGCCCGCCGGGGCCATTCAGTTTGTGGAAACCGCGGACCGCTCCGTGATCCGGGACCTGGTGCGCATGGACCGGTTCGTGGATTTGGTCATTCCCCGGGGCGGCGAGGAGATGGTGACCGCCATCCGCGAAATGGCCACGGTGCCGGTCCTGTCCCACGGCAAGGGCCTCTGCTCCCTTTACGTCGACCAAGCCGCCGATTTGGCCATGGCCGAACGCCTGGCCGTCAACGCCAAAACCCAGCGGCCGGGGGTGTGCAACGCCATGGAAACCCTGCTGGTCCACCGGGCGGTGGCCGACCGATTTCTGCCCGGCCTGGTCCGCCGTTACGCCGAGGCCGGGGTGGCGGTTCACGGGGACGCCGACACCCGCCGACTGGGCGGCGCCGTCGTCACCGCCGCCACGCCGGCGGACTACGACACCGAATTCCTGGGAATGGAAGCCGCCATCAAAGTGGTCGATTCCCTGGACCACGCCATCCAGCACATCAACGCCCACGGCAGCCATCACTCGGACGCCATCGTTACCGCCGACGAAGCGGCCGCCCGGCGGTTTATGACCGAGGTGGATTCCGCCGCCGTCCTGCACAACGCCTCCACCCGCTTGCACGACGGAAGTGTTTTCGGCCTGGGGTCCGAAATGGGGATCTCGACGCAAAAGATGCACGCCCGGGGCACCATGGGCGTTCCCGAGCTGACGACCACGAAATATCTGGTTCGGGGCAGCGGCCAGATCCGCGAATAGTGGCCCGTCCCCGTCCCGCCGCCCCCCGCCCGGTCCTGGGCTACTTCGGGGGCTCCTTCGATCCCGTCCAATCCGGCCACCTGGCCCTGGCCCGGGCCGCCCTCCGTCAGGAAAAACTGGGCAAAGTCCATTTCGTTCCCGCCGGTCGGTCGCCTTTGAAGTCCACGGGGCCCCGGGCCTCCGACCGGGAACGCCTGACCATGCTCCGCCTCGCCCTGGGGCGGAGGCCGGAATTTCCCGTGTCGCGGTGGGATTTGGGCGCGGGGCCTTCCTTCACCTACAAAACCCTTCGGCGGCTCCGGCGGCAAAACCGGGCCGAATGGCGCCTGATTTTGGGCGGCGATTCGTTGAAACACTTTGAAAAATGGCGGCGCTGGCGGGAGATTCTTCGGCACCACGTGGTGGTGGTCGGCGCCCGACCGGGGGAAAAAGGCGTTCGTCCGCCCCGGGGGTTCGCGGACCGCGTGCGGTTCCTGCGCGGCGTCCTTCCCCGCGTGTCTTCGACGGAAATTCGCGACCGGCTGACCGGGGGACGGTCTCTGCGGGGGCTGACCCCGGCGCCCGTGGCCGCCTACATCCGCCGTCGGGGCCTCTACCGCCCATGACCGCCGCCGCTCCGGACCTTCTCGCCCATTTGAAAAAAACCCTCTCTCCCGCTCGTTACCGGCACACCCTGGCCGTGGCCCGGTGGGCGGAAGACCTGGCCCGTCTTCACGGCGAAGACCCGGCACGGGCCCGGCGCGCGGGCCTCCTGCACGACGTGGCCAAGGAAATGCCGGGGCCGGCCCTGGCCCGTTACGTCCGGGCCCACCGGGTCCCCGTCCCGGGGTCGGCGGAAATTGATCGACGGAAAGCCCACGCCCTGTTCCACGCCCACGTGTCCGCCCACCGCGCCGCCCGGGAGTGGGGGAAAAGGACCGGGGCGTCCTGAGCGCCGTGGCCCGCCACACGCTGGGCCATCCCCGGCTTTCCCGCTTGGACCGAATCCTGTTCGTGGCCGACTTTTCCTCCCCGGATCGTTCCTACGGGGCGGCCCGGGCGGTGCGCCGATTGGCCCGCCGGGATTTAACGGCGGCGCTGCGGGAAACCGTTCGAAAAAAAATCGAGCACGTTGTTTCGACGGGGCGTTTCCTCCACCCCGAAACGGTGCGGCTGTGGAACGCCCTCGCGTGAGCCCCGCCTCCGAAACAACGGCTTTGCGCGGCGCGGCCGCGGCGGGCGCCGCCCTGGCGCTGTTTTTCTCGGTGGTCGCCGTGCGATCGCCTCTGGCCACGGCTCTCCGGCGCGGGGAACCCGTGGAGGGAATTCTCCTGGGCACCGACCTGGCGGAGAACGCGCCCCACTCGGACACGCTCATGCTCTGGCGCTACAATCCCCAACAAACCAAGCTGAACGTTCTGTCCATTCCCCGGGACACAAAAATAGACTTGCCGGGCTACCGTTTTCGGCGTATAAATGAGGTGTTCGCTTACCACTACGCGGCCCAGCGGAACGTCCCGGCCGCGGTGCATCCCGTGATGGACGCGGTGACCCAGCTGTTGCCCTCGGGCGGCGCGCTCCAGCCGCGGATTTTTTTTCAAGTGGATTACCAAGGGTTCCGCCGGATGATCGACCGGCTGGGCGGCGTGACGGTCGCGGTGGACGAGCCGATGCACTACGACGACCGGGCGGGGAATTTTCACTTTCACAAGGACCCGGGCGTGTACCGCCTGAACGGCACCGAGGCCCTGGGCTACGTCCGGTTCCGCGGCAAAAGCGGCGACCGGGGCCGGATTCTCCGGCAAATGGAATTTTTGCGGTCGCTATTGAAATTGACCACTTCGCCCACGGTGTTTTGGCGTTGGCCCCGGGCCCTGTCCGAGGCGGCCTGGGCGCTTCACACGAACGTCCGCGCTTTTGAACTGCCTTTCCTGTTTGTCGAGGGCAAAAGAATGCGCGGCCCCGACATCAACCCTTGGTTGTTGCCCGGGCGCCCCCGGGGGGCCTATTGGGAGATGGACAAGGACCGGGCGGCCTACGTGATCCAGCAGATTTTGAAAGGCGAGACCGCGGCCCCGGCGGCGGCCTCGGAGGGGGAGGATCTCCCCGCGGCGGGGACGGAGCCCGCGGCGCCGGAAGCCGGACGCGCCCCCACCGTCAAGGTGTGGAACGCCTCGGGCCGCCCGGGACTGGCCCTGGCGGTCACGCGGCGCCTCCGGCGCGAGGGGTTCGACGTCATCGATTGGGGCAATTACAGCGGGCGGCAGAACAAGAGCCGCGTCGTGGACCGTTCCGGGCACTTTGATCGGGCCCGGCGCGTGGCGGACCGTCTGGGACTTTTGGGCGCCTACTCCGACGCCGACCCGGCCCTTCGGACCGACGTCGAGGTGGTGCTGGGCGAAGATTTTACCGGGTCCGAGGAATAACGCGCGTTTGAACCACCGGGAGGTGGACCGATGGAGATGATCGATATCCTGCGTTTGGCCGTCAAACAGGGAGCGTCCGACGTGCATTTGTTGATCGGGCGCCCGCCCATGACCCGGGTCCACGGCGAGGTGTTGGACATGCCGGGCCTGCCGGCGTTGAACTCGGAAGAGACCAAGCGCCTCATCTATTCCATGCTCTACGACGAGCAAAAACAAAAATTTGAGCAGAATCTGGAGCTGGACTGCTCCTTTTCCATCGCCGGATTGGCCCGCTTCCGCGTCAACGTCCTCATGCAGATCAACGGGGTCGAAGCCGTCCTGCGGGTGATCGCCTCGAAAGTTCCCGCGCCGGACGAAATCAAACTCTCCCCCGCCATCCTGGAATTCGCCAATCTGGCCCGGGGGCTGGTGCTCGTGACGGGCGCCACCGGCGCCGGCAAATCGACCACGTTGGCCGCCTTGATCGAAATCATCAACCAGGTCCGGCGGCAGCACATTTTGACCGTGGAGGACCCCATCGAGTTCGTCTACGAACCCAAGCGCTGCATCGTCCGCCAGCGCGAAGTGGGGCATTCGACCCACAGTTTCCAGGAAGCCCTCAAACACGCCCTCCGGCAGGACCCCGACGTCATTTTAATCGGGGAAATGCGGGACATCGAGACCATTTCCATGGCGCTGACCGCCGCGGAAACGGGCCACCTGTGCTTCGCCACCCTTCACACGACCGACGCGGCCCAGACCGTGGACCGCATCATCGACGTGTTCCCGCCCCACCAGCAACAGCAGGTCCGGGTTCAGCTGTCGACCGTGCTCAAGGGCGTCGTCTGCCAAACCCTGGTTCCCGTGACCGACGGCCACGGGCGCGTGGCCGCCCGGGAGGTCATGGTGGTGACGCCCGCCATTTCCAACCTGATCCGGGAGGGGAAAACCCATATGATCTACGGCGCCATCGAAACCGGATCCAAATACGGCATGGTGCCGCTGGACCGGGCTTTGGCCGACTTGGTCAATTCCGGGATGATCTCTTTCGAGGACGCCCTGGCCAAGGCCTCGGATCCCCAAAAGCTTCGGGAATACAGCGGCCACGGCTCCGGCCCCCGGGTGGAGAGCAACCGGTCCGTCGTCTACTGATTTGTATTGATTTTTGGGCGTCCCGGATCGATACTTACCGGGGCGGTTGGGCTTTTGTTTCGCGACGGGGGCGGGTTTCTTCGAGGAGGACTTCATGGCCATGAACATCCAGCAATTGCTTCAGGTCGTTCACAAGGAGGGCGCGAGCGACCTTCATTTGAAAGTGGGCCGCCCGCCCCTCATCCGGGTCCAGGGGGAAATCACCCCCGTGGCCGGCGAATCCGCGCTTTCCTTGGACGAAGTGTTGGTTCACGTCTATTCCGTGATCAACACCGTCCAGCGGACGGCGCTCGAGCGGGACCGGGAACTGGATTTCTCTTTTTACCTTCGGGGCGTCGCGCGGTACCGAGGAAACGCCTTTTACCAAAAAGGGGCCCTGGGCGCCGTCTTTCGAATGATTCCGGCGAAAATCCCGACCATCGAGTCGTTGGGCCTGGCCCCCGTGTTGAAGGAAATCGTTTCCCGCCGCCAGGGGTTTTTCCTGGTGACCGGGCCCACGGGGTCCGGCAAGACGACCACCTTGGCCGCCATCCTGGACCACATCAACAGCACCCAGGCCGTCCACATCATCACCCTGGAAGACCCGATTGAATACGTGTATGAGGACAAGAAGGCCGTCATCAACCAGCGGGAAGTCGGCGTGGACACCCACGACTTTTCCCAGGGGCTCCGGCGGGCCCTGCGCCAGGACCCGGACGTGATTTTGATCGGCGAACTTCGGGACGCCGAAACCATGACGACGGCCATGAACGCGGCCGAAACCGGCCACCTGGTGCTGGGAACCCTCCACACCAACGACGCCAAGCAGTCCATCGATCGGATCATCGACACCTTTCCGCCGGACCAGCACAACCAAATCCGCATGCAGTTGGCCAAGTGCCTCCTGGGGGTTTCCGCCCAGCGCCTGATTCGAAAAGCCGACGGCACGGGCCGCGTGGCCCTTCAGGAAATTCTGATCAATTCCCCCACGATTGAACGGCTGATCGAGGACAATAAAATCGGCGCCATCGGGAAGGCCATCGAGGATTCGGCGGAGTTTTACAAAATGCAATCCTTCAACCAGGCCCTGTTCCACATGATTCAAAAACACCTGGTCGAGCTCGACGAGGCGATGAGTTATTCGCCCAATCCGAACGACCTGAAGATCAAACTCCAGTCGGAAGGCCTTCTGACCCAGCACGCGGAAATCCCCGTGGACATGCCGCCCGGCTTGCGCGGCGGCGGGGGACGGCCGGCCTGACGTGGTCCCCGCCGAACGCCTGAGCGAATTGCCGCTTCTCGCCGGTCTCCCGGACACCGTCCGGGGTCTGCTGGCCGAGCGGCTTGATTCGCGTCCTTTTAAAACCGGCGATCGTCTTTTCGCCGAAGGCGACCCGGGGGACGCCGTCTACTTTATCCTCTCCGGGCGGGTGGCCATTCAGAAAAGCTTGGACGCCGCCAAAGGCACTTTTAAAACCCTCGCCGTCATGGGCCCCGGCGACTTTTTCGGCGAGATGGCCCTTTTGGAAAAAGAGGCGCGATCGGCCGCGGCCGTGGCGGCCGCCGACGGCGAAGCGCTTTCCCTTTCCGCGCAGGAATTCGGCCGGTGGCTTTCGGACGATTCCAAAATTCCCCTGAAGTTCCTGCTCCCCTTCGTAACCACCTTGAGCGCGCGCCTGCGGGACACCACGCGCGAAATGGCCGCCTTTTTTGAAGTGAGCCGGGTGCTGGTTCAAAACCTGGAGATCAAAGACATGGCCGGGCGCCTCTTGGACGTCATGGCCCAGCCTTTCAACGGGGAAATCCAGGCCGCTTTTTACGTTTGGGATCCTTTTTCGAACGACTACGAAGGCGTCGCCGCCGTGGGCGGTTGGCCCGAGCGTCTTCGAACGGCGCGGCCGGCGACCGACCCCCTGTTTTACTGGATGGGGGAGAAGGGGGAATGCCTGCTGGCCGCCGACTGGGAAGCCGACGCTCGGTTCATCGACGCCGTGCGGGCCCAGTGGCCGGCCTTCCGTTCGGTCTTGGCCGCGCCCATCCCCGGGGACAAGCGCCCGGCCGGGTTCATGATTTTGGGCCACAACGGCGAGCGGGGGTTTTTCACCGCCGGGCACCGCCGGACCTTGGCCAGCGTGGCCAATCTGGTGGCGCCGGCCTTCGAAAACGCCGCCTTGCACGAAGAACGTCGCGCCGAAGAACGCCTCCGGCGGGCGCGTTTGGACCGGCGTTGAGGGACCGTCCGATCCCGCGAAAACGGGCCCTTCGGTGACCTCCCCCGCCTCCGCCCGGCGATTCCTGGCCGCCGCCCGCCTGGCCGCCCGCGGGGCCGACGACAAAAAAGCCCGGGACGTCCGGTTGTGGGACGTGCGCCGTTTTTCCGGAGTCACGGATTTCTACGTCGTGGCCACCTGCGATTCGATTCCCCAGATGCAAGCCGCCGAAAACGCCATCGACGAGACCCTCAAAAAAAGCGGCCTGCGTCCCCTGCGCCGGGAAGGCCGGGGGTCGGCGCCCTGGCGGGTTCTCGATTTCGGCGGCGTCGTGGTCCACCTGCTCACAGAATCCGCCCGCTTGTTTTACGGCCTGGAACGCCTGTGGGAGGGTGCCAAGGCCATGCCCTGGGCCGCCGACGCCGCCCCGGCGCGGCGGGCCCCAACGGCCTCCGCCCGCTCCCGGGGCCCCAAAACCCGAACCCGCTGACCTTCTGCTACAATAGCGTCCCCGCATGAAAGAAATCGTCCGCAACGCCCTTTTGGGCGCCTGCCGCCAATGGGCGGCCGAGCAGCCCCAGCCCCTTACCGTGGACGCCGCCACGCTGGCGGTCGACGTCCCGCCGCCCCACGTTCCGGGCGATTGGGCCTCCCAGTGGCCGCTCGCGGCCGCCAAACAGGCCAAGAAAAACCCCCGCCAGGTGGCCCAGGAAATCCTCGCCAAAATCCCTCTCGGCGACTTGTTCGAAAAGACGGAAATCGCCGGGCCGGGATTCCTGAATTTCACCCTGCGGGCCGACTGGCTGACGGCCGAACTGCGCCGCTTGCTCTCCGAAGGCGACGCCTACGGCCGCCGGCCCGAGCTCGCCGCGAAAAAAGTGCTGATCGAATTTGTGAGCGCCAACCCCAACGGGCCCCTGCACGTGGGCCACGGCCGGGGCGCCGCCCTGGGGGACTCGCTCTCCCGGGTCTTCCGCCGCGCGGGCTACGACGTCACGACGGAATATTACGTCAACAACATCGGCAACCAGATGGAAAATCTGGGCGCCTCCGTCATGTGGCGGATGGACGAACTGGACCCCGGGTACCTGGACGACGCGGAACGGGCGGCCTACAAGGCCAAGAAGACCGAAGATCTTTACAAAGGCGCCTACATGGTCGGCGTGGCGGAGGAAGTGCGCCGGCGCCACCCCGCGGGATCCGCCCGCGCCCGGGGGATTCCCTTTTTCCGGGACGTCGGCCAGGCCATCATCGTCGACGGCATCAAAAAAGATTTGGCCGCCTTCGGCGTCGTTCACGACGGCTGGTATCCCGAGTCCCGCCTCTACGAACAAAACAAGGTGGACGAATCCTTCGCGGTTCTCCGCGCCCGGGGGGACTTGAAGGACGAGGGCGGCGCCCTCTGGTTTCTCTCGACCAAATACGGGGACGACAAGGACCGCGTGCTGAAGCGGAGCGACGAGCGGCCCACCTATTTCGCCTCGGACATCGCCTACCACCACGAAAAATTCCGGCGGGGCTTCGACCGCCTGGTGGACATTTGGGGAACGGACCACCACGGCTACGTGGCCCGGGTCAAAGCCGCCGTCCAGGCCCTGGGGTTCGACCCGGAGCGCCTGACGATCCTCCTTTACCAGTTGGTGACCCTGTTGCGTGGGGGAAAACCCGTGGCGATGTCGACCCGCACCGGGGAATTCGTCACCTTGTCCGAAGTCGTGGAGGACGTGGGCAAAGACGCGAGCCGCTTTTTCTACGCACTGCGCGGCCCCAACAGCCATTTGGAATTCGATTTGGATCTGGCCAAAAAGCAGGCCTCTGAGAATCCCGTCTTTTACGTCAAATACGTCCACGCCCGCTGCGCGGCGCTCTTTCGGGAAGCGGCCAAACGGGGAATCGCCGTGGACGCGCCGGCCCACTTCCGCGCCCCGGCGCGCCTGGAGCCGGCCGAGCGCGCTCTGTTGGTTCGTCTGGCGGGATTCGCCGACGTGCTGGACCAGTGCGTCAAGGATTTGACCCCGCACCACGTCACCGACTATTTGCTCAAGCTGTCGGGGGATTACCATCGTTTTTACGAGTCCTGCCGGGTGTTGGACGAAGCGGCGGACGTCGCGTCTTTCCGTCTGGCCCTGGTGGCCGGCGTTCGGGAGGTGATCCGGTCCGGACTGGGCCTCCTCGCGGTCGACGCGCCCGAGGAAATGTAGGCCGCGGCCCTTGAAATAGTCCTTTTCCGGGGGTATAGAAAAGGACAACCGACGGGCCGTGAAACGCGTGGAGACCATCCGCCGAGGGCCTTCCGACATCAAGGCGACGGACCGACGGTGAATTTTTTTTAAGGGGGCCCCGGTGGCCGACGATCCGGAATCCGATGCCGACGATCCCAAAGCCTTTCATTGGTCCCCCCAGGGCATCCGCGCCCCCCAATCCGGCGACCCCGCCGCCGGCAAGCCCGCCGGGCACGCCGCGCCGCCTCCCTCCGGCGCCGAACAACGGCTCTACCCCCGCATCGATTTAAAGCTGCCCGTCCTTTACAAAATCATGGCCGAGGAGCCCGTCGTGGCCTCCACCGCCCTTCAGCCTTTCCTGCCGTCCAAGTCCGACAACATCAGTGTCAAAGGGGTCGGGTTGGTCTTGGCGGAGAAACTGGCCAAAGGCACTATTCTGGCCCTGTCCATTCATATGACCGAAGAGAAGCTGAAAATTTCGGCCATCGGCCGGGTCGTGTGGTCCCAGGCCACGGACATCCCCCACCATTTCCTCACCGGCTTGGAGTTCATCGTGGTCTACAAAAAGACCCGTTCCTCAACGGAATACGTGGACTCCTCGGTGCTGGAAAAGCTTCTCCGCCCGCACTGATCGATTGTCAACTTAATTGTCAGCCGCCGGTTGACAATCCCCCGTTCGTTTGGTTTCATGGGGTCCTGTTCCCGTCGTAAACCCTGTCCCGATCGGGACGGATTCCAAGGAGACCCCATGAATTCCCCCGTTCTCGACCGTTCGGACCCCCGCGCCCTGGCCGATAAGAGCCTCGCCGGCGACCCGTTGACCCGCGACGAAGCCCGAACCGTGCTGGCCTGGCCGGAGGAGGACGTGCTCTCCCTCCTGAACGCCGCCCACCGGGTGCGCGTCGCCCATTTTGGGCGCCGGGTGAAGCTCAACTATTTGGTCAACCTCCAAAGCGGCTTGTGCGCGGAAGACTGTTCTTATTGCACCCAGTCCAAAATTTCCAAGGCCCCGGTGGAGAAATACCGGATGATGAGCGCCCAGGAGGTTCTGGACTTGGCGGACCGGGCCGTGGCCTCGGGCGCGGCGCGCCTCTGCCTGGTGGCTTCCATGCGCGGACCCTCGGAACGGGACATCGCGGGTCTGGAGCAGACCGTCCGACGGGTCAAAGAGCGGCACCCCGGTCTGGAGATCTGCGCTTCCCTGGGTCTCCTGAAAGACGGACAGGCCGCGCGGCTGGCGGAATCCGGCGTGGACGCCTACAACCACAACCTCAACACCAGCGAGCGCCACTACGGGAAAATTTGCCACACCCACACGCACCAGGACCGGGTGGACACCGTGGATCGGGCCAAAAGCGGCGGCCTCTCGCCTTGCAGCGGCGCCCTGTTCGGCATGGGGGAAACGACCGAGGACATTCTGGACGTGGCCTACCGCCTGCGGGAGTTGAAGGTGGATTCCATCCCGATCAATTTCCTGATCCCCGTGGAGGGGACGCCCCTGGCCGACCGACAGGACCTTCCGCCCACGACGGCCCTCAAAATCCTCTGTCTTTTCCGATTTCTGTGCCCCGACGCGGAGCTTCGCATCGCCGGCGGCCGGGAACTTCACCTCCGGTCCCTCCAACCCCTGGGGCTCTACGTCGCCAATTCCATTTTTGTGGGCGATTACCTGACCACCAAGGGCCAGGCCGCCCAGGCGGACCGGGACATGATCCGGGACCTGGGGTTCGAGATCCAGGGCGACACCGCCTCCGCCGAGGCGGCCGATTCCGCGCCGGCCGACCGGGTGGAGATGGTCACCCGCGCCACCCGCCAGTGAACGTGTTGGTCACGGGGTCCAGCCGCGGCATCGGCCGCCGGCTGGCCCTCGCCTTCGGCCGGGCCGGACATTCCGTCGTGGTTCATTACCGCGCCCGCCGGGGGGAAGCCGAGGCCGTCATGGGCGAGCTTCAAGCCGCCGGCGTCCGGGCGGACCTGGCCGCCGCCGACCTCGCCGACCCCCTTCAGTGCCGGGAATTGATTGACGGCGTCATCGCCCGCTGGGGCCGGTTGGACGCGCTGGTCAACAACGCCGGCGTCACGAAAGACCGGACCCTCTTGAACATCACCCCCGAGGAGTGGCGCGCGGTGGTGGACGTCAATTTGTCCGGCGCGTTCTATTGCCTTCAAGCCGCGGCCAAGCACATGGCCCGGGAGAAATCCGGCGCCGTGATCAACGTGGGGTCCCTCGTCGGCGCCCGGGGCGGCGTGGGCTGCGCCAACTACGCGGCCGCCAAGGCGGGCTTGCTGGGCCTCACCAAGGCCGCGGCCAAGGAGCTGGGCCGCTTTAATATTCGGGTCAACGCCGTCCTTCCGGGTTTTCACCCCACCGAAATGTCCGATTCCCTTCCCGCCGCCGTCAAAGAAAAAGTCGTGGCGGCCCACGTGTTGGGGCGGCCCACGGACATGGCCGATCTGGAAAAATTGGTGGTGCTCCTGGCGGAGCTGCCGTCGGTGTCGGGGCAAATTTTCAACGTGGATTCCCGGCTGTTGTGACGACGCGACCGGACCGCGAGCGGGTCGCCGTCACGGGGCTGGGCCTCGTGACGCCCCTGGGGGAAAACCGGGAAACCTCCTGGGCCCGCCTGGCGAACGGCGACAGCGCCGTGGGCGCCGGGGGCGCCCGGGTGCCCCTGCCCGACGTCCGCCATCGGGCCCTGGCCTGGGCGGAACGTGCCGCGGCGGAGGCCCTGGCGGACGTGGGCGACGCTTGGACGGGCGGGGAACGCTGCGGCTGTTCCGTGAGCGGTAGCAAACCGCTCCTCTCCGAATTTTCCCGGGACGCCCTGGATATGCGGCCGCCCGAGGACGTGTGTTCCACCGTGGCGCGGCTGGGGCGGGCCGGGGGCCCGGTGATCAATTTGTCTTCGGCCTGCGCCACCGGGGCCCAGTCCGTTTTGGTGGCCGCCGGGTGGATCCGGGAGGGGCGCGTGGATCGGGCTCTGGCCGGGGCCGCCGAATCGTCTTTTCATCCGCTGTATGTGGCGGGCTTCGACCAAATGGGCGTGCTCTCCCCGGGTCGCCGGGTGCGGCCCTTCGACCGGGCCCGGGACGGTTTTTTACTGGGCGAGGGGGCGGGGGTTTTTGTTTTGGAACGCTGGGACCTAGCCCGGGCCCGGGGCGCGGCCATCTACGCCGAAGTGGCGGGGGGGGATTTTTCCTGCGACGCCCACCACGCCACGCGGTTCAACTCCCAGGGGCGCCGCATGGCGGATTGTCTCCGGCGGGCGCTGACCCGGGCGGGGGCCGGCCCGTCGGATTTGGACTACGTGAACGCCCACGGCACCGCGACCCTTTTGAACGACGCCCTGGAAACCCGGGCCCTGGAATCCCTTTTTCCAGAAGGCGGCGCGCCGCCCGTGTCCTCCACCAAGGGCGCCACCGGGCACTTGTTGGGCGCCACCGGGGCCGTGGAGTTGGGGTTCACTCTCCTGGCCCTCCGGGACGGGCGCCTGCCGCCGACGTTGAACTTGGAAAACCCCGAAACCGAATCCATCGATTTCATTCCCGATCGTTCGCGGCCGACGGCTTTGCGCCGGGCGGCGTCCCTGTCCTTCGGTTTCGGCGGAGCCCTGGCCTCCGTGGTGTTGGAAAAACCCGAATGCGCTCCCCTCTAAACGACCGGTTGTCCCGGGCGCTGGATCGGCTTCGCAAGGAAAACCGCTTTCGGGACCCCCGCCTTCTTTCGTGCGCGCCGGGAGCCGTCACGGCCGTCGATGGCCGGTCCGTCGTCAATTTCGCCTCCAACAACTATCTGAATCTCGCGGGCCATCCCGCCGTGACGGAGGCCGCCGCCCGAAGCGCCCGGGAATGGGGCGCGGGGGCCACGGCGTCCCGTCTCATGGGCGGAACGCTGGCCCTCCACCGCCGGTTGGAAGAAGCCCTGGCGGAACACAAGGGGACCGAAGCCGCTTTGGTTTTTCCCTCGGGTTATCAGGCCAACGTCGGTTCGCTCACGGCGCTCCTGTCGCCCGAGGACACCGTCGTGTTGGACCGGTTGGCCCACGCGTCCCTGGTGGACGGGGCGCGGCTCTCCCGGGCGCGCCTCAAGGTGTTCCGCCACAACGATCCCGAAGATTTGGAAAAGGTCCTGGGCCGACTCGGAGGCGCCGGGGAGCGCTGGGTGTTGGTGGAAAGCGTTTATTCCATGGACGGCGACCGGGCGCCCCTCGCGGAAATGTCGGCGGTTTGCCGACGGCGCGGGGCGCGGCTTTACGTCGACGAGGCTCACGGCACCGGCGTCTGGGGGCCCGGGGGGCGGGGCGTCGTGAACGCCCTGGGATTGGAGAACGAGGTGGAAGTCTGCATGGGCACCCTCTCCAAAGCCCTGGGCGCCCAGGGCGGGTTCGTTTGCGGCTCCCGGTCCCTCGTGGATTGGCTTCAAAACAAAGCCCGGGCCTACATTTATTCCACGGCTTTGGCCCCCGCCGCCGCGGGCGCGGCCCGGACCGCCCTCTCGATTGCGCGGGAAGACGACGCCGGGCGGAAAAAGCTTTTCGCCCTGTCGGCGCGCCTGCGGGCGGGGCTCGGTCTGGCGGGGGAAGGGCCCATCGTTCCCGTCGTGGTGGGGGAAACGTCGGCGGCCCTGGATCTTTCGGCCGCTCTTTGGGAGGCGGGGTATTTGGCCCCCGCCGTTCGGCCGCCCACCGTGCCCGAGGGCACGGCCCGGGTGCGGTTTTCCCTTACGGCCGGGCACAGCGAGGAACAGATCGACGGGGCCTTGGCGGTGGTCCGCCGTTGGCGGGGAAAAAACGCCGCGGGGGTTTCGTGAAAGGCGTGTTCGTGACCGCCACCGACACCGGTGTTGGGAAAACCCACGTGGCGGCGGGGCTTGCGCGCTCCCTTCGGCGGGCCGGTAAAAACGTCGGAGTTTTTAAACCTTTCGCCTGCGGTTCCTGGGCGGACACCGATGCCTTGATCCGCGCGGCGGGCTCCGGCCAGGGCCGGGCGGACGTCACCCCCTTTTATTTTTCCCGGCCCCTGGCCCCCGTCGTGAAATTCGGTTTGGGCCGGTCCGGGTTGGCCGCCGGGCGGCGGGCCTGGGAAAGGGTCGCCGGGGCGTGGAAGCGGTTGGCTGAAAAATTCGACGTGGTCGTCGTGGAAGGGGCCGGGGGCGCGCTGGTCCCTTTCCACGGAAAGTTCAACGTGGCCGACGCCGCGCGCTATTTCGGCCTGCCCCTCTGGGTCGTGGCCCGACCCGGTTTGGGCACGTTGAACCACACGCTGTTGACCCTGGAAGCCCTGGAGCGGCGGGGCCTGGAGGTCCGCCGGGTGGTGATCAGCGGTTACCGCGGGAAAAACGAGGCGGAGCGGTCCAATCCCCGGCTCCTGGCGGCCCTGGGCCGTCGGCCGGTGACGGTTCTTCCCTGGGGAAAAAAATCCCTGGAGGCGGGCGGACCGGCGCGCCGAATCGCCGGGGCCTGGCGCGCGGACTTCTTTGGAGGGCGGCCGTGACCTCCGCCAAGACCCTCGGCCGATGGGACAAGAAATACCTCTGGCATCCCTTCACCCAGCAGGCCGAATGGAACAAGGAAGAGCCGACCATCGTTCAAAGCGCCCGGGGCGTTCGGTTGAAGGATCAACACGGGCGGGAATACATCGACGGGGTTTCCTCCCTCTGGGTCACGGTCCACGGCCACCGGGAACCGGCCTTGGACCGGGCCCTGCGCCGCCAATTGGACCGCGTGGCCCACAGCACCTTTTTGGGTCTTACCCACGAGCCGGCCATCCGCCTGGGGAAAGCCCTGGCCGCGATCGCCCCGACGGGACTTTCCCGGGTGTTTTACTCGGACAACGGGGCCACGGCGGTGGAAGTGGCGCTCAAAATGGCTTTTCAATACCGGGCGCACACCGAGGGGCCTTCGAGCCATCGGCGGGAGTACCTGGCCCTCTCCCATTCCTACCACGGGGACACCCTGGGGGCGGTGTCCGTGGGCGGCATCGCCCATTTCCAAAAAGTGTTCCGGCCGCTTCTCTTCCGGGCGCGGTTCGCGCCGTCGCCCCACTGCGACCGATGCCCTTTTCGGAAAAAACCGTCGGCGCCGCGATTGCGCACGGGCGACGAACCGGTTCGAGGGCCCGCGCCGCGCCCGGGAGCCGCCCGGGCGGAGACCGGGTGCCGGTGGGAATGCCTGGCCGGGGCGGAAAAGATTTTAAAGGAGCGCCGTTCCCGGTTGGTGGCGGCCATCGTGGAGCCCCTGGTGCAGGCCGCCGTGGGAATGTGGATCATGCCGCCGGGGTACCTGCGGGGGTTCGCGCGCCTTTGCCGGAAATACCAGGTGCCGTTGATCGCCGACGAGGTGGCCACGGGGTTCGGCCGCACGGGCACGATGTTCGCCGTCCAGCAGGAAGGCGTGGTTCCCGATTTCCTCTGCGTCGCCAAATCCCTGACCGGGGGGTATCTGCCCCTGGCGGCCACGTTGACCTCGGACAAAATCTTCCGGGCCTTCCTGGGGCGCTACGACGAGTTCAAGAGTTTCTTCCACGGCCACACCTACACGGCGAATCCGTTGGCCTGCGCCGTGGCCCTGGAAAACCTGCGCCTTCTCCAAAAGAAAAATTGGCCCCGGGGTCTCGCGCCCCTTCGGCGGGACTTGTCGCTTTTCCTAAAAGAAACGGCGAACCATCCCCGGGTGGGGCACGTCAGGCAGATGGGCCTCATGGCGGGAATTGAATTGGTGGCGGACCGGAAGACCGGGCGGCGTTTTCCGCCGGGGGACCGGATGGGGGCCCGGGTGTGCCGGGCGGCCCGGGAGCGGGGACTTTGGATCCGCCCCCTGGGGGACACGCTGGTGATCCTTCCGCCTCTGGGCATCGGCCGGGTCGATCTCGGGCGAATGACGAGGGCGGTGCGCGAATCCCTGGACGCGGTTCTGGGCGGCGGGGCGGGACCCGGGAGCGATTTTTGTTAAACTTTCCATCGATGAGACGATTTTTCAAACTGTTGGCGGCGGCCATGATCCCCGGGTCCCTTTGGGCGGGACGGCCCGCGGCCAAATTCGAACAGGTGTACGCCGATTTCGGCATATTGCCCCAGGGGTCCACGGTTCAATTTAATTACGGGTTCCGGAACGTCGGGAACGAGTCCCTTCGAATCGAATCGGTGCAGACCACCTGCGGATGCACGGCGGCGGCCCCGGAGAACCCGGTGATCGCCCCCGGCGAGTGGGGCGTCATTCACGTGACTTTCGATTCCCGGGGCAAAATGGGGGAGACGGTGAAGCAGATCCGCGTGCGCACCAACGACCCCAAATCGCCCATGGCGTTTTTGACCCTGGCCGGGAAGATCGTGGAGTCCAAGCACCCGGACATGACGGACACCCGGAATATTTTCAAAGGGGCCTGCCGGGAATGCCACGTGGACCGGGGCGAGAAGCGCCTGGGGGAGGACCTCTACATGGCGGACTGCGCCATGTGCCACGAAAGCCAGGGCCGCGGGGGGCCCCTCCTGGGTCCGGCGGCGGAAACGCTTTCGATCCTCCCCGAATCCCATTTGAAGTCGATGATCACCGAGGGGGTTCCCGAAACCTCCATGCCGGCCTACGGCGCCAAAAAAGGCGGACCGCTGAGCGCGGGCCAGATCCGGTCCCTGGTTCACTATTTGAAATCGTTTAAATCCCGAGGAGGGAGGAAATGACATGCGGAAACACACGGGGTGGTTGTTGGGCGGGGCGCTGTTAATGGCCGCGGGCGCGAAGGCGGAGGGCTGGCGTTCCCAGGCCGGCACCTACGCGGTGTTGGACACGAGCGCGGGGGAAATCGTTTTTCGTCTTTTGACGGACAAGGCCCCGGAGACCACGGCGAATTTCATCGGTTTGGCCGAAGGGACCAAGGAGTTCACGGACCCTCTCACGAACAAGAAAGCCAAGCGGCCCTATTACGAGGGCGTGATCTTCCACCGGGTGATCGACGGGTTCATGATCCAGGGCGGCGACCCGACGGGCACCGGCCGGGGCGGCCCGGGTTACGAATTTCCGGACGAGATCGACCCGAAACAGGCGTTCGACAAAAAGGGCCAGGTGGCCATGGCCAACCGCGGTCCGGACACCAACGGCTCCCAATTTTTCATCACCCTGGGCGCCGTGGGACTTCCCAAGAGCTACACGATCTTCGGGCAGGTGGTGGCGGGGCAGGCGGTGGTGGACGGCATCGGCAAACAGCCGACTTCCGGACCGCCCAACGATCGGCCCCTTCAGCCCCCGGTAATCCGGCACGCGAAAATCGTTCGCGTCGGAAAATCTTGAATTGAGGCCCCTTCGGGGGTAAACTTTCGACATGCGACATCGCCCCTTCCTGCTCGCCCTGGGCCTTTTGGCCCTGCTCGGCTTTCAGGCGGTCCACCGCCACACGGGCCACGAAAGCGGTTTCTACAAACCGCACGTGGACTGCTCCCTGTGCGCCTGGACCGGGGGCGCCGGCGCTCGCACCGGCGCACGGGGCGACAGCGCGATCCACGTGTCGTGGATCGCCTGGCCCGCCGTTCCCGCCCGGACCGCTTCGGATTTTTTCCTTCCTTACACCCTCCCCTTCGGGCGAGGGCCTCCCGCCATTCCCTCGATCTGATTCGCGTCAATAAATAGGAACCGCGCTTTTCCGGCGCGCCTTGAATCGTTCAACGGGAGGACCCATGTCCTTTGTCTATCCTTTGCTTTTATCTCTTTGCCTCGCGCTGGCGGCCGGGTCGGCCGCGGCGGAATCGGGGGCGTCCTGGCTTCGCGCCGCCAACCCCGGCGCTTTAAACCCCAAAATCAGCGTCATCGCCGACTTCGTCGGCCAATCCGGCACCGCCGGGGACCCCAGCCAAACCGAAGATGGCTTTCATCTCCGGGAAGTGGAAATCGGCGTTCAGGCCGACATCGATCCCTACGCGCGGGCCGACTTTTTCATCGGCGGGATGAACGACGCGGGCGCGCCGCCGGAACTGGAAGAGGGGTATTTCACCCTGCTTTCGCTTCCCGGCGGTTTGCAAGCCCGGGGGGGGAAGTTCCGCGCGAATTTCGGGCGGCTCAACATGGTGCACCCCCACGAGCTTCCCCAGGTGGATTCGCCCCTGGCCCTGGACGCCTTTTTGGGCGAGGAACGGTTGGCCAGCACGGGGTTCGAGCTGAGTCGGATCTTCGCGCCTTTCGACTTGTACACCGAAGTGAGTTACGCCTTCCTGCGGGATTTGGGGGCGGGAACCCCGCCGACCGATCACACGATCTCGGTCATCGACCAAAACTCGGGGTTGCCGGTGGAGCTCAGTCTCGCCGGCGAAGCCCCGACCCCGGCGAAGCGAATTCGCAATTTCGCCCACGTCTCCAAAGTCCGGTTCTACAAGGACCTCGGGGAAACGGCCAACGTGGACCTGGGAATTTCGGGCGCGCTGTACGAGCCCAAAGACGAAGTGGATGGAACGGGCGTGGTCCTTCGTGATTTCGACCGGAAACGGTTGGGCGCCGTGGACGTGACCTTCCGCTGGAAACCCCTGGCCCAGGGCGTCTACCGCTCTTTTGTCTGGCGCACGGAAGGTCTCTACACGGACCAGTCCCTGGGAAACGTTTTGAATCCCATTGACGGAAGCCTGGAGGCGCCGGCCGCCCGCGTGCATCGGCGAGGCGGATATTCCTACGTTGAAATCCAGCCGGCCAAGCGCTGGCGATTCGGGGTTCGCGGCGATTACGTGGAGGATCCGCTGGTTCGCGACGCCGCCATTCCGCACATCACGCGGGCGGTGGCTCCCTACGCGACCTTTACCCTCACGGAATTCAATCGGTTCCGAATTCAGTGGACCCGCAAAGATCGGCCGGGCAACGAAAAGGAAAATCTCGGGTACTTGCAATGGACCGTTGTTTTGGGCCCGCACGGGGCGCACGCCTTCTAAGCGGATATAAATAACGCGGTCCCGCCTCTTTGCGTGAAAAGGCGGAACGGGGCGATGCCAACGTCTTCCCGCGCACTGTTGGACCGTCTCCCATCCCCTTGGCGCCCGAGCGGCGCCGAGGGGGGCGGGGGATCGCTCGACGTTTTGTTTAATCGGAGGATATCGTGACAAAGAAAATTTCTCTTCTTTTGTTTTCGTTGTTGACCGGGTTTGCCGTGGCGCGGGCGGCCGGTTCCCTTCGGGTGGTCGCCACGACGCCGGACTTGGCCGATTTGGCCCGGCAAGTGGGGGGAACCCTGGCGACGGTGGATTGCCTCTCCCGGGGTTTTCAGGACCCGCATTTCGTGGAGGCCAAGCCGTCTTTGATCCTGAAACTTCGGAACGCCGATCTCTTTATTCAGACCGGCTTGGAATTGGAGGTCGGGTGGGCGCCGCTTCTGTTGCAGGGGGCGCGCAATCCGCGCCTTCAGCCGGGCGCGCCGGGGTTTGTGGACGCGTCGACCTTCGTCAAAATCCTGGAAGTCCCGACCAACCTGAGCCGGGCGGAGGGGGACGTCCACCCCGGGGGAAATCCCCATTACCTGGGGGATCCCTCCAACGCCGCGCCCGTGGCCCGGGGCTTGGCGGCCAAAATGGCCGCCCTGGACCCGTCCCACGCCGATGTCTATAAAAAGAACGCCGAGGACTTTGTCGGTCGGCTGAACGCCAAAATCGCCGATTGGGACAAGCGCCTGGCGGCGCTCAAAGGCGCGCCCTTCGTGAGTTACCACCGAAACCTGGTTTACTTCGCGTCGCACTTCGGCCTGGTGTCGGTGGGGGAAATCGAACCCAAGCCCGGCATCCCGCCGAGCCCCTCCCACACCTCGGAACTGATCGGGTTGATGAAGGCCCAAAAGGTGTCGCTGATTCTGACCATGCCCCAGTATGAAATTCGAACGGCGGAGGCTCTGGCCCGGGCCACGGGGGCCCGGGTGGTCACCATCGCGCTGGTGCCCGAGGCGGTGCCGGAGGCCGTGGATTATCTTTCGGCCATGGAGAGCAACGTGCGGGGGATTTTGGCCTCCGGGCGGACGCCCTCTTGAACGCGGGGAAAGGAACGGAACCTCTGATCCGCTTTCAAAAAGTGGACGTGGGTTACCGGGGGGCGAGCGTTCTCCGGGACGTGACCGTGGATATCAACGAGGGCGAGGCCGTGGGCCTGGTGGGCCCCAACGGGTCGGGCAAGACGACCTTCCTTCGAACGGCCCTGGGCCTCTTGGCCCCGCGGTCGGGCGAGGTGACTCGTCGGTCGGGGCCGCGGTTCGCCTATGTGCCCCAGGCCGACGGCATGGACGTTCGGTGGCCCTTGACCATCCGTCAAACCGTGGCGTTGGCCCAAAAGGCCCGCCGTTGGGGCGGCGGGCGGAGCGAAGCCGAGCGGCGAGCGGTGGAAGAGGCCCTGGATCGCACGGGCGTCCTCCCCATCGCCGAGCGGCTGTTGGGGGAAGTGTCCGGCGGACAGCGTCAACGGGCCGTGCTGGCCCAGGCCCTCTGCCAATCCCCCGACGTGCTGGTGTTGGACGAACCCACCAAGGGGTTGGACGTTGTGGCGGAACGGGACCTCCTGGAATTGATCGCCGGGCTTCGGACCCAAAACCTGACGATCCTGTTGGTCAGTCATTCCCTGCAAATTCCGCTGAACTTCACGGACCGCATTCTCCTCTTCGCCGACGGCCGGGTGGTGGATACCACGCCCGGGGAGTTGACCACCACGAACCGGTTGGAGGAAATTTACGGCGCGCCCTTCGCCTACCTGGAGCAGGAGGGCATGAAATGGGCCATGCCCCGACGGAGGGCCCATTGAACGTTTTCGCGATGGATTTCATGCGCACGGCCCTGGCGGCCGGGCTCTTGATCGGGTTGTCGCTGTCCCTTCTCGGGGTTTTCCTCACTCTACGGCGGATGGCCTTTTCGGGGCTCGCGGTGTCCCAGTGGGCGGGGCTGGGCACGGTGATCGGCGTGGCCCTGGGCTGGCACTGGGGGGCGGACGCGCTGGCCTTGTGTTTTGTGGCTCTGGGGATGTATTTGCTCACGCGCCTTTCCAACGGACGGCGCACGCGGCCCGATTCCTGGGTGGCGTCCCTCTACGTGTTGGGCGCGGCCGGGGCCGTTTTGGTGCTCGCCAAGGCGCCCCGGGGGGAATCGGAGACCTTAAGCCTCTTCTTCGGCAACGTGCTGGCCCTGACGGGAACCGAAGTGAAGGAAGCCCTGGGTCTTTTTCTGGCGACCACGGCGACCTTGGGGCTTGGATTTTACCGTTGGGTGTGGGTGAGCTTCGATCCCGTCTCCGCCGAAGTGGCGGGGGTGCGGGTGGCCCGATGGACCTTCGCTTTCAACTTGTTGTTCGCCGTCGCCATGACGCTCGCGATCCACATCGTGGGCGTCCTGTTGGCCTTCGCCTATCTTTTATTGCCCGCCACGGCGGGGCTCACCTCCGGGGCGCGTCTCAGAAATGTCTTTGTGGGAGCCGCGGGAACGGCCGTCGTCGCGACCCTTCTGGGATTCGTGTTTTCGGTTCGGTGGGACCTGCCGACGGGGCCTTTGGTGGCGGCGCTGTTGGCGGGCGCGACCCTGGGCGCCCGCCTCACCGCCTGGGCCCGGGGGCGGGCGGATTAATCTTCGGCGGGGCCGGGGACGGTGTCGCTGCCCACGGGTTCGACGGCTTTCAAGCCCTCGCGGTTCAAGACCAGGCGGAGGCGCTCGTAGCGGGTGTAGTCGTCGGAGACGAATTTGATAACGATGTTCACGTGGTAGACCCGGGTCCCCCGGACCATAACGGAGCGGCCTTCCTTTAAGTAGTAGAGGTCCGTGGTCGGCTCGTCCATCTTCAGCAGGAAATTGCGCAGGTTGAAGCGCACGATGTCGGTGATGCCTTCCTTGCGGGAGTGGTTCTTCCAGAATCGCCGGCTGAAGAGCGTGATCTCCTTCACGTAGTGCAGAACTTTTTCCGCTCGCCAGGTGTTCTCGATTTCCGTGATGTGGTCCCGGTCCCTCAGGCGCAGGACGTGGGGATCCAGGCGGCGCTCCGGCACAAAGCCCACGGCTTCCCGGCAGACGCCGATCTTGATCCGGTTGAAGGGGTCGTGGATGTTGGTGGCCTGGTCGAACAGGTGCCGGGCCAGGCGGCGCTGGAGGTAATGCTGGACCACGGCCTTGAGACGGTCCTTGAACATGTAGCTGACCACCAGGACCCCGAAGAACCCCAGGGACAGGGTGCCGTAGACTTTCTGGTAGTAGAAGGCGATGGTCGTCGCGAACAGCATGGCGATGCCGGCCCCGATGGCCATGGCCATTTGCTCCAACCCTTTGCCTTCCTCTTCGGTCCGGACCACCAGGTGCAGGGCGCTGGTGATGAATTTCTTCAGGACGCTTTGGCGAAAGACGAAGGTCTCGTTGTCCTGGCTTTCCGCGACGATCGATGGATAACCCCGGGTTTTCCGGTATTGGATTTCGTCGATCACGACGGCGGCCAGGCCGGTTTCGGTTTCAGCGTAGGCCGGGGCGTTCAGGGCCTGGACCCGTTGGAGCAGATCGTGGGTGCGGCCTTCCACCAGGAGGCTCATGTATTCGTCGGCGAAGGCGAAGGTCGCGCGCAGTCCGGCCGGGACGCCCGGGGTGTGGAAGCGATCCCGCAGGGAACGGTAACGGGCGAGCACCGCCCGGACGTCTTCGCGGTAGCGGGCCAATCGGTCCCGGGCGTCGGCGCCCCCGCCGGGTTTTTCCAGAAGGGGTTCGATCTCCCGGGATTGCTCCCGCAGGGCGTTTTTGACGACGCACCCCATCAAGCGCAGTTCGTAATCCAGGGCCCGGGCGTTGCGGACCGAGGGGGATTCCAAAAAAGCGGTCAGTTTGGCCGGGACGCGCTGGAGGGGGGAGCGCTCCTGGGCCGGGTCCAGGAGGGCGGCCAAGGAAAAGTCCGGCGTTCGAAACCGGATGTAAAGCAGTAAATCCCGGTAGAACTGGCCCTTGGAATAAGTGGATTCGTTGACGTCCAGGTTTTCCGGCAGGAAAAAAAAGGTTTCGACGCGGTAACGGTCCCGCCGATGGTGGGGGGTGAGGTCGTAGCCGAGTTTGACTTCAAATTGGTATTTGTCGTGCCGCCGCACGAGGCCTTCGTGATCCTTCATGACTCAATTGTAAGCCTCGGACGGCCCCGCCGCAAGGGCGCGGCCGCCGGGGCGCGCAATTGTCTCCCGGGGGGAAAAAAGCGACAATGGCTCTTCATGGAACCGCCGAAAAACCTGACGTTGGATCAGGCGGAGGAATGGCAAAGCCGCCTGGCCGCCCAAGTGAATCAGCGGGTGGACGCGGCCGCTTTCGCCCCGGGACGCACGGTGGCGGTGCTGCAATTCGACCCGATCGAGCGGCGCGGGCGGGTGCGCGCCCAGGGCGCGGTGGTCCGCTGGTCCACCCGGGAAGTGCTGGAACGGGCCGTGGTGGAATGGAACGCCGCCGACTTGTTCCCGTTCGTGCCCGGGCTCGAGGGGTTTCGGGAAGTGCCGATTTTGCGCGCTTTGCTGGAGCGTTTTCAAACCCCGGCGGACGTCTTGATGGTGAACGGGGCGGGCATCGCCCACCGGCGGCGGTTCGGCGTGGCCTGCCATCTGGGCGTGGCCGTGGACCGGCCCTGTTTCGGGGTGTCCACCCTCTGCGATTACGGCACCTGGGAAACGCCGCCCCCCGGGTTGGACGGCGCCCACGTGTTCATTAAGGACGCGGGCGGGGAACCCCTGGGCGTGGCCCTCCGGGCCCTGGCCTACAAAGACCCTTTGTTCGTGTCTCCCGGCCACCGGGTCGGCGTGTTGCCGGCCATCGACGTGGCGTTGGCGTTGCTCGAAGGCCGTTCAGCGCCGGACCCCTTTTGGGTTCTGGCTCCGGAGGCGAAAAAACGTCGGTCGCTGTCCCGGCCCCGGGCCGCGTCCAAGAAAAGAGGGAAAAAGAAATGATGCCCACCGTCGTTGCCGTGTTGTTGTCCGCCTTCGTCCTTCCCGGGGCCGGCCAGATTTACAACGGGGAGAAGAAAAAGGGAATGGTTTTCATCGGCGCCGCCCTGGCCCTGGCGTTTGCCCTGTTCGTGGCCTTGACCCTTGCCCTGGCCCAGACGATGCCGCCGGGCAATGGATTGATTTCGGTGTTGGAGGCCAAAGCCATGGTCACCCGCCTCTGGGTGGAGCACGGTCAAATGCTGACGGTGTTTGAGTGGCTTTTCACCGGCCTCTGGGCGGTGTGCGTGCTGGACGCCTTTTTGGGCGCCCGGGCCAAGGCCCGGCGCGAAGCGGGGTCCGCCTCGCCCAAATGATACGCCCCCGGCCCGTCGACGTCCGCGCGATGCGGGCGCTGGACCGCCGCGTGGTTCGGGACTTCGGCCTGCCGACGGCGGTCCTCATGGAAAACGCCGGTCGCGCGGTGGCGGCGGAAGCCCTTCGAATGGCCCGGGGCCCCGTGGCCGTGTTGTGCGGAACGGGGAACAACGGCGGGGACGGTTTGGCGGCCGCGCGGTGGCTTTTTTCGGCGGGGCGGAAGGTGCGCCTGGTCCTGGCCCGGCCGCCGGCCCGGTTCGGCCCCGACGCCCGGGTCTTTTGGCCGTCCCTTCGACGGATGAAAATCCCCTGGCGCGTCTTCGACGGGGCCCAAAAGTTGGTAAAATTCACGACGGGTTGCCGGCTGTGGATCGACGCCCTGGTGGGCGTCGGCGCCCGCGGCCCCTTAAGGCCCCCGACGGCGGAGTTGGTCCGCGCGGTGAACGCCGACGGCCGGCCGGTGTTGGCCGTGGACGTGCCTTCGGGATTGGACGCCGACACCGGGCGGGCCGCGGGGGACGCGATTCGCGCCACGCGCACCTTGTCGTTGGGGAGAATCAAGATCGGTTTGACCCGGGCGGCCGCGCGGCCCTGGGTGGGGCGCCTGGCCTGGGACCCCATCGGATTTCCGCCCGACCGGTGTCTCAAGCCCCGGCGGCGAGTTTAAAGGACTTCAAGGGGAGGAACCATGGTGACGGGATTGGTGCTGGTTCGTTTGAACGCGGGGCGCGAAAAGCAGACGCTCAAGCAGATCAAGGAAACCAAAGGGGTCGCCCACACCTCCGCCGTGTACGGCCGGTGGGATTTGGTGGTGGACGTCGAAGCCGAAGATTTGCCTTCCATGACCCACGTGGTCGTCGAGAAGATCCGGGCCATTCCGGGAGTCGCCTCCACGGAAACCCTGGTCACGACGGCCATCTGATGCGGAACCGCTTCCGCGCCGCCGCCCTGGGAATCGTGGGAACGCTGATGACCGTCGTGACCGCCCAGGCCGGATCGGTGAAGCGCCTGTCCAACGGACTCCACACCGTGGTGCTGGAAGACCACGCCTCCCCCGTCGTCTCCCTGCAGATCTGGGTGCGGTGCGGGGGCGTCAACGAAGAAGGCCCCACCTCGGGCGTCTCCCACTTCCTGGAGCACATGATCTTCAAGGGGACCGACAAAATCTCGGCCAACGAGATTTCGAAGATCGTCGAGTCCAACGGCGGCTCCATCAACGCCGCCACCGGCGGCGAAACCACCCAATACTACATCGACATTCCCTCCAAACAATGGGAAAAGGCCTTCGACGTGCTGGCCGAATCCGTCATGCGGCCGGCCTTTCCGCCGGTGGAATTTGAAAAAGAGCGCAAAGTCATTCTGGAGGAGATCAAACGCCGAAACGACGACCCGCGCTCGGACCTCTGGGACGTTTTCCTGGAAGGGCTTTACCAACGCACCGCTTACCGCCAGCAGGTGATCGGCAGCGTCGAAACCATCACGGCCATGACCCGGGACTTGATGGTCCGCCAGCACGCCCTTTTCTACGTCCCCAACAACATCGTGGTCGTGGTGGCCGGGGACGTGAAACGGGCCGACGTGGAGAAAAAGATCAAGAAGATTTTCGGCGCGCTCCCGGCCGGGCCCACCCCGCCCCAGCCGCGCTTGTTGGAACCGCCCGCCGCGGAACCCACCGTCAAGCAAATTTACAACGACAAGGCCCAGCAGGCCCACGTGGCCCTGGGGTTCGTGGGGCCCACGTTGAAAGACCCGGACCAGGTGGTCATGGACGTGCTGTCGACGGCCCTGGGCGGCGGGCAAAGCTCCCGCCTCTACCAGAAGCTGCGGGAGGAAAAACGGCAGGTCTGGTCCATCAGCGCGAGCTTCATCACCCATTCGGGTTCGGGCGCCTTCGGGATTTTCGCCGAATGCCCGCCGGAAAAAACCAATTCCCTGCCCAACGACGTGTTCTTCCTGTTGGGCGACGTGGAGTTCAACGGGTTCACCCCCGACGAGGTGGACCGCGCCAAGGCCCAGATCCGCAGTTCCTGGCTCTTCGGCCAGGAAACCTACCACGGCCAGGCCTCCCAGTGGGGCTTCTACACCGTGCTCGGCGCGCCCGAAGTCTTGGAAACCTATTTGACCAAACTGGACCGGGTGACCGCGGCGGACCTCGGCCGGGCCCTCTCGAAATACTCCCTGGGCCGGCCCCTCTCCGGGGTCGTCGTCAAACCCCGTCCCGCCGGAGGAGGCCGCTGAACCCCCGTGAAACGATTTTTACTGCTGGTCTGTCTTATGTCCGCTCCCGCCGCCGCCGTTGAGGCCCCCCGGGTCCGCCGGTTCGACAACGGGCTGACCTGGATCCACCGGACCGTCACCCACAACCGCATCGTCGCGGCCGAGCTGTTTTTGCCGGGCGGCGACGCCGTGGAGCCCGCCGACCGGGCCGGGGTCACGCGCCTGCTCTCGGCCGTGTGGATCAAAGGCACGCCCACGCGCAACGCCCTCCAGATCGCCCAGCAAATGGAATCCCTGGGGGCGGCCTTCGGCATCGACGCCCAGGAGGATTTCGTGGCCGTCGGCGGGCAGGTGATCGCCGACAACTGGCCCCAAACCCGGGAACTCTTCGAGGACATCGTGTTTCACCCCACCCTGCCGGCCGACGAAATCGAAAAGGAGCGGGAGGCGCTCTTGAACTCCATCCGCACCCGGCACGAACATATTTTCAACGTGGCCGAGGAACGGTTCCGCCGGGAGCTTTTCGGCGACCACGCGTACGGCCGGCCCGACGAAGGCACCGAGAAAACGGTCAAAGCCCTCAGCCGGGAGGAGTTGGTGAAGTGGCACGCGGCGCGGCTGTCGCCCCGGGGCGCGGTGCTGGTGACCGTGGGCCCCCTGGACGCCGCCGAAACCGAAAAGTGGGTGGAGGGCCTGGCGTCCCGCTGGCGCGCCGAGGCTTCCTCGGCCCCGACGGTGGCGGGCCCGGTGACCTACCCGGCCCAGTCCCGCGCGGTCGAGGAGAAACGAAATTTTGAGCAGGGGTACGTCATGCTCGGTTTCCCCGGCGCGCCCGTGACGGACGCCCGGTATCCCAAAATCAAACTCATCAACGCGCTTTTGGGCGCGGGCATGAGCTCGCCCCTCTTTACCGTCGTTCGGGAGCGGGCGGGGCTGGCCTACGAGGTGTCGTCCTTCTACGCCTCCCGGGCCGCCGGAAGCGCGCTCGTCATTTACGCCGGGACCGACCCCAAGAACCTGGACCTGGCGGAAAAGAAAATTCACTCGGTGGTCGCGGATTTCGTTTCCCGGAAACCCTCGGAGGACGAACTGAACGACGCCAAAAACCTTCTCCAGGGCCACTACCTGATGGACCACCAGACCAACTCGCGCATCGCCTGGTATCTGGGCTGGTGGGAACTCCTGGGCAAGGGTCTGGCCTACGACGTCCAATACCCGGCGGACATCGGCGCCGTCACGGCCGAGGATTTGCACCGGGAAGCCCAAGCCCTTTTCGCCCGCCCGTCGGTCACCGTGCGGGTGCGGAACGGCGGGCGGTAGTTTTCGTGGGTCGGCCGTTCCGGCCGTTCGTCCTCCTTCCTTTCCTCCTGGCCGCCTGCGGCCGCGATCCTATTCCGGAGCCGGCCTGGCAGAGCGCCGCGACCTTCCAGCCCGGCGACCTGGGCGACACCTTTGTGGAGTCCAGCATCGGCGACGCCTCCCGCCTGAACCCCCTCCTGGCCACGGACTCCGCCTCGGGCGACATCTGCGGCTACGTCTTCAACGGGCTGGTCAAATACGACAAGGACCTCCGCCTGGTGGGGGACCTGGCGGCCTCCTGGGAAATCCGAAAGGGCGGGCTGGAAATCATTTTCCACCTGCGCCCGGGCGTCCGCTGGCACGACGGCGTTCCCTTTACCGCCCGGGACGTGGTCTTCACCTACCGGGTGCTCATCGATTCGAACGTGGCCACGCCCTTCGGCGCGGATTTCGCCGACGTGCAAAGCGTGGAGGCGCCGGACGACCGGACCGTGCGGGTGCGCTACGCGAAACCCTTCGCCCCGGCCCTGGAGTCCTGGGGCATGGGGATGATCCCGGAACATATTTTCAAAGACGGTCCGGTGAACACGAACCCCGCCAACCGGCGCCCCGTGGGCACGGGGCCCTACCAATTCCTGGAATGGAAGCCCGACGAAAAGATCGTTCTCGAGGCCAACGCGGATTATTTCGAAGGGCGGCCCCGCCTGGATCGGATCGTCTACCGGATCATCCCCGACAGCTCCGTGGAGTTTTTGGAGTTGCGGAACGAATCCATCGATTTCATGGGCCTCTCGCCGGACCAATACGGGGCCTACCCGGAATTCTTCCGGCACTACAACAAGTTCAGCTACCCGTCTTTTTCCTACACCTACCTGGCGTTCAATCTGGACCATCCCTTTTTCGCCGACCGGCGCGTGCGCCAGGCCCTGGCCCAGGCCGTGGACCGCAAGGACATCATTCAAGGGGTGTTGCTCGGGCGGGGCCGCTCGGCCACGGGGCCCTTTCCGCCCAGCTCCTGGGCCTTCGACCCCTCGGTGCCCGAGGACGTTTACGATCCCGAAGCCGCCAAGGCGCTTCTTAAATCCGCGGGCTGGGCCGACGCCAACGGCGACGGGATATTGGACAAGGACGGCCGCCCCTTCGAGTTTACCGTGCTGACCAACCAGGGGAACAAATTGCGGGAACTGACCGCGACCATCCTCCAATCCCATTTCGCCCGGGTGGGGATCCAGATGAACATCCGGATTTTGGAATGGTCGGCTTTCATCCACAATTACGTGGACAAGCGGAATTTCGACGCCTTGATCCTGGCCTGGAACCTCTCCCGGGACCCGGACCAATACGTGATCTGGCACTCCAGCCAGCGGGGGCCGGGCAAATACAATTTCGCGGGCTACGCGAACCCCGCGGCGGACCGCCTGTGGGAGGAAGGCCGCCAGACCTTCAACCCCGACCGTCGCCGGGACATTTACCACCGCCTGCACCGGTTGCTGGCCCAGGACCGCCCCTATTTGTTCCTCTACTACCCGGAGTCCCTGCCCGTGGTCCATCGTCGGATCCACGGGGTGCAAACGGCCCCGGCGGGCATCGCCTGGAATTTCCGGGAGTGGTTTGTGCCCCGGGCTCTTCAAAAATACCGGGTGTCGGCGAACTGATGGGTCGTTACTTTTTGCGGCGGCTGTTGCTCACCCTGCCGCTATTGCTCGGAATCACGCTCATCAGTTTCCTGGTCATGCGCCTGGCCCCGGGCGGGCCCACGGACATGGCGACCACCATGAACATGAAAGCCTCGACGGAGGCCCGGGCGCGCCTCGTGAAGCTCTACGGGTTGGACAAGCCGTTGCCCGTTCAATACGGCCTTTGGCTCTCCCGGCTGGCGCGTTTGGATTTCGGGAATTCCTTCCGGGACGACCGGCCGGTTTTGCCCAAGATCGGCGCGCGGCTTCCCGCCACCCTGGCGCTGAACGTCCTGTCCCTTCTTCTCATTTTCATCGTGGCGGTTCCCCTGGGCGTGTGGTCGGCGGTCAAGCGGGATTCGATGTTCGACCGCCTGGCGACGCTGTTTGTTTTCATCGGCTACTCCGTGCCGACCTTCTGGCTGTCGCTCCTCCTGATGATCTTCTTCGGTTTGAAACTGGGGTGGCTTCCCATCTCCGGGTTACGGTCCTTAAACTTCGACGACTTGTCCGCCGGGTCCAAGGGCGTGGACTTGGCGCGGCACTTGGCGCTTCCGGTGTTCGTGAGCGCTTTCACGGGATTGGCGGGCCTGTCGCGCTTCACCCGGAACGGCACGCTGGAGGTGATCCGCCAGGACTACATTCGAACGGCCCGGGCCAAGGGGCTCTCCGAGGGGCGCGTGATTTTCAAGCACGCCCTTCGAAACGCGCTGATCCCCGTGGTGACGATCCTGGGGCTCTCGCTCCCCGATTTGATCGGTGGCAGTTTTATTTTTGAAACCATCTTCGCCTACCCGGGCATGGGGCGTCTGGGCTTCGACGCCGTCATGGCCCGGGACTATCCGGTGGTCATGGCGGTGGGGACCATCGCGGCGCTTCTGACGCTCCTGGGGAACTTCGCGGCGGATTTGACCTACGCGGCGGTGGACCCCCGCATCCGGTTCGGCCGATGAACCTTCTCGGGCGGTGGGGACGGAAGGCGGGACGGCCCATGGAAACTTTGGGGGCGGCGCTCGTGGGCGGGCTCGTGTTGGCGGCGCTCCTGGCGCCCTGGGCCGCGCCGGTGGACCCCATGCGGCAGGATTTGACCCACCGACTGGAAGCGCCCTCGGCCCGCCATTGGATGGGCACCGACGACCTGGGGCGGGACGTGGCCTCCCGAATTCTCTACGGCTCCCGGGTATCGCTCATGGTCGGCGCCCTGGCGGTGGGGTTGTCCGTTTTTCTGGGAACGCTCGTGGGCTTGGCGGGGGGCTATTTCGGCGGGTGGGTGGACGCGGTCTTGATGCGCCTGGTGGATGTGCTTCTTTGTTTCCCGAGCATCTTTTTGATTTTGATGGTGATCGCTTTTTTGGAGCCCAACATCGTCCACATCATGGCCATCATCGGCCTGACCTCCTGGATGAGCCTGGCGCGGCTGGTGCGGGCGGAAACCCTGAGCGTGCGGGACCGGGACTTCGTCTGGGCGGCCCGGGGGTTGGGGCTGTCGACGCCGCGCCTCTTGACCGTCCACATTTTGCCCCACGTGCTTTCGCCGGTGCTGGTGGCCGCCACCTTGGGCGTGGGCGGCGCGGTCATGACGGAGTCGGCCCTTTCCTTCCTGGGCCTGGGGGTTCAGCCGCCGTCGCCCTCCTGGGGGAATATGCTTTCGGCGGGCAAGGATTACATCCACCTGGCCTGGTGGCTGACGCTTTTTCCCGGCGTGGCGATTTTTCTGACGGTGTTGGGCTTTAACTTATTGGGCGAGGGGTTGCGGGACCGATTGGACCCGCGGCTGTCCGGCCAATGACGGCGCTTTTGGAAATCCGGGACCTTCGGGTGGAATACCGTCGGGGGAACGTGGCCGCTGTGCGGGGCGTTTCGATCGATCTGGCGCCGGGGGAATCCCTGGGGTTGGCGGGGGAATCGGGGTCCGGCAAGTCGACCCTGGCGCTTTCGGTCCTTCGCCTGTTGGCGCCGGAAGCGGTGCGCGCCGTCTCCGGGCGAATCCTCTTTAAAGGGCGGGACGTGCTGACCCTGGCCGACCGAGACCTTCGTTCCCTTCGGGGCGGAGCCGTGGCGACGGTGTTTCAAGACCCTTTTTCCGCCTTGAACCCCGTGCTCACCGTGGGCGAACAAATCGAGGAAGTTTTGGAGCTTCACGCCGGGGGGCGGAACCCCGCGCGGGTTCGAGATCTTCTGGCCCGGGTTCGATTGCCCGAGCCCGACCGAATCTACGCTTCCTACCCCCACCAGCTTTCCGGCGGGCAACGGCAACGCGTGTGCCTGGCCATGGCCGTGGCGGGGGGGCCGGACTTGTTGATCGCCGACGAACCCACCACGGCCCTGGACGTCACCGTCCAGCGGGAGATTCTGGATTTGCTGGATTCCCTGCGCCGGGATTTGGGCATGGCGCTCTTGCTCGTGACCCACAACATCGGGTTGCTCTCGGAACGGACGGACCGGTTGGGCATCATGTACGCGGGGGAACTGGTGGAGGTGGGCCCGACCCGGGCGGTGTTGTCGGACCCCCGCCATCCCTACACCCAGGGGCTTTTAAAATCCCTGCCGCGGTTGACCAAGACCGCCGACCGCCTCCCCGCCCTGCCGGGACAGCCGCCCGACCTTGGCCGCCTTCCGGCCGGATGTCCCTTTCGCCCCCGGTGCCCGGGGGCCTTTGATCGATGCGAAAAGGAATCGCCGGTTCTCCGGCCGGTGGGCGTCGCCGATCGCACGGCGGCCTGCCACCTTCTGCCATGAATTTGCTCGACGTGAAAGGCCTGACCAAAACCTACGCGGTCGAGGCGGGAATATTCCGTCGACGGGTGGGCGCGGTCAAAGCCCTGGACGGCGTCTCCTTTTTCCTGGAGAGCGGACAGTCCCTGGGGTTGGTGGGAGAATCCGGGTCCGGGAAAACCACTCTGGCGCGGATTCTGGCGGGATTCCTGGAAGCCGACGGAGGAAGCGTTGTCTGGGAAGGCCGGCCCCGGGAAAGTTTTTCCCGGAACGAGTGGGCCTCCCGGGTGCAGATGGTGTTTCAAGACCCGTCGGCGTCCTTGAACCCGAAATTGCGGGTGCGAACGCTTTTGGACGAAGCCCTCCGCCAACGGGCGCGTTGGAACACGTCGGCCCTTTCCGGGCGGGAATTGAACGAGCGCCGGGCGCGGCTATTGAACGACGTGGGATTGCCGTCGGACGCGGGGGAGGCCTACCCCCATCAATTTTCCGGCGGGCAAAAACAGCGGATCGCCATCGCCCGGGCCCTGGCGGCCGGACCGCGGCTGCTTTTGGCGGACGAGCCGGTGTCCTCGCTGGACCTCTCGGTTCAAGCACAAATTCTGAATTTGCTGGCGGACCTGCGGGAGAAATTTAAATTGGCGGTGATCCTGATCAGCCACGACTTGACGGTGGTCCGGCAATTGACGGACCGCGTGTTGGTGTTGGACGGGGGCCGCTTGGCCGAGGAGGGCGAAACCGCCCGGGTGCTGGCGGCGCCCCAAAGCCCCGTCACGAAAAACCTACTGGCCGCGGTGCCGGCGCTCCTTCGATGACGAGCCACCCGCGCACCCTCCCCTTGGCGCTCCGGTCCACGGCCCGGGCCCACCCGGAACGCATCGCTTTTTATTACCGCGACCGGACCTGGACCTACGGGGAGTTGGAAGATCGGGTGGCCCGTTGCGCCCGGGGGCTTCACCGCTTGGGCCTCCGGCAAGGCGACGCCTGCGGGTTGGTGTTGCGCAACTGCCCGGAGTTCGTCGTGCTCTTCTTCGCCCTGTGCCGCCTGGGCGCGGTGGCGGTGCCCGTGAATTTTTTGGAAAAGGGGGAAAAAATCGGGTACATCTTCGCCGACGCGGGGGTGAAGGCCTGCCTCACTTCCAAGGAATTTTTAAAGCAGGTCCACGACGCCCAAAAGCGGGCCCCCCATCTGCGCCACGTGTTCGTCAAGGAACCGGCGGGCCATCACCCGACGTTCGAATCCCTGTTGGCGGGCGAGGGGGGGGAGTTCGTCGAGCCCGCGGTGGATGCCGACGCCCTGGCCATGCTGATCTACACGGCCGGCACCACCGGAAACCCCAAGGGGGTCATGCTGACCCACGGTAATTTCCTGGCCAACGTGGAGTCCTGCCACCGGGCCATTGAAGTCGGACCCTCGGATCGGTTTCTGTGCCTGTTGCCCATGTTCCACTCCTTTTCCTGGACGGTGAACGTTCTTCTGCCGATCCGACTGGGCGCCACCGTCGTGATCATGGAAACGCTGTTGCCTTTCGAGCCGGTCTTGAAAACCATCTGGAAACGGAAAATCACCGTCTTCTGCGCGGTGCCGCCCATCTTCGCGGCGTTGACCCAGAAGATCCAGGGGTGGAAAGCCTGGGTGGTGCGTTTTGCCAACCCGGTGCGGGTGGCCATCTCCGGCGCGTCGCCCCTGCCGGCGGCGGTGCACCGGGAATTCGAAGCCAAGTTCCGGCGGCCTCTGATCGAAGGCTACGGTTTGACCGAAGCGGCGCCGGTGGTGGCGGTCAACCCCCTGCACAAGGAGCGAAAGCCCGGCACGGTGGGCCTGCCCCTTCCGGGCGTCCACGTCAAAATCATTGACGACTACGATCGCCCCTGCCCCACGGGGGAGGTCGGCGAGGTTTGCGTGAAGGGGGCCAACGTCATGGCCGGCTATTTCAAGCACCCGGAGGAGACCCGGGCGGCCCTCACCGAAGACGGGTGGCTGAAGACCGGGGACCTGGGATGCCTGGACGCCCAGGGGTATTTGACCATCGTGGACCGGAAAAAAGATTTAATCATCGTGAAGGGGCTGAACGTCTATCCCCAGGAAGTGGAAGCCGTTTTGTTGTCCCACCCCGACGTGGCCGAGGCCGCGGTGGTGGGGGTGCCCGACGAAACCGGCGACGAGACCGTCCTGGCCTTCGCCGTGGCCCGGAAGGGGAAAACCCCGGACACGGCGGCGTTGCTCTCCCTCTGCCGGGAAAAGTTGGCGTCCTACAAGGCGCCCAAGGAGCTTTTTGTGAAAACGGATTTGCCGAAAAACGCCATGGGAAAAGTATTGAAGAAGGAACTGCGGCAAGAGGCCGCGCGCCTTCGCCGGAGACGCGCGTGAGGACCCCGGCCAAGCTGAAGAAAAAGATCCTTTCCCTGGACGCGTTCTCCGGCGGAGGGCTGTGGCTGGTGGGCGGGTTTGTGCGCGACGCGCTTTTGCGCCGCCCCACGGCGGACGTGGACGTGGCGGTGGCCGGGGACGCCAAGGCCCTGGCGGAAAAATTCGCCCGGGCCGAAAAGCGCCGGGCCTTCGCCCTGGACGAGGAGCGCGGCACCTACCGCGTGGTGGTGGAGGACGAGGGCCGGAAAGTCGATTTCGATTTCGCCCGACTCCAAGGGAAAACCATCGAGGAGGATTTGGGTCGACGGGATTTCACGGCCAACGCCATGGCCCTGACCGTGGCGGATTGGGCCGCCGGGCGTTGGGCCCGGACCATCGACCCTTTCGACGGCCGCCGGGCGCTCAAGAAAAAAGAAATCGCCCTGGTGTCGCCCCGGGCCCTGGAGGAGGACCCTCTGCGGCTTTTGCGGGCCTTCCGTTTTTCGGCGGAGCTGGGCTGGGCGGTGGTTCCCGGAACGTTCAAGGAAATCAAGAAGCGTTCCAAGAAAATCCTTCGTTCCTCCCCGGAGCGGATCCGGGAGGAATTGATGAAAACCCTGGTCGCTCCCGGGGGAAGCCGCGCTTTTTTCGACCTGGACAAGGCGGGCCTTTTGACGGCGCTCTTTCCCGAGGGGGAACCCATGCGGCGGACGGGGAAAACCTATTACGGCGCGGGGGGCGTGTTGCGCCATTCCCTGGAGTCCATGGCGTCCATGGAAGAAGTGCTGGGAAGGTTGTCGAGGTATTTCCCCAAATTCCACCGGCCCCTGGCCGCCTATTTAAACGAGCGCCTGGGGGGGCATCCCCGCTACGCCCATCTAAAGTTGGTGGAGCTTTTTCACGACGTGGGAAAACCCGCCACGGCCAAGGTGCGGGACGGGAAACTGCACTTCTACGGCCACGACGCCGTGGGCGCCAAGATGGTCAGGCGCATCGCGGAACGCCTGCGGTTCTCCACGAACGAAGGCCGGTCCCTGACCCGCCTGGTGGGGGCCCACATGCGCCCGGGCAACCTGGGCCACGCGCCCCAACTGACGGAGCGGGCGATCTTTCGCTTTTACCGGGACCTTCAGGAAGACGCGGTGGCCATGCTCATCGTGGCCCTGGGGGACCATTTCACCTATTTGTCGGAACGGGTCAAACGCGGGGGGAAAGACCCGGTGTTTTTGACGATCCGCAAAATGCTGGAGGCGTTTTTTTTAAAGCGCGCGACGGTGGAGCCGCCCAAAGTCTTGGACGGAAACGTCCTGATGAAATCCCTGGGGATCAAGCCGGGGCCCGAGGTGGGGCGCCTGTTGGACGCCATCCGGGAAGCCCAGGCCGCGGGGCAGGTGACCGGCCGCGACGAAGCCCTGGCCCTGGCCCGACGTTTGCACGCGGCCGCTCCCAAAGCGAAAAAAACCGGAGGTTCCCATGCGTAAGGCGTTTTGGCAAATCTTTTTGGCGGCGACGCTTCTGGGCGGCGCGGCCGGGGCGGAGGAGCGGCTCAAGGCCTCGTCCCTGGTGAAGGTCTTTTTGGGCCCCAACGGGGAAAAAGCGACGGTGGTGTTTTTGGAGCCCATCAAACGCGACCGGGTGCTGATTAAATTCGAAGGGGTGGCGGGGGATTGGGAGGGGAAAGTGATCCTGCACAAACGTCTGCAGGACTCCTGGTCCGATGATTACGAGACGGCGGTGAAGGGCGAACGGTTCGTGTCGCTGGTGGGGCGGTCCCGGCAGGGGGTCATGTCCTACAAGCTCTACCCCCTGGGCATTCGCACCGATGGCATCGCGCTGACTTATTCCGCCGAGGAGTCCAAGAAGGCCCTGGGGGCCAAGATCGTCTACGAATTCACCTCCCCCGCGCCTTAGACGGGGCGGAAGGTGCCGGGTTTTTCGCAGAGGATGGTGCGGTTTTTGCCGAGGGACTTGGACTGCATGAGCGCCTGGTCCGCCGCTTCCAAATAGGCCGCCAAGCCGCCGACCCCGGCGGCGTAGGCCATGACGCCCAGGCTCACGGTGGGCTTGCTCTTGAGATCGCTTCGCTTCGCGAATAGATTTTCCACCCGACGGCGGACCCGTTCCGCCACCTGACAACCCTGCTCCGCGTTGGCGTGGGGCAACAGGACGAGGAACTCGTCGCCTCCGTAACGCCCCGCCACGTCCGTCTCCCGCACTGTCGACTTGATCGCTTCCGCGATGGTCTTCAGCACCTCGTCGCCCATCCCGTGGCCAAGGGTGTCGTTAATGGTTTTGAAATTGTCCACGTCCACAAAGAGGGTGGATAGGAGGTTCCCGTAGCGGGAGGCCCGTTTGATCTCCTCCTCCAACCGCTCCATGACGCCCCGGCGGGTGGCCAGGCCCGTGAGGGTGTCGGTTTCCGAGAGGGCCCGGTAATGGCGGAAGGCCCGCTTGAGCAGGGAGGACCGCGCCTGCAGCCGCCCCGCCCGCCGCGTGGCCCAGGACAGCAGGCCCCCCAGGACCGCCGCGAAGACCAGGGTCAAAACGAGGTAGAGGGGGGCGTTGCCCGAGAGCTCTCGGGGCGCGAAATAATGGAAGTCCTCCCAGGTCCGCCAGGAGAAATCTTGCAGGGCGTAACGGTAACCGTAGAGCCAGCGGAATAGAAACACCGCCGCGAGGAGCACCGCCGTGAGCGTCGCCGTGATCAAAACGGACCGAATAACTTTTCTGTTTTCCATGGATTTCATCATATCAAAGCGCCCCGGCCGGTTGAACCCCTGCGCGAGGTGTTATAATATCGGGGCGGTAAATGAGCAAAAGCGCGGGTCCTTGGCCCAAGGCAGCCAAGGCTGCACACACGATTTAAACGAGTTGGAGTGTGCTGGCCCTGGCAAATTGCGTAAAGACTAATTTGGTTATGTTATTGCTATAAAAGCGCGGGTGCCCTGGCTAGAATCGCCAGGGCTCCGCGGACAGTTGAGTAGAATCAAGGACCGCGGGTGTGGTTCAATGGTAGAATGCGTGCTTCCCAAGCATGAGACGAGGTTCGTCCAATCAAGGACCGCGGGCTGTGGTTCAACGGGCAGAAATTGGCCCGTGCTTCCCCAAGCATGACGAGGGTTTTGCCGATCCTTCACCTCGCTCCATCCTCGTCTTTAGAGAAAGCCGGGCCAGAATGGCCCGCTTTCTGTTAACGTCTGGGTAGCCCCGGCGGTTTAGGCCGGGGGCTTCCGATCTCCTCTGAATGTTTGAAATCGCCCCCCCCGGGGTGGGGCCCGGGCCCGATTGCTCCATCCTCGATCTTTAAGGAAGAAAGCCGGGCCAGAAATTGGCCCGGCTTTCTGTTTAAACGTGCGGGTAGCCCCGGCGGTTTAGGCCGGGGCTTCACGATCTCCTCTGAATGTTTGAAATCGCCCTTGATGGATTGGTCAAGGGCCCGATTGCTCCATCCTCGATCTTTAAGGAAGAAAGCCGGGCCAGAAATTGGCCCGGCTTTCTGTTTAAACGTGCGGGCCCCACGCGGAGCTCGTGCGGGGTTTCGGACACTCTGTGGCCGCCGCTCGTCCTCGGAGCTCTGCGAAGAGGGTTGGGACTGACGGCGGCGCAGAGCGCCGACAGCTCCGTCTGTAGCCCCGCGAATTGGGCGAGGCTTCACGATCTCCTCTGAATGTTTGAAATCGCCCTTGATGGATTGGTCAAGGGCCCGATTGCACCCTCCTTCAGTTGGTTCAAATGAATTTTGGAATTCAATAAATCGGTATACTGTCCCCGGAATTCCAGGAGGTCTCAATGTCGTCGCTGTGGTTGTGGATCGGTTTCAACGTGTTTGTCTTGGCCATGTTGGCCCTGGATTTGGGGGTGTTCCATCGCAAAAGCCATGAGGTGACGCTGAAGGAAGCGTTGACCTGGAGCGGGTGTGGATCGGGCTGGCGCTCGCCTTTAACCTGGGGATTTATTTTTGGCGGGGATCCGAGACGGCCTTGCAGTTCCTGACCGGCTATCTGATCGAAAATCCTTGAGCGTCGACAACATCTTTATTTTCTTAATCATCTTTTCCTACTTCAAAGTGCCGTCCCTCCACCAACACAAGGTCCTTTTCTGGGGAATTCTGGGGGCGCTGATCATGCGCGCGGCGTTGATCGTGGTAGGAGCCGCCCTGATCGCCAAATTCCATTGGATCATTTACGTCTTCGGCGCGTTTCTGATATTCACCGGCCTTAAGATGGCTTTGCAAAAGGAGGTCGAACTTCGGCCGGATCGGAACCCCGTGGTGCGGCTCTTTAAGAAAGTCATGCCCGTAACGGTGGACTACAGGGACGACCGGTTCTTTGTGTGGGAAAACACGCGGTGGGCCGCGACGCCGCTCTTTGTGGTCCTCCTGATCGTCGAGATGACCGATTTGATTTTCGCCGTGGACTCCATTCCGGCCATTTTCGCGATCACCACCGACACCTTCATCGTCTACACCTCGAACGTGTTCGCCATCTTGGGGTTGCGGTCGCTCTATTTCGCGCTGGCGGGCGTGGTCGGAAAGTTTCATTTTCTAAAGATGGGGCTTTCGGTGGTGTTGGTTTTTGTCGGATCCAAAATGGCTCTGGTCGACGTCTACAAGGTCCCGGTCGGCGTGTCGCTGGGGGTGATCGCCCTGGTGCTGGCCTCATCGGTGGCGGCGTCCCTGAAATGGCCGAAGGGTTCGCCCTCTTGAAATGCCGGGGACAGCATACCGATGGGGCTTGTGGATCCATCGAATCGCTAAGGTTTGCCAACGAATGGGGAGGGCTTGGTCTAAAGTAAATTAGTAAGCAACGTCCCCTCAAACAAAATACCGCTGGGCCAGATGATGGCCCGGCTTTTTGTTTTTTTAAGGATTCACCATGCAAACGGCCCCGCGTCGAACACGCTGTTGGACGTCAATCGCGTTTCGTTGGACCCGTCCCGTTCCATGACGTAGATTTCGGCGTTGCCGTCGCGGGCGCTGGGGAAGATGATTTTGGAGCCGTCGGAGGACCAGGCGGGGTCGGAATTGATGGCGCCGGGGGTGGAGGTCAATTGGACGGCGCCGGTGCCGTCGGCGTTCATGACGAAAAGCTCGGTGTTGCCGGTGCGGTCGCTGCCGAAGACGATCTTTTGGCCGTCGGGGGACCAGGAGGGGTAGCGGTTTTCGTAGGCGCCGGTGGTGAGTTGGACGATGGAGGAGCCGTCGGCGTTCATGGTGTAGAGCTGGTAGCGGCCCGTGGAGTCGTTGCCAAATATTATTTTAGACCCGTCCGGGGAATAGGCCGGTTCCTCGTCCGCTCCGGGGCCCGTGTGGAGGCGCACTGGGTTGGAGCCGTCCCGGTTCATCACGAAGAGCTGGCCCTGGCCGGCGACCGCCCGGGAGAAAACGATTTTGGAGCCGTCGGGGGAAAAAGACGCCCAGGATTCGAACCCCGCGTCCAAAGTTAAGTGGGCGATATCGGAACCGTCGGCGTTCATGGTGTAAATGTCGGGATTGCCGCCGCGGGTGGAGGAAAAGACGATTTTGGAATGGTCCGGCGACCACTGGGGGTCGAAATCAAAAGACGCGTCGGTGCCGGGGGTGAGGTTCACCGGGTTGCTTCCGTCCAGGTTCATGGACCAGACGTCGCACTGGGTTCCCTCGTCCGGGACGCATTTTTGCCACAGGATTCGGGGGGTGACCCGTTGGCGGCGAACGGCGTCGGAGACGGTGCGGGCCCGCTTCTTGACCGCCCGGGTCAGCCCCAATTCCAGGGACGAGGCCGAGGCCGCTCCGAAGGAGAGCAGAATCGCCGCGGTGCAAAGACGGATTACGTTTTTCATTCGCCACCCCCACCCACCGGATTTGGAGATTGTTGTTCGATCGAACCCCCGCCCGAGAAACGCCAACCGCAGCCCTTTAAAGCGAAGGAAGCCCGGCCGGATATTCTTTGAAACGACCAACGGTTCGATAACGAATTTTACAATTTGAAAGCATGAAAGACCGTCTTCCGACCGAAGAATAAAGGACATTGGAAACCGCGACCGATGCGGGCCGCTGGATTGAGTCTATTCCAAAACGGGCCTCTACGCTCAATTCCAACCCCGGGCGCGGTTGGGTCGCGTCGACGGTGGGTGAAGCGGATCGATATCGATGGCGGGTCCTGGGTTTAAGTAAATTAGTATGCTACGTCCCCTTATTGCTGTAACCCTTCCTTTCCCTCGGTTGTCCTAAAAGGCGGAGCCCCTCGCGTTTATAGGGAGGGGGGGCTTCCAGTGCGCCCTATTATCGATTTAAACGGAGGAAACAATGAATTTGCTGAATGTGGTCGTTGTTTTGATGATTGTGGGCGTTTTGCTTTGGGCGATCAACGCCTATGTGCCGATGCAGGGAACCATCAAAAAAATATTAAACGCGGCGGTGGTGATCTGCGTCGTTGTTTGGCTCTTGCGGGTTTTCGGGGTTTTGGGGGATGGACCACCCTCCACCTTCCGCGGGTCGGCTGATCCTAGGTCGTTTTAATCGGGCGGTCGGGAAGCGGGGAGAGTAGAGGGGATCATCGGGTCGGGTGGAGACCCGGACGGACGAATGTTTTAGGAGCGATCGTGCTTTACGATGAAGAACGGTTGCCGCCGGGGTATTGCGGCGGCGACGCGACCAGCGGTTTCTGCGTGCTCGGCGTGTTCGAAACGTCGCCCCCGTCCTGTTGCGCGCCCGATCGGGGAATGGAGGCGCCTTCGGTTCGGCGCTTGAAGGCCCCGACCCCGTCCCGCGAAGCCGGTTAGCGGAACGGGATTCGCCGACTAAATTCCGGGAGGCCTTTTCCGGCCGCGACGACCCAGGAGGTTCAACGCCGTGCTTTCCCGATCCCCCCGAAACACCCGGCAGTTCGTCCACGAAAAGCTTCGCCAGGATTGGCCCTATTTCCTGTTGCTGGTGCCCTTGGCGACCCTTTGGCTGAACAAGTCGCTCGCCTTGGGCGGGCACCGGGCCATCGCCGACGCGTCGCTTTTGCTGGTCACGCTCGTGGCGGTGGGCGTCATTCAAAGCCAGAAGCGCCGGCTCCACGCGGCGAGCCTGACCGACCCGCTCACGGGCCTCTTCAACGCCAAATATCTGCAGTCCGAACTGGAGCGCCTGGTGGGCCTCGCCCATCGGACGGGGACCCCGCTCACGGTGCTCTTTATGGACATCGATGATTTTAAATCGGTTAACGACCGGTTGGGGCACGCCGAGGGGAACGAACTGTTGAAGGCCTTCGCACAGGAATTGATCGGGGTGACGAAACGGGACGTGGACCTGTGTTTCCGTTTCGGCGGGGACGAATTCGTCGTTTTGTGCCAATTGACCGATTTGGCGGGCGGTTGGGAAGTTGCCCGGCGCATCCACCAGGCGATCGGTCCGCCTTCCCCGTTGGCCTACCTGGGCATCGCGGTGAGCATCGGGGTGGTTCAGTTGACGGCGGAATCGGCGGCGGACGTGTTGAAACGGGCGGACCACGCCATGTATGTCGCGAAACAAAGGGCCAAAAGCGGTTTGGAAACCTCGGAAACGGGGACGCGCCGTTGAGTCGGCTCGGGGCGGTCCGATATTCCCCTGAAAGGAGAAGCCCGCGTGTATAATGATCTATGAGCCGTCCGGAACCCCCTTCCGTTGCCCCGGCCGAAATTCCCGATCATGAATTGATCCAGGCCGTTCTTCAGGGCCACCCCGAACGGTTCGACGATTTGATGCGGAAGCATCGGCCCGTGATCGCCCTCCTGGTACTTCGGCAACTTCGCCAACGGGAGGACGCGGAGGACGTGGTGCAGAAGGTGTTCCTGAAGGCCTTTCAGCACCTGGCCGACTTCCGGGGTGAATCCCGCTTTTCCACCTGGCTTTACACCATCGCTTTGAACCTCGTGCGCAACCACGTCCGGGCCCGGTTGATCCGGCGCACGGAGTCCATGGACGCGCCCGGAAAAACCGAGGACAGCCCACGCCCCCAATGGCCGGACAAATCCCCCGGGCCGGACGCCATCGTGCGCGGGCGGTTCGAGTTGGACCGCGTGAAAAAATCCCTCGAAGGGCTGGCCGACCCCTATCGGGAGATTTTCACCCAACACTATTTCTTATTCCGGACGGTGAAAGAAATCGCCGCGTCGACGGGGCGGCCGCTGGGAACGGTGAAAGTGTACCTGCACCGGGCCCGGAAAATGGTGCTTCACGGCCTGGAAGCCACCGGAGGGGGCCCGCGTGTTACCTTCTAAACGGGGTGGGTGTCCAAGCGGATATGAAACCGGTCTACGTTTTGCTTTGCCTGGCGTTTCTGGCGGCGCTTCCCATTTGGCCCTACAGCGTGGGCGAGGGGTTCGCGGCCAGCGGGTGGATCTGTTTGTTGGGCTTGGTTCTGGCGGGGTTGCACCTGTTTCGAACCATTTAGAAAGGTCCGACCGCTGATGCGATTGCTGGGGCCAAAATTGGCGAAGGAACGGAAGGGCGTTTTGGGGTCCGTGGACCGCGCGCGCCGGGTGTCCGCTTCCCTCTCCTTTAAAACGGCCGTCAGAGCCGCGGAGGCTCTGGACCGCCTGTCGGGGTGGGCGGCCCTCGCGGTGTTGGCGACCGCGATCGGGGTTCTGGCCCTGTGGAACCTGTTCCCCGCCTTTTCCTTTACCCTCCTTCGGGACGACTGGATCGTGATGGCGCCTTCCGCGGCGGCGGGTTTCGGCTTCCTGGCGGCGGCCCTTCTTTTTTACGTACGCGAACCGCCGACGGAAATCCTGGGCGCCCGGCGGATGGCCGGCGCGACGGTGTCGGGGCTGGTTCTCCTGGGCCTTTTTGTTCCCCGTTGGGGCGCGGCGGCCGAAAGCCCCTTTACCCAGGCGGCCTTGGCGGGGCTGGCGGCGGCGTTTTTGGCCCGCTGCGCGGTGGGACGGACGCGGGGACGTTCCGGCGACGCGCTCGGGGGCGCGGTCCTCTTCCTGATCGTCGCCTTCATTTATTTCCTGATTTGCTATTGCCACGGGGTCCACTCCGTGCCGCCGGGGGAAATTCCCTGCCCGCGCCTGTTGTCGGTGGTCTCCACGGTGCTCCTGGCCATGGGGTTCCTCGGGTCCCTGGGCCCCGACCGATTTCCCGCGCGCCTTTTCATCGGGGCCTCCTTGCGATCCGTTCTTTTGCGTAAACTGTTCCCCTTGGCGGTGGGGGTCGTTTTGGTTTTCGTGTGCGTTCGCGGAAGCCTGTTGGCCTTTTTGTCGGGGCCCGCGGCGGCTTTCTGGACGCTCATGGTGTGGTCTTTGATCGTTGCTTTTATCATCCTTCAATCGTCCCTGGTGGTGGGCGGGGAACTCGGAAAGGCCCTTCAGGAAAGCGAACAGAACTACACCCACCTGGTGCAAGGGTTGAAGGACCACGCGGTGTTTCTTTTGAGCCCCAGGGGCGAAGTGTTGGTGTGGAACGCCGGGGCCGAACTGATGACGGGCTACACGGGGGCGGAAGCGTTGGGGACGAGCGTGACGCGATTGATGGCGTCGGGCGAGGGCGGGCTGGATTTGGAAAGCGCCCTGCGGACGGTCCACGCCACCGGGGTTTTTCGCGGGGAAGGGACGGCGGTCCGGAGCGACGGGCGGCGTTTTTGGGCCGAAATGTCCTTGAGCCGGCTCGTGAGCGGGAAAGGGCGCCCCCTGGGGGTTTCCGTGATCCTCCGGGACGCCAGCGCCCGCAAGCACGCGGAACAAATCATGGCCCAGGCGCTTTTGGAAAAGGAAGTCCTGCTCAAGGAAATCCATCACCGGGTCAAAAACAACTTGCAAGTGATCGTGAGCCTGCTCCGCCTTCAGGCGGACACCGTCGGCGACCCGAAAATCGCGGCTTTTTCATGGACAGCCAGGAGCGGGTGCGGGCCATGGCCATGGTCCACGAGTATCTCTACAAATCAAACGATTTCGCCCGGATCAATTTTCCGAACTACGTGGCCGGGCTGATCCGAAGCCTCTTTCGCGTATACGGCTCCGCGGCGGACGCACCGGCCCCCCGGGTGGAGATCGACGATATCGAGTTGGGCTTGGACGCCGCCATTCCCTGCGGACTTTTATTAACGGAGCTGGTGTCCAACGCCGTCAAATACGCCTACCCCCCGGGGACGGGCGGGACCATCGCCATCAAATTCAAGACCCAAAGCGACGGACGCTTTGAACTGTCCGTCGCCGATCGGGGCGCCGGGTTTCCGGCCGATTTTAATTGGAAAGAGTCCAACACCCTGGGGTTGCGTCTGGTGCGGCTGTTAACGGAGCAACTGCAGGGGACGTTGAACCTCGAGACCGTCGGGGGCGTTCGGGCGTCGGTGACGTTCCGATGGCCCCCGGGCTAAACACGCAAGGAGGATCGACCCATGGCGGGAGAACGCCTGTTTATTGTGGAAGACGAAACGATCGTCGCGGAAGATTTAAAGCGGATGCTGGAACGCATGGGCTACGCGGTCTGCGGTTCGGCCGCCGAGGGCGATAAAGCCCTGGCGGCGATCGAGCGGCAGAAGCCGGACCTGGTGTTGATGGACATTCGGATCCATGGCCCTGAGGACGGCATCGAAGTGGCCGAAACGATTTACGCCCGATGGGACACCCCGGTCATCTATTTGACCGCCTACGCCGACGACCTCACGGTGGACCGGGCGAAAGGGACTCTGGCGTCGGGGTATCTTTTAAAACCCTTTGAGGAACGGGGGTTGAAATCCACCATCGACCTGGCGCTTTACCGTCACAAGATGGAACGGATGGTGCAGGGGTTGGAGGAGCGGCCGGGCGGGATCCTGGACCATCTGGGCGTGGCGGTGTGGGCCGTGGACGCGAAGGGGAACGTGACCTATCTGAACCGCCGGGGCGAAGCCCTTTTCGGGCGTTCCCGGAACGAAGCGCTGGGGCGGCCGCTCTCGACTTGGGCCTCCCAGGAAAAACCGGGCGACGGGAAGGCCCCCGCGCGCTGGGCGATTCTGCGCGACGGGCGCCGCACGGTTTTGGAAGGCGTGTCTTCGCCGGTGGTCGACGGCGAAGGCAACGACGGCGGCCTGGCCACGATTCTCTGGGGGGCGACGTAAAACCGTTCGCCCTCAACCCCCGATCGCCTGTTACCTCCCCGACAAGGACGTGTCTCATCGTTGGGACCCCCGGGCCAAGCAATCCCCGGGGCGTTCCGGTTGGAACATCCCAACGAGGAGGCACACCGTATGAAGCAAACGAACAGAACGAACGGAGCGTGGGGCTTGGCGGCGGTTTTTGTCCTGCTGGCATCCGGAATCGAAGCGCAGACGGCGCCCGGACTGGACGCGCGCATCGAATCGACCACGCGGAATTCCCACGTGTTTAAAACGTATTTAAAGGACGATCGCGTGAGCGTGGACTCCAAACAAGGGGTCGTCACCTTGAGCGGAACGGTGTCGAGCCGTTCCCACAAGTCCCTGGCCGAAGCGACCGCGGAGAACGTGCGGGGCGTCAAAAGCGTCACCAACAACATCGCCGTGCAGACCGACGAGGGCAACTCCGACGGTTGGATCGGCACGAAAGTGCGTACCACGCTTCTGTTCTACCGCAACGTGCGGGGCCTTCGCACCGAAGTGGACGTCAAAGACGGCGCGGTCACCCTGCGCGGGGAAGCCAACAGCGCGGCCCAAAAAGACTTGACCACCGAATACGTCAAAGACGTGGACGGCGTGACGAGCGTGAACAACCAAATGACGGTGGCCGCGGCGCCGGCGCCGAAAGAGTCGATGGGCAAGAAAATCGACGACGCGTCCATCACGGCCCAAGTCAAACTGGCCTTGCTGTACCACCGATCCACCAGCGCCCTTTCCACCTCGGTGAAAACCCACCGCGGCGTCGTGGAAATCACCGGAAAAGCCATGAACGGGGCGGAGAAGGACCTGGTCACGAAGCTCGTTCGCAACATCGACGGCGTGACGTCGGTTCAAAACCGCATGACGGTGGGTCCCACCCAATAGATTCGCCGGACTTAAAATAAGAAAGGGCGGTCCCCGATCGGGGACCGCCCTTTTGTTTTTCGCGCCGGTTAGGAGGGCGACGGGAACTCCTTGGGCGGGGCGAAGCGGCCCGCCACGACGGACCAATCCAGATTGCGGAAGAAGGATTCAATGTAGGAGGCGCGGCCTTCGGACAGGGAACCGAAATCCCGGAGGAACGCGTGCTCCCAGACGTCCAGGGCGACCAGGGGAACCCAGCCCGCCACGTGGCCGATCTCGTGTTGGGTGATCCAGAAGTTGGCCAGGCGTCCGGTGGCGGGGTCCATGGAGAGCGTGACCCACCCGGTGCCGCGAATGGCGCCGATCTGACCGAACTGGGTGCGCCAACGGTCGACGCTTCCGAAATCCCGCACCAGGGCGTCCCGGAGTTCGGAATCCAAGGGGAAGGGCGGGGTGCCCTTCTTCATCGCGCCGAAATAAAGTTCGTGCAGGACCACGCCGTTCATTTCGAATCCCAAACGGCGTTGGATCTCGGCGTGGGTGGGCTCGCTGAGGTTGGCGCCCGATTCGACGGCGTCCCAGAGGGCCTTGTTCAAACGGTTCGTGTGGGTCACGTACCCTTTGTAGAGCGTCCAGTGCTGGTCGACGGCCGCGATGGACAATCCGTCCAACGGGCCGGGTTTGAGATGGTTTTTGACTTCGTGCTGTGGGTAAGGCGGTGGGGCGGTGGTCAACATGTGTGTCCTCCGGAAATGGCGTTCGGTGTTCCTCGGCGACCCCGGGAAGGCGGTCCCGGGATTAGACGGTTTCGGAACGATCGGGTTACACGGCGCGCCGCGTGAAAAACGCCGGGGTGTAACCGCGCCAAGGCGGGGGGTGTCGTACCCGGTGAGAACGAGACGAACGGGAGGACCCAATGAACCGAGCGGGGATCGGTGTGTTGCTGGCGACGGGCCTGGTTCTGCTGGCCCACGGGGTGGACGCTTCGAAGTTGTTCGCGCCCGGGGCGCGGGACCTCTTTGTCGGTTCGCCCGGGGACCGGACGTTTTGGCTGACGATCGGAGGGCTCTTTTCCTTCATCGGGGGTTCGGTCGGGGCCCTGGGAAGAGTGAAAGCGTAAGTCCGTTCCCGCAACGATTTATCGGAATCACCTAAGGAGCAACCAAATGGAAATCACCGTTAAGAACGTCGATGGGCACCTGAGCGCGGCCGCCACCAAAGCGGCCGGCGAGGCGTTGGCGAACGTCAAAGCGAAAGGCGACGCCTATTGGGACATGGCCAAAAAGAAAGGCGAGAGCCTTTGGGCGGAAACCCAATCCGCCGGACGCCAGTCCTGGGGCTGGACCAAGGGGTTTGTCCGCCGAAATCCCGGGCAGGCCGTGGGCTACGCCGCCCTATTGGGCGCGGTCATCGCGATTCTGCTCTATCCCAAAAACAAAGAATAAGCGACGTATGCTTCCGAGCGAAGAACCTTTCCGCTCCCGCACGCTCCCGGTGGATCTGATGAAAGACCACCTGGAGCTTGCGTTGTTGGAGTGGCGTTACGAATGGGGCGAGGCCCGGCGTCGGGTCGTCGCCTGGGGCGCGGGCCTTCTGCTCGCGGGGTCGTCCGCGGTGCTGCTGCACGTCGCCCTGATCGGCTGGGCGATGAAACGCGGGATGGGGGGGGAGCGGGTGGCTCTGGCCTTGGCCGTCGCCTACCTCCTGATCGGGGCGGCCGTGGTCGGCCGGTGGGGCCGGCGCCGACCGGGCGCGGGTCGTCCCTTCGAGGCCAGCCGGGAAGAATTGAACAGGAGCGTTCCATGGATCATCGATCGTTTCTTTTAATGCGGGAAGGCCTGCAGGATCGTTTGGCGGAAACGCGCCGCCGGGAGGCCCGGCCCGGGGAACCGTGGTCCGGGGGCGGCGGGGAGGGGCTGGGGCCGATCGTTTCCTCCGTTCTGAAGACCCTTTTGTCCTCCCAGCGGAAATCCTTCCTGGGAACGGCGGTCGCGACCGTGGCCTGGCGGTGGGCGGTGCCGATGATTTCCCGTCGTTTGTCGGGATGGTTCGGGAGGCGAAAAACGGAGGCCGTTTAAAACGAGAGGTCGGTGCGGCAAAAAACCGGCTCCCCGAAAGCGAAACACGAAACAAAGCGCCGCTTCCGGGGAGCCGGTTTTGTCCGGTGAGGGACGAGGAGCGAAAGAAGTTTAAAGGAAGGTCAGCCCCACCAGGGCCTTTCCGTAAACCCCATCCAGATCGACGTGCGCGTTCAGGGAGGACCCGGCGGAGGCGTCCCCTTTAAAGCGGATCGATTTGTAACCGGCTTCGGCCCCGATCAGGAGTGGACCGAGGTAGACGCCGGCCTCCAGCCCGCCGGAGTAGCTGATCTGGTTGGAGTGGATTCGGCGGTCCACGCGGTTGGCGCCGTCGTGGAACTTGAGGTTGGCCCAGGGATAGCCGACGCTCACGATGGGGCCCACGTACACCGCGGAATTGATGAGGCGCCAGTCCACCAACAGCGCCAGATTATTGACGTTCAATTTCCATTCCGACGCCGCGTCGTTCCTTTTTTGGTTGGCCTGCTCGTAACGCACGCCCAGGGTGACGGGCACGCCGGGAAAGCGAAAGACCACGTCGGCGTTGTAGGTGTCGAAGGTCTTGGCCCGAAGGGTGCTTCCGCTGACGTCCTTCACCCGCTGTTCAAAGGCGTCCGGATTGGCGGCCGAGAGTCCGGCGCCGACGCGCAGATCCAACATCCCCGCCCGCAAAGGCGAAAAGCCGACGCAAAGCATTGCCGCGGCCGCCGCCCCCATTATTCGTTTGGTCATTTGATTCTCCTTTGTGGACGCCCGCCGCCGGACCGGGCGCCCGTCGATTTGTCCGAGGGCGCTTTCCCGGGACCCGGCGGAAGGCGCGGCCGCGATTTCCGACCGATGGTTCTCCGTTGCTTGGACACCCGCGGCGGGGGCGGGTAACAGCCCGCCCGGTTCGCGGGGCGGTGTTACCCGAACGGCGATCCCGGTGTCCCACCAAGGGCAACGGAACGGTCGGAAGCAACAGCATCGAAAGGGGTTTCCCATGGACAGCAAAACAAACACTGAAAACAGCGTTAAAAATCCGGTTTCGGAAGCGGCGCTCAAAGGCGGTCAAAACACCGAGATTCAACCTTTCGGGACCATCGTGCGGCTTCCCATCGCCCTGGAGGCCAAGGCCTGCGCGGCCAGCGTCAACAACCTTAATCAGGTGTTGGCGGACACCATGACCTTGCGCGACCTCTATAAGAAACACCACTGGCAAACGTCCGGGCCGACCTTTCAGCCCCTCCATTTTCTTTTCGACAAACATTTTCAAGAGCAAAGCGGCTTGGTGGACCTGTTGGCGGAACGCGTGCAAACCCTCGGCGGGGTGTCTCTCGCCATGGCGGCCGACGTCGCCGAAGCCACGATCGTTCCCCGGGCGCCCAAGGGGCGGGAAAACCCGTCCGCTCAGCTGCGGCGTCTGCTCCACGCCCACGAGATCGTTCTGGAGGAAACCCGGGCCATGGCCCGCCAAGCCGACGAGGACGGGGACCAGGGAACCAACGACCTCCTGGTCGGCGACGTGATGCGCGGCAACGAGCTTCAAGTGTGGTTCCTGGCCCAGCACCTGATGGCGGATTCTCTGAGCGCCGCGTCGGACGCCACGGCCGCCGACGGCGCCGAGGGCGCTTCGCCGAAGAAAACGACGTCGCCGCTGATCAAGACCGCTTCCCCGTCGGGGAATGGACAAAATTTCGCGCGCGTCATGACTTCGCACCCGTATCAACTGTCCGAATACACGTTGCGCACGAACGAATAACTTCGAACGAAGGAGGAGGGAACCATGCTTTGGACCTTGGCGGTTGTTTTGATGGTGATGTGGTTGTTGGGGTTGGTGAGCGCTTACACCATGGGGGGCTTTATTCATCTGTTGTTGGTGGCGGCGATCGTGGTGGTTTTGGTTCGCGTGATTCAAGGTCGGCCGGCTCTCAAAGGATGACCCCGCGGGCCGGGAGCGGGACGGCGTTGAACCGCCGTCCTTCCCCGGGCGTTATCGCGCGAACCCGGTCGAAACGCTTCGACGGATTTTTCCGGCGCCGGTTCCCGAAACCGCGTGGGGAGTGGGCGCGGTCTTTGGCCGCGTCCTTCGCCGTCGTTTTCGGGGGCATCGGCGGCTGGGCCGATCCCTTGATCCCGGTGGCTCCCGACAAAGTGATCCGGGCGACGCGGGACACCCCCGACAACAAGGGCCCCACCACGCCGGGCCGGGTGTTGCCCGGGGAGCGCCCGACGCGGAAGAGCTACGTGATCCCCGCGCTGGAGATCCCGGCGTTTATCCTAACGCTCAACGGGTACGACCGCTTGGTGTATGGGGACGAGGTCTACGGGGTGACGCCCCGCACCTTCCGGGACCACGCCCTGCACGGGCCCTGGGTGGTGGACCAGGACTCCTTCGCCATCAACCAGATCGGCCACCCCTATCAGGGGGCGATGTACTACGGGTTCGCGCGATCGGCCAATTTGAATTATTGGGAAGGGCTTCTCTACAGCAACGCGGGAAGCGCGTTGTGGGAAACGGCGGGAGAACGTTCGGACCCGTCCCTGAACGACCAAGTGGCGAGCGGCACGGCGGGGAGTTTCATCGGAGAGGCCCTTTTCCGACTGGCGAACCTCGTGTTGGAGGAGGGCGGCCCCGCCCCCAACCGCTGGCGAAAGCTGGCCGCGGGCGTCATTTCGCCCCCCACGATGCTCAATCGGATTCTTTTCGGGGACCGCTACGGCCCCGTGTTGGAGAGCCGGCACCCGGCCTTGTCGTCCTGTTTGGCCTTGGGAGCCGGGTTCAACGCCACCGATCACGCGGCCGGCAGCGGAGAATCCCTGGCCCGGACCGCGAGTTACGTGGATTACCGGATCGCCTACGGCTTGCCGGGAAAACCGGGGTACCGGTATCTCCGGCCCTTCGACTACTTCGATTTTGAAATCGACTCCATCGCCGAGAGCGGGCGGCAGTACAACAGCGCCATGATCCGTGGATTGCTGTTCGGCGCGCCCTACGGGGCGGGCGACGCCTACCGGGGCGTCTGGGGCCTTTACGGAACCTTCGACTATTTGTCGCCCCAGGTCTATCGGCTGTCGACCACGGCGGCCTCCTTCGGGACGACGGCCCAATGGTGGCTGTCGGAGCGGCTGGCTTTGCAGGGGACGGCCCTGGCGGGGGTGGGCTACGGATCGGTCGGGACCATCTTGCCGACCTTGTCCGAGGCCGATTTTCACTACGGCGTTTCGCCCCAGCAATTGCTGGCCCTGCGCCTGCTGATGGGAAACCGATTTTCGCTGGACGCCTCGGGACGGAACGTGTTCATCACCGGCGTGGGCGCGGGGAAAGCCCCGGGGCACGAACTGGTGCAGCACGTGACGGCGGGGTTATCGGTGCGGACCTTCGGACGCCAGGCCGTCGCGGTGGGGTATATGCTGGGCCGCCGGAAGGCCCATTACAGCGGCGGTCTTCAAGACCGGGATCAAACGGTCCGCACCGTGACCCTGACCTACAATTTCCTCGGACGGGCGCGCTTGGGCGCCGTCGAATGGGGCAACAATCAATTCGACAATTAGCGGTGGATCGGAGCTTTTATGAGGACCTTTCGGAAATACGCGGGCGGCGGGATGGCCGCGGCGTTGTTGTGTTTCCTGTCGTTGGAAGCCCGCGGCCAGGGCGTGCAAACGGCCGGGGACGTTTTCAACAACCCGAGCGACGTCGTGATTTACGTTTTGCCCCTCTTCACGCTGGGGGTCACCCTGGGGGCCCGGGACTACGCCGGGACCTGGCAGTTCTCCGAATCGGTGGGGACCGCCATGGGGATGACGGCCGCCCTCAAATACACGGTCCGGGAAAATCGGCCCAACGGGGATCCCCAGTCCTTTCCCTCCGGCCACACCGCGATCACGGTGACCTCCGCCGAATTCTTGCGCAAGCGGTACGGCTGGAAATTCGGCCTGCCGGCCTACGCGCTCTCCGCCTACGTGGGCTACGAACGCATCAAAGACAAGGAACATTATTCCTGGGACGTGGCCGCCGGGGCGGCCATCTCCTTCGCCGCCACCAACATTTTCACCCGGCCGTACAAGGGGTGGACGGTGGGGCCCGCCCAAACGTCCCGGGGCCTGGGCGTTCAATTGACGCGCGCTTTTTAACTAAAATGGACGGAACGCGCGGGAAAAGGGAGTCGACATGAACGACAAAATGGATTGGTACCATCAACTGACGAAACCCTCGTGGTCGCCCCCGGCGTGGGTTTTCGGGCCGGTGTGGACGGTGCTTTACATCGGGATCTTCCTGTCCTTCGGGTTTGTGTTCTATCGGACGTTCACGCGCCAGTGGCCGGCCGTCGTGGCCCTCCCCTTCGCTTTGAACCTGGTGTTCAATCTGGCCTTTACGCCGATCCAGTTCGGCCTGAAATCCAACGGGCTGGCGGCGGTGGACATCCTCCTGCTTTTGGGGACGCTGCTGTGGTCCATGGCCAAAGTCCTGCCCTACGCGCCGTGGGTGACCTACGCTCAAATCCCCTATCTGCTTTGGGTGTGCTTCGCGACGGTTTTACAACTCACCATCACCTTCCTCAACCGATAGACGGCCGGGGGCTTCTGGTAAAATGGTTCCCGTGATTTCCGACGCCGCTCCCGCGCCCGACCTTTGGAAAAACCGCCTGCTGGCCCATTACCGCCGACACAGCGAGCGGCTGAACGTCGCGTTTTTCCTGGGCGGGTTCCTCTTCGACGTCGCCACCCTGTCCACCGTCGACAACCCCTGGGGCATCGCCCAGCAGGTGGCTTACCTGGGGCTGATCGGCTGGTTCCTTTCCAAAGAGCTTCTCTTCGAAGCGACCTTCTGGGCGCCGTCCAAACGGTTGGAAAAGGTCTGGGCCTACCGGGTGCTCCTGGTGCATTTCATGCTGGGAAGCCTGATCAGTCTTTACTCCCTCTTTTTTCTCAAAAGCGCTTCCCTGGCCAGTTCACTCCTCTTCATCGTCCTTATTATGGGCGTCCTGGTGGCCAACGAGCTCCCGCGGGTGCAGTCGGCCGGGTTGGGGCTCAAAGTCGCGCTCTACGCCCTTTGCCTGTTCTCCTTTTTTTCCATGCTGTGGCCCACCTTCCTGGGGTTCGTGGGGCGGGTGCCCTTCGCCCTGTCCCTGGCCAGCACGGGGATCGTGGTGGCGTACATCGCGCGGTGGGTGCACCGGCGGATTCCGAACCGGCGGTTGGCGTCTCGCCGGATTTTGCTGCCCGGCGCCGCCTTGGGCGCCTTGACCGTGGCCTTTTACTTCCTGGGGTGGATCCCGCCGGTGCCCCTGGCGGTGGTGGACATGGGCATCTACCATCGGGTGGAAAAGCGGGGAGACCGTTATTGGCTCTACCACGAACGCCCGGCCTGGGCCCTCTGGCGGAAGGGAGACCAGGATTTCGAGGCCCGGTCCGGCGAGGCCGTTTATTTTTTCTCCCGGATTTATTCCCCGGCGCGTTTTTCCGATGAATTGACGCTCCACTGGTTTTGGCGGGACCCCCGGGGGGGCTGGGTGAGCTCGGACCGGATCCCCTTGAAAATCCTGGGCGGGCGGCGGGAGGGTTTTCGGGGATTCTCTTACAAACAGAATTACGTTCCGGGCGATTGGCGCGTCAAGGTGGAAACCACGGACGGCCGGGAGATCGGACGAATCCGCTTTCGCCTGCGAGCCTCGACGGCGCCGCCCGACCCCGGTCGCTTCAAGGCGGACGTTCAATGACGCCGGAAGGGCCCGGGAAGCCGCCAAAGAAAATAGTTTAATTTAGGGCACAACACGCCGGTCGCGGGCCGTTCCGGTCCGGCACCGCACCCCGGGGAGGACTTCGCCATGGACGAACATCGCAAAACACGCACGATCGTCGTCGCTTCCGTCGTGGTGGCGGCCTGCCTGGCGCTGAGCGCCGGGGTTCACTTGTTCCGCACCGGGGACGCCGCTTCCCTCTTCTTCAACAATCTGCCCCTGCTTCTCCTGCTGTATTTCCTTTGGAAAAAACAAAGCCGCGTGGCGGCGCTGCTCTTTCTGATTCTCTCGGGCGCGGCTCTCGTCAAAACCCTTCGGGAAGACGGAAGCGCGCCGCTTTTCGTCGCCGTGGACTGCGTTTTGAACGGTTTGATCCTGGCCTTCTCCGGCGCGGCCCTCTGGGCGGCCCTGTCCCGTCCGGGTCCCCGCTCGACGCCCGGGGCGTGGGCCAAAGCCGCGGGCTTGAACGCGCTGTCGACCCTCTACGCCGTCGGGGGCGGCCTGGTTTTGCTCCTTTTGCTCAACCGGTTGTCGCCTCGTTTGTTCATGGCGGTTCAATTTTCCCGTTGGTTGTCGGTGGCGTTGATCGTGGTCGGCTTAATCGTCTTCCAATGCGCCCAGCGGGGATGGATGCCCTTCACCCGGCGCTTCCCCTCCGATCCTCGCTGGCCCGCGACGGCGCCCCGGGCGGTGCGGCCGCGTTTCCTGCTGGACGTGGCGGTGACCACCGTTGCGGTCGCCTACCTGGGGTGGGAATTTTACCGGGGCGGCGTGTTTCATCGATGGTTGGACTTAAACCCCGACAACGCGGCCCCGCCGCCGGCCCACGACCCCGCTTTCCCCGGGTGCCCGGACGGCACCGAGCGCGTGACCGCTTGGTTGGGCGGGACCTGGGACCGGGGCGAAGCCTGCCGGGAAACCGAGGGGGAGAAACTTCTGAACGGCCCCTTTATGGCCTGGCACCCCGAAAACAAAAAAGCCATTGAAGGCGCCTTTGCCCACGGCCTCAAAACCGGACCGTGGAAGCAATGGGACGACCAAGGGACGGCGATTGTCGAAGGGTCCTACGCCCGGGACCGACGGGCGGGGCTCTGGATCTTCCGTCTGGCGCCCGAGGCGCCCTTTCAGAAAAATTACGACACGGCCCTGGATTGCGCGGCTCTCTGGGGAAAGAAGCGATGGTCCGTCCGGCCGGGGGCCTGCTTCGGGGGCATCGGGTTGAACACGACGCCGGGGGATTTGGCGGCCGTCTTCGGCGAAAAGGAGGTGATGGTGCAGACCCTCCCGGCCACGAGCTTCCTCCGGCCGGCGACCTACGCCAATCTTTTTTCCGAGTCCGAGGAACAAACCTCCGTGGAGTGGGGCCCCCTGGGGGAACCGCTGAACGCGCGGGTGGTGTCGCCCAAGTGGACCACCCCCGGCGGGATTCGCGTGGGCCTCTCCCTGGCCGACTTGGAAAAGCTGAACGGCGAGACGATCCTCGCGTCGTGGCGGGACGGGCAGCCCGTCCTGGACTCCTTCGGGCGGGGAAAATTGGCCGAAGAAGGCCGCTTTCTGGAAATCGGCCTGATGAAAAACCGGCGGGACCCCGACGACGACCCGGGCGAGGCGGAGAGCCGCCCGCTGACGGCGGAGGAAAAGAAGGACGTCGTCCTGGGCGGTTTCACCCATTACTTCTCCCCGGAATTGAAATACCTGAACGACTCCCTCCGCCGGGCCTACACCGAATTGGACCGGGACGCGACGCGGTTCCAGGTGTTGAGCGACCCGCGGTTCTTTTGGCTCATGGAGAAAAACGCCCTGTCTCTGGTCGAAGGCGCCACGGGACGGGCGAAGTGGAAAATTCCCCAGGACGCGAAAGCCCGGGCCTCGAACCTGGTGGACGTGAACGGGGTGGGCCTCTCCCTGCGGGATGCCTCCCTGAGCGCCCTGGACTTGGACACCGGAAAAACCAAATGGACCCTGGCGGTGGAGCGCGGGACGGCGTTTTTACTGGGGGATCAAAACGCGCCCTTGGTGACGGAAGCCCGCCGGCTGGTCCTGTGGCGGCCCGGCCCCGGCGGAACGCGGGTCAAAAGCGTCGCCCTGGCCGACGGCGTCGTGGCCTGGGAACGGACCTTGCCCGCCTTTCTTCTTCAAGGAACGCCCCGGAACCTTTTGGCCCTGACCACTTCGACGGTTCAATCGATCAACGCCGGGACGGGCGCGGTGGAATGGACGGCGCCCCTGGAAGCCGACGGCCTGCGGGGCCGGTGGATGAGCGACGGCGAACGGTGGCTGGCCCCCGTGAAAGACGGCGTTCGCTGCGTGAGCGCCCAGGGGGAAAATCTCTGGCAGTGTTCCCTGCCCGTGGGGCTGGTTCCCCAGGCGGTCGTGCCCGCGGGCCCTGTGGACCTTCTTTTTTGCCTGGGCCGGTCGGTGGACCCCGACGACGCCGGGCGCCTGATCGCCCTGAACGCGGGGGACGGCAAGAAACGCTGGGAAACCCCGGGGTTTCCCAACGCCCTCCAACGCCCCCGCGTGGCGGGGGACGCGGCGGCGTTCCTGGACCCGGCGGGGGTCTTCCGCGTGTTGGACATCGACAGCGGCCGCGAACGGTGGCGGACCGACGACCGACGGAAAACGGACCTGGGCCTGCCCTCCGCGCCGCCCGTGTTTTTGGGCGAGGAGGTCGTTCTGGGCGAGGAAAACGGTCGGGTGCGGCGGCGGAACCTGAAGGACGGCAAAATTCGGTGGATTTTCCAATCCGGCGCCAACGCGGCGCCGCTGTTTTTGGGCCTCTCCCCGGACGAATCCCAATTGTTCGTTGAAACCGTCCGCGGCGAACTGATCGTGCTGACGGCGGCCACGGGACAGTTGGTTTCCCGGGCCGAGCTTCCCGCCCGGGGCATCGTGGCCGTCCCGGAGGAGGAGGCGCCGCTCAAGGGCGTGGTGCTGGGCCCGCCCCTGGCTCTGACCGACGGCGTGGGCCTTTGGCCGGGGGACCGGCTGACCGGCGTGGATTTTCGCACCGGGAAAATCCGTTGGGCGATCGAGCTCAAACCCCCCAGGACCTCGGGCCCGCCGGGAAAATAGAACTATGGGGGCGAAGGACCCATCGTTCCGGGACTACGTGATGAAAGACGTCTTGGCCCGGGTGCCGGGGGTGTTCGGCCGGGCGATGTTCGGCGGGTGGGGGATTTACCAGGGGGAACGATTTTTCGGGATTGTCTTCAACGGGCGGCTCTTTTTTAAAGTGTCCGAGGAAACCAAATCCGCCTACCGGGAACGGGGCGCCGAACCCTTCTCGCCCTCCCCGCGCCAAACCCTCCACTCCTTTTACGAAGTGCCGCCGGAGGTCTTGGACTCGCCCGTCGCGGCGGCCGAATGGGCCCGGGACGCGTTGAAAGCCGCGAGCTCCCTGAAAAAAGCGGGCCGGGGGCGGCCGGGGCGATGAACATCGAAATCGACGGGCCCCTCCGGGAACTGATTTTGGCCTGCGAGACGAACTGCGTGGCGGGTTGTTGCGGGCCCGACGCCTTTGACCTGGGAAGCGCCAACGTGGAAAAGTGGGCGGCGGCGGTTTCCGGTGAGACGGCGGCCCGGGCCGGGGACCAATTAAAAGACCTCTTGAAGAACCTCGAGCCGCCCCGTCCCTATCCCTTTCAAATCCACGTGGGTCCGCTGGAGGGGTTTCTCGAACGGGCGGAATGTGAAAAGGTGTTTACGGAGATTTTAAACACGCTCTCCCGGGTTCTGAAAATCCCCGAGTGACGGGGTCTCGGGGGGATTGTTTTTTAACGGGTTCCCATCCATACTGGAGAATCCACAACGATCAACGGAGGAAGCGATGACCAAGCAATGGACGGTGGGCGCGTTGGCGATTTTGGTGGGGGTCGGAATGTCGGCGTCGGCGGGGGAAAAGAAAGGCAAGTCCGCGAAGTCGGAAAAAACGGAAGTGGCCGAATCGACCCCGACGGCCAAAAAAAGCCATCCCGTGGTGGACGCGGTGAAAGACGAAGTGAAGGACGACGCCAAGGAAGAAGCTCTGGACCGTTTGGAAGGCAAAGGCTCCGGCGACAGCCAGGGCGAAAAACTCAAAAAGAAAGCGATTCGTTTCGGCCGACAGATACCCTGAACCCCTCCGTCCCGCCGGGAAGCCCGATTGGCCCTGCACAGGGCTTCCCCGGCGAGGGCCCGGACCCTCCGTTTCAAACCAATATCACCCGGCGGCCGGGGGGCATCTGATTCCAAAACCATGAACATCGACGAACTTCGGAAACGGGTCCTGAAAGCGGGGATGGACGAAGGCACCGTGATTTCTTACGGGGCCGACCCCCTGACCAAGCACGCCGGCCGCGTCGGAACGGACGCCGGGCCCTGGTTGGACGCCTTGTTCGATTTCGTTTCCATCCTCCACACCCAAAAGATCTCCCTCTGGTCCCCGCTCCATTTCACCATCGAACCCCTCGCCAAGGCCTCCGGCGGCGACGCGGGGCTTTTCGTCGATTTGCTGGACGCGACCCGCGATTTGCTGATGGACCTGCGCGACCAGGGCATCGACACCACCCGCACGGAGCAATACGGCGTGGGCATCGCGGCGGCGGCGTTCGAAGGCGACGGGTTGAATTTAATCCGCGCCCTCCGGTTCGCCCGCCAGCTGGCGGGCCAAAAGCAGGACCCGGGCTGGTTTTTGCAATTGACCCTGCCGGCCATGAAAAACGGGCCGGGTTTCGAGCAACGACTGAACGGCCTGACGGCGTTTTTGGCGCCCCTCCTCGAACGGGGCGCCTTCATCCCTTACCCGTTGGCGGTGGGCTTGGAATCGGTGGCCAAGATCCTCCCGAATTCGGGCGACTGGGCCAAGGCCCTGGATCTCCTGGGCGTCCTGGTAAAAACCCTGGACGCGCCCCGGGTGGTGACGCTCTTTCGTGGGGGTTTGGAGGAGCTGCAAAACCTTTCGATTCCGCCGGAAAATTTGATGCGCGGGTTGACCGTCGCGGTGGCCCTGGCCGACCGGGGAGTGGACCCCGCGCCGACCCTACGGCGCGCGTGTTTATTTTCGGAATCCCTGGCGGTCGCCGAAAAACTGGCGGCCGAGGGGAGCGACCCCGCGCCGGTGCTGGCGGGGGACTTCCGCGTCTACGATTCCCTGGGGCTCCTGGCCAAGGGCGGGGAACGATTGATCGGTTTGGCCCTGGCGTTGAAAACCCGGCGGGGAAAGGGCGAGCGATTTTTTGAAGAGGCGATTCCCTGCGTGGCCGCCCTCGAGGCGAAATTGCCGGGGCTGGGGGAGGACCTGCTCGGCTTTTCCGAATTAATGATCGACCGGGGCCTGGACCCGACGATGGCGATCCTCTTCGGTTTTCCCCGGGCTCTGTCGGCGGAACCCGCGCCGCCGGGGTTGCGGGCCTCGGTGTTGGAATTCGCGCGGACGCTGGCCGGGGCGTCGGCCGATCCCACGGCGGCCCTGCGGTTTGCGATCCGGCCCTTGGCGGTCCTGGCGGGCGCCCACGGCGATCGCTTCCGGGATCTCTTGGCGGGGATCACCCGGCTGATTCTTTCCCTGGAAAAAAAAGGCGCCGATGTTCAAGACACCCTTTTCCACGACATTCAGCGAATGGCGGAGGAGGGCGCGACTTCCGACGTGTTCATCGTGTTCCTGAGACGCCTGGAGCGGGTGTTCGATCTTTGGATGGCCCGGGGGGCGGATCTCGCGGCCCTGGCCGAACGGGGACTGCCGGTGCTGGCCCAAGAATCCGTCGGAAAACCCTGGCTGGTGGACATCGTTTTCGACCGTCTGGAGGAATGGGGACGGTTGGACAAAACCCCCCAGGCCCTGGGAATGCTGGAACACGGCCTGGCCGTGGCGGCGCGGGCGGGCGGGACGGGCCCCGACCTTTTCCGGGAGGCGCTGGCCGTGATGGAGCGGTCCTTGGCGCGCCTTCCGGCGGAATTGGCGGCCGTGGCGCCCCCAGCGGCCTGCGCCCTGGCCGGCGGGGACGCGGCCAAATTGGAACCGATTCTCCGGGCCGTGGCCGACCACGCGCCCTCGCCGGTGCCGCCCGCCCTGATCGAGGCGCTTCCCCTCTTGTCGCGGTTGGCCGACGACGCGGCGTCCCTGGGCTCCTTGATAGACCTTTCCCTGTCCCTGGCCGACGGATTGCCCGAGGATCGGCGGGAGGCCTGGTGGCGCGGCGGCCTGGAGGCCGCCGCCCGGATCGCCGAAGGGCAACCCCGGGCGGCCGAACGCTTCCTGACGGAACTGGCGGGACGGGCCCGGGCGTGGACGCGCCGCGCCGGTTGGCTGTTGGAAAAGGCGACGGGGGTTTTCGCGGCGGGTCTGAACTCCACCGACGATGTTTTAAAAGCCCTGGACGCCCTGGTCGCGGAAATCGAGGCCCTGGGGGACGACGAGGCCACGCTCTCGGTGGTGCTTTCCCTGGGGGCCGCGGCCAAGAGCCTTCAGGGGGTTCGGGAACGGCTCGCCGTTTTGCGAAAGGCGATCCGGCCCGCCCAGGAACGGTCGGCCTTGGTGAACGGGCTGGCCGACGTGCTGGGCCCCGTGGAGCGGTGCGGGGGCCTGTGGCCGGAGGTGGTGGCGCCGACCCTGGCGCGCCAGGGCGGACACGCGGGGGCGCTTTTGCGCTGGATCGCCGGATTGGCGGACCAATATTTGGACACGACGGAAAATCGGGCGGCGTTCATGGAGATCGTGGCCCAACGGGGCGTGCGCGCCGCCGACGCCGTCAAAAACCTGGTGGCGCCCGCCCTCCACCGGGGCGAAGTCGCCTCGCTGGCGGCGGACCGCAAAATATTGATCGACTACTTTAACGACATCGGGTTCCACAACGTGTCCATCTTTTCGCGTTACCGGTCCATCGTGGCGGAGAAAGACACGCCCCGAAGCGAAAAAAAGCGGCGCGTGGAGGATCTGGGACGGGAGATCACCGGTTTGGCCGACGGCCTGCGCCGGGGGCAGCTGACGGCGGAGGAGGAAAAAAGCCCGCTTTTGGGGGTGGCGCTCCAATATCTTTTTCCGCCCGCGACGTCGGCCTCGACCCGGGATTACGAGGACCTTTTTCAGCGCTTTGAAGACCGGCCCCAGGATCTGTCGCCCTTAAAGGACAACGGCGCGGCGAAATACGAATTTTCGGTTTCCGGGGGCGAATGGCGCTTTTTGCCCGACGCGGCGGTGGACCTGGAGGTTTGGCGGCCTTTCGTCCCCGCGCCCGAGGCCGCGGTCCCGCGCCAAACCCCCGAGGCGGAAGGGTGGGAGCTTCTGGGCGCCTGGACCCAGGGCCTCCTGGGCCGTCCCGACCATCAAAAGGAATTTTTGCCCGTCCTCGCCCGGCGGGCGGGCGGCGGGGCCCGGGCGGCGGATTTGAACTCCCCCGACGCGCTGATCGCCCTGCGGGACTTCGCGGCCAACCGGGTGCGGGATTATGTGGAGGAAGTGCTCCTGGCCGCCAAGGCCTCCGACGGCTCCCGCTACGAGCGGCTGGTGCGGGGAAAACTGGCCCCGGCGGCCGGCGTGGGAAAGGCCCTGGTCAAAGGGGTGGCGGCCACGCTCGACGCCTTCCGGGAAAAAAAGCTGACCCGGCAGGACGCGGTGGAGCGGCTGGGGCGGCAACTTCAGGATTTTGAATGGACCCAGCCCGACGCGCTTCTGGGGGCGGAGAGCCGGGAGGCGGTGGAGGACATTCTGTCCCGCCTGCCCGCCAAGGTCCTTCCCCTGAACGCGGGGGTCGAAGTGGAGCGGGTGCACCAGGAACTGACGGGCCAGGCCCTGCGCCACATGCGTCGGATTCTGCACGGGACGGACGGCCGCTCGGGGTGCTTGGAATTCGTGCCTTCGGCCGGGGCGCGAAAATTGACGATGGAAGTCACCAAGCGCCGGGCCCACGCGGCCGTGGGCTACTGCGAAGGCGTGTGCGTGGCGGGCGATCGGATTTTGTGGAACAAGCCGCATTTTTGGCAGGCGGTGATCTGGGGGGACAACGGCGTGTGCGCGGGCGGCGCCCACGTCCTGGTGGTGGAGGACGCCGACGGAACCTACGTGGCGCTCCCGGGCATCAACCCCGGCCAGGACCTGTTGTCGGAAACGAGCCCGGAGCTGGTGTTGGACCGGGTGACGGAATTCGCCTGGCGGTTGGCCAAGGCCCTGGGGGCCCGGGGCGTGTGGGTGCCGACCGCGGGGTATATCCATTCCAACCGGCGGGGCATTCAGGACGCCATCGCCGCCAAGCAGTGGCCCGTGCGGACCTGCCGGGACCACGCTTTCAGCGAAGCGCCCTATCGCTACAGCTTCTCCGAAGTGTTTGACGTTCCCCCGCCCGCCCCGGGAGCCGTTTAAGGACCCGGGGCGGAACGCCCCGAACGAGGGAGTTCGTCGATATTATTCGGCCGTGCGGGGGCCGAAGGAGTAGCGGCCCACCAAGCTGACCATTTGTTCGTTGATCAACCGCACTTCGGCGCCGAGGCCGAAGCCGTTGGGCAGGCGGTAGTTGAGCCCGCCGAAAAGCCCGATGGGAGTGTTCTCCGAGAGGTCGGTTTTGACCCCGTTGTTTTTGAGATTCACGTCGGTGGCAATCAGGGACAGGCCCGCGTAGAGGTCGAGGCTTTTGTCCATGGCGTAGCCGACGCCGCCCGCAAAGGACAGTTCGGCCACGTTGATGTCGGTGCCATTGTCCTTCCCCTTCGCCCAGTCAAACCCCGCCCCGAAACCCACCTTTAAGGGTTGCTTCTGCCAGGCCGGCGTCCATTGCAGGCCCCCGCCCAAACCGAAGAGGGACGGCTTGAAAGACGAATCGTTGAATTCCCACCGAAGGGTTTGGGGAGACAGGCGGCCGAAGACTTCGACGCCGTGGCCGAACCCGTGGGTGGCCTGAAGGGAAACCCCGAGAACGTCCAGCTTTTGGGTGTTTCCGGATTTGGTTTCCAATTTGCGGGACCCGATGTCCACCACGCCGGCCGCGGTGGAGCGGCCGTAGGTGGCGGGTTTGCCGAGGTTGCCGTACCAGCCCGCCCGCAACGTCGAGGCCGCGGCCGCGAGAACCAAGGACAGCGTTAAGATTTTGATGGGTTTCATTTGAGTCTCCTGACATCGAATCGGTTGTGGAGGCGCTTCGTGCCGGTACCGCGCCGAGGAATAAGACCGTCGGGGCGGCGAAAGGTTACAGGGGAGGTTCTGTTACCCGGGCCGGGGCGGCCGTGTCTCACCCCACAGGCCGTCACGCGGGGAAACCACCCTTCGCGCGCTCCGTTTTCAACCGACCCAAAAACAATCCCGATCCGGGACGAGATGCGTGTGCTTAAAAGGAGATTCGTTTATGAAGAGTTCGTTTATTTCTATGGGGGTTTGCGCCGCCGTTTTAATGGCGCAAAGCGCAAACGCGGCACCGGCCGTCACGACGCCACTCTACAAAGTAACGTTGGTGGAATCCGAAGGGAAGGCGATCAACTACCGGAACCTGAACGGCGCCGTGGAGATCGATTTTAAAGGCACGTCGCTCTTGCCCGGCGCTTCGGGCCGCGGCGTCGTCAAGAATCGGGCCGGCGTGGCGGAAATCAAAGCCGACTTTGAAAATCTACCGGTCGCGACCCTCTTCGGGTCGGAATATTTGACGTACGTGGTGTGGGCCGTTTCGCCCGAAGGCAAGGCCACGAACCTGGGGGAGCTGGTGCTCAAAGACGGCAAAGCGCGCGTGAGCAACAAAACGCCGCTCCAGGCCTTGAGCCTCATCGTGACGGCGGAGCCCTACTTCGCCGTGGCCCAGCCGAGCAACGTGGTGGTGTTGGAAAACGCCATTCAGCCCGGTAACAAAGAGAACATCGCCCTGGTCGCCGGGAAGTACCAATTGATTCCCCGGGGGCAATACACCCAGAACATCGCCGTGCCGGACCAGCAGACCCCGGCCATGAACAAAGAGACGCCTTTTAACGTCTACCAGGCCCGGAACGCGGTGCGGATCGCCCGGGCCGCCGGCGCCGAAGCCGACGGTTCCCCGGCGTTCAAAAACGCGGAGCGGCTGTTGGCGCTCTCGGAAACGAAGGCGGGCGGCTTTAAAGGCCGGGCCCTGACCGCCCGGGAGGCCGTGCAAAGCGCCGAAGAAAGCCGCGCGACCGCCGTGCAACACCAGGCGGCTTCCTCCCTGGCGAGCGAGCACGAGCAGACCCGCCAAACCATCAACAGCGCCCTGGACCAGGCGGACGCGGCCAACGCGAAACAGGCCGCGGCCGAACGGGCCAAGGGACAGTCGGACATCGAACGGGCGGCCGCGCTCTCCTTGGCGTCCAGCGCCATCGCGACCTCCTCCAGCGCCCAGGCGGACGCGAAGGCGGCCCGGGTGGAAACCGCCCAGGCCAAGGACCAGACCGCCGTGGCCAACCGACGCGCCCAGTCGGCCGAAGACAAGGCCGCCGCGCGGGCCAAATTATATCGGCAATTGAACGCCGTTTTGATGACGCAGGACACCGCGCGGGGGCTCATCGTGAACATGTCGGACGTGCTCTTTCGAACCGGGAGCGCCGGGCTTCGTCCGGCGGCCCGGGAGAAACTGGCCAAGATCGCCGGCATCGTGCTTTCGAACCCCGGGTTGCGGCTGGACATTGAAGGCCACACCGACAGTGTGGGAACCGACGGCTACAACCAGAAGTTATCGGAAAACCGCGCGTCGGCCGCGCGGGATTACCTGGTGAGCCAGGGCGTTCCCGGGAACACGGTGGCTTCGCGCGGGTACGGCGAATCCGTGCCCATGGAATCCAACGGCACGGCCCAGGGCCGTCAAATAAACCGCCGCGTGGAAGTGGTGGTGAGCGGCGAAGCCATCGGCACCCTGTCGTCGGCAAAGTAATTTCGTTTAAGAACTTTTAAAAGGACGCGCCGCGCCCGGGACGTTCCCGGCGCGGCGTGTCTTTTTATGGGTGGGGATTCGGTCCTGGGGCTAAAAGGCGCCTGTCCTCCCGGGACGCCTTTAGGCCTAGGAATTCCGGTTGGAAGGAACCCGGGAGAGAGGCGAAGATTCATGGGGTTTTCATTGAAACAAACAATTGAAAAAAGCCGTCCTCGACGCGCTTTGACGCGGCCGTTGAGCAAGGGAGTGCCTCCATGGTGGACGGCGAATCCCTTGTCATGGAACGGGTGGATGGGGGCGAATCGAATAATGTTTAATTCAACGGAGTTGTGGGAGAAATTAGGAGGGCGAAATGAACGCAAAAAGGTCGTGGCCGTTGGCCGCACTCGTCATTATTTCCATCATTACGACCCTGGGAGGCATTGCTATGGCCATGGAACAACCGGTTTTTACAAAACTCCAGCAGGCGTTGATTTTTATTGACGACTCTTTGGGGAGGAACGATTGTGACGCCCTTTTTCGGGCCACACAGGAATTCAAAGACACCTCGGGCTCCGGTGCCGGCGGGGAATACCCGCGGAACTATTTCGAAGCGTTGTTGGAATTGCACCGGACAGCGACTTTCCGGGAGCGATTTGGAAAATTGGAATTTCCCGCCGATAAGACGGTGTTCCTGCTGGGGGGGCACGAATACGGAGGTCACGTCAATGTTGAATTTATCGCTCGGCGAAAAGGGTGGATCTTTGGCCCAAAGGCCTGGAGGCTCCGCCGAATTTTTGTTTGCCGCTAAGGAGCGCGACCGGAGGGATTGGGTGGCGTAACGGGAGGGGGGTCGGTGCAAGCCGTCCGATGGCCCGGCCGGTTAGGGCTGGGGGTCCCCGGATCGGGGCGGGCGTTGAAAGCCCACGAAGGCGGTGAGGTCTTTTAATTGAAGGGTTTTACCGGCGGCGGTCCAGTGGCCGTCGGGGACTTCGTAGACCAGGATCCAGGCTTCGTCCGTGGCGAGGGGCTTGCCGGCGGTTTTGGACAAGAGGCGGTGAATCTCCAGGCCCATCCGCCGTTTGCGGGCGAGGCTCACGGCGCCCAGGGGGACCGTGACCCGGACCAGAAACCGGAGACCCGCCGGCGGCGCCCCGGCGATGGCCCAATGGCCGTGGTCCACCTCGTTGATCAAAACCCAGGTGAGACTTCGGGAGCGGGGGCTGTCGGGGACGCCTTCGGCTTTGAGCACGGCGGTGGTGAGCTCTTTTATAAGCGCTTGTTTTTCCGGGGTGGGAAGGAAGCCGGCGGGAACTGAAATTTCTATTAATGGCATTTAGGAGCTCCTGGTCCCGGACCGCTCTGCGGGTATAGGAAGGTGCAATTTGATCGAGGCCGAATCCGGTGTTTTATTAACCTTTTTGCTTGGCAAGGGTTTCTTTGATGACTTCCACCAACCCCCAAAGGAGCCACGCAACAAACATAATCGTCCAAATCCAACCCACCACAAATAAGAAACCCAACATGGCAAATCCCGCGCCTTCGCCCGCTTGTCCAGAGGTATCGATCGCTCCCGTGAATCCGAGTAACGCGACGATCACCCAGACGGCCAACAGGATCCAAAAAACGCCCCACCAAAGGAGTTTTAGGTCGTAAAGAAGGATCTCTTTGCGCGCCCCGCGGAGAAAGTCGTTCGTGGGTTTCTGAGCCATTCGCTCCATACTATCATTACGTCGAAAAAGGAGAATAGTGCTTTTCCTGAAAGTGGAGGTCGGAGGCCACGCCCGGGGAGAGGGAAATAGGTAAACTGTCCCCCATTGTCATGGCGACTTTAATCAGCTGCAAAGACCTTTCCAAAACCTACGGCGCGCGGCCCCTTTTCGAGGGGCTGTCCTTCGGCCTGTTCGACGGGGAGCGCACGGGGTTGATCGGGCCCAACGGGACGGGGAAATCCACGCTGTTGCGAATCCTCGCGGGGTTGGAAAAGCCCGACGACGGGGAGCTCGCCATCCGGCGAAACCTCCGCATTCGGTATCTGGCCCAACAAGATCAATTCCCCGAGGCGGAAAAGGGCGTGACGGTGCGGGAGGAACTCACCCGGGCGCTTCAGGGCATCGGCCTCGAGGATTACGAAATCGACATTCGGGTGGAGGACGGGCTGGGGGCCTCGGGGTTCAAGCCGGACCAGCCGGTCAAAGAACTTTCCGGCGGGTGGCGGAAGCGATTGGCGATCCTCTCCCAAGTGTTGTGCGAACCGGATTTGCTTCTTTTGGATGAACCGACGAACCATTTGGACCTGGCCGGGGTGCTGTGGCTGGAACGGCTGATGAGCGGGGTGGAATTTTCCTTCGTGGTGATCACCCACGACCGGCGGTTTTTAGAATCGGTGTGCAACCGGGTGATCGAACTGCACAAGCGCTACCCGGAAGGGCACTTCAGCAGCGCGGGGAACTACAGCGATTTTCTGAAAAACCGCGAGGACCTGTTCAACGCCCAGGCGGTGCGGGAAGACTCCATGCGGAACATCGTGCGCCGGGAAATGGAGTGGCTGAGCCGGGGCCCCAAGGCCCGGACCACCAAGCAGAAGGCCCGCATCGACCGCGCCGGGGAACTGATGGGGGAGCTGAGAGATCTGGAATACCGGAACGCCCAGACCCGGTCGGCCAGTATTGATTTCACCTCCAGCGACCGTCGGACCAAGAAACTGGTGGAACTGACCCACGTGAAAAAAAGCATGGGCGGGCGAAAACTCTTTGGCCCCTTGAACCTGGTGCTGAGTCCCGGGGACAAGCTGGGCCTTTTGGGCGGAAACGGAAGCGGCAAGAGCACGCTGCTCAAAGTGTTGGCCGGGACCCTGGCTCCCGACGGGGGGGACATCCGACGGGCCGATGGGCTCAAGGTGGTAACCTTCGACCAGCACCGGGAACCCCTGGACCTTTCCATGCCCCTTCGGCGCGCGCTCTGCGAGTCCGGCGAATTCGTGTTTTACAAGGACAAGCCCATTCACGTGGTGGGGTGGGCGGACCGGTTCTTATTCAACAAAGAGCAGTTGGACGTGCCCCTGGGGCGGCTGTCCGGGGGCGAGCAGTCGCGCGTGATGATCGCGCGGCTGATGCTCCGCCCGGCGGACATCCTGTTGCTGGACGAGCCGACCAACGACCTGGATTTGAATTCCCTGGAAGTGCTGGAGACGAGCCTGGCGGAATTTTCCGGCGCGCTGGTGCTGGTGACCCACGACCGCTACCTGCTGGACCGGGTGAGCCAACAAATTTTGGCCCTGGACGGACGGGGCAACGCTCATTTTTACGCCGACCTGGCCCAATGGGAAGACCGGGACGCGAGCGGCGAAATCGAACTGACCCCGCCCGCGCCCCCGCCGCCGGCCGCCCCGAAAAAGGCGCTTTCCCCGGCGGAGGCCAAGGAACTGAAAACCATGGAAAGCAAAATCCACGACGCGGAGGAGCGGCGGGAGAAGGCCCGGGAAGCCCTGCTGGACCCGGCCATCGCCACCGACGCGGCGGAACTCCTGGCGCGGCAGAAGACCGTGGACGAATGGACCCAAAAGATCGAGGCTTTTTACGCCCGGTGGGACGAGCTGGAAGGGCGGGGGGGCGGTTAGGGCCCCCTCCGATTTCAGTCGAAGTAGACGCCGACCTCGGCCGGGGTGAGATCCAGTTCCTCGAGGGTTTTTAGGACGAGGGGTTTGACGAAGAGGCCCGTGCGGGCCGTGTACTCCAACAATTCAAAAACGGAGCGCCAGCGTTTGAGCGGCGCTTTGCCTTCCCGGATCATGCGGCAAAATTCCTTTTCAAATCCGCTGTAGCCCATGCGGTGGATGTCCACCACCCCGAGCAGGGGGATGAGCCGGTGGTTGGTGACGAGCGGGCTGTTTTCCCGGGGATGGAGAAGGCCCCAGTCCGCCACCTGCTTGGCGATCACGGATTCGTCCAGGTTCCAGGCGTAGAGGGGGAACAGGAGCCGCGCCGGGCGGTCGGCCGGCCAGCGGGAGCCGCGCCACCAGAGACGCCGTTCCTCCTCGGTAAAAATATCGGCCAGGGGCATGCCGGCCACGTGGGTTCGGTCGGACCGCTCGCGTTCGGGCGGGGATTCGAAGGCGCGGAGACCCAGGCCGTCCTGGACCTGGTAGCGGGAATACCCGCAGAGAATCAGGGGGATTTCCCGTTCGGCGGCCAGGGTCCGGGCGGCGTCCAGCAGGAACTCCCCGTCGCTGAAGTCCACGGTGCCGTAGCCGCCGTTTTGGTTCAAGTGGGTGATGCCGTGGCGGTAGAGCTTTTTGAGGAAGGCCCGGGAGGGGCGGAAGGTGAGGTGGTCCAGGTCCAATTGTTCCACCAGGCGCAGAACGTTGGCCCGGGCCACGGGGCTCATGAAGGTGTTGTCGAGCGTGAAGGCCAGAAGGCGCAGGCGGGGGTGCTCGTCCCGGAGGCGGCGGACCAGGTACACGCTGTCTTTGCCGCCGCTAAAGAGGATCAGCGCGTCGTAGCGACCCCGGCCCCGGCCTTCGTGGGCCGCGATTATTTTAGCGAGGGAGGAAACGTCGGCGGGGTCGGGAGCGGGTTCCGGCGTGGCGGAGCGGGGTTCCCGGCAGGGGGCGCAAAGGCCGGCGTCGTCCAAGTCGGCCGCCCTTTCCGACAGGGCGCACCGACGGCATCGACGGGAAATGCGGTCCTTCGCCCAGAGACGGTGGAGGGGCCAGAGAAATCGGGTGTGGAACTCGAAGAGTCGGGCGGTGAGAACGAGGCCGGCGGCGTTTCCCATGGGAGCGTTCCATTATACTCCGAAAAATCCATAATCGTTGGCGGGATGTGAAGGCCGGTCGGTCCGGGAGGTGGAGATGAAGGCGTTCGTCACGGGGTCCACGGGGTTTCTCGGGATTCAATTGGTTCAGGAACTGGCCAAGGCCGGGTGGGAAGTGACGGCGCTCCATCGCGCGTCCTCCGACCTGACGGAATTGAAAAAGTTGGCCGGCGTTCGGTTCGCCGTGGGGGACGTGACGGACCGCGCCTCCGTGGAACGGGGAATGCCGCCCGAGGTCGACGCCGTTTTTCACGTGGCGGGATCGGTCATGCCGCTGCCCCACCATCAAGAATACACGCGCTACGCCGTGAACCAAACCGGCACCCAAAACGCGGTCGAATCGGCCCTCCAGCGGAAGGCCCGCCGTTTTATTCAAACCTCCACGGTTCTCACCTACGATTTCACCCGGGGGGGGCGTTTGACGGAGGAATACGGCCTCTATCAAGGGGACGACGCCTACATGCGGTCGAAAAGGTTGGCCGACGCGGAAGTGGCGAAAGGAATGTCGGCGGGGCTGGACGCGGTGTATCTGCACCCGTCGGCCATTTTCGGGGCCTACGACAAGGCCACGTGGTCGAAACTGTTTTTGGAGATTGAACGGGGGCTGCCCCTGCCCTTCGCGCCGCCGGGCGGATCCAGCGTGGCGCACATGCGGAAGGTGGCCCAGGCCCACGTGGCCGCCTATCATCGCGGGCGGAAAGGAGAGCACTACATTTTGGGGGGACCCGACGTGACCTGGTTTGACGTCGTTCAACGGGTGGCGGCCCTTTTGAACCGGCCCGGCGCGCGGTGGGTTTTGCCGTCGAGCCTTTTCCTCCTCTACGGGCATGTGGAATACCGCTTGTCGACCTGGCTCGGCCGGGAACCGGCGATGACGCCGCACACCGCCGAAATGCTCCGCCACACCATCCTGTCCGATTCGTCCAAGGCGATTCGGGAATTGGGCTACGATCCCTCCAGCCTGGAGGAGATGTTGATGGATTGTTATCGGTGGATGGTGGCCACGGGCCGATTGCCGGATCGGACTTCGGAAGGGAAAACCGAAAAATCCCAATAAGCCGACGCGGCCCCGGCGGTACGTCCCGCCGAGGGCCGAAATAAGTAAACTGTCCCCGATTTCCCGAAGTAGGCAACGCCTTTTATTAATTGGATAATTCCGACGACGGCGGTCGGAGAGCGGCGAGACACTTCGCGGATTACGGAGAGCCTGGACCATGATCGGTCGCATCTTTTCCTTTCAACGCAGCGCGGTGCCCTGGGCTTTCTTTACCGGGGGGATCGCCGTCGCCCTTTTCACCGGCTTGGCCGGCCACACCGACCCCGCCGGCCTTCGGGTTCAAACCCAACAATTCCTGATTCCGACGGTGATCGTTCTGATCGCCCTGGGCGCCTTTGTGACGATCTTTCGCGGCGAGGCCCAGGGGGAAGCCTCCCTGGGGATCACCCTGTCCGACATGGTGGTCACGGCCGTGCTCTGGGGGGGGCCGCTGGTGGTGGGGCTCGTCACCCTGGCCCAGTGGTGGCAGGGGCGGCCGTGTTTTCCGCCGCCGGAAATCACCAACTTCGCCATCGTCTTCGCCCTGGCGGGGGCCGGGTTCGCCGTGTGCTTCCACGGGGTGCGGGTGCCGCTCATGCTGTGGCACAAGTGGCCGCCCCTTCGATACGGGACGATTCTTCTTTTAGCGTTTTGGGTGGTCTACACCGGGCCGGCCTTCGTGGCGCGGGTGTCGGCGGACCTGACCGTGCGGGAAGACCGCCGGCGACGGTTGGAATTCTATCGGAAGCAGACCGGGACGGACCCGGAGGACGCGGGCACCGGGTTTGTCCAGGGGCTCTACGGGTTCGACGTGCCGCCCTTTTCCCTGGCCACGGACCTTCGGGGCAACATCACGGCGGCCGGGGGGTTTCAATGGTACGGCGGGATGCCCGCGCCGGGATTGTTGCGACTGACTTCCGACGGGCATTTTGACGAGTCCTTTCCGCGATTCCCGGACTTCCCGGTTCTCTTTTCCCGCCCCCGGGTGTTGGTGGCCCTTTCGGGGAACACCTACGTGAACGTGGGGCTTTCCGGCGGATCGCCGCCCACGCGGATACTGCCCAACGGGCAGATCGACGCCCAGTTCGCCCAGGTGGTGGGCGACCCGGCGCACCCGCCCTATTCCCCGGACCACATGGTGTTTCAATCCGACGGGCGGCTGGTGTTTTCCAACGAGGTGCGCTTTGTGGGCATGGCCCCCATGGCGATCGTGCGGCTGAAGCCCAGCGGGTTGATCGACGAAGAATTTACCCAGCGGGCCAACGCGGACCTGGAGGCCCGGTGGGGCGCGGCGCGGTGCTCGGTGGTGGGGGTGGGGAGCGACGGCCGGGTGTTCGCTTTGGTGGAAAAAAGCTCCGGCGCGCCGGTGGGGCGGCTGGTGGCCTTCAACCCCGACGGAAGCTTGGACGCGACCTTCACTCCGCCGGAGGACCTGGCAATAAGAAACTTCCGCTGCGCGCCGGACGACGCCTTATATATTGTTGCGACGCCCGGGCCCGGAACCCCGGCCGGGTTGATGCGCCTATTGGAAAACGGCCGGACGGATCCTTCTTTTGGTCCGCCCGCTTACGGCACCTTGGTAAAAGACTTAGAGGTGCAGAAGGACGGAAAGGTGCTGGCCCTGGGGCGGCTTAAAAACGCCGTGGGCCACCCGGCGGGGTTGGTGCGGTTTTTGCCCGACGGGCGCTTTGACCCGGCCTTTTTGCCGAACCGGGACTCCCACGGGATCTCTCCGGTGCTGACCGCCGTGCAGGTGGGGGAGGACGGCAAGATACTGGTGGCCGGGCAATTCACCACGATGCAATACCTCTTCGGCCGGCGGGTGTTCACCTTCATGCGGCTGGACGAAGACGGTCGGCGGGACCCGTCGTTTGTTTTGCCATAAAGCTTCGGCAAACCGTTTCTCCACCCTGTAAATTCGGCAATGGGGGAATAATGACTGTCCCCGAAATCCCCGCTTAAAGTTAATTAGTATGCTGCGTCCCCTCCAGGTCCTATGTAGCTAAAAACCCCCTTGAGGCGTTCCCTCGGGGTTTAGTGTTCAACGGCGATGACCTGGAACTCCTGGCGGCCCTGGGCGTCGGTGACGACGACGAGGTAGGCCCCGGAGACGACCGGGGCTCCGCCGCCGTCCTGGCCTTCCCAGTGCAGGGGGGCGGCGCCATCGGAGGAGGACTCGAAGACCTTGTCGCCGCGGGCGGTGAACACCTCCAAGCGGCGGGCGTTGGCGCCGAAGACGGCGCCGTCGGTCGACGCCCCGGCCCCGGGGGTGACGACCTTGCGGGTCGATTTCAAGACGGCGGGGTCGGCGTCGGTGGGCCACGTCGCGGCCACCAGGGTCGCCGGCTCCGACAGGTTGTTTCCCTCGTCCACCGCTGCCACGCTGTAAAAATAGACTTTCCCGGGCGTCAAACCGCTGTCCGCGAAAGACAGTCCCGCCGCTTCGCCCAGCAAAGCGCCGTTTCGCGACACCCGGTAGCCGCGAACGATTCGGTCGTCGACCGCCGCCCCCCAAACAAGCGAAATCTGCGTGGAGGAATGGACCGTCGCTTTGAGCGAGGACGGAGGGCCCGGGGGAACGCGGTCATCGACATCGGGCCCCTGCTCGCCGACCGCGCAATCCCCGGGGGCGGTGGCGTGGGTTTCCCGGTTGTTGCACGCGCCGTCCGCGTTGTCGTAGGGGAAGAGGAGGGGTTTGATGGTCCACGGAGGAAGGAGGACGGCGGAATCCACGATCGTTCCCGAGACATCGGCGGCGCGACCGGAGAGCGGGAAGGATTGGGGGGTGTCGGTGTCGTTGGCAAGCACCCGCATCGCCTTCAACGGGTCGTTGAGCACGGCGGTGACGGGGACCAGCTGAACATCGTCCAGCCAGTAGGCGGTCGCCATTCCTCCGGGGGACTCGAAATCCAAACGCGTGTTGGGCAAGTTCACGGAGGGGGTAAAGTGGAAGGCGAACGTTTTCCAGGAGGGGGCGGCCACGGTGCGAAATTGGGCGTGGACGGTGTAGGGGTCCGCCGCCAACCGCAACGTGGGGGTCAGCGTGGTGTTGGAAAGAGCCCGAGCGGTGTATTTCAGTTCGTAGGTCACGCCCGCGATCAAAGAAAAGGAGCCGCTGTTGGTCATCGCGCCGTCGGTGGCCGTGTCGTAGGTCATGCGGAGACTGCCGGGTTGAACCCCTCCGGCCGAGGAATCCCAGTCAATGACGGCGCTCCCGGGATATCGCGACCAAGAAGAAATCCCGGCATTGAACGTTCCGTTCGAAATCAGGCTGGGGCCCAGCACGGCCGTGTTTCGATATTTTTCCGCTTGATACCAGTCGCCCAACCACAGGGAATGGGCGTCTTGCATCAGCTCGGACCGCCATTTGGACAAGCTGTAATAGACCGACGGGGGGCCGCCGGTTAAACCGTCGGGAATGTAACTGGAGGCGAATTGATCCGTGTAGAGTTGCCCGTAAACGTTGTGATCGAGAGCCCCCACCCGGAGGCTTCCCAAAAATCCGAAGATCATGACCGTTGGATTTTCGGCGGAGACGTCGTTTAACAAAAGATTGTCATGGACGGAATTGTTGGTCGCAAACCCCGCGGCGCCCCCATCCCCGTACACGAGGTTGTCGTCTTCAATGAAACGCAAAGCGCCCCGTCGGCCGCCAAAAACGACGTTGTTCCGGACCACGTTGTTGTAGGCGTCGTGAAGTTGAATCCCGCAATCTCCGACGTCAAGGATGGCGTTGTTTTCGACGGTGTACTGGGTGGATTCGTTGTCCAAATAGATGCCCTCCGCTTGGGAATGATCCACCGTCGAACCCGCCCAATACCCGGGGCAGCGGCGAATGAAGTTATGGCTGATGCGTATCCCCGGCGGGGTGGCGTGGTAGGGGTGGTCCCGGACATCTTTGGCCGATCCGGTATAAATGGCGCCGCAGTCGGTGGAGAACAAACAAGAATCTTCAATTCGATTGGAATCGATGGTCAAATTATCGCCCACAGCGCTTATCCCGCACCAACCGCTTCGCAGAACGGTGTTCCCCGAAACGACGCCATTTTGCAAATTGATCATTTCAATCCCGATCTGGTATGAACCCGAGGTGTTTTGCCCCGTGTCTTCCACTCGGTTTCCAGTAATCGTCCCTCCGTTGACGTAAATCAAGCTTAACCCCGCCTTGGCGCATTTTTGAATGAGGGAATCTTGCAAAACGAAATTTTCCACTTTTAAATTGCCCCCCTCAACGCGAACCCCGATCCAACAGGAGGTTAAAGCGACTCTTTTAATTTCGGTATGGACGGTCGCGTTCCCGGAAGCCGAGTATTTGACGTGGATCCCGCTGTCCGAAGCCCCCTCCACCGCCAGATCTTGCACGGTTATGTAATTTCTCCCTTCGATCTCAATGCCGACGGCCGTCCCGTTCATTTCCACCCGATGGCCCGCGGGGGAGGCGCTGTCCTTTAACCACACATACAAACGGCCGGCGGAGGAATCGTAGACCCATTCCCCCGCCCGATTCAAAAAATCTATTTTGCCAATAAGGCGGTACCCGACGCCCGTCGTGATCGGATCGGACGTCGGTGAATCAAGAGTGAGGGTGTGGGAGCCCGCCGCGTAGGATTGAACCACTTTGGTCTCGTAGGCCCAGGGGAGCGTCTTCATTATCACACGGGCCCCCGTCAAAACGCCGGCGGAGATCGCCATGTCGTTGTCGATGATCCGTTGATTGGGGTCGGTGGCGTGGGTGGCGTCGGCATAAAAAAAGTCTCCGTTCGGTTCATAGGCCTCTTCCAAAGCGTCGTCATCGACAAGGACTTGATTGACCTCGCCCGGGACGGCGGCCCAGTAGATATTTCCGGAAGCCAGCGTCCACCCCGTGACGCGGGTGGACGCGATGATCCTCGGCAAAGAGCCGGATCCGTAGGCGCCGAACGTGATGGGGGAAGACGCGTTTCCGGACCGCCCCACGACAAGCGGCTCTCTCCACACCTCGCCCCGCTTTAACAACACCGAATCGCCGGGGTTCAGCGGAGCGGCGTTCGCTCTGGCCAGCGTTTTCCAGGGGCCGTTGGCGCAGTCGGAGGTGTTCCCATCCGACTCGCATCCGCTCGGGAGAAACCCGCCGTTGGCGACCGTCCCGGCCCAGGCGTCGTTGCCCCGCGCCGCCTCCACGTAATAGGTGGCCGAACGGGCGGTCGCGCCGGCCCATCCCGCCAAGCCGAGGAAGAAAAGAAAACGCCGGTTCATAAGTGGAGCTTCCGGCTTTTGGGAGCCATCTTTTTTGGCGGCGGGGGCGGCGGCGCCGCGGGTTTTTTGGCCGGCGACGTGGACAGCCCCTTGGGGGCTGGAACGCGGGTTTGGGAGGGGGAGGAACGGCCCTCGATTTTTGGAGTGGGACGGCCACCCTGGCCGGCGGTCGCGGGAGCGGGAGACGGGGAGCGAAGAGCCCCGAAGGACCAGGACATGGACACGCGTTGCGCGGCCCCGAGATCCGTCGATGAAGAGTCCGAAAGAAAAGCGGCGTATTCCAGGCGCAGGTTCTTCCAGAACACCGCGACGCCTCCCGAGAGCTTGTTCTCGGTGGCCACCACCCTCAATCGGGTGGGGGAAAGGGGCCGCCATTCCGCCCCGAGGGCCCAGTCGGTCGTTGGCGGCCCGTCCGAGCGGGCGTCGAGGCCGCCCCGGACAAGTTCGGCTTGAAAGGCGGCCTTGGCGAGGTGATAGTCGAACCCGCCGACCCAACGCACGGGAAGTTTTTCCGTTTGAAGTATCCCCACATCGGGCCGGTTGACCCGGTGGCCGGCCAAGGCCAAACTGACGCGGGGGGAAAAACGCCACAAAACCCCCAGGTTGACCGCCGGGGCGCTGTGGGATCGGGCGGAAGCGATGGTGGGGTTTTCCGGATCCCCGATAAAATGATTTCGCAAGGTCGATCCGCTGAGCCCCACCGAGACCCGCGGTTGGACTTGCCAGGCCAGACCCAACACCCCTTCCTGTTCGGCATATATCCCGGCGGCCTCGTAGAAGCGTCCCCCGGCTCCCAACGACCAGGCGGGCGAAAGCGGAAAAGAAACCCCCGCCATTTGATTCGACACGTTGACGCCCGGCACGGAAAAAGGCCGCTCGTAAAACAAAGTCGCGATCGGGCGATCAAAGCCGGCCAACGTCGCGGGGTTGACGAAAACGCTTAACCCATTTTCCGAACGGGCCGACCCAACGCCGATGGCTCCCTGGGCCAACGGTCCCGGGAACCCCTCGGAAAACGCCCCGTAAACCCCGGGCGAAGCAAGGGGATAGGCCAAGGAAAAAACCAGAAAAACTTTTCGGAAGGACCTTTCTCCGGGCATCTCAATCCTCTCTCCCCCACAGGGAAAAACCGTCCAGAGCCTTCAAGACCCGCGACGGCCCTTTGTGGCCGAGATCGATGGGGGATCCCCCCCGGCCGGTCCCTCGCGGTCCCGATCCTCCACCTCGGCCGTCGACGATCCATCGGAGGGGAAACCCCCTCTCGACGATCCCGATCCAGTCACCGCGTAAGTATAATCCCCCGGCGGTTTTTTGGCAATTGTGAGTGATATTTGGTTCCGGGAAATCTTAACGCAGGAAAAAACCAGAGGATTGCCACAAGGTTTTGCGGTGGAACCGGAAGGGCGGCGTGCATTGCTTGAGGTGCCCCGCAACAGGACGCGCCGCGGCCGAGGGTTCGACGCCCCGGGCTCGTTTGGGGCAGGGGAGTTCCGGAAATCCGGCAAAAAGTTCGCCGGGAAGCCGCCTGGGGGCGGTTTTATTTCGCCTGCTTTTCTTTGAGCGGCCATCGGAAAGGTGGTTGCTGACGGTCGGTCGCAAAGCTTCCGACCCCGGGGGCACCCGAGGTGCTGAGGCGGGCAACCCCCGGTGACTTCGAATGGCCGGGCGCGGGCCGGGAAGGCCCACGACGATGAAACGACAGTGCACTGAAAAACTTCTTCGTTCGATATTCCGGAGGGATTCTTTCCAAAATCCGGATTTTTCAACGATCAATGAGAACCCCTGGATTCCGGCCAGGGGCATGCCGGAATGACGGGGGGGGGATAGGCGAGCCTGTTAATAAGAAGCGCCTGGAAGTTTCAAATTAAAGAGAAAGGGTACCGCACCCCCCATCCATTCGTTCCCTCTCAAGGGGGGAAGGAAAGAACGGAAGGTTCCTTGGGGTGGGATTGGGGTTTGAGATTAAAGAGAAAAGCGGCGGCCCCCCTGGATTCCCGCCAGAGGCTTGCCGGATTGACGGGCGGGGGGAAGGAGCAAAACGAGAGGTTACCTGGGGTGGGGGATTGGGGTCCTATTGGGGGCAAAGAGTCGATTGAGGAGGCTCCTATGAAGAAGAAGTGTTCGTTTTCGATGAAGTCGTTGGCGGGGGCGTTGGCGGTTGCGACGACCTTGGCCTTTACCCTGACGCCCAAGGGCTGGGCGATGATTGCGCCGGTCCTGGACCGGGGGGAAATCGGCCAAACCACGGACGCGCGGGCGGCGGATCTAAAGACCATTCAGACGGCCTTGGAATCCCAAATCGTTCGGCAGAGATTGGCGGAGATGAAGCTCACCCCGGCGCAGATTGAGGCGCGGTTGAGCAAGCTCTCGGACGCGCAGTTGCACCAAACGGCGAGCCGGATACAGACCGTGAGCGCGGGCGGTGACGGCGGCGGGTTGGTGATTACGGTGCTCTTGGTGGCGGTGTTGGTGGCATTGTTCCTGTATTTGTTCCGGCGCATATAACGTCGGGGAGGGTTCCTTGAAATTGGGCGGTTCCGTGCGGTGGGCCCGGGGTGTAATCCTGGGGACGTTGGCGGCGGGTTGCGCCGGCGCCGGGGTGAACAACGCCCCCACGCGGGACCCGGACGTGCGGGTCACCGATCAGCGGTTGCTGAGCGTGCCCTTCTTCCCGGACAACACGGACCAATGCGGGCCCTCTTCCCTGGCCAGCGTGCTCAGTTTTTGGGGGACGCCCACGGCGCCGGGGGACCTGAAAAGCGAAATCTATTTGGCCCAGGTCAAGGGCAGTTTGCCCATGGATCTGATGCTGGCGGCGCAAAACCGCGGCTTTAAGGCCCACCTCTACAACGGAAGTTTGGAGGACGTCAAAGTCGAACTGTCCCGCGGGCACCCACTGGTGGCTTTTTTGAACCGGGGGTTTTTGTTCGCCCCCATGGGGCATTTTGTGGTGGTGAGCGGGTTTGACGAGGTGCGGCAGGGATTTTACGTGCATTCCGGCCTGTCGAAAAACAAGTTTATGCGCTACGGAAGCTTTTGGCGGAACTGGAAAAAGACCCAACAGACGACCCTTCTGATTTTGCCGCCGGACCGGGACCAGGAGTCTCTCCATGCGGGGCCTTGAAAAAGTTTGGCTATTGGCGGTTTTGTTGCCGGCCTGCGCGACCTTCCCCCAGATGGCGCGGCACGCGGACCCTCTGACGCCCCGGCAACACCTGCAGTTGGGCGCGGTGTACGAAGCCCAGGGCCAGGCGGACAACGCCGCCGCCCAGTACGAAGCGGCGATCAAGGCGGACCGGAAATATCTGCCGGGCCATCTGGCCCTGGGGAACCTGGCCTTTGCCGCCGGCGACATGGCCAAGGCCGAAACCCATTACCGGCGGGCCCGGCGGCTGGACCCCCGGGACGCCGCCGCCAACAACAACCTGGCCATGGTGTATCTCACGGTGGGAAAAAATTTGGACAAGGCGGAACGTTACGCGGAAAGGGCCCTGGAACAGGGCGGGCCCCTGCGGCCCTATGTTTTGGAAACCCTGACGGAGCTTTACCTCCGGGAGGGGCGGGTGCTGGAGGCCAGGATCGCCCAGAAAGCGGCGGAGGAATCGGCCCCCGCGGACAACAAGGAGTTGCAAGCGCGGATCGCTAAAAACCGGGAGCAGCTTCCCGCCAAATTGAAATGAAGGGGGTCGTGTGAACAGAGGTCTTTCGGTGGCGCTGTTGGCGGTGGGGGTGGTGTTGATCGTTTATGGGCTCAAGGCGTCGGATTCCTTTGGGTCGGACGTGTCGCGGTTCTTCACGGGGTCGCCCACGAACAAATCGATTTGGTTGTTGATCGGCGGGGCGCTGTCGGCCGCGGCCGGTTTGGCGGGGTTGGTGCGCGGGTCCAAGGGTTAGGCCGTCGAGCCCTTTGGGGTAGAACAATTCTGTTTTAAGGAGTTGCTTCCCATGATGAGAGACGGCGATGAGACCGGCAAGGTCAACAATTCCGACGAAAAAGCGGGAGAAAAGGAAAAAGGACAAACCAGCGAGACCATGAAAAGGCAGAACCTGTTGAACATCCTCATGGAGGTTATGAACAGCCCCAATACGAAAAAATAATCAGCCGGGGCCCCGGAGGGGCCCCGACCCATCGAAAACTTCCGAAGACCCGGGCCGTGAGCAAACACGCGGCGGGCTTCTCGGAAGTTCGTTTATTTTGTTTAAAGGAAAGGCAATGACACCAAAGGGAGCGACCATTTGATTCTTCTGACGGGGGCCACGGGGTATGTGGGGGGGCGGTTGTTGAATTCCCTTTGCAAGGTCGGGCGCGAGGTTCGTTGTTTGGCGCGGCGGCCGGAGGCCCTGGCCTCGCGCCTCGTGCCCGGGGTGGAGGTGGTGGCCGGGGACGCCCTGGACCCGGCGGCGCTGGACAAGGCCCTGGCGAGGGTAGAGGCGGCGTACTATTTGATCCACTCCATGGGCAACGCGGTGGATTTCGAGGAGCAGGACCGTCGGCAGGCGCGTCTCTTCGGCGAGGCGGCCAAGCGGGCGGGGGTGAAGCGGATCATTTACCTGGGCGGGTTGGGGGAAGAGGGGCCCGGGCTGTCGCCCCATTTGCGGAGCCGGCAGGAGGTGGGGCGGTTGTTGCGGGAGTCGGGCGTGCCGGTGTTGGAGTTTCGGGCGTCAATCGTGTTGGGATCGGGCAGTTTGTCCTTTGAAATGATCCGCTCGCTGGTGGAGCGGCTGCCGGTCATGGTCACGCCGCGCTGGGTGACGGTGGAGGCCCAACCCATCGGCATTGAAGACCTGTTGGCCTATTTGATGGCGGCCCTGACGGCGCCTCTGACCCAAAGCCGGATTTACGAGATCGGCGGGGAAGACCGGATGTCCTACGCGGACCTCATGCGGGAATACGCGCGCCAGCGGGGGCTCAAACGCTGGATGATCCCGGTGCCGGTTTTGACCCCGTGGCTTTCCAGCCTGTGGTTGGGGCTGGTGACGCCGCTTTTTGCCCGGATCGGCCGGAAGCTGATAGAAAGCATTCGCCATCCGACCGTGGTGCGGGACGACGCCGCCCGGCGGGACTTTGACGTGCGGCCCGGGGGCGTGCGGGAGGCCATGGCCCTGGCGCTACGAAACGAAGAGCGCCAATTTGCCGAGACCCGGTGGTCCGACGCCTTTTCCTCCCTGGGGGTTCCGGAGGCGTCCCACGCGCGGCTGGGCAACCGGCTGGTGGACACCCGGACCCGGCGGGTGCCGGTGCCGCCGGAAAGAGCCTTTCGGCCCATCCGGCGGATCGGCGGGGATCGCGGGTGGTACTACGCCAACGCGCTTTGGGTCTTGAGGGGGTTTTGGGACCGCTTGGCGGGCGGGCCCGGACTGCGCCGGGGGCGGCGGGACCCCGAAGCCCTGCGGGTGGGGGACGCGTTGGATTTTTGGCGGGTGGAGGCCTACGAGCCGGACCGCCGCCTGCGGCTGGCGGCCGAGATGCGCCTGCCGGGACGGGCCTGGCTGGAATTTGAAGTGACGCCGGAAGGCGACGGTTCCGTGATACGGCAAACGGCGATCTTTGACCCCCGGGGGTTGGCGGGGCTCGCCTATTGGTACGCCCTATATCCAGCGCACCGGGTGATCTTCGCCGGGATGCTCCGGGCCCTGGCCCGGAAGGCCCGGGCCTAGGTCGATTTCCCCCGCTTTCGGGTTGACGAAACTTGTAATTGGTATATACTGATATATACCATGTTGATATCTCGGGTGGCGAAGGCTTTTAAGAAACACGGGGTGCCCTTTGGGGTGGTGGGAGGGTACGCCGTGGCCTTGCACGGGGCCGTGCGGGGGACCGTCGATTTGGATTTGGTTTTACGATTAAGGCGTAAGGATTTCGTGGCGGCGGCGGAGGCCTTGGCGACGTTGGGCCTAAAACCCAAATTGCCGGTGACGGCGGGGAAGTCTTCGATTTTCGAAAGGAATACATCGCGCGGAAGAACTTGGTGGCCTGGAGCTTTTGGAACCCCGCGGACCCGTCGGAAATCGTGGACGTCGTTATCACCCACGATCTGGCCAAGATGAAAGTCCTGGCGGTGCGGTGGGGCCGGGATGAAATTCCCCTGGTCTCAAAGAAGGATTTGATCGCCATGAAGAAAGAGAGCGCCCGGCCCCAGGACCTGGAAGACATTAAAGCCCTGGAGTCGTTGGACCGATGAGGCCGGTTCAGTATTTTTCACCCGAATATTTGGCCCGGTGCCGGGAAATGACCCCCGAGCAGATTTTGAAGTTTCTGGAGAATTTTCGGGTGATGCAGGCCTCGGTGCGGCCGTCCAAAAGCCGGCTCATCAGCCTGAAAGTGCCGGAACCCCTGTTGGAAGCTTTTAAGTCAATGGCCGGAAGGGCGGGAACGCCTTACCAAACGCAGATCAAGCGGTTGATGAACGATTGGATTTTGACCGAGGGGGCGGGAAAATTCAAAACTCCTTTTCTCGAAGTTCTGAAAAACAAGTAATATAGTTCCGAAGTTGCCGCTGAAGACCCAAACATCCAACCCGATAAATGATGCGTCCCAGAAATTTCGACCGAAACAACCCGCGACGGTCCCCTCCTCCTCCCAAAAGGGACGAGAACGAGGCCCGCTTTTACGACGGGCAGGCCATTGATCCGTCCCCCCGCATCCGGCTGGAGGACGGCAGTTCGGCCTTGACCGTGCGGGCCATGGATTTGGTGGCGCCCATCGGCATGGGGCAACGGGGATACATCGTGGCCCCGCCGGGGTCCGGCAAGACGACCTTCCTAAAAGACATCTGCAACGCGGTGGCCAAGGGCCAGCCCAACATCAAGCTTTACTGCCTGCTGATCAACGAGCGCCCCGAGGAAGTGACCGATTTTAAACGCAACGTGGTGGCGGAAGTTCGGGCGTCGTCCTCGGACAACACCCAGGAACAGCACGTGCAGGTGGCCGACACCCTGATGCGCCAGGCGGTGCGGGAGGCGGGGGCGGGGCAGAACGTGATGATCGTGATCGACTCCCTGACCCGGCTGGCGCGGGTGCACAACGCGGAGCGGCATTCCAGCGGGCGGACGCTCTCGGGCGGGATGGACGCCCGGGCCATGGAGATCCCCCGGCGGATCTTCGGCGCGGCGCGAAAGATTGAAAACGGCGGCTCCCTGACGATTTTGGCCACGGTGCTGGTGGAGACCGGAAGCCGCATGGACGACGTGATCTTTGAGGAGTTCAAAGGCACGGGGAACATGGAGATCATTTTGTCCCGGGAGATCTCGACCCGGCGGATTTTCCCGGCCATCGACATCGCCAAAAGCGGCACGCGCAAAGAGGAATTGTTGCTGGGGCCGGAGGAACTGGGCGCGGTTCGGAAGTTGCGCCGGGTGCTGGCCAAGATGACCCCGGTGGACGCGGCCCAGCAGTTGGTGACGGAGTTGCAGTCCTACCCCACCAACAAAGAGTTTCTGGCCGCGGTGGACAAGTTTGCCTCGGAAAAATAGTTTTTTCCGGTCTCTCCCGATGGTCGGGCTGGCCCTGGGCGCCTTCTTTGCCTGCGGGAAGTCCGAAAGCCGATTTAAAACCTACCAAAACACCAAATACCACTACGCCATCGACTATCCCGCGGCCTGGACCGCCGAAGGGACGGCCCAGGACATCGCCGAGAGTCTTGAGGTCACCTTTTACAAGGTGAACGAAAAGGCGGGGGCCGTCAAAGGCATGACGTTGATCACCGTGCATGTCTACGACAATCCTCACGGGCGGACGCCGGAGCAATGGTACCTCCAGGACGCGCCCAAAGAGAGCGATGGTCTCTACCCTTACCCCGCGAAAATCGTCGCCTCGGCGGAGGCGACGACGCTCAACGGCACCCCGGCCTATCGGGTGGCGACGACGGACGAAGCGGAAAGTTATGATTATTTTGTGGGGGGCGGGGGGCTCATTTACCGGTTGAGTTTTGAGACGTTTTCGGGGGAGGAGGGGACGCCCAAGGAATTGTTTGATCGCTCTCTAAGATCTTTTCGAATTTCCCAGTAGTTTCCTGCCTTTTTCATAAAACCAAATCCATCATTCGCGGGTCCTTCCATGCCCGCACCAACAATTAACTTCCCAGCCCTCATTTCAGGAGTCGGAGTTTACCATTCAAAATTAAATTCCAAGTCGCGGGCCTCCCTGGCCCATTCCTGGCATTCATATTTTTTCACGCGATCTGTCCTTTCTCAATCAAACTTCAAATCAAGGTCGCCGGGGGTTGCCCGGCGGCAACCTACTTTTCTTTGGCCGCCCAAAGAAAAGTAGGCAAAAGAAAACCGCCCCCAGGCGGCTTCCGCGCGCCGTTTTGGCCGGTGGCCCTCACGTGGGCCATAGACCGGCCCCGGCTCCCTGTCGGCTGCCGCCGCCAAACCGGGACCGGCACGCCTCAAATGCCTATCGGCGTTGCCGACGAGAAGAATGTTGAATTCTTCCGCAGGGCCGACGCCCTGTTTTTTGGGCGTCCCACAACGGGCCACGCCGCTGCGGCCAAAACGTCGTGCTCATGACGCCTCAAGGGGGATTTTAGCTAAATAGGCATAGGCAACACCCAAAGCCTTTTTTGACTTTCGGGGCCCCTTGAGGCGAATCGAGCACGGGCTTTTTGCCGCCGCGGCGGCCGAGGGTTAACCGTCCCTGGCTGGTTTGGGCCAGGGGAGTTCCGCAGGCCCGGCAAAAAGACCGCGCGCAGGCCGTCTGGGGGGTCTTTTTCTCTTGGTGACTTCTCTTTTTGGACAAGCAAAAAGAGAAGTCACCCGGGTCCAGGGCGGAGCGCCTGGGAAGTCGGTGCTGGGTGTGGGCCGGGGAGGCCCACGACGTCGATTTTGAATTGGAATCTGACGGTCTTCCCGAAAGGTCAAAGAACCGAAGGACCGAAGAACCTAAGAACTATTCCGGGAGAACAACCTTTGTTGTGATGGGGGAGGGGTTTTTGGGGGGGAGGCCTTCGGCCTCGATTTCGCGGCACTCGACGGTGGCGACGGAATCTTGAAGGTCGGCGACGCGGCAATCCACGGGGGCGCCGGTGCAGGGGCGGTGGTGGGCGACGGCGGGAATCTTGAGATTAAAAATCACGAGGGCGTTGCCGAACTCGCAGTTGGAGTAGGACAGGGCGAGGTAATGGGGAGTGGCCTTCTCCAGCGCGAGGTCCGACAGGCGGCCGACGGTAACGGGGGTCGTGACGATTTGCTGGGCGACGACGCGGCCGTTCTTTTTTAGACGAACGCGATCTCGGGAGTCCTGGAGAAGGCCGCCCACGGTTTGCTCGGGCTCGTAGCAGACGTCGACCGTGTAGGGAGTCCCGGGCACGGACAGGGCTTGGGCCGGCCTTTGGGCTTCCCGGGGGGGGAGGCAATTGTCCTTGGGGCCGGCGAACAGTGACGCGGGCGCGTAAATCTCAAGGGCGGCGAGAAAGAAAATCGTGCGATCGGCGATGCGGTTCTTCACGGTGAAGCCCCCTTGTTCAATTTGTCCCGTTGTGGGAATATCATATAACGAAAGGCGGCCCTGCCGGGCCGCCGGAATTGGGCATGCGATTGATTCCCTCCGCCGTTTTGCGGTTCATGGTTCAAAGGCGGATTAAGACGGTTCGCGGATTTATCGACGAATACGCCGGATGGAGCAGAAAAAGGAGACACACGTGAGAAAAACTTTGCGAGCGGCGGTCGCCGCCCTGGGGGGCCTGACGCTATTGGCCCCGGTGTGGGCCGAGCCCAAGCTGGACACGGCCCGGATTGAGCAATGGACGGGGCTTAAAGGCACCTGGAACGAGGCGGAGGACGTTTTTAAAGTCACCTTCCCCCGGACGGATTTGGACATCAAAGCGGCGGGCGTGAAATTGAGCCCCGCCCAGGGCCTGATGGCCTGGGTGGCCTTTACGCCCATGGGGAACCGCGTGGCGGTCATGGGCGACCTGGTGCTGGCGGAGGACCAGGTGAACCCGGTGATGAGCGCGGCGCTGGACTACGGGTTGGAAGTGACGGCGCTGAATAACCATTTTCTCTGGGAGGCGCCCCGGGGGATGTTCATGCACATCGGCGGGATGGGCGACGCGGAGGCCATGGCGGCGGCCGTGGGGAAAGTTTTTGAAAAGCTAAAAGAGACGACCGGCGGAAAGGGCGCCCTGCCCGACACGCCGGAGGCGGCCGGGACGCCTCTGGACGGAAAGGCCTTGGACGCCGTTTTCGGCGCGACGGGGGAAACGATCGACGGGGTGTACAAGATCGTCATCGAAAAGACGACGCGCATGGGTGGGCACTCCCTGGGAAAGGCCATGGGGGTCAATACCTGGGCGGCCTTCACCGGCACCGACGCCAAGGCCCTGGTGGATGGGGACGTGGCGGCTTACGAGTCGGAACTTCAAGGCGTGCTCAAGAATTTGCGGAAGGCGGGCCTCTATGTGACGGCCATTCACAACCGCCTGACGGGGGAAACACCCCGAGTGATCTTTGTGCACTACTGGGGCGTGGGCCCGGCGGGGGATTTGGCCAAAGGGATCCAGACGGCCTTGAGCGACCAGGGGAAAAGCAAGGAAACTAAAAAGCGTCGGCCGCTCAACCCGGCGATTCAAAAGTGGTATCCCAAGACGCGGATCGACTGACGGTTTTCGTGGGAGCCCATGATTCAAATTGACGAGGTGCCCGCCGGGTCCTGGTCCGGGCGGGTCCCGCGCTTTATAAAGCACCTCCAAGGCCTGGACGTTTGGGCGGGGGGCGCCCTGGGCGGCGGTCGGTTGTGGGCCTACACCCGTGGACGGAATGTGTTGACGGGGCACGCTCGGCGTGGCGAGGCCGCGGCCCTGGAAGTGTCTTTGCCGGGGGACGGGTTGCACCGGTCGCCGCCGGGATGGGCCGCTTTGACGGGAAGCGTGGGTTTTTGGGACTACCGGGGGGAACCGGGGGGCGTGGAGTTCACCGCCCTGACCGCGGCGGGGGAAAAGAAGTTTCGAACGGCGATCCCGCTGGATTACCCGCGGATTGATTTGCCCGATGCCTACGCCGGACCGGGGCCCCTGGCGCAACCTCTGGCCCTGGCCGACGGCGGGTGGCTCTTGAGCGGAGAGACCTCCGGCGCGGAAAGCGCGGGAGGGCAAGTCTTCCTCCTCGACCCCCACGGGCGATTGCTGTGGAAGGCCGATGGGCGTGCGGTGGCGCTGTCCAAAAAAACCGTGGTGGTGAACCGGGGCTTTGACGGTGTCGCGGGGCTGGACCGGGAAAACGGCGAGGAGCGGTGGACGAAGACCCTGTCCGGCGCCGAGGACCTGGGCGGGGGCGCGGACGTGTGGGGATTTATTCTCCCCCGCGGGAGCGAGAAGGGGTTTCACGTTCACGACGCGGAAACGGGGGAACGGCGGTTCGCCCTGCCCTGCATGGAAAAGACGGATTTGGAATTGAAGGGCCGGTTGCGGTTCGGCCACGGGGCGGCGATTCTTTGCGCGGAGCCCTTGGAATTCACCGAGATCGTGGACGGTCAAGGAAAACGGCGGGCCCGGTGGCGAAGCGCGGGGCGCTTCGTGGGGTTCGACGGGCGGCGGGCTCTCTTTGCGACCCGGGAGGGGGACTGGGCTCTTTACGACGCCGACAAGCCGGAGGCGGTCCCGGCGGTCCTTGAAAACGGCGACATCCCCGACGGGGAATTGCTGAAGCCTTTTCCCGACCGATTGGTTGTCGGGGACGGGGGCGTGGCGGCGTTCAACGCGGCCTGGGGGCGGGGTTGGGTTTTTGATTTGGAGGGCTAGTGGTTTATTACGTTGTTAAAGTTTTGATCACCAGTTTGTTGGTGGTTTTTATTTCGGAGATCGCCAAACGAAGTTCGCTCATGGGGGCGGTGGTGGCGTCGTTGCCCCTTACCTCGGTCCTGGCGATGATTTGGATGTACCAGGAGACCCGGGAGGCGGGGAAGGTGGCGGACCTGTCGGCGGGGATCTTTTGGTTGGTGTTGCCGTCGTTGCCTTTCTTTTTGCTGTTTCCCTATCTCCTGAGGCTGAAGTGGAATTTTTACGGGGCCTTGGCGGCGTCTTCCGCCGTGATGGTGGGGTTGTACTTTGGGATGGTGTATTTCGCGGGGAAAGCGGGGATTCGGATTTAGGTTTTTTATTTCGTTGTCCCACCTTAAACCAACGTCGTGGGCCTCCCCGGCCCACACCCGGAGTCCATTTTTTTCGCAATCTATCCTTTCTAAATCATTCTTCAAATCTAAGTCGCCGGGGGTTGCCCGGCGGCAACCTACTTTTCTTTGGCCGCCCAAAGAAAAGTAGGCAAAAGAAAACCGCCCCCGGACGGCTTGCGCGCGCTTTTTTGAAGGAGCCCGGACCAACTCCCGGCCCTCAACATCCCACGGGCCGGATCAAACAGGCCCGGGCCCGCGATCTTCAAAAAAGCGTGCTCAAAACGCCTCAAGGGGGATTTTAGCTACATAGGCATAAGCAAAGGCCAAATCAAAGATTTTGGTCAGGTGTTTTCGCCGTTGCCTATGCAGGTGCTTCTCAGGGGCCCCATAAGGCGAATCGAGCACGAGGTTTTGGCGGCTGTGGTGCGGCCCGTTGTGCCGGCGATAGGCGGTTGAGCCGAGCCGGTCACGAATCTGGCGGCGGAGCCGCCGGTGACCGGGGCCGCTTTTTGGCCCACGTGAGGGCCGCCCGCCAAAACGGCGCGCGCAGGCCGACCGGGGCGCGTTTTTGGGTCCAGGGCCATTTTTGCGCGTCCAAAAATGGCCTTGGCCGGGTGTGGGCCGGGGAGGCCCACGGTTTTGAATTTGAACTCGGGGAGCCGCCCAAACAAAGGAAACCTCTGGGTCCCGGTTGGAACCTTACCGGGACGACGGACATATAAGGAGCGGCGGGGGGCCGGGGGGCCCCTTACCGGGACATCGGAACGGGAGAGCTAGTTGACGCGGCGGGCGCGGACGCCGAAATCGACGTTGTCTTTGACCCAGGCGGAAAACTTGTCCTGCTTCTCCAGGGGGGCGCCGGGGGTCAGGACCGAGGGATCTTTCCAGTAGGCCATGACCTTGGCGTCCTGAGTCCAGACGCGGATGTTGCGGCGCGGGACTTCCGTTTGCCAGGAGCGGCCGGTCACGGCGTCGGTGTAGAGCAGGCGCAGGGTGATGTTGCGGGCCAGTTTTTCCAGCGGTTTCACTTCGATGTTCCGAAAGTCCACCTTCCCGCCGTTTTCCTTCACGTAAGGTTTGCCGTCGCTGATCATGACCACGCTGATGGGCCGCAGCAACAAATTGCGGCTCTTCACGGTTTCGGCCACGTCCTTAAAAAAAGCGTTGAAGTCCGTGGTGGGGTTGGAGGTCTTTTTGGGAAACATGCCGGTCAGGATTTCTTTAAGTTCCTTGACCGATTTGCCCTCGAAGGTCTGGATGGGGAAGAAGGTTTTGGCCTCGTCCGCCCGGGTGCCGCCGATGGAGCCCACGAAGAGCGTGTTGGGAACTTCGAGCCCGCCCTGGCCCTTCAGGTGGGCATAAAGGTAATGGGCCAGGAAATCCATGGAATCTTCGTAGTTGGGGCCTTCCAGGAAGGACCGGCTGATGTCGATGCCGACGAAGAGGGAGAGGCGCGGCTTTTTGACATCGGGCGCGGTGCCGCCGCAGGCCGGGAGAAGGGCCGCCGCTAAAACCAGGGCTTTCCAGCGCAGGGATGAACGGTTCATTTGGCCTCCGGTTTGTGGGCGTCGATGCGGACCTGGCCGACGCTGTGCAAAACGACTTTGGAATCCATGACCTCTTCGATGGACTTGAACGGCAGGCGGAAGAGGTGTTCGGAGGTCACCAAGAGCGTCAAGAAGTTGATGGCCGAGGCGAGCACCTGGAGCGGGGGGATGATGAAGGCGGCGAGAACTTCGTCGCCCTTCTTTTGAATGAACGTGAGATCGTTTTTGACCGCGGCCCAGAGCGAGGCCGTCATGGTGGTGGGGCTCACCTCTTTTTGCGCGCTGGAGGTCACGGGGACGTGGATGCCGGAGCCGCGCAACACCGCCATGAGCGTCGGCGTGCCGTGGGAGGCGAAGAGGAACCAGGAAATGCCGCGGACGCCCAGCCAGGTCAAAGACGAAATCGCCAGGATGCCGACGATGCCCAAATCAAAGTCCCCCGAGGTGTGCTGGGCGAACCAGGGCACCAGCGAATCCACGAATTCCCGGTAAAGAAAGACGACTTCGACGAAGAGAGTCACGAGCTCGATGACGCCGATCTTAATGATGGCGCCGACGTTTTTGCTTTTGACCGCTTCGGCCCAGGTGGAGAGCACGGCGTAGCTGCCCAGGACGATGAAGAGCATGAAGATGAAAAGGGGAATGCGGATGGAAGCCTCGGACAGCTCGTTGCCCGTCATGTTGGAGAAGGTGTCGATCACGACGGGGGTGGTGACGTAGGTGAAGATCGCCGCCTCCAGTACCGCCCAGATCAATGTCAGGAACACGGCGATCCAGGGAACGCCGGCTTTGGTGACGTTCTCGCCCAGGTTCTTCACCACGCGGAAGGGAAACAGGATGAAGTCCTGGAGCACCGCCCAGGTGCCGATGACGGTCAATTTAACGACCGCGAAGAGCGCGGCCGCCAGGTAAAACACGAAGCGGAACGCCCCGCCCCAAAAGGCGAAGACGCTGCGGCCCAAATCCCACCAGGTGATCAAAAGGCCCGTGATGAAAGCCGAGCGGTTTTGGCGGACGGGGATGGTGAGCAGGCTGGCCATGGTGACCCAGCAGGCCAGAATGAAGGCCAGGACCCCCGGCAGGAGGAACAGCCATTTGACCAGGCGCAGGGGCCAGGGTTCGCCCGCCCCCCAGGCGAAGGCAACGAAATGGTTTTGGAAAAATAGGGGGAAGAAAAGAATGGAAAGGACAATTTTCCAAACGCCGGTGGTTCCAGTAAACATGGGAGCTCCTTGGGTTGGGGCAAGCGCCTCACAAATTAGGGCGTGAGGCTAGTATAAGCGGGAACGGGGAAAACGCAAGTGGCCCGCGTCCGGCGTGCCGGACCGCGGGAGGGTTGATATAATCGTCCAAGGGGGCAAAGTCGGCGCCCCGACCCATTCCCAAGAGGAGGACGGTATGAAATTGATTTCGATGAAGGGCCTGCTGATGGCGGCGGGATTGTTTTGGGCCGGGCCCTTGGCGGCAGCGGGCAACGGGCGCGGGACGGGGCAATGGCGGGTGGAGCCCCAATTGCTGATCGGCCTGGGGCTTAAAAACCACGAGGTGGGCGTGACCACCGACGGCGAGAGCATCAAAATCAGCGCGGGGGGCGGCCTGGGCGGCGGGATCAGCCTGGGTTACGGGTTGACGGATTCCGTGGACGTCGAAGTGTTGTGGGGCTACCAGCGGAGCACGCTGTCGCCGGACGTGAGCAACGCGTCCGGGTCCTTTGAGCGGTATCTAACGCTGGCGACCTTGAAGTACAAAATTCCCCTCGTGAAACGGGAGGGGGCGTGGCTGGACTTTAAAATCGGCGGCGGGATCGGGCAGTACCCGTCCGGGAAGTTTAAAACGGATTTCGGGTCCGTGGGGGCGGGACGCACCGAGGTGCGTTACAAGGCGGGGCAAGGGTTCCACCTGACGGCGGATTTTGAGCGCTATTTGAAGCGTTGTTCGTTGTCGGCGGGGGTGCGGTACTCCGTGGTGAGCTACAAGGCCAAAACCGCCGAATTTAACGGCGCGGTGCAACCGGTCTCGAGTTTGAACGCGGAATTTGAAAAGTTCAAAGGCGACGGCGTCGACTTCGTGTTGGCGTTTAAGTTTTAAATTCTTGGGAGAGAGGTGTTTGTGAAATTGAAAATGCTTGGCGGGTTGGCGCTGTCGGTCGGCGTGTTTTTGGTTTTCGTGGCGTTGAAACCGGCGGACTATTCGATTTCCCGTCAATTGGAGATAAAGGCGTCGCCGGAGGCGCTCTTTCCCTGGATCAACAATTCCAAAAAAACGAACCAGTGGATGCCCTGGCCCGCCCTGGACCCGGCCATGAAGATGAGTTTCAACGGGCCCGAGGAGGGCGTGGGGTCCGAGAGCCGGTGGGAAAGCCCCGGCAAGATGGGCGTGGGATCCGCGGTGGTGGTGGAAAGCGTTCCTCCCCGGACGGTCAAAACCCGCCTTGAATACCGAAAGCCATTTCAAATGACCCAGGAGGCGGAAATGGCCATCGCCCCGTCGAAGGACGGAAGCGTGGTCACCTGGTCGGTGCGGGGGAAAAACAACTTCGTGGGCCGCCTCATGTGCGTGTTTGTGAACATGGACAAAATGGTGGGCGGGTCCTTTGAAACCGGGCTGGCCAACCTGAAAAGCCTGGCCGAGAAGAAATAACCCGATGCCTTTACCGCCTGTCCGGCGGCGGGGCTTCGGCGACGTCGCCCAGGACGGCCCGGGGAGGGGCGGCGGGTTTGCCCATCAAGGGAGCGCCCAGGATCGGTTCGCCCACGGTGGGGCGGCAGGCGGGGGCGGGCCTTTTTTTAATGAACCCCCAGGCCGTCAACAGGGCCGCGGCCCCCGCGAAGGCCAAGGCCGTCAAACGCCGAAATTTTTGCCGGAGGGCCGCCAGGCCCACCGGGCAGTCCGCCGTCATCACCGTTCCGTCCTCCCGCCGGAAAAACCGCACGCACAGCCGGCCTTCCTTTTCGTTCAACAGCTTGATCGCCTCGTCCCGCTTAAGCGCGGACAAATTAAAAACGTTCAGGCGGCAATGGGCGCAGAAGCGCACCCGGTCGTCGCCGGTCATCTCGTCCCAATTCATCGGGCACGGGGACGCCACTTTTAAACCCTTCAACGGATTGTCGAACCTGGGCATGGGAAACCTCCTTGGTCAACCTGGGACACCGGGCCGGCGAATTGGTTCCCGCGGCGGACAGGCCCTGTTCCGCGCTCGGAGGGCGTGGTACAATCAAAACCCATGAATCCCGATCCAACGTCCCCTCCTCCGCCCCCCCTGACACGACAGTATTTGTTCGCCGTCCTCGTGGTCGTCGGGGCGACGGGCCTCTGCTTCGCCGCGTTTCCCTTTTTCGATTTGGTCAATTTGATCATGATTTACCTGGTGGGCGTCCTTCTCGTGGCCGCCCGGGGGCGCCGGGGGCCGGCGGTGGCGGCCTCGGTCCTGAGCGTGGCCGCTATGGATTTTTGTTTCGTGCCGCCCCGATTCCATTTGACCGTTTCCGACGCGCAATATCTTTGGACGTTCCTGGTGATGCTGGCCACGGCGCTGGTGATCAGCCACCTCACCCTTCGCCTTCGATACGAGGCGGAGGCCGCCCGCCAGGGACAACGTCGAACGGCCCTGACCCACGCCTTCACCCAGCAGTTGACCAGCGCGCGAGGGATCGAAAAAGTCCTTTCCGCGGCGGCGCGGCACGTGGCGGAGGTTTTTAACGCGGGGGCGACCCTCTATCTTCCCGGGGCGGACGGTCGGCTGGAGGCCAAAGCCCGGGCGGGAGAGGCGCCCGCGTCCGTCGATAAGGAACGGGGCGTCGCCCAATGGGTTTACGATCGATGGAACGCCGCGGGGTTGGGAACCGCCGCCCTGCCCGGCGAGGAGGCCCTCTTCCTTCCGCTCCAAGGCGACGAGGGAACGGTGGGGGTACTCCGGGTCCAGCCCCGGTCCCGCGATTGGTTGCTGGCGCCGGAGCAGCGGCTGTTGTTGGACTCCTTCGTTCACCAAATCGCTTCGGCGTTGGCGATCGTGCGGTTGGAGGATCACAACCGGAAAGTCGAGGTGGAGGCCGCGGCCGAGCGGCTTCGCAGTTCATTGTTGAGCGCGGTGTCCCACGATTTGCGAACGCCCCTGGCGGCCATTCTGGGCTCGGCGGAGGCCTTGTTGGCCAAGAGCGATAATCCGCCGGGGTCCGCCGCCCGGGACCTGTTGGAGAACATCCGGTCGGAAGCGGAACGGTTGACCCGGTTGATTCAAAATCTTTTGGAAGTGACGCGCCTGGAATCGGGGGCGGTGGTCCTTCAAAAGGAACTTCACCCCTTGGAAGACGTGGTGGGCGGGGCCTTGGCCCGGTTGGAAAAAGCGCTGATCGCCCGGCGGGTGACGGTGGACCTTCCGCCCGATTTCCCGCCGGTTCCCATGGACGGGCTGTTGATGGAGCAGGTGTTCGTCAATTTGATCGAAAACGCCCTGCGGCACACTCCGCCCCAATCCCCCATCGACATCGCGGCGCGTTCGACGGAAAAAAACGTGACGGTGACCGTGGCGGACCGGGGCCCGGGCTTGGACCCCGGGGACCGCGAACGGGTGTTTGAGAAATTTTATCGGGGGAAGGCCTCCCCCGGGGCGGGACTGGGGTTGGCCATTTGCCGGGCGGTGGCGGAAGCCCACGGCGGCCGCCTGACCGCCGACCGGCGGCCCGGGGGCGGGGCCGTTTTCGAATTGACGCTGCCCCGGGGAGACGACCGTGGCCGTTGAAAAGACGATGCTCGTGATCGAGGACGAAGCGGCGATCCTGCGTTTCCTCCGGCCGGTGCTCGAAGACGCGGGGTGGCGGGTGCTCGAGGCCGCCACGGGCCGGCAGGGTCTGGAGGCGGCGGCGGCCAAAAAACCCCGGGCGATCCTGTTGGATTTGGGTTTGCCCGACGGCGACGGTTTGACGGTCCTCAAAGCCCTGCGGAAGTGGACCTCGGCCCCCATCATCATCGTCTCGGCCCGGGGGCAGGAAAAAGACAAGATCGCCGGGTTGGACGCCGGCGCCGATGATTATCTGACCAAGCCCTTCTCCACGGCGGAGCTCCTGGCCCGGGTGCGGGCCGCCGAGCGCCGAACGGAACGGGGGCCCGCCGACGTCTCGCCCGTCTACGAACGGGACGGCCTGCGGGTGGATTTGGTGGCGCGGCGGGTGACCCTTCGAAAAAAAGAAATCCACCTGTCGCCCCGCCAGTATGACCTGCTGGCCGTGTTGGTGCGCCACGCCGGACGCGTGGTGAGCCAGACCCAGCTGTTGCGGGAGGTGTGGGGGGAAAACGGCGACGCCACCCCCGAGTCCGTCCGCATCTTTGTCCATCAACTGCGCCAAAAGATTGAACCCGACCCGGTGCGCCCCCGTTGCCTCAAAACGGAGCCCGGCGTCGGTTACCGCCTCGAAGCCCCCCTCGACTGACGTTCCGCGTCTTAACGACTTCTTAACGCCCCCGCAATGGAGCGTTAACGCCCCTTTGCGCCATGATGGGGGGGCAGGCGACGATTCGTTGTTCGGGAGGTTGGGCCATGAAACGAAAATTCTTCTTTTGCTTTGCCGCGACGTTCCCGCTGTTTACCGCCGGCGCTGGATGGGCCGTGTGGCCCCCGGAGGGAGAGGAAAAAAGGACGGCGGGATCCGCCGCGCGGGCCGCGGAGCCGTTGGCGGACCGGGTCGCGCGGGACGAAGCGTGTCTGACCGAGGCGCTCCGGGACCTCAAGGACATCAAGGACCAATTGCGCCGCGTGTCGGAGCGGCCGAAGGAGAAATGACATGGACGCGGTCTATCTGGGTTTGACGGTGGTCCTGACGGTTTTGACGGTGGGTCTCATCGCGCTCTGCGAGAGGATTGTAAGGAGGCGAATCGATGGTTCTTTATTGGATCGGTGGAACCCTGACGGTGTTGATCCTGGTCTACTTGATGGCGGCTCTGTTAAAACCGGAGAATTTTCAATGAACGCAAACAACCTGACGCAATGCCTGATGGGTCTGGGGGTTTTGTTGGCGCTGGTAAAACCCTTGGGCCTCTACATGGCCCGGGTGTACGAGGGCCGGGCGCCGTGGCTCGGGAAGGCGCTGGGCCCCTTGGAGCGGCTTCTCTACCGTCTTTTTGGAATCCGCCCCGAGGAGGAAATGCCCTGGAAAACCTACGCGGCGGCCTTTCTGGCCTTTAACATCGTGGGCCTGGTGGCCGTTTACGCGCTTCAGCGCCTCCAGGGACGCCTGCCGCTCAACCCGCTGGGACTGGGGGCCGTGTCCCCGGACTCGTCCTTCAACACGGCGGTGAGTTTCGCCACCAACACCAATTGGCAGGGCTACGGGGGCGAGACCACCCTGAGCTACCTCACGCAAACGCTGGGGCTCACGGTGCAGAATTTCCTCTCGGCGGCGTCCGGCATGGCCGTGCTCGTGGCCTTGACGCGGGGGTTTGTCCGACGGCAGGCGTCGACTCTCGGGAATTTCTGGGTGGACCTCACCCGGAGCACGCTTCACATCCTCCTGCCGTTGTCGGTGGCGGTGGGGCTGTTGCTGGTTTCCCAGGGGGTGGTGCAGACCTTCCGGCCGAGCGTGACGGTGGCCCCGCTGGGGGGTGGGGCGGCCGCGCAGGTCTTGGCGGTGGGTCCGGTGGCGTCGCAGGTGGCCATCAAACAGTTGGGAACCAACGGGGGCGGTTTTTTCAACGTGAATTCGGCGCACCCCTTCGAAAACCCGACGCCCCTCAGCAATTTCATCGAATGGATTTCCATCCTCCTGATCGCGGCGGCGTTGTGTTCCACCTTCGGCGAGCTGGTCAAAGACCGCCGCCAGGGGTGGGCGGTCCTGGCCGCCATGGGGGTGATGTTCGTCCCCTTTCTGTGGCTCACCGTCGACCAGGAACAGCGGGGCAACCCGCTCTTGACCCGGGCGGGGGCGGACCAAGCGGCGTCGTCCCTTCAGCCGGGGGGGAACATGGAGGGCAAAGAGGTCCGTTTCGGCATCGTGCAGTCCGCTCTCTGGGCGACGGCGACGACGGCGGCCTCCAACGGGTCGGTCAACGCCATGCACGATTCCTTGACGCCCCTGGGGGGATTGGCCCCCTTGGTCCTCATGCAGCTGGGCGAAGTCGTGTTCGGCGGGGTGGGGTCGGGGCTCTACGGTTTGCTGCTCTTTGCCGTCATCGCGGTCTTTATCGCCGGTCTGATGGTGGGGCGGACCCCGGAATATCTGGGAAAAAAGATCGAGGCGTACGAAATGAAGATGGCGTCCATCGGCGTCTTGGTCCCCTGCGCGGTGGTGCTGATCGGCACCGCGGTCGCCGTGGCCACGAAAGCGGGGAGGGCGACGGTGTTCAACCCCGGGGCCCACGGGTTCAGCGAGGTGTTGTACGCCTTTTCCTCCGCCGGAAACAACAACGGGAGCGCCTTCGCGGGGCTCGGCGCGAACACCCCGTTCTACAACGTCGCGTTGGGATTGGCGATGTTTTTCGCCCGGTATTGGATCGCGATCCCGGTGTTGGCCCTGGCCGGGTCTCTGGCCGGGAAAAAACAAGTGCCCCTGTCCAGCGGGACGCTGCCGACCCACACGCCGCTGTTCGTCCTCTTCCTCGTGGGGACGGTGCTGCTGGTGGGGGCGTTGACGTTTTTTCCGGCGCTGGCCCTGGGGCCCATCGTCGAACATTTGACGCTCGCGTCGTAGCCAAGGAGAGTGCGATGAAAAAATCCTTTTCGCTGTTCAACCCGGCCCTTCTGCGCCGGGCGCTGTTGGAGGCGGTCAAGAAATTGGACCCGCGCCACCAATTTAAAAACCCGGTGATGTTTGTGGTGGAGGTGGGCAGCGTGTTGACCACCGGCTTGTGGCTTCAGGCCGCGACCGGGACGGGCGAGGCGCCGGCGGGGTTTATTTTGGCCGTGTCGCTGTGGCTGTGGTTCACCGTTTTGTTCGCCAATTTCGCCGAGTCCCTGGCGGAGGGCCGCGGCAAGGCCCAGGCGGACAACCTGCGGGCGGCGCGGAAGGACACGTCGGCCAAAAAGCTCATCGACGGGAAGCGGGGCCGGGCGCCGCTCGTCGTGTTGGCCGGCGCGCTCAAGAAAGGCGACGTGGTGCTGGTGGAAGCCGGCGATTCGATCCCCATGGACGGGGAGGTGATCGAAGGGTGCGCGTCCGTCAATGAAGCCGCCATCACCGGCGAAAGCGCGCCCGTCATTCGCGAAAGCGGGGGCGACCGCAGCGCGGTCACCGGCGGGACCCAGGTTCTGTCCGACTGGTTGGTGGTGCGAATCACGACGAACCCGGGCGAGACCTTTTTGGACCGGATGATCGGCATGGTGGAGGGGGCGAAACGGCAAAAAACGCCCAACGAGATCGCCCTGGGCATTCTGTTGGCGGGAATGACGATCATCTTCCTGTTGGCCACGGCGACCCTGCTGCCGTTTTCCCTTTACAGCGTCCAAGCGGCCGGGGCGGGAGCGGCGGTGTCGATCACGGTGCTGGTGGCGCTGTTGGTGTGCCTGATCCCGACGACGATCGGCGGCCTATTGCCGGCCATCGGCATTGCCGGGATGGACCGGCTGATCCGGGCCAACGTGATCGCAATGTCCGGCCGGGCGGTGGAAGCCGCGGGGGACGTGGACGTTCTGCTGTTGGACAAGACCGGCACCATCACCCTGGGGAACCGCCAGGCCGTGGCTTTCCGGGCGGCGGACGGGACCTCCGCGGAGGACCTGGCCGACGCGGCGCAAATCGCCTCGCTCTCGGACGAAACGCCCGAGGGGCGGAGCATCGTGGTGCTGGCGAAGGAACAATACAACCTCCGGGCCCGGCAGGTGCACGAACTGGGGGCGACGTTCATCCCGTTCACCGCCCAGACCCGGATGAGCGGCGTGGATTTGCAGGACGGACGGCGGATTCGAAAAGGCGCCGCCGACGCCATCGAGGCCTACGTGACGGAACAGGGGGGCGCCTTTCCCCCCGCGGTGCGTCGAACCGTCGACGACATCGCCCGGGCCGGCGGGACGCCCCTGGCGGTGGCCGAACGGGGCCGCGTGTTGGGCGTGGTGCACCTGAAAGACATCGTCAAAGGCGGGATCAAGGAACGGTTCGCGGAGTTGCGCCGCATGGGGATAAAAACCGTGATGATCACCGGCGACAACGCGCTGACCGCCGCCGCCATCGCCGCCGAGGCGGGGGTGGACGACTTTTTGGCCCAGGCCACGCCGGAAACGAAACTCAAATTGATCCGGGAAACCCAAACCGGCGGGCGCCTGGTGGCCATGACCGGCGACGGCACCAACGACGCCCCCGCCCTGGCCCAGGCCGACGTGGCCGTGGCCATGAACACCGGCACCCAGGCCGCCAAAGAGGCGGGCAACATGGTGGATTTGGACTCGAATCCGACGAAATTGATCGAGATCGTGGAGATCGGAAAACAGCTTCTGATCACGCGCGGCGCCCTGACGACCTTCAGCATCTCCAACGACGTGGCGAAATATTTCGCCATCATTCCCGCCGCCTTCGCGGGCACCTACCCGGCGCTCAAGTCCTTGGACGTCATGGGGCTGGCCACCCCGGCCAGCGCCATTCTCTCAGCGGTGATCTTCAACGCCTTGATCATTGTGGCGCTCATCCCGTTGTCGCTCCGGGGGGTCAAATACCGCGCCCTGGGGGCGAGCCGGCTTTTGCGCGACCACGCGCTGATTTACGGAGTGGGAGGGGTGATCACGCCTTTTCTTGGGATCAAGCTCATCGACAAGCTGTTGGTGGTTTTGCGGCTGGCTTAGGAGGAATATCATGTATTTAAAACAGTGGGGGACGTCCGTGCGCGCCGTCCTGGTCCTTTCGGTCTTGACGGGATTGGCCTACCCTTTCGCAATGACGGGACTGGCCCAGCTCCTTTTTCCAAAAGAGGCCAACGGGAGCTTGATCCTTTCGGCGGGACGGCCCGTGGGGTCCCGCTTGATCGGACAATCCTTCGATGAGCCGCGGTATTTTTGGGGGCGTCTTTCCGCCACGGGGCCGACGGCGTACAACGGGGCGGCCTCCTCGGGCTCGAACCTCGGGCCCGCCAACCCGGCGCTCCTTAAAGCCGTCGGCGACCGCATCGAGGCCTTGCGCTCGGCCGATCCGGAAAGCCGGGGGCCCGTGCCCGTCGACCTGGTGACGGCGTCGGCCAGCGGGTTGGACCCGGAGATCTCCCCGGCGGCGGCGGACTTTCAATTAAAACGCGTGGCCCGGGCGAGGGGATGGCCCGAGTCCGCGGTGGAGCGGCTGATCCGCGAGAACACCCGCCCTCGCTTTTTGGGCCTGTTGGGCGAGCCGGGCGTCAACGTTCTGGCCCTGAACAACGCCATGGACCGGGCGAACCCGTGAGCGCCCCCCCGGACCGGCGGCCCGACCCCGATCAATTGCTGAAGCACGTCCAGGCCGAGGAGGCGTCCCTCGGCCGGGGGCGGCTGAAGCTGTTTTTCGGCGCCAGCCCGGGCGTCGGCAAAACCTACGCCATGCTCGAAGCGGCCCGCCAGCGCCGTCGGGAAGGGCGGGAGGTGGTCGCCGGCCTGGTGGAAACCCACGGCCGGGTGGACACCGAGGCGCTCGTGGAGGGACTGGAAATTTTGCCCCGGAAGGAAATCCTTTACAAAGGCGTGGTCCTTCGGGAGTTCGACCTGGACGCCGCGTTGAAGCGGCGGCCCCGGCTGATCCTGGTGGACGAACTGGCCCACACCAACGCCGAAGGCCTGCGCCACGCGAAGCGGTGGCAGGACGTGGAGGAGCTTCTGGACGCGGGGATCGACGTGTACACCACTCTCAACGTCCAGCATTGGGAAAGCCTCAACGACGTGGTGGCCCAGATCACTGGGGTGTCGATCCGCGAGACGGTGCCGGACAATTTTTTGGATCGCGCGGACGAGATCGAACTGGTCGACCTGGCCCCGGAGGATTTGTTGAAGCGGCTGCGGGAGGGCAAGGTGTACCGCGGGGAGGTGGCGGGGCGCGCCGCGGAGAACTTTTTCCGGCCGGGCAACCTGATTGCGCTGCGGGAACTCGCCCTCCGCCACGCGGCCGAGCGGGTGGACGCCCAAATGCGCGCCTTCAAAGAGCGGCACGCCATCGGCGAAGCCTGGGCCGTCGGCGAGCGGCTGTTGGTGGGCGTCACGGGGAGCCCCATGTCGGCCCGGTTGGTGCGGGCCGCCGGGCGCCTCGCCGCGCGGCTTCGCACCCCGTGGATCGCGGCCCACGTCGAAACGCCGGATCTCCTGGCCGGACCCGCCGCCGATCGGGACGCCGCGGCGGAAAATTTGCGTTTGGCCCAGGGGTTGGGGGCTGAAACCCTGGTGTTGACCGGCGAGGACGTGACGGAAGAACTGCTCGCCCTCGCCCGCAAACGCCACGTCACGCGGATCGTCCTGGGCCAACCGGCCCGGCCCCGGTGGCGGGAACGACTGTTCGGCTCGGTGGTCAACGACGTGGCGCGCCGGTGCGGAGACATCGATTTGCACATCGTCAGCGGGACCGGGCCCGACGCCCGGCCCCGACGACGCTCCCCGGCGGAAGGCCGACGGGGCGCTGCGGGATTCCTTTGGGGGACCGCCGTGGCGGGCCTGGCTTCCTTGGTTTGCTGGCCCTTGGCCGGGAGTTTGGACCGGGTGAACCTGATCATGGTTTATTTGGTCGGCATCGTGGTCGCGGCTTACCGGTTCGGGCGCCGGGCCTCGGCGTGGGCGTCGGTCCTCAGCGTCCTGTGCTTCGATTTCTTTTTTGTCCCGCCCACCTTCACCTTCGCCATCGCCGACAGCCAGTACGTTCTGACCTTCGCCGCCATGCTGGGGGTGGGCCTCCTGATCAGCACGATCATGGGCCGACTTCGGCTCCAGACGCTTTCCCTCCGCCGGCGGCAGGAGCGTTTGCGCGCCCTCTATAAACTGAGCCGGGACATGTCCGAAACGCCGGACACGGCGTCGATGTTGAAATCGGCCGCGGCCCAGCTGCGGGAGTATTACGGAAGGCCCGTTCTGCTATTGACCGGGGGGGCGGGGGGACAACTGGAGGTGGCCGCCGGAGACCCGGGCGAATTCGAATGGAGCGAAAACGAACGGTCCGTCGCCCGGTGGGTGTTCGACAAATCCCAATTGGCCGGCGCGGGGACCGACACCTTGGCGGGGGCCCGGGGGCTTTATTTGCCGCTCACGGGCCGCCGAAATACGGTGGGCGTTCTGGGCCTTTCCGTGGGGCCCGAAGGGGACTCGGCTTCGACCGACGCGTTGGAGCTGTTGGAAACCTTCGCCTCCGAAATCGGGAGCGCTTTGGAAAGCACACGGCTCAGCGAGGCCATCGGACGGGAAGAGGTTCGGGCCGAAGGCCAGGCCATCGAGCGCGCCGCCGCGGCGGGGAACCGCCTGGCCGATTTCCTTCCTCCGGATCGGCTCGTGTTTTTGGAGGAAGGTTTGACCAACGAGCAAAGGATTCGAACCCTGTTGGCCCGGTTGGATTTGGAGAATCCCAACCGGGCTTTTCACGCGGTTATGGAGCGGGAGCGCGCCGCCCCGACGGTCTTGGGGCCGGGAATACGGGCGCCCCACGCCCGGATCACCGGGTTGGATAAAATTCGGGCGGCGATGGGGGTTTCCCGGTCGGCCGGGGAAATTTGGATTGTTTTCCTAGGGCCGGAGGACCGGCCCCGCGATCACCTGGGGTTCCTGTCGTTGGTGGCTTCCTTTTTCCAGGAACCCGGCCGGAAAGAGGCCGTCGTCGCTTCGGAATCCTTGGAAATCCTCCACCGGCGCCTGTCGGGCGGCGGCGCCGCCCCGGGGGTTCCCCTGGTTTAGTCGCTTCCCAGGCCGAACATTTACGCAACGCTTTGGATTGAAATCTTAAAGCGATTTATAAGAGGCTCCGCGCCCCTCTCGCGGGGCCTTCTTATTCGGTGCCGAGGTCGCGCGGCCATTCCCGGAAAGCGGATTTAAAAATGGGTAGAATGAATTTGGAATTTAGGGGGGTACGAAATGCGAACAGGCGGCGTTTGGTGGGCGGTGGCTTTCATGGCCTTGGCGGGAATGAAGAAGGTGGACCTCATTGATCAATTGTTAGCGGAGCTCTCCCAAAAACCGTTGTGGAGCAACGGAACCTTCCCCATCGTGCCGTTGGGGGAAAAGGCCGCTACGGCGGATGTTTTTCGGAAAAGTTTTGAATCCACCTATTTGGCCGAAGGGCGGATTGAAAGATTTAAAATCCTTGAAATACGAAAAGTGCGGATCGGAAAATTGGCCCCGGAGAATTACCGGGCGGCGCTTGTGAGCACTGAATTCGGCCGAAAAATCGTTTTGTATCGTTACGAAGGCGCGGGCACGGGGTGGTGGACGCGTGTTTTCGATGCGCGGTAACGGGAAGGTCGCTGTAAACATGATCTGGATCATGGATTCGGTTCCGGTTCAATTGATAAAAAAAGCGCGTTTAACGGCATGAAAGACCTAAATTTTTTCCGCAGAATGGCCCTTTGGGGGGCCCCGCTCGTCCTGGCGGTGTGGGGGGCGGGGTGCGCCTCCGGACCTCGGGAATTGCCGGTCCTGAGTTCCGTCGGCGATTTTCGGCTCACGGCGGTGACGGGCGAAAAGACGGCGACGCTTTCGGCCGCGGATATGACCGGACGGGTTTGGATTGCCGATTTCGTATGGACCCGGTGCAAGGGGCCGTGCTTTCTGATGTCGGGCAACATGGCCCGGTTGCAACGCGCGTTGCCGTCGGAGGTCCGGCTGGTGTCCGTGAGCGTGGATCCGGAACGGGACGATCCCAAATCGCTTTTGGCTTATTCCAAGCACTTTGTGGGTCAGGAAAACCGATGGTTTTTTTTGACGGGCGACAAGGCCAAAGTATACGCCCTCATTGAGAACGGGTTTAAACTCAGCGCCGAGGAAAACACCCAGGCGCCCCTGGCCGAACGGTTTGTTCATTCGACTAAATTTGTGCTGGTGGACGCGGCGGGGCGGATCCGCGGTTATTACGACGGCGAGGAGCCGGGGGAAATGAAAAAACTTCTCCGCGACACCCGCGGGTTGCTGGCCCCGGCGGCGGCGTCGTGAAGATCCTTCCGTTTTGGGTAGAGTTCGGCATCATCGTCGTCGGAACGCTGGCGATGTTTCTTCTCTCTCTGTGGATCGCGGCCCGGGTCCAGAAAAGGAAATAAAGAATGCAAAACGCGGAAACTCCGTTGGTGGACGAAAAGCTCGTCCGGTGGCATTTCGGCGCTGGGCTGGTTTGTTTGCTCCTTTCCATGTTGGGCGGTTTGTCGTATTCCTTTCAGTTCCTGGGGGGTTATCCCTTTCCGGGCATGGAATGGCTCTCGCCGGGGCGGGTTCGGATGTTCCACACCAACATGATCGCCTACGGGTGGATCGTCAACGCCTTCATCGGCGGATTGTGTTACGTGGTCCCCAAGCTGACCGACCGGCCGCTGGCGTCGCGCAAGCTTTCCTGGGTGATCTTTTTTGCGTGGCAACTGGTCGTCGTCCTGATGGGCGGCGGGATTTTGGCCGGCTACGCCCAGGGCATCGAATGGACGGAAACCCCGCTCTTCGTGGACCCCTTGATCGTGCTCGGCGTTGTTCTGCTCACCATCAACATCTTTGTGCCGATCCTCAAGGCGCGCCACGAAGCCTACTACGTGTCCATTTGGTATTTCGTCGCGGCCATGATTTGGACGGCCCTTAACTACCTGATGGGCAACTACCTGCCCCAATACATCGTGCCCGGAACCGGCGGGGCGGCCATCACCTCGGCGTTCATTCACAACCTGGTGGGCCTGCTCGTGACCCCGCTGGGCTGGGGCCTCCTCTACTACTTTGTGCCGGCCGTGCTTAAAAAACCCATTTACAGCCACGCGTTGTCCCTGATCGGGTTTTGGAGTCTGGCGTTTTTCTACCCGCTCAACAGCGTGCACCACTACCTGTATTCCCCGATCCCGATGTTCATTCAATACGCGTCGGTCGTCGCTTCCGTCGGGATTCACGTGGTGGTTTACACCGTCGCCTACAACTTCTTCGCCACGCTTCGAGGCAACGGGACCGCGCTGATGTCGAACATTCCGCTTCGGTTCTTCTTTTTGGGCATCATTAACTACATCATCACCTGTTTCCAATGCGCGGTGCAGGTGACGTTGTCGGCCCAACAGATCATCCACTTTTCCGACTGGGTGGTCGGCCACGCGCACTTGGTCATGTTCGGCGTGTTCGGGTTCTGGATCCTGGGCATGATGGCCTACCTCTGGCCCAAAATGTATAAGCGGCCCCTGCCCTGGGGCATCGCTTCGGCCGCTTTTTGGCTGTGCGCCGCGGGCAACTTCATCCTGTGGGCGGACTTGGGCGTGGCGGGCCTTATCCAGGGATTCCTCTGGCGGCACCCGTCGGTGCCCTGGATCGAATCCATTCGAGCCTCCCAGCCCTTCTGGCAGATTCGAACCGTTGCCGGCACGGGCATGCTGGCCGGAATTGTGCTTCTGGTGATCGCGCTGTTTAAGACGGCGCGGGGAACGTCAGCGGAGGCCGGCGCTCCGGCGGGCCTCCCGGTGGAGGGCTAAGCCGTGCGTCCCGAAAAATTCAGCTTCGTCTTCTTGGTCGGCGGGGTGTTGATGTTCTTCTTCGCCTTCGTCACGTTGGTGGCGAGCCCCTGGTGGATGTTGAAGAAAGTCCCGGTGGCTCAAATGGAGGAACTCGCCCTGCACCCGGACGATTATTTCTCCCAGATGAAGGTCAAATACCCGGACACCTTTGCGGCCGCGTTCGGCAGCGACGACCCGGCGGGATACGCCAAAGCGCTCAAATTGGGGCGCGACGTCTACATCGCGGAAGCGTGTTGGCACTGTCATTCGCAGTTCGTCCGCCCGGTTCCGGGCGAAACGGAGCGGTTCGGCAAAGTGTCGACCGCGACCGAATACCAGAACGTTCTCCAATTGCCCCAACTCTTCGGCACCCGGCGCGTCGGCCCGGATCTGACCCGTGTGGGGGGCAAATACGACAACACCTGGCACTTCAACCACTTCAAGAATCCGCCCGCCGTGGTCGCGGGGTCGGTGATGCCGTCTTACGCCTGGTTCTACGACAAAGACGGGAACCCCAACGCCAAAGGATTGGCCATTGTGACCTACATTCAGTGGTTGGGCACTTGGCCCCGCGTTAAAGGGTTGGACGAAGAATGGTAACCCCCAAAGCCAAGGCCGTTTGGGCGGCCCTCGTCGCGAGCGGTTTGTTCGCCGCGGTGGTGATGATGTTGGGGTTGCTTTGGCAAAAGAAGGTGACGGAATACGCCAAATTGGCCGCCGGCAGTTATATCCTGTCGACCATCGGTTTCCTTTTCCTGGTCGGTTGGACGTTCTTTCGGGGGGACCTGAACGACGTCGAAGCCCCCAAGCATCGGGTCCTCAGGGCCGAAGCCGATGACGCGGAATAGGTGGCTCGGCGGTTCGAGTTGTTTTTGTTTCTTCTGCGGGGTGGACAGCCGGGCGTTGATCGCCCTTTTTTTGTCCACGTTGGGCCTTCTGGTCGTGGGGTCTGTCTTTGTGCTGGTCTGGAGCGTCGCCAGCGGCCAGTGGGACGATAGCGAGAAGCCGAAATTTAAAATTCTGGAGGCTGAATCCGATGGCGACCCCAAAAACAACTGAAGAGACCGCCGCGATCCCCCCCGCCGGACATGGGAAAATGCCGCGCTGGCTTTTTCTTATCTGGGTGGCCCTCGTCGTGTGGAGTCTGTATTACGTGGCGCGATACGCGTTGCCGGATTACAAAGAATGGACGCAACGCCCGGCCCTCACCACCGCCGAACGCCCTTAAGTTTCAAACGTCAACGGCCGCGTCGCCCTTCGTGGGGGACGCGGCCGTTGGCATTGTCGGGGTCTTGGAATTAAGTTAACATCCTTTTTCCCCACGTGAAGACGATGGGGGGCGTCGCGGCCGGTCCTTTTGGGAAACATCAACGGTTCCAGGCCGGGTTGCCTTAGCTCCAGAAGCAAGGACCTTGCCGATAGGCATGGTCCCCTGATTGTCGGAAGGGGGCCGGCAGGCGGGCCCAGAAGGCCCGAATTCCCAAAGGCGCCGCCCTTGCTCAGAGCGCAAGGACCTTGCCGATAGGCATGGTCCCCTGGTTGTCGGAAGGGGGCCGGCAGGCGGGCCCAGAAGGCCCGAATTCTCAAAGGCGCCGCCCTTGCTCAGAGCGCAAGGACCGGCAGGCGGGCCCAGAAGGCCCGAATTCCCTGCCGAGGTAGCTCAACGGTAGAGCAATCGCTTCGTAAGCGATAGGTTGTGGGTTCAAATCCCATCCTCGGCTGATTTTTTAAAAAAAACGGTTCTTTTATGAAAAGCATCGAAACCAACGACCCGCTCACCACCCACCACAACGACCGTCCCTGGACCCCCGAGGGGTTGGCCGATTTGTTTTCCCGATTGGTGGCTTTCTCCCTGCCGATGACCTATTTTCTGGTCACGGTCTCCTTTTACCTTCGAACATACGATTCCGCCCAAATCAAAATAACTTTTGCCCAAATTGGCTGCGCCCTGGTAACGCTTTTTTGGGTTCTTCAATTGATTTTTGAGAAGCGCTGGCCTTTTTCCAAAGCCGATCTTCCCGTTGTTGCACCGTTTCTGGCCGTTCTCGCGTCGGGGTGCCTTTCCTACTTCCAATCCTCCTTCAAAGCCGGAAGCCTGGATGAATTTATTCGTCGGGTTTTTTACGTCTTGATGGCCTTGGTGGTGATCGCCGAATTTCGCGGTCTGGATCGGCAACGGCGCCTTTTTCGATGGCTATTGGCCTCCTTCGGCATCACCGTCCTCTATGGGTTTGTTCAATATTTTGACGGCCGCCTTTTTCCTCCGGGCGCGGGCGGGGTGGGGTTGGATCCGTTTATTTGGCGGCAGGCTTTCAGCTGGCGCGTTTTTTCCAGTTTCGGGAATCCCAACTTCTACGGAAATTTTTTGGTCATTGTGACCCCGGTGATCCTGGCGTTCTTTTTCAAAAATGGGGGGCGGCCCTTCCGCCCCTTCTTGTTGTTGGGCGTCCTCGTTCCTGTTGTGGTGTTGACCGATAAGTGGTTGTTGAACCAGTTCGGCGGCGTCACGGCCGCCACGCGTCCGTGGGTCGTGGTCGGTTTGTTGGCGGGGTTGGGGGTTGTTGGATTCTTGGTTTGGTGGCGAAGCGCCTCGGCCGCGGCTTCGGGGCTTTTGATTTTCTTCGCGGCCACTTTTGTCAATTTGTACGCCACGGAAACCAAGGGCGCCTGGGTGGGGTTCCTCGGGGCCATGGTGGCCACCGCGGTGTTGGTGGGGTTGTTCTTGGTGGGGCAACGGGCCCGGCGCGTCACCGTGGGTCTCCTCGTCCTGACCAGCGTGCTGGTTTTTTTTGGGAGCGCGGTGGTCCGCCGTTACGCCATTCAGCGCCGCCAATCGGTTGATTTTCGTGTGTTTACCTGGATTTCGACCTGGGACATGATTCGCCGCCAACCATGGCTGGGGACCGGAATCGGATCCTTTAAATGGTCCTACCCGGCCTACCGGCGCCCGGAAATCATTTTGTTGGAAGGCCGATCCAACACCGAAACGGATCACGCCGAGGACGAATATTTGGAAATCTGGTATGACGAAGGCCTGATCGGGTTCGGCGCCTTTTTGTGGTTGATTTTCGCCGTGAGTGTGTTGGGATTGAAAAATCTCAGGCGTCTGACCGCCGCCGGGCCCCGCGCGCCGCCCGCCGAGCCGTTTGAGGACCGGGTGTACAAGTCGATCGCCTATTTGGGGGCGTGGTGGGCGGCCCTTCTCCACTGGTTTATGGACGTGTCGGTCCGTTTTGTTTCGTCCGGTATTTTTTCCTTTCTTCTTCCGGGGTTGGTGGTTTCCTTGTGTCGGCACCACGGCCATCGGGAACGACAGGACGCTCCGTCGCCCAACGATCGGCGTCTCCGCTGGGGATTGGTCCTTTTCTGGGCCCTGGTGTTCTCCCACGGGATTATGGCCATTCCAAGCATTCGCGCGCGACCCTTGGGTCACCTCGTCGGTCTGGTCGTTTCGGTCGTGTTGATGGGCGGATTGGCCGAGTTGTTGGAATGGCGATTGGTTCCCGGGTCGGCCCCGATCCCGGCCACCGCCGGGGGGCGTCGTTTGTCCCCGGCCGCGTGGCAGTGGGCGTGCGCGGGGGGGGCCGTCCTTCTATGGGGAACGGCGTACGGGGTCTTTCGCAACTACTTCATCGCCGACATCAACCACAACGTCGGAATCTTCTTCTCGAAACAAGGGATGTGGACGCGTTCCTCCGAATTCGACGCGCGGGTCGCGGCCCCGGACTACCCTCCCGAAATGCGGCGGGAATACGAGGAACAAGGCGGCGCGCTGGAGCACTACGAAACCGTTTGCCGTTTGAACCCGAACTTTCCCATGGCGCGCTATTTTATCGGGAACGTTTACAACGATTGGGGCGCGGCGGTCATGGACCGGGCCAAGGAGTTGAAAAATCGCGGGGACGCGGCCGCGGCCGAGACCCTTCACCAACGGGCGGCCGACTATCTCGACAAGGCCCTGGCGGCCTACGGGGCGGTGAAAGCCTTTGCCCCCAATTACGTTCAGACCCATCATCAGGTGGGGCTCGTGTATTTGAAGAAAGCCGAAATGGAAAGCCTTTTCGGCGGGAAAACGAAAGCGGACGAGAATTGGGATAAAGCGCTGACGAATTTTGGATTTTATCATCGATTGGACCCCGTTTTTCCTCCCAATTATTACCGGGAATCCTACGTGCATTTCATGCGGGGCGATTACGAAAAGGCCGAAATGGCCTATCTCGGCGCTCTGACTTACAATTCGGAGAACGCCGTCGGGCGGGTTTATCACGATCGAAACGCCGAAACCTATTCCAATCTCGGCCGTCTTCATTATATTTTGCTGGTGAATCAAAACCCCGGTGTTTCCTGGTTGCCGGCCAATTCGCCGGAGTTCAAGAAAGCCGAGTCCTATTATTTGAAGGCCATGGACGAAGCCCGCCTTTCCGGTCGGGAGGACGAAGTGGGGTTTGAGCCCACGAAATCCTTGGCCGTCCTTTACAGTCGATCCAAATCGGGCGATCAGGCCAAATCTCTATGGCTGAAGTTGCGGGCGTGGAATCCCGAGGATCCCGACGTCCGCCGGGTTTTTTCTCCGCCGCCCGCTTCCTAGCCCTCCCCGATGGCCCTCCCGGGTCGCCCCGGGGCCCAGCGCCCCCTTCTCCTTGTTGCCGGTGTTCTTCACCTTTTGGCGCCCCTCCTTTTTTTCACCGACCGCACCCAGAACCCTTACCTCGTCCAGATTTGTTTGATTCACGCCGGTGTTTTTCTGGCGCTTTTGGCCGTGGCGTTTTTCATTTTTCGGGAAAAGCAGATTGTCTGGCAATCGACGGTCTTGGACCTTCCGGTTTTGGCCTTGGGGGTTGCGTCGGCGTTGACGTGGGGCGTCGCCGTTTATCGGGGGGGGATTTTGGCGCCTTCGCTGTACCACGAGGGGTTGCGCGGGGCCTTGTGGCTGTGGGGGAACGCGTTGGGGGTCTTTTTTTTGTCAACGCAGACGGCCCTTGAAGACCGATCTCAAAAGCTGCAAAACCTGATGATGGGGGTGGGGGGGGCGGCCGCCGTCTACGGTTTGATCCAATACGCCGGTTTTGACCCTCTCTGGCCCCACCCGGTGAACCCTTTTACGGGTCGGCCGGTCTCCACCTTCGGTAATCCCAATTTCTTGTCGACGGCGCTGGTGTTGTTGATTCCTCTGGCGCTTTGGAAAATGATGATCGCCCAGAAAAGGGGCGCCGTCTGCATCGCGGGGGGCCTTGCGCTCGTTTATTCGGCCGCGCTGCTCAGTACCATGACGCGTTCGTCCTATTTGGGAGGCTTGGTTTCGGGAAGTTTGTTTGTGTGGGGGTCCTGGGATTTGATTCGCTCTCGTCCGCGCCGATGGGGGGTATGGCTTTTGATTTTGGTCGCGTTGTTGGTCCTTTGGCCCAGCGGGCGTCTGGCTTCCGACGCACCAACCCCGGCCGCCCGGGTCCTCGAGCTCTGGAACGGAGTCGTCGGACAAAAAATTTACGCTTCCTGGCACCAGCGGCTTTTGATCTGGTCCTGCGCTTTGGACATGTGGCGTTCGCGGCCCTGGGGCGGAAACGGGTGGGGTTTGTTCGAGGTTTTTTTTCCATTTTTCCAAGGCCGCTATTTGTCCGATCCCCTTTTCGGGGGGTTCCGCACCCACGCGAACAACGCGCACCAACTGGTCCTGGAATGGGGGTCTCAAACCGGCCTCCTCGGGGTGGGGATCTTGTTGTGGTTGGTCGTGACCGCCGTCGGCCTTCAGCGGTCCCGCCGCGCCGGGCCCTCCGATCAGCGATGGTCCGGCGCCGCCCGGTGGGCCGGTCTGGTCGGCGCGGGGGTGGACAACTTTTTTGGGAATGTGTCCCTGTTTTTTGCCGTTCCCTGCTTTCTTTTCTGTTGGGTGGGGGGGCAATGGGCCGTCGGTCGAACTCCAAATGCAAAATGTTGGCGTTTCTCCGCCGCCGTCTCGACCGTTTTGGCCCTGTCGATGACCGGCATCGCCGCGGCCGGTCTTTGGCGGGAATGGGGGGTGTGGCGGGCGGCGGAGTGCCATCTGCGGGCCCTTCGCGAAATTCAGTCCGGAGCGACGTCCCGGGCGGAGGAATCCCTTTTGGAATCGCGTCAATGGTTTGCGGGGGACGTGCACAGCGCCTACGAGCGGGGGAACCTTTACGCCCGCCGGGCCCGGTGGGCCGCTGAAAAACAATTGCCATCGGAAAAGGAAGAAAACGAGACGCGGGCCCTGGAAGCCTATGGGGAAGCCTTGGCCGCGAACGCCGGGTACGACGAAATCTATTTTAATCGAGCCGGCCTCTGGCTTGAACGCGGGGACACGGGATCGGCGATCCGCGACTACCGAATGTCCCTTTTGATCAATCCCTTGAACGTGGACGCGTACGGGGCCTCGCCGCCCTGTGGGAACGCCGGCCGCCGTCGAGCGACGCGCTTCGGGATTTGTACGAACGCGCTGTTTCCTATTTTCCCGCCCGCGCTGAATTTTGGCAGGGACTGGCCCGCTGGCGCGAAAAAACCGGCGACGCGGACGGGGCTCGACGGGCGGCCGCCGACGGTGTGCGGGTCGATTTGGATTCCACCGAAGGATGGGCGGCTCTCCGGCGTTTGAGCCCGGGCGGATTCCCCGCCGATTTGGCCCCGGTTCCGGACCTGTTGAAGCAAATCCGGCGGGACGCGACCGCCGCCCGTTGGGATTCCGCCCGGCGGGCGGCGGAAATATTGCGCCGGCGGGTCCCCCAAAGCCCCCTGGGCCGGTTGATCCTCGCGGATTTGGCGTCCCGGCAAGGGGATTGGTCCGTCGCGGTTTCGGAATACCGGGCCTTCCTCAACGACGAACCGCGGCATCGGGACGCCCGATTGAATTTGGCCGCCGCGTTGGCCGCTATGGGAAAACGAAAAGAGGCCCGGGAGCTACTGGAATCCTTGCGCGCGGATTTCCCGGCGGACCCCGGGGTACGGGACCGCCTCGCCGCGTTCCAGGAAACACCTTGACAGACGGGCGTCGACGTGTGAAAATAAAGATCCACCTATGACGGAAAAAAACGCTCGGCGGCCGCACGGAGCTCTTCTCCCGCGGCCGTTTTTTATTGGGCGGGTCGGCGGGGGGCGCGCGACGTGTCGTTTTTAATCCGAACCGGGTCCTCCCGTCCGGCCCTTCGGCCCAGTCTCCGTTCGCGCCTCCTCACCTTTTTTTCCCTGTGCGTCGGGGGACCGGCCTTGCTCACGGGTCTGTTGGCCTACGCCACGGTGCGGGCGTCCCTGGTGGCCTCGAGCCTCCGGGAACAACGGGAACTGGCCCGCCGCCTGGCGGACCGCGTGGCCGGGCACGTGGAAAGCACGCAACGAGGCCTTCTCACCTTGGCGACCCAGGGTCGACTTCACCAGGTGAAGCCGCGCCAGCAGCTCAGCGCCCTTCGGGAACTGTTGGCCAATTACCCCGACATGATGGAGATTTCCCTTTACGACGGTCGCGGAAACGGGTTGGTGCGGGCCGCGCGGCGAAACGGCCGATTGGTCTGGGGGCCGGATACGTCCCGCCGAGCCGGGCGCGACGAATTTGAAAAAGCGGCCCAGGGGCGCCCGTACATCGGCCCCGTTTTTTTTACCGACCGCGACCGCATTCCCCAAATGTTTCTTTCCGTGCCCACGGGGTCCGGCCACGGCGTTTTATTGGCGCGCCTTTCCCTGGGCAGCATGTGGACCCTGGTGGCGGAGGCCGCTTCGCCGTCCATGCAGGCGGCGGTGGTGGACCGGGAAGGGCATTTGCTCGCGCACGTGGATTCGGCCCGCGTTCTCGGTCACGAGAATTGGATCGGCCGACCGGGGGTGCGGTCCTATTTGACCCCCGCGAACGCCCCCGCCTTGACGTCGTTTGTCTGGGGGGAAGAAAAGGACCGGAGCCAGGTGGTTCTCCAGCGGGTTCCCGCCTTGGGGTGGGCGACCCTGGTGGAGGCGCCCGTGGAACGGGTGTTGGCCCCGGTTCGCCGATTCGGCACGCGGCTCGCCCTGATCGTCGGGGCGCTGGGCGCTTTGTTTTGGTTCATCGGCTGGACGCTGGTGGATCGCATCCTCCACCCTCTTCGGGGGTTGGAGGAGGGCTTGGGGCGCATCGGCCGGGGCGAATTGTCCCATCGCCTGGACATCCGCACCGGCGATGAGCTGCAACGGGTGGCGGAAGCCTTGAACGCCATGGCCGCCTCCCTGGAGGGGTTGGAAAAGATCAAACGGGATTTGACCCACATGATCGTCCACGATTTAAAAAATCCCCTCACCGGCCTCTTGGGCAGCCTGGAATACGTGACGGTCGTCGCCAAGGACAACCTGACGCCGGAACAGAAAAAACTTCTCAGCCTCGGGGCCAAGTCCGGCCGGGAGCTCCTCCGCCTGATCCAAAACCTGCTGGACCTGGCCAAGATGGAGGAAGGCCGCTTGGAATTGCGGCGGGAGCCGGTGTCTCTCCTCGAATTGGCGGGTCAATGCGTGGACGATTTGGAAGCCGCCATTTTGAAGGAAAACAAAGTCATTTCCGTCGAGGTCGACAAGGACCTGCCCAAAGCCTGGGCCGACCGGGATTTGATTCATCGCGTCCTGGCCAATCTGTTGACGAACGCGCTCAAGCACACGCCCGTCGGGACGGAGATTTCCATCCACGTGGGGGTTTCGGCGGACCGGTCGCGCTTGGTGATGAGCGTGAAAGACAACGGGGACGGCATTCCGCCCGAGTTTCGAGCGAAGATCTTTGAGAAATTCAGTCAGGCCGAAGGAAAAAAACAAAACTACCGGGTGGGCAGCGGCCTCGGATTGACCTTTTGCAAGATGGTCGTCGAAGCCCACGGCGGCGAGATTTGGGTGGATTCGGTCCCGGGGCGCGGCAGTGAATTTTTCGTCAGTCTTCCCGAAGCCCCCAAGTCGGTTCCGGCCTCCGCCGAACGCCCCGCGTCGACGCCCGGCCTCGTTCCGACCCGTTGACCCAAGGTTTTCGACCGCCCCCCAGACAGACCACCGCCGAAGTTGTATAATTCGGCTTTCCGTTATGGCCACCACCACTCCCTCCGTCGATGTCGATGCGCTGAGCGTCAACGCCTTGCGCTTTTTGGCCGTGGACGCCGTTGAAAAGGCGAATTCCGGCCATCCGGGCACCCCCATGGAAGCCGCCCCGCTCGGCCACGTTCTCTGGACGAAAATCCTTCGGCACAATCCCAAAAATCCCGCCTGGCCCAACCGGGACCGCTTCGTTCTTTCCGCCGGGCACGCGTCGATGCTTCTTTACGGTTTGCTCCATTTGACCGGGTACGACCTGTCCTTGGAGGATCTCAAGCAATTTCGGCAGTGGGGAAGCCGGACCCCCGGGCACCCGGAATTCGGCCACACCGCCGGGGTGGAAACCACCACCGGGCCCCTCGGGCAGGGCTTCGCCACGGGTCTCGGCATGGCGCTCGCGGAGCGTTGGCTGGCCGCTAAATTCAACCGGCCGGGTTTCCCGATCGTGGATCACCGCGTGTACGCCTTTGTCAGCGACGGCGATTTGATGGAGGGCGTGGCGAGCGAAGCCGCCTCCTTGGCGGGCCATCTGCGGTTGGGGAAGTTGACGTATCTTTACTTGGACAATCGCATCACCATCGAAGGCTCCACGGAATTGGCCTTCACCGAAAACGTGGGGAAGCGCTTCGAGTCCTACGGGTGGAACGTTTTGTACCTTCCCGACGTGAACAACCTCGCCGCCGTGGAAGCGGCGTTTCGCGCGGCCGACGCCGAAACGGATCGTCCCAGGTTGATTGTGGCCCGCACGCACATCGGTTTCGGGAGCCCCCACAAGCAGGATTCCGCCGAGGCCCACGGCGCTCCCCTGGGCCGGGAAGAAGTCAAACTCACGAAAGCGAATTTGGGTTGGCCCGCCGACGCCGATTTTCTTGTTCCCGACGCCGTTCGCGCCCACATGGGGCGATCGGTGGAACGGGGCGCCGCTCTTGAAGCCGAGTGGAATTCGTTGTTTGAACGCTACCGTTCGCAGCACCCCGATCTGGCGAAGGAGTGGGACGCGTTGAGCCGTTCACCGCTTCCCGCGGGGTGGACCGACCGGCTTCCGGTGTTTAAAGCGGGGGAGGGCTTGGCGACGCGCCAGGCCTCCGGGAAAGTTCTCAACGCCCTGGCGCCGGTGCTCTCCACCTTGATCGGCGGATCGGCCGATCTCGCCCCTTCGAACAACACCCGTTTGGAAAACGGGGGCGACGTCAGCGACAAGAACCCCGGAGGACGAAATATCCACTTCGGCATCCGCGAACACGCCATGGGGGCCTTGTTGAACGGGTTGGCCGTGGATTCCCGTTTCCTGCCCTTCGGCGCGACCTTTCTTGTCTTTGCGGACTACCTGCGGCCCGCCATTCGGTTGGCGGCCTTGATGAAACTGGGCGTGGTTTACGTTTTCACCCACGACAGCGTGGGGGTGGGGGAGGATGGGCCGACGCACCAACCCATCGAACATTTGGCGGCGCTGCGTTCGATTCCCAACCTGTGCGTCCTTCGGCCCGCGGACGCCAACGAAACCGCCTGGGCGTGGCGGGTGGCTTTGGAGCGACGCACGGGCCCCACGGCCTTGATCCTTTCGCGGCAAAAATTACCCGTTGTCGATCGAACCCTTTTCGCGTCGGCCGACGGCGTGGCCCGGGGCGCCTACCGCCTCACCCGAACCCCGGCCGATCCCGAGGTGCTCCTCTTGGCGTCCGGCTCCGAAGTGCCGTTGGCCTTGGCCGCGTCCGAACGGTTGGCCCAGGAAGGCGTTCGGGCGGGGGTGGTCAGTTTTCCATCCTGGGAGCTTTTTGAGGCCCAGCCCGAGGCCTATCGGCGGGGGGTTTTACCGCCGTCGATCAAAGCCCGGGTGGTGGTGGAAGCGGGCGTGTCCCAGGGCTGGTCCCGCTACGCGGGCGACCACGGGGAGATGGTGACGATCGACCATTTCGGCGCCTCGGCGCCGGGCGACACGGTCATGGCCCAATTTGGATTTACGGTGGAGAACGTGGCGCGCGCGGCGAAGACGGCGTTGGCGCGGGCGCGCGACGCAAAGAGGGGGACGGAATGAGCCGACTTGAACAGCTGGCGGCGCGCGGGCAAAGCGTGTGGCTGGACAATATTACGCGGGGGATGCTTCTCTCCGGCGAATTAAAAACACTCATCGCCCAGGGGGTCCGGGGGCTGACCTCGAACCCGACCATTTTTGAAAAAGCGATCGCCACGGGGGCCGAATACGACGAGCCCCTTCGGCGCCTTTTGGCCCAAAAATTGACGGTGGAGGACATCGTCGAGCGGCTGGTCGTGGAGGACATTCGCGGGGCCGCCGACCTGTTCCGACCCCTGTACGATCGAACTTCGGGGGAAGACGGCTTCGTCTCCATCGAAGTGTCTCCGTTGCACGCCCGGAACACCGACGCCACGTTGGCCGAAGCGCGTCGCCTGTGGAAATGGGTGGACCGTCCCAACGTGATGATCAAAATCCCGGCCACCCGGGAAGGCCTTCCCGCCATCCAACGCTGCCTGACCGACGGCATCAACATCAACGTGACCCTTATTTTTTCCTTGGAACGTTACGACGAAGTCATTCAGGCCTATCGCGCGGCCCTGGAATCCCGGGCCCAGCAGGGGTTGGGCGTCGGGGTGGCCAGCGTGGCGAGTTTTTTCATCAGCCGCATCGATAGCTCCGTGGACAAGTTAATCCAGGAAAAAATTCAAACGTCCCCCAGCGCCAAGGAAAAAGACGCGTTGTTGGAGCTCCTGGGCAAAGTGGCCATCGCCAACGCGAAGGCGGCCTACCGGCTGTTTCGAAAGCGGTTCGCGGATGAAAAATTCGCCGCGTTGCGCACGCTCGGGGCGCGCCCCCAGCGGCCTCTTTGGGCCAGCACCGGAACCAAAAACCCCCATTATTCCGATGTGCTTTACCTGGACCAACTCATCGGCGCTTCGACCGTCAACACCGTGCCCCCCGCGACCCTCGCGGCGTTTTTGGATCACGGGCAAGTGGCCGACACCTTGGAGGCCGACGCGGACGAGGCGTTGAAGGCTCTCGAGCGGCTCAAAGCCGCGAAAATCGATTTGCGGCGGGTGACCGAAACGCTGGAGGCCGAAGGGGTGCGGTTGTTCGCCGAATCCTATGAAAAACTGCTCGCCAGCCTCCGCGCCAAAAAATTGGCCCTCGAACTGGCCGCCGCCAAAGGATGATCCCGTGAAAACCAAAAACGTTCCCGTGGGCCTGCCCGCCCAATTGCCCGGCATCGATTTGCCCGACGCCTTGGGGGAATTGAAGGAAGAAAACGTTCCGCAGCGTCTGTGGGCGAAGGACCCATCGCTTTGGAAATCCGACCCCCAAATTCAAAACACGATTCGAAACCGGTTGGGCTGGCTGGACTTGCCGTCGGTCATGGGCAGCGCGGTGGCGGAATTGGCCGCCTTTGCCGCCGAAGTTCGGCGGGCCGGCATCAAGGACGTTGTGCTGCTCGGCATGGGCGGTTCGAGCCTCTGTCCCGAAGTTCTGCGTCAGGTGATTGGGGCCCGGGCGGGGTCTCCGCGCTTGTCGGTTCTCGACACCACCGACCCCGGCGCGATCCTGGCGGTGGCGAAGGCCGTCAATCTTCGGAAGGCGCTTTTTATCGTTTCCAGCAAGTCCGGGGGAACGATCGAGGTCAATTCCTTGTTCCGCTATTTTTGGGCCAAGGTGGAGGCCGTTCAAAAAACCAAGACGGGGGCTTCCTTCGTGGCGGTCACCGACCCGGGCACGACGTTGGAGCGGCTGGCCAAAGAAAAGAAATTCCGTCGGGTGTTCCTGGCCCCGCCGGACGTGGGCGGGCGTTACTCGGCCCTGACTTATTTCGGCCTGGTGCCGGCGGCTCTTCTCGGCATCGATGTGAAACGGTTTTTGGAACGGGCGGCGCGGGTCGCCAACGAATCGGGTCCCGGGCAGGATCCGTCGGAAAATCCGTCGGTTTGGCTGGGCGCCGTTTTGGGCGCGGCGGCCGAAGCCGGGCGGGACAAGGTGACTCTTTGGACGGCGCCGGAGTTGCGCGCTTTTGGAATCTGGGCCGAGCAATTGATCGCCGAAAGCACCGGCAAAGAAGGCACGGGATTGGTCCCCGCCGAAAACGAGCCGGTGCCCCCCGCCGAAATCGACGGGCGCGACCGCGTGTTCGTTTATTTGGGACTTAAGGGATCCAAGGGGACCGGGCCGGCGCTCAAGGCGCTGGCCGCGATGGAAAAGGCGGGCCACCCCGTCGTTCGTCTCGAATTGTCCGACCGTTACGATTTGGCCGGGGAATTTTTCCGTTGGGAAATGGCGACGGCGGTGGCCGGTCAATTGATGGGCATCAATCCCTTCGATGAGCCGAACGTGTCGGAAAGCAAGGCCAACACCACGCGCATCCTCGCCCAGTTCGAAGCGGCCCGGGCGTTGCCCGAGGAGGCGCCCGCCGTGACGGAGAAGGGCGTTTCCCTCTGGTCCACGGGGAAGGTTCGCGGGGATTCCCCGAGCGCGGTTCTCGGCGATTTCCTTTCGGCCACGCGCCCGGGGGATTACGTGGCCCTCATGGCCTACGTGACCCCGGACAAAGCGCGCACGGCGGCGCTTCAGGGTCTTCGCCGGCGGGTGGGGAAAATCACGGGGCGCGCTACGACTTTGGGGTTCGGCCCCCGGTTCCTGCATTCCACCGGACAGCTCCACAAAGGCGGGGCGGCCAACGGGGTGTTCATTCAGATCACCGCCGCGGACGCGGCCGACGCCGTCGTGCCGGGCGCGGGGTATGGGTTCACCACCCTCAAGATGGCCCAGGCCCTGGGCGATTTTCAATCTTTGCGGGAACACGGTCGTCGAGCCGTACGGATTCATCTTTCCAAAAACGCGACGCGCGATCTGGCCGCTTTAACCGGGAAAATCAAAGCCCCCGTTTCCGCCGCGTAAAGGATCGTCCATGGACATCGGTTTCGTCGGCCTCGGACGCATGGGGGCCAACATGGTGGAACGCCTTCTTCGCGGCGGCCACCGGGTCGTCGCTTACAACCGCTCGCCGGAAAAAACCCGTGAAATCATGACCAAAGGCGCCGAGGGCATTTTTGCCTTGGCGGATTTCGCCAAAACGCTCAAACCGCCCCGCGCCGTCTGGGTCATGGTCCCCTCGGGGGACGCCACCGAAACCACCATCAACGAATTGGGCAAAATTCTAACCCCCGGCGACCTCGTGGTGGACGGCGGGAATTCCCGCCACTCCGATTCCCGACGTCGATCGGACTCCCTGACCGCGCGGGGATTCTCCTTCGTCGATTCCGGAACCTCCGGCGGGGTTTGGGGGTTGCAAAACGGGTATTGCCTGATGGTGGGGGGAACCCCGGCGGACATCGCGCGCCTGGCCCCGATTTTTTCCACGTTGGCGCCGCCCAACGGGTGGTTGCATTGCGGTCCCGCCGGGTCCGGCCACTTCGTTAAAATGGTTCACAACGGCATTGAATACGCGATGATGCAGGGCTACGCCGAAGGGTTTGAAATCCTTCGCGCCTCGCCCTACGCCCTGGATTTGGGGCGCATTTCACATTTGTGGAATCAGGGGAGCGTCGTCCGCTCCTGGCTGCTGGAACTGGCCGAACGGGCTTTCGCCAAGGACAAAGACCTTTCCGGGTTGATGGATTTCGTCCAAGACTCCGGCGAAGGCCGCTGGACGGTGGAACAAGCCATTGAAACCGGCGTTCCCGCGCCGACCATCGCCCTGTCGTTGTTCGCCCGGTTTTCCTCCCAACAACCCGAATCCTTCGCCGGCAAAGTGCTTGCCGCCTTGCGTCAGGAATTCGGCGGTCACCCCGTTAAATCCAAGAGCCCGGGCGCATGAGCCGACCGCGGGGGAAGGTTCTCCGCGCGGACGCTCCCATCGCCGCGTCCGCCCCCCGGGTCTCCCCTGCGGCATCGTCATCTTCGGCGCCTCCGGTGATTTGGCCGAACGCAAGCTTTTCCCGTCCTTGTTCAATCTCCGATCGGGCGGTTTCCTCCCCCCCGAATTTTTCGCCCTCGGCACCGGCCGCACGGATTTGACGGACGAGGCCTTTCGCCTTCACGTGGCCGAGGCGTTGAAAAGCATTCTCAAATCGCCGCCGTCCCCGGCGGAGGCGGCCTCCTTCCTCGCCCACTTTTACTACCAGCGACTGGATTACGGGGACCCGGAAGGTTACCGTCGGCTGGCGGCCCGGTTGGACGACCTGGAAACCCGCCACCGCACCCGAGGAAACCGACTGCATTATTTGTCGATCCCGCCCAGCCTCTACGAAACGGTGGTGGAACGGCTGGGCGCGGCGGGCCTCTCCCGGGGAGGGCGCGGCGGGTGGGCCCGGGTGATCGTTGAGAAACCCTTCGGCCGGGACGCTTCCTCGGCCCGGGTGCTGTCGGGAAAAGTGTGGAAGGTCTTCAACGAGGATCAAATTTACCGGATCGATCATTACCTGGGAAAAGAAACCGTCCAAAACATCCTGGTTCTTCGGTTCGCCAATATTTTCTTTGAGCCCGTTTGGAACCGGAATTACGTGGACCACGTGGAAATCACCGTCGCCGAAGACATCGGCATCGGCCACCGCGCGGGTTATTACGAGGAAGCCGGCGTTTTGCGGGACATGTTTCAAAACCATTTGTTTCAGCTCCTGTGCATCACCGCCATGGAAGCGCCGTCCGGGTTCGAGGCGGACCGTGTTCGGGACGAAAAATCAAAATTGCTGCGGGCGGTGCGCCCCTTCGAGGCGGACCGTTTGGAGTCGGTGGCGGTGCGGGGGCAATACGGTCGGGGCGACGTCGCCGGTGTTCTGCAACGGGCCTACCTGGAGGAGCCGGGGGTCTCGGCGCGGTCCACCACGGAAACTTTTGCGGCGTTGAAGGTGTCGATCGACAATTGGCGGTGGGAAGGCGTTCCGTTTTATCTCCGGTCCGGCAAGCGCTTGGCGCAGAGGTTGACGGAAATCGTGGTTCAATTCAAGCGCATCCCCCACCTGATGTTCCATCCCCTTCGCGCGGAGGACCTCTCGGCGAATCGGTTGGTTCTGCGCATTCAACCCGAAGAAGGGCTTTCCCTCACCGTGGAGACCAAGCGGCCGGGACCGGCGTTGAGTTTGGGCACGGTCGGAATGGATTTTTCCTACGAACACGTTTTTGGGGAATCGCCGGAAGCCTACGAGCGCCTCTTCTTGGACGCCATGGCGGGCGATCAGACCCTTTTTACCCGATCGGATTGGGTCGATCTGTCCTGGTCGCTGTTGACCCCGGTGCTGGAGCGTTGGGGCGACGCCGGACCCCCGCCCCTCTACGCCTCCGGAACCTGGGGGCCCCCCGAAGCGGATCGTCTGCTCGCGGCTCAAGGCCATCGGTGGAGCAACGGAAAATGAGCGCCCCGACGCGGCGGATTTTTTCCACCCCCGCGGATTTGGCCCGGGCGGCCGCGGACCGGGTGGCCGAACTGCTTCGTCGACGCGCCGCCCAATCGAAGGTCCTCTCGCTCGTTTTGACGGGGGGACGAACCCCCGATCTTTTGTATCAACGCTTGTTCGACCCCCGCCGGACGCCCGGGGTCCCCTGGGCCAAGATCCATCTGTTTTGGGGCGACGAACGGATGGTCCCTTTCCGCGACCCCGCCAGCAACGCCGGAAACGCCCGTAAAGCCTTTGGGCGAAAACCGCCGATTCCCCGGTCCCGGCAACACCCCTTTTTCACCGTTCCCGGCCGATCCGTCGACGATGCCCGCCGGTTTGAATCCCATCTCCGCCGTTGGTTTCGGGGACGCCGACCGGACGTGGTCTTGCTGGGGGTGGGGGAGGATGGCCACACGGCTTCGTTGTTCCCGGGGGCTCCGGCTTTGGCGGCAAAACGCCGTTGGGTCCTGCCGGTGGAGGACGCGCCCAAACCGCCCCCTCGTCGGTTGACGCTCACCCTGCCCTTCTTCAATCGGGCGCGCCACGTGCTTTTTCTGGTTCGCGGGGGGGATAAAAGGGAAGTTCTCCGCCGAGTCTGGTCCCGCCGCGGGAGGACCCTCCCGGCCGCCCGGGTTCGGCCGTCCCGGGGTACCGTGGAGTGGTTTGTGGACCGCCCGGCCTTTCCCGGGGGGTAGCCCGGCGTCCGGCCCCTTCGGACGATGCCCCATTGCTCCGACGGAAAAGATGTTCTAGAATACCTGACAGAAACGCCCTTCTTTATACTTTGCCGTTCCTCAAAGGAGTTTTTATGCCCCGTCGCGCCTTAATGGCCGGAAATTGGAAAATGCACAAAACCATCGCGGAATCCGTCGATTTGGTGAACGCCTTGAAATCCCAATCCGGGTCCTGGTCGGACCGGGACGTCCTCGTGTGCCCGCCCTTTACGGCCTTGGCGGGGGCCGCCCAGGCCGCTCGCGGAACGTCCGTTCAAGTCGGAGCCCAGAACATGAACGACAATCTCCAGGGCGCCTTTACCGGGGAGATCTCGGCCGGGATGATCAAAGACGCCGGCGCGACCCACGTCATTGTCGGCCATTCGGAGCGACGCCAGATCTACGGGGAGTCCGACGCTTTGATCAACAAGAAAACAAAAGTGGCCTTGGACAACGGATTGGTTCCCATTGTCTGCGTCGGGGAAACCCTCGCCGAACGGGAGGGGGGCAAAACCTTTTCCGTGGTTGAAACTCAAATCAACGGGGGCTTAAAGGGTCTGACCGCGGAGCAGGCCCTCCGCCTTGTGATCGCCTACGAGCCCGTCTGGGCCATCGGCACCGGGAAAACCGCCACCCCGGCGCAAGCCCAGGAGGTTCACGCTTTCATCCGCCGCCGATTGGACGCCCTCTTCGGTCCCAAAACGGCCGACGCCCTCCGAATCCTTTACGGCGGCTCGGTCAAACCCGACAACATCGACCAGCTGATGGCCGAGCCCGACATCGACGGCGGTTTGGTCGGCGGCGCCAGCCTGAAAGCCGAGGATTTCCTCCGCATCGTCCGGTTCAACGCCCCGGCGGCTTCCCGGGCGTGAAAATCGCCCTCGGTTCCGATCACGCCGGGTTCGCCGGAAAAACCGCCCTGCTCCAGGCCCTGCGGCGGGCCGGGCACCGGGTTGTGGACGTGGGACCCATCACCGGGGACCGAGTGGATTATCCCGATTTTGCGGCCGCGGTGGGGCGCGCCGTGGCTTCCGGCCGGGCGGACCGGGGGGTGTTGGTCTGCGGGTCCGGGATCGGGATGGCCATCGCCGCGAATAAAATCCGCGGGGTTCGGGCCGCCGTTGTTTGGTCGGAGAAAACCGCGGCCCTGGCCGCCGCGCACAACCGAGCGAACGTTCTCAGCGTCGGCGGGCGTCTTTTTCGCACGGCGCGGTTGATCCGTCTCGTCCAAATATGGCTGAAAACCCCCTTCGAGGGGGGGCGGCACGCCGGGCGAATTGAAAAAATCACCGCCCTCGAAAAGGGGCGAATCCGATGAAAATTTCGGTCGCCGTTTTTTCGTTGATCCTGTTGGCCGGGGTCGGCCACGCCGAAAGCGCCCAAGACCTGTTGCAGCAGGGCCTGGCCGAGGTTCGAGGCGGGGACGTCGATCGGGGCCTGTCCACCCTGCGTCGCGCCGCGCAATTGGACCCGGGAAACGCCTCGATCTTGATCACCCTGGGTTTGACCGCCCAGGAGGCGCGGCGTTACGACGACGCCCGGGACGCCTTGGAACGGGCCCTGCAGCGGGCTCCTCGATCGGAAACGGCCCTCTATAATCTCGCCATGGTTTACGAAAAGTTACGGGATTGGTCCCGGGCCCGGGACGCCTGGACGCGTTTTTTGGCTTTGTCCCCTTCGTCGGATCTCAAGGAAATCGCCCAACGGCACGTGGATCGTCTTGAATAAATTCGTCCTCGCCACGCTCTTTTTCCTGTCGGCCGGGTGTTTGGCGCCGGCCCGCGTGGCCACGTTGCCCGGGGTTGATTTCTCCCGCGTCAAGACCATCGCCGTTTTGGATCCCGACCGGGAAGAACTGCGGGGGATCACCGACGAATTCGTGCGGCAACTGATGGCCCGGGGATTCACCCTTCGGGTCGGGAGCGAAGGAGTTCCCGCCCCCGACGCTTTGCTTCAAGTCAACGTCGGCCGTATGATCCCCGACAAGAAATATTTGATCCCCATCCGGTCCAAAGACGGCCAGGACGTCCTGGTTTTGAACCCCGTCACCGAGATTTCAGGCCGAAGCCTCTATCCCTCCGCGACCACGGCGGGGGTCCAGGACGCCCAAGTGGTTGTTTCCAACGCCACGCTTTCGTTGTCCGTTCGTTTGTTGGATCCGGTGAGCCGAAACGTCTGGTGGACCGGCGCCATGACGTATGAGGGGCTGGATTTGGACGCCGCGGTGGAGGGGTCGGTGACCGCCTTATTAAAGAGGTTTCCGACCCCCTAGGATTCTTGTTTTTGCGCGTTAAAAAGGGTTGAAACCGCTGATTTCATAGTGCATACTGAATGGGCTTCGGGGGGTGTGTTTGCAACGTGTCGGCCAGGGGTCCAAGACCGGAATTTTTTTCTCCGAGGGGGTTCGGGACGCGGGAATCAGGGCGAAATGGGCGGAAAAGGGGTTCCCGAAGCGCTTGGGGGAAAAACACGGTTTCTTCGACGGTTGTGGGAAACCCGAGGGCGTGGTAAAATAGATGTTTCGGAATTGTAACAGGAGCTTCGCGCGACGTTGGGGGCGTGAGGAACGACCCGCTCCCGCGCGGCGAGCGACCAATCGCATCAAGGAGGTCTTCGGTGGCCGTTGACATCAACAAGCTTTTTCAAACAATGATCCGAAGCGGCATTTCGGACATCCACTTCAAGGCGGGAACGCCGCCCATGGTGCGTATGCATGGGCGTTTGATGTCGTCCGGCTTCAACAAGATGGCGCCGGAACACATCGAGGAATTGGCCAACCTCCTGATGAGCGAGGAGCAACGAAAATCTTTTCAACGGGAAAGCGAATTGGACATGTCCTACCACGTGCCGGACCTGTCCCGGTTCCGCGTCAATATTTACCGGCAAAAAGGGTCCGTGGCGCTGTCCCTGCGGGTCGTCCCCCTGCAGGCCAAAACCTTCGAGGAATTGAATCTCCCGACGGACACGATGAAAAAGATTTGCACGAACACCCGGGGCATGATCCTGGTGGCGGGCATCACCGGGGCGGGGAAAACGACGACCCTGAACTCCATGGTGGACTACATCAACAAGAACTACGCCTACAACATGATCACCATCGAGGACCCCATCGAGTATTACCACGCCAACGAAAAATCCTCCATCGCCCAGCGCGAAGTGGGGAACGACACGCCGTCTTTCGCCTCGGCGGTCAAGCATTTGCTCCGCCAGGACCCCGACGTGGTGGTGCTGGGGGAAATGCGGGACGCGGAATCGATCCAGGCCGGCATCACCGCCGCGGAAACCGGCCACCTGGTGCTGGGCACCATTCACACCATGGACGCCGCCCAAACCATGGGGCGCCTTTTGGAATCCTACCATCCGGCCGAACAGGCCGGCGCCAAAGCCCGCATCGCCAACGTGTTGAAGGGCATCGTCGCTCAGCGGCTCCTGGAATCGGCCGACGGCCGGGACCGTTTTCCCGCGACGGAGATTTTGGTCGTCACCTCCTTGATCCGGAAACTGCTGATGGAAGATAAATTTCCGGAAGTGAACAAGGCCATCGAGCAGGGCCAGTACTACGGAATGCATTCCTTCGACCAGGACATCATCCGTTTGTTCAACGAACGGAAAATCACGAAGGAAGAGGCCCTGGACGCCTCCACGAACCCCGATGATTTGCTGGTCAAAATGAACACCCTCCGCCTGGGGGACATGTAGGCCCACGCGCCCCGTCCATGGCGATGGCTGAGGAGAGTCGTTGAATGTCCATTGAGCGTTGGGAAATGCTTTTGTCTTCCCGGGCGGACCGGTATATCCTTAAAATCCGCGGCGCCAAGGCCGACGTCGATAAGATTGTCGCCTCCAATCCCCGTGTCTGCCAAGACGCCCAAGAAATCTCCGATGCCGTCTTCCAATGGGTGATTTTCGTCGTCGACGCCAATCAAGCCGAACGGCTCGCCATCCAAAACCAGTTGATCGCCATGACCGCGGATCCCGCGGTCGGACCCCAAGCCTCCTTCGATTTGAGCGAAATGTTGACGGGGTTGAGCGACGCTCTTGAAAATTTGACCAATTTAACCGCCGAAGAACAGGCGTTCGTGGCGAAAAAATTGAAAGAGGTCCAGGAACGGGACGCCGCCGTTCCTCCCCTGCATCCTCTACGACCGGCAATCGCGCCGGGGAATCCCGCGGCGCCCGGGAAAGGGTCCGCCCCGACGGCCGCGCCTCCACCAGCGGTTCCAAACGGAGCCCCGGCCAACCCCACCGTTCGTCCGGCCGCGCCGACGCCGCCGATTTCCAAGCCCCCGGCGGCCTCTCCGGTTCCTCCGGTGCCCCCGTTGGCTCCCCGGGTTCCCGTCGCGGGCGCTCCGCCGGTCGCGCCCCCGCCGCCCAAAGCGCCCCCGGTCGGGGGAATGCCGTTGCCGCCGCGACCCGCCGCGCCCACTCCCCCGGTTGTTAAGTCCCCTCCCGAGAAACCGGTGGAGCCCATGATCGACCATGGATTTGCATCGATCGGCGGGCCGGCCCCGGTTCCGCCCCCCGCGCCGCCAAAGACTCCGCCCGCCGCGACGCCGCCGACCGCGCCGGCCCCCCCGGCGGCGATTCGCTCCGATGTCCCGACGATGCCGGGGGAAATCGTATTGGACATCGGGATCGACGACGCCCTCCCCCTGCCGGTGCCGGAGGCCAAACCGTCTCCGCCCCGAAACGATTTGACGGCGATCTTGAAAGCGCCGCCCCCGGGCAAGCCCGCGGCCGAGCCGCCCCTGGGGGTTGGAATCGAACCCATGTCGACGACTCCGACGACACCGGGACCAAAATCGCCCCCCGCGCCGACGGCGACCCCGCCTCCTTTGCCGATACCAACCGTGCCCCCCGCGCCGCCGACGCCGCCCGTGGCTCCCGTGGCCGCGCCGCCTTCTCCGGTGGCGCCGCCGCCCCCCACGCCTCCTCCGCCCCCCGTGCGAGAACCCAAGGTGGTGGTGGAGTTAAAAACCCCGGAGGATTCCACGTTTAAAACAGCGATTTTCTTCCCCCAGGGAGGAGACGCGCCGAAACAAAAATTCCTCACCACGATAATGGACATGGCCCAAAAGAAATCAAAAAAACCCATGTTCTTTCATATCGTGCACTCCCAGGCCACGAGCATTACGTCCGACAACGCCGTGGAATGGATCTGGACCGCCAAAGCCCAAGGGGCGGATTGCTTTTTCGTCATCCTGCCGCCGGACATTCTGCCGGACTTCATGGAGGGCATCGTGGCGGAAGCCCGCCAGGCGGGCCTTCGTTGTTTCCTGATCCCGCAGGCCGAAATTGGATCCAAACTCCTTTACATGGATTTAATGGTGGAACTCATGCTGATTAAAAGGAAACCGAAAACCACGTCATGACTCTTCTTGAATCGATTTCATCGAGACGGGCTTGGCGCGCGCGCGCGGCCGGAAAGGGCAAGCGGTGACCGTGGCCCCTCCCGATTCCGCCCAGGGGTCCGGCGACACCCGCCTGATTCCGTCCTACACGTTTGAGGAATTCGTCATCGGGCCTCACAACCGCTTTCCCCACGCGGCGGCGTTGGCCGTGTCCGAAAATTTAGGCAAAGCCTACAACCCTCTTTTCATATACGGTCCGGTCGGCATCGGAAAAACGCATTTGATGCAGGCGGTCGGCCACCGGGTGCTTCAGCGGGACTCGAAAACCCGCGTCCTCTACGTCACCGCCCAGCAGTTTATGTCGGAAGTCATTGAATTGCTTCAGGCGGGCAACTTGAACGCCCTTCGGGAGCGTTACCGGGCCTTGGACCTGCTTCTGGTCGACGATATTCAATTCTTGGCCACGTCGGAGGCCACGCAAGAGGAATTTTTTCACATGTTCAATGATTTGCATTCGGCCGGCAAGCAAATCATCATGACGTCCGATCGCCCGCCCAAAATGCTGACCACCTTGGAAGACCGCCTTCGCAGTCGATTTGAATGGGGCCTCATCGCCGACATTAAGCACACCAATTTGGAAACGCGCGTCGCCATCCTCCGGAAAAAAGAAGGGCATCTCAAAGGCGTTCGTTTAGCCGACGACATTCGGATTTACATCGCCAGCCGGCTTAAATCCAACATTCGGGAACTGGAGGGATTTTTACGCCGGGTTCAGGCCTATTCCCAGCTCAACAACCAGGACGTGACCTTGGTGCTGGTCAAGGAAATCATGAAGGAACTATTGCCGCCCGAAGAGTGGGTGGACGATCCCGTCGTGGAGGAACCGGCCCCGATGGAGTCGGCCCCCGCGCCCGCGGAGGAACCGGCCCCGTTGGAGTCGGCCCCCGCGCCCGCGGAACCCGAGGCCGCGTTGGAGTCTTTGCCCGCGGCGGAGCCCCCGATTGAAGCGCGGCCTTCCGTCCCGGAGGAAGGGGCTCCCGGTTTGGCACTCCCCGAGGTGCCTTCGGAGCCAGAGACCCCCGCTCCCCTCGGGCAGGAATTCGACAACGCCATGGCGGGCATCGGGTCCTCGTTGGAATTGGGGGGGGGCGACGCCCCGGCCGAGGCCCCAATGGCGTCGGCGGCGGAAGCTCCCGGATCGTCCAATTTCGTCAAAGGAGAGGACGAACAGGTGGTGGCGGTTCCCTCCAACCCCGGGGACATCCCCGTGGTGTTCTTTTTCCCGACGGGAAAAGAAAAAGAACTGGGCCAAATGAAAAAGAAATTCGGGGACATCATCCGCAAGCACAAACTTAAATTTTCCCTGTTTCCGGCCTTGGAAGTCCCCTACCCCATGGACAGTTCGTTGTCCTACGAGTTGTTCTCCACCAAATGCAAACGCGCCGGCGTCATGATCGCCGTCGTGCTCGGCCCCTCGCCGGACGGGACCTTGGGGGAGGCCGTCTTTTTTCATCGGCTCCAGGAACTTTTTGAGCAGCAGGATTTGTCCCTCCAGCTGATTCCGTGGGACGAGTTGGCAAAGGACTACCGCTTTTTAAACCTCGCCCTGGACATTACGCTTCTCCGCATCAAACAAAAAGGCAAACCTTAATCACGGGCTTCTCTTCCCGGTGGGATCGAACGATCGGTTTCGATCGCCGACGGGATAAGAGGGGCGGAGTTCGGTGCGCCCCGTTGGCTTGCGGGGGGGGCCGGGAACTTCGTATCATGGGGTTGTTACGGATGCCCCTTTTGGTGCGGTACCCAAGTGGCCTAAGGGGGAAGTCTGCAAAACTTCTATTCGCCGGTTCAAATCCGGCCCGCACCTCCAATATCTCAACGTGAGCCAAAAGTCGCGAGCCTACACACCCACCCACGCGCGTTCGGGCGTGGGGGACAAGTTGCCGGAGATCGAATGCTGGGAGAATCAATTTCCCGGTTACACGATCGAGTTGATTTTTCCGGAATTCACGTCGGTGTGTCCGAAGACGGGCCTCCCGGATTTCGGCACTCTGGTGATCCGCTACGCGCCGGACCGTTGGTGTTTGGAAACCAAATCGTTGAAAATGTATTTGAACGCCTTTCGGGATTTGGGCATTTTTACGGAAAACGTGGTCAATCGGGTATTGGCCTCGGTGGTGAAGGACGCGAAGCCCCGGTGGGCGGTCGTCGAAGGGCGGTTTTCCGCCCGCGGCGGGATTGAAGCGCGCATCGCGGCGTCGCACGGGAAGGTCCCCCAGGAGGGAAAATGAAAAAACTCATCAGCGCGCTCGGTTTGGCGTCGGTTTCTTTCTCGTCGGTCTTCGCGGGTTGCGAGCCCGGTCACGGCATGGGCCTGATGGGCGCCGGCATGAAATGCGGAATGGGAGCCCCTCAAGGTCACGGGGTGAGCGGCGTGGCGCTTTATTTGGCGACTCTCGGGTTGGGGTATTGGCTCCTGCGGTTGGCCGAACAAGAAAACAAGAAAATTTTGAAAAACGTGGGTCGTTTTGTCAGCGCGGTGATCCTCGTGGTGAGTCTTTTCGGATTGCTCTGCCGCGCCGGGGCGGGCCTTTGCCGCCGAAGCTGTGAATCCAAAAAAGCCGCCATGGCCCATTGCCCCTTCCCGGGGTCGACGGGCGCCGAGGGGGCGGAAAGCAACGCGCCCGAGAACGAAGGCGAATCCCCCGCTCCCAAGAATTAACCCGCCGCCCTCCGGGGCGTCGTGGAGTCGAATTTCGCTCGGTTAGCTCAGTTGGTTAGAGTACCTCCTTGACATGGAGGGGGTCACAGGTTCGAGTCCTGTACCGAGCAGATTTGCGGGACCCCCACCGGGGGTCCGGCAAACCGGATGGGTTCCAAGGCGAGGACCTCCCGCGGTTGACGCGGAAGTTCGCGGTTGGAGCGGACGACGAAGACGTCCGCCTAAAAGGGCGGAGTCCTCCCAACAAAGGCCGGGGGCCGTTGTCCTGTACCGAGCCGGTTTGCGAGGTCCCCACCGGGGGTCCGGCAAAACGGATGGGTTCCAAGGCGAGGACCTCCCGCGGTTGACGCGGAGGTTCGCGGTTGGAGCGGACGACGAAGACGTCCGCCTGGAAAGGGCGGAGTGCGCTCAACCGAGGCCGGGAATTCGGTGCGAGGCCGCGGCGTTTCTCGTGGACTTGCTTCCCGGAGCCCCGCAGCCACCGCCTCCTTGGCCCATGACCAGGCTCGAAACTTCTCTTAATCGCGCTCCCCGCTCCGGGGTTGACCTATGAAAATCCATCGAACGGGCTTTGTCGTCGGCGTTGTCGCCGGCTTGGCGCTGCTTTGTTGGCGGCGCTATTTTTTCAACGGTCTGCTTCCCGTGGACGGCAACACCTTGACCTACTCCTTTCCGCTTTGGTCCTTTTTTCACAAATCCGCGACTCATTTCCAATGGCCCTTTTGGAATCCATTAAAAAATATGGGCGAGCCCTTTCTGGCCGATCCGCAAACGATGGCCTTGTACCCGCTTCGGTGGTTGACGGCGTTTTTCCCAACGTACGCGGCTTTTTGGGGCGCGTGGATCTTGTTGCACACGGCCCTTTCGGCCGGGTTCGGGGCCGCGTGGATCCATCGCGTCACGGGGGACACGTGGGCCGCTCGAACGGCCGCCTTGTTGTTTGCCGCGAATGGTTTTTTCCTGGGCCGGGGGTTGTTTCCCAATCATTTTGCCGCCGCGGCCTGGCTTCCCGTCGTTCTCTACGGCGCTTCCTTGAAATCCTCCCGGGGAGTCGGGATGGCGTTGGGCCTCCAGTGGTTGGCCGGTTATCCGCCCTTTTTCCTATTGACCGTCGGGGTGGTGGGCCTGGTCGCGTTTCCCCGCCGACGGGCCGACGCCGCGTTCTGGTTGCGGGTTTCCTTGTGGTTCGCCGGCCTATCGGCCGTTCAGTGGGTCCCCTTTATGGAACTCTTTTTGCGATCCAGTCGCCCTTTGATTTTGGCCGTCGACCAGGCTTTGGAGTTTTCGCTTCCGGTCAAACAATTGGCCGTTGAAATGTTCGGTCCGGCCTGGTCCTGGTGGTACACGGAGCTAAAAGGCGACCCCGTCATGGTTTCGTTCTATATCGGTCTTCTGCCCACCCTCCTTTGCGTTCGTTCCCTGCTGGCGGGCGGGCGGGGCCAGGGGCGGTGGGTGGCATTGGTTGTCCTTGCTTTTATCCTGTCGCTGGGGGGACTCGGGTGGGGACACTGGCTCCTGTCGCCTTTGCGGGTGGCGCGCTATCCCGCCAACTGGCTGTTGGTTTTAACCGCGGGCGCCATTTATCTTGCGAGCGTTGAAATCGGACGGTGGTCCTCTGTGAAAAGGAAAGGGGCGGCGTTTCTCTTCGTCGCCGCGGATTTGCTGGCTTATGGTTTGGCCCCCCGCCACCGCTGGGCTCGGCCGGAAATCTTGAGCGACATCCCTCCCCTCGCCGCGCGTTTGGCCGGGCCCGATGCCGGGCGCATCTACCACACGCCCCGGTTCGTGCGTTTGGCCCCGCGTTCGACTTTGACGGACGAGTCGGATTTTCAACGGATGCGCGATTTGCTGGTCCCGTCCCTGGGCACGGCCTACGGGGTGGCGGAAGTGGACAGTTACCAGGTTTTGCTCTTGCGATCCACCGAGCGATTTCAAGCCCGGCTCTTCCGGGCCGGAAAATCCGCGCCCGAGGCCCGCGCGGCCGCCATCGGGTGCGTGGTCGATGCCGACCCCGCGTCCGATCGGGTGGCCGAGAACAACACGCGGGTCGCCGTGTTGGACCAACCGGCCCCGCGCGTGTCCGCCCGGGGGGATGTTCGGATTCTCTCGGTAAGTCGTCCCCGGCCCGAGCGCCTGGAATGTCGATACACGGCCGGTGGCCCCGGGGAAATCGATTTCTCCGAGGCCTATTTTCCGGGGTGGCGAGCGGCGATCGACGGCCGTTCCGCCCCCCTGCGTTTGAAGGACGACGTGTTTATGTGTGTGTCCGTTCCTTCGGGGGAGCACGCGCTTGTTTTTCGATTCGTCCCCGTTTCGTTTTGGGCGGGGCTTGTATTGTCGATGTTGTCATTGGCCTTGGCCGTCGGTTGGCGGGGCCGCGGGGCCGGGGGGCTCGCGGGCGCGCCGCTCCGGGCCGAAGGACCGCCCACCGGATTTCGTTTGTTTTGGTTTTTGCGGGAACGCATCGGATAAGCTAAAATGGAACTTCCAAAAAAACAGAGCGATGATCCCATGGCCCAAGCCGTTGTAAACCGCGAAGACTACCTCTACAAACTCCGCCACTCGACCACGCACGTGATGGCCCAAGCGGTCCAGGATCTTTTTCCGGGCACGCGCCTGACCATCGGCCCGCCGGTGGAAGACGGGTTTTATTACGATTTTGAGTCGGACCACCGTTTCGTCCCCGAGGATCTCGAGAAAATCGAGGCGCGCATGCGCCAAATCGTCGAAGGCAATCACGCCTTCGTCATGAGCACCCACGCCTCCGACGACGCCAAGACGTTTTGGGGCGCCCGGGGTGAAAAGTATAAGGTCGAGATGATCAACGACCTGAACGAGCCCACGGTCACCTATTGTTCCCACGACCAATTCGTCGATCTTTGCCGCGGTCACCACCTGGACACGACCAAGGACATCCGCCACTTCAAGCTCCTTAAAATCGCCGGGGCCTATTGGCGAGGGGACGAGAAACGCGAGCGCCTGCAGCGCATTTACGGCACGGCCTGGCCCTCGGCCAAGGAATTGACCGACTACTTGGCTCGCCTGGAAGAGGCCAAAAAACGCGACCACCGCGAATTGGGCCCGCGGTTGGGGCTCTTTTCGATTCAACACGAATCCGGAGGCTCGGGGTTCATTTATTGGCTGCCCAAAGGCGCCCTGGTTCGCCGGTTGATGGAAGACACGCTCAAGGATTATCTCGGCGCCCGCGGATACGATTTCGTCTACACCCCCCACGTGGCGCGTTCCGACCTTTGGAAAACCTCCGGTCACTTGGATTATTACCGCGAAAACATGTACCCGGCCATGGAACTCGAAAACCAGGAATTTCTCCTGAAACCCATGAATTGCCCGGGGCACATCCTGATTTACAAGTCGACCCTCCACTCCTACCGGGAATTGCCGCTCCGCTACGCCGAGTTCGGGACCGTTTACCGGTTTGAACGAAGCGGGGTGTTGCACGGGTTGATGCGGGTCCGCGGATTCACCCAGGACGACGCCCACATTTTCTGCCGCCCGGACCAGGTGGAAGAGGAAGTGGCGAGCATCCTGCGCATCATCACCGAAATCCTGGGCATGTTCGGGTTCAAAGATTACGATGTCAAACTTTCCACCCGGCCGGACAAGTATTCCGGGACCTTGGAGGGGTGGGCCCACGCCGAAGGCGCCCTTAAAAAAGCCTTGGAAACCGTCGGACTGGCTTACACGCTGGATCCCGGCGAAGGCGTTTTTTACGGCCCCAAAATCGATCTTAAAATCAAAGACTCCCTGGGCCGCGCTTGGCAGTGCTCGACGGTGCAGGTGGATTTCAACAACCCGGAACGGTTCAACATCAAATACCGGGACGCCCAGGGGGGCGAAACCCAGGTGTTCATGATCCACCGGGCCCTGTTGGGTTCCCTGGAGCGGTTCTTTGGCGTGTTGATCGAACATTACGCCGGGGCCTTCCCGTTGTGGCTTTCGCCGGTTCAGGCGGCGGTGCTTCCCATCAGCGATAAATTCCAAGGCTACGCGGACGAGGTCTTCGCGGCCCTCAAAGCGGCCGGAATTCGGGCCTCGGTCAATGATTCGGCCGATAAAGTGGGAGCGAAAATTCGCGAAGCGACGATGCAAAAGATCCCCTATCTTCTCGTCGTCGGCGGCCGCGAGGCGGAGACCAAAACCGTTGCCGTTCGCACCCGCGAAGGCCAGGACGTGGGCGTCCTGCCCCTGGCCGATCTCGTGGCGCGATTGAAAGAACAGATTTCCCAGAAAAAGTAGTCCGGGGCCGGCGGAAATTCGGCCGAGACCTTTTTTCACCCAAGGAGCCATCCCATGTCCAGTCTTTCCTACGAAGCCAACTTCCCCCAAGCCGTTCCCGTTCGGGTGGGTCAAACCGTGCCCGATTTTGAAATGGACACCTTCGATCCCGTCGAGCACGGGTTCGGCAAGATGTCCCTGGCCGAAAACAAGAAAGCAAAGAAGTGGACGGTTTTGGTGTTCTACCCCGCCGACTACACCTTCGTTTGCCCCACGGAATTGGCCGACGTGGCCGAGCAGCACGCCGAATTGACCAAAGCCGGGGCGGCGGTTTTCTCCGTCTCCACGGACACGAATTTCGTCCACATGGCCTGGCAGCGCGAGGAAACGCTTCTGAAAAACGTGAAATACCCCATGGCGGCCGATCCGACGGGCAAGGTCTCCCGGCTTTTCGGCGTCTACGACGACGCGTCGGGACTGGCCCTGCGCGGGACCTTCATCATCGCCCCGGACGGCAAGCTGGCCAGCGGTGAAATCAATTTCTTCAACGTCGGGCGGAACGCGGCGGAGTTGCTTCGGAAGGTGCAGGCCAACGCCTATTTGGCCAAACATCCCGAAGAAGTGTGCCCCGCCAACTGGAAACAAGGCGGCAAAACGCTCAAGCCGGGGGCCCAGATGGTGGGTCGGGTGGGCGACGCGTTGAAATAGTTTTTACGTTCCGCCCCCACCGGCCCTTTGGGGCTTCCGCCCCGTGGGGTCGGAACCGGTGGGGGCGGATTTTTTTTAGGGGAACCGGACGCGCACACGCGGTTCGAGGAAATACGGGGGAGCGGGCATGGGGCGATTGGACACGGGGGCGGACCGGCGGCACGCGGTCGTGGTGGGCGGCGGATTCGCCGGCGCCGCCGCGGCCTCGGCCTTGGCCGAAGCGGGGGTGGCCGTTACTCTCGTGGAAGCCCGGAACACTCTGGGCGGGCGCACATCGTCCTATCGGGACGGGGTCACCCGCCAGGACGTCGACAACGGCCAACATCTTTTTCTGGGCGCCTACCGCGATACCCGCGCCTTTCTACGGCGAATGAAGACGGAGAACCGCCTGCGGTGGCTTCCCGGGGCTTCGACGTCCTTTTACGCCCGTTCGGGAAAAAAATCCGTTCTGAATCCCGGCCGCCTTCCCGGCGCCCTGGGTTTCGTGCGGGGCGTGCTGGGTTTTGGAGCCCTGAGGTGGAAGGACAAAGCGTCCCTCCTGTACGGGTTGGCTCGTCTTCGCGTTGATCGTTCGACCGACCACGGGGCTTTGACGGTGTCGGCGTGGCTGAAAAACCTTCATCAGACGCCGGGCGCCCTGCGGGCCTTTTGGGACCCCCTTTGTTACGCCACGTTGAACGAGCGGCCCGACCGGGCCTCGGCCGACGCCTTGGTGGCGGTCCTTCGGGACGGTTTTTTAAAATCGGTCGACGATCGCGCTTTGGGGTATTCCACGGTTCCCCTGGCAAGGCTCTGGGCCACGGAGTTGCCGGCTTATTTAAAAAGCCAGGGGGGGGACGTGGCCGCCAACATCCGGGCCACGGGGTTTGCGGTCGAAGGGGACCTCGTGACCGCCCTTCAAATTGACGCGGGGGAGCCGGTGGCCGCCGACGTTTTCGTCGCGGCGATGCCCTTGAGCGCCGGCCGGGCGGTGGCCGGGCCCCACGTGCCCGGGTTGGCTCAAATGCCGACCGGTCATTCGCCCATCGCCGCCGTTAATCTTTGGTTTCCCCGGGCGCCTTTTTCCGACCCCTGGGTGGGGTTTTTGGATTTGGACATCCAATGGGGTTTTAATCGGGAAGTGCTTTGGGGGCGGGGCGCCGAAGGGCAAATTTCCCTCGTGTTGAGCGCCGGACACGACCACGTGGGGCGCTCCAGCGACCAGCTCATCGCTCTGGCGCTCGCGGACCTTCGGCGGGCCTTTCCCGATTTTAAAGAAGAGCCGACCCACGCCACCGTGACCTGGGAAAAAGAGGCGACGCCGGCCCCGACCCCGCTTTTTTGGCGCGCCCGGCCCGGGGTGGGAACGCCCCTCAAAAATCTGTTTTTGGCCGGCGATTGGGTGGACGTGGGTCTCCCGCCCACCATCGAAGCGGCTTGCCGGAGCGGCCACCGGGCCGCGGCCTTCGCGTTGCGTTGGTTGGACGGTCAAAAGGAGGACGAATGCTCAAAGCCGTATTGTTCGACTGCGACGGCGTAATCGCGGATTCCGAACACCTGCACTTTTCGCTTTTCCAAAAGGTCCTTCGGGAGATCGGGGTGCCGTTGACCCAGGCGGACTACCTGGAAAAATACTTGGCCATGGACGACAAGGGATGTTTTCGGGCGGTGGTGGCCGCTCACGGCCGGTCCTTGTCCGACGCGGAATTGTCCGCCCTCATTGAAAAGAAAACGGCCCTTTATAAGAAAACGGCCACGGAAAATCTGGTGATTCTCCCCGGGGTGGTGGAATTCGTCATGGCCGTTTCCCAAAAGTTTCCCCTGGCCATGGCCTCCGGGGCCCTGCGGGACGAAGTCAAACTCATGATCAACGCCGCGGGCATCGCGCACTATTTCGACGCCGTGATCGCCGCCGAGGACGTGGTGCGGGGAAAACCCGCTCCGGACGCCTATTTGAAAGCCTTGGAGGAAATCAACCGGAAATACCCGGACCGCCGCATTCAGCCTTCGGAATGTTTGGTGGTGGAAGATTCCAAGCACGGCCTTTTGTCCGCCCGCGCCGCGGGGATGAAATGCGTGGCCGTCACGACCTCCTATTCCGCCGAGGAGTTGAGCGCGGCCGACCGGGTCGTTCCCGTGTTGACCGCGGTGCGGGTGAAAGACCTCGAGAGCCTGTTTCTGACCGCCACGCCCCAATGACCCCGCCCACCCCCCGCGCGCGCCTGCTTCAATTGTTGGATCGGGACGACGCCGGGGTGGATTTGGCCGAGGCGGCCCTGTTGGTCGCGGGGGACGAATACCCCGGCCTGGACCCGCGGCCCTATTTGGACCGTTTGGACGGTTTTTCCGACCGGGTGGCCGCGCGTCTGCGCGGCGGCCCCGATCCCGTCGCGGCCATCGCGGCCTTGAACGCGGTCCTCTTTGAAGAAGAGCGGTTTGGACCGAACCAGAAGGATTATTACGATCCCCGAAACAGTTTTCTAAACGAAGTTTTGGACCGCCGGGTCGGCATCCCGATCACGCTGTCCCTCCTCTACATCGACGTCGCCCGTCGCGCCGGGCTTTCCTCCGCCGGCGTCGGCCTTCCGGGGCATTTTGTGGCGGCCCTGCTTTCCCCGGGGCGCGTTCACTACATCGACGCTTTTGACGGCGGGCGGTTGTTGACGGAGGAGGAATGCGCGGATAAAGTGGCCAACGTTTTCGGGGGGAAAATGGCCCTGACGCCGGACCACCTCCGCCCCATCGGGCCCCGGGCGATCCTGGTTCGCCTGCTCACCAATTTGAAGAACATCTACGTGGAGTCGCGGTCCTACGCCAAGGCCCACGCGGTGATCGATAAATTGGCCCTGCTCCTTCCCGAAGCCTGGACCGAGGTGCGGGACCGGGGCTTGGTCCTTTATCAAATGCGTCGTTACCGTCCCGCCTTGCGGGACCTGGAATCCTATTTGACCCACGCGCCGGAGGCCACCGACCGGCCGGACGTTTCCAAATTGAAAGACCTCATCGCCCGTCGACTGAACGAAACCATCTAAGGAGCCCGTTATGCCCGATTCCCGAGACCTCAAAATAAAAAGCCGCGACATCACCGACGGCGTCAACCGCGCCCCGAACCGCGCGATGTTGCGGGACGTCGGGTTGACGGACGAGGATTTCCAAAAGCCGTTGATCGGCGTGGCCAGCACCTGGAGCGAGATCACGCCCTGCAACATCCACATCAACAAGTTGGCCGAGAGCGCCAAAGCCGGGGCCCGGGCGGGGGGCGGGGCGCCTCTGATTTTCGGAACCATCACGGTGTCGGACGGCATTTCCATGGGAACCGACGGCATGCGTTATTCCCTGCCCAGCCGGGAAATCATCGCCGATTCCATCGAGACGGTGGCCGGGGCCGAGCGCTTCGACGGCCTGGTGGCCATCGGCGGTTGCGACAAAAACATGCCCGGCTGCCTCATGGCCATGGGACGCCTCAACATCCCGTCCGTGTTCGTTTACGGCGGAAGCATCCGCCCCGGTTCCTTCCAGGGGAAGGACGTCGACATCGTGAGCATCTTTGAGGCCGTGGGCCAATTCAACAACAACCTGATCGACGAAAAAACCCTGAAGGGCGTCGAATGTTCCGCCTGCCCCGGGCCCGGGTCCTGCGGCGGGATGTACACGGCCAACACCATGGCCTCGGCCATCGAGTGTTTGGGCATGAGCCTTCCCGGAAGTTCCTCTCTTCCGGCCGAGACCCCCGACAAGGCCGCCGAATGCGTCGAGGCGGGAAAAGCCGTGGTCCAAGCCCTTCGTTTGGGCCTGCGGCCCCGGGACATCGTGAAGAAAAAGAATTTCGAAAACGCCATCGCCCTGGTGATGGTCCTCGGCGGTTCCACCAACGCGGTGCTTCACCTGATCGCCATGGCCGACGCCTTCGGGGTCAAGTTGGGGTTGGAGGATTTTGTTCGCATCGCTAAAAAAGTCCCGCACCTGGCCGACTTGAAACCGAGTGGACGTTACGTGATGTTCGACCTGCACAAAGCGGGAGGCGTGCCCGCGGTTATGAAACAAATGCTGGCCGACGGTTATTTGGACGGCTCGACCCTCACGGTGACGGGCAAAACGTTGGCCGAAACGCTGGCCGACGCGCCCGCGCTGGTCGCCGGGCAGGCCGTTATCCGATCCAAAGACAATCCCCTGCGGCCCACCGGCCCCATCGTCATCCTGAAGGGGAATCTGGCGCCGGAGGGCGCCGTGGCCAAAGTCGGCGGGTTGTCGAACACCACGATTGTCGGCCCCGCGAAAGTCTACGACGGCGAAGAAGCGGCCACCCAGGCCGCGTTGCGGGGGGGCATTCAGGCGGGGGACGTGGTCGTGGTGCGTTACGAAGGGCCCAAGGGCGGTCCCGGAATGCGCGAAATGCTCTCCTTAACGGCCATTTTGTCCGGCAAAGGGTTGGGCGACAAGGTGGGTCTCATTACCGACGGGCGTTTCTCCGGCGGCAGCCACGGCCGGGTGGTGGGGCACGTGTGCCCGGAAGCCGCCGTGGGCGGTCCCATCGGGCTGATCAAGAACGGCGACGTCGTCACGATCAACGCCGAAAAACGGGAATTGAGCGTGGCGCTTTCCAAGGCGGAATGGGCCAAACGGGCCAAAGCCTGGAAGGCGCCCAAGCGCCGCGCCACCGGTTGGTTGGCTCGGTACGCCGCCCTGGTCACTTCCGGTTCCGAAGGGGCCGTCCTGCGCGTCCCCGGCGAGTAGCCGACACCGTTCTGCGGTAAATATTGTTAGGGGGGGGCGGCCCCGGACGGGACCGCCGGGGAAGTTAATCGGGCGTCCAGAGGGTTTCTTTTTTCCCTTCTTCGTGAGACGCCCGGCGCGCCAGAACGAACAGGAAATCTCCCAGGCGATTTAAATAGACGATCGCCGAGGCGAAGGGTTTTCCCAGGCCGGCGCAGTAGCGCTCTCCCCGTCGGCAAATGGCCCGGGCCAGGTGAATCGCGGCCCCCGCCGACGAGCCGCCGGGCAAAATGAAGTGGCGAAGGGCCGGAAGTTCCGCCTGCATCCGGTCAATTTCGATTTCCAATCGCCGCACGTGGAGGGGGCCGATCCGCGGCACCCGGGGAGCGCCCTTTTTGAGGGGCGTGGCCAAATCGGCGCCCAGGACAAACAAATCCCGTTGCACGGCTTCGATCCGGCGCCGGAGCGCGGCCTTTTGGGTCAGCGCCCCGGCCAACCCCAGGGCCGAGTTGAGCTCGTCCACCGTGCCGTACGCCTCGACGCGGATGTGGTCCTTCCGGACTTTTTTTCCGCCGAACAGAAAAGTGTATCCGCCGTCGCCCACCCGCGTGTAGATTTTCATGGGGATCATTTTACCCGTTCCGAGCGCGTCGGCAAAGGCCGACAAAATGTGAGAAAATAATCCCGTGAAGCCGACCCTCGCTCCCCTCCTGAAAGCGTTGCACCAAGCCTATCCCGATGCCGATTGCGCCCTGGCCCACCGAAACGCCTTTGAACTTTTGATCGCGACGATCCTGTCGGCCCAGTGCACGGACGCCCGGGTCAATCAAGTGACCCCCGTTCTCTTCGGCCGTTTTCCAACGGCGGCGGCCCTGGCCGCCGCCCCCGTGCTTGAGGTGGAAACGATCGTCCGCTCCACGGGGTTTTTCCGTCAGAAAGCCAAATCCCTGGTGGCGACGGCGCGGTTGCTGGTCGAACGACACGGCGGCGAGGTCCCGCGGTCTTTCGACGCCCTGTTGGAAATGCGGGGCGTCGCCCGCAAGACGGCCAACGTGGTGATGGGAACGGCTTTCGGCGAAGCCACCGGCGTCGTGGTGGACACCCACGTCCGCCGGCTTTCCAATCGTTTGGGATTGACCCGGGAAAGCGATCCCGTCAAAATCGAGCGGGATTTGCTGAAGCGTCTCCCGCGCAAGGATTGGATCTGGTATTCCCACGCCTTGATCAGCCACGGGCGGGCGGTGTGCAAAGCCCAGTCGCCCCGCTGCCCGGAGTGCGTCCTTCGAAAAGTCTGTCCTTTTCCTTTGAAAGGGGGGCGCCGTGTCCCCTGACCCGCGATTCTTTAAAGGGATCGCGCTGTTCAATAATGAAGATTTCTTTGAGGCCCACGAAGTCTGGGAAGAGTTGTGGCACGAGACCCAGGGCGCGGCCCGGGATTTTATTCAGGGGATGATTCAGGTAACCTCGGCCATGCACCATCTTCAAATCGGCAACATGCGGGGCGCCCGGATACTTCACGGTTCGGGCTTGGAACTCCTGGCGAAATACGGCGAAGCGTTTTGGGGGGTGGATTTGAATTTAGTGAGAGCGGAATTCAATCGGGCCCTGGAGGAAATCCTGGAAGGCCCCATCGAACGGTTGGCGGGCCGGAGCCAGCCCGACTTATTTAAAATCCCCTATTCCAGTGCGCGAAGCTTTAAAATCGATGTCCATGGATAAAACCCCGCTCCGGTTCAGCGCCGCGGATCACCGTCGGATTGAGAAATCCTTCGCCAACGCGGGTCTTCCCAAGAAATGGTGGACCGTTTTTGGAAAAGAGATTCGGCATTGTTCTTGTTGCGGGAAAAATCTGGCCTGGCGGATGGTGCGGGAAGAAGGACGTCGGCGGTTTGTGTGCGGCGGGTGTAAATTTATTTCCTACCAAAACCCCAAAATCGTCGCGGCCGCCCTTCCGGTCTGGAAAAACAAGATTGTCCTTTTAAGGCGGGCCATCGCACCTTCCCGCGGCCTGTGGAGCCATCCGGCGGGTTTTATGGAGTTGGGGGAAACGGTGCAGGACGCGGCCATTCGTGAAACCCGGGAGGAGATCGGATGCCGGGTGCGCTTATCGGGCCCGCCGCGCCTCTATTCCTACGACGACGCGGCGGTGGTGACCGTGGTGTACGACGCCGTGGTCGTCGGAGCCGGTCCCCGGGCGGGGGTGGAATCCCTGGAAGTCAAATCTTTCGCCCTGGACGATATCCCGTGGGATCGGCTGGCCTTTCGAAGCACCTACCACGCCCTCCGGGATTGGGCGGAGCGGCGGATTAGGCCGGGTTTTTGACGGTCGTCGACAGTTTCTCCGACAGCTCCAACACCGACCAAAAACCGTCTTTGATTTCCATTCGGGCCCGCCGGGCGGCTTGAACGAACAGCCGCTGATTGAACCCCGACATGTGGGAGCGACGTTCTTCGCTCAACACCAGGCAACGGGGCAAAAGGTTCGCCATCAAGTCTTCGAATCGAAGGAAACGGTCTTCCTTTTCGGTCGGGCCGAAGCCGTCGATGTCCCACAGGTGAAAGGGATCGGCGATGACCACGGGTTGATCCCCGGCGCTCCGGGGCAAAAGCTCGGAGACGATGAAGCGCTCCAAGTGATCGGAAGATCGGGGCTGGGCCACTTGAATTCGGTTCAAATAGAAGAACCGGTCGATGCCCCAATCGTCCGCTTGTTGGAGGAGGGGGCGGGGGTCAAAACGGCCGGAGGTGTCCACCCAGAGAACCCGTTCGTAGAGGGGCAGGTTGGCGGCGAGGACCGGAAGGGCCCACTGAACCAGGCCGCTGGGGCCCGTGGCCACGGAAAAGCCGGCGCGGGTGTGGGCGTGTTGCGGGGGAGCCAGGAGGCTCTGCAAGGCAAGTCTCGGATCGTTTATCATCGTATCCCTCGGCGTGAGAGTTGTACTGATGGTCTAGAAAAAGGTTCGGATCAGGCTGGTGACGCGGCCAACGATGGTGATGTCCTTTCCTCGAATGATGGGATAGGCCGGATTGGCCGGCTGCAAATAGACGTCGCCGCCCGCGCGGCGCAAACGTTTAACGGTGGCTTCGTTGTCGTCCACGGTGGCCACCACCACTTCGCCGTTCTGCGCCACGCTCGTGCTTTGGACGAGAACCACGTCGCCGTCGTTGATCTCGGGGAACATGCTGTCCCCTTTGACGCGGAGGGCGAAATTGGCGCTTTTGGCGATGGCTTCGTCCACGGCCAGATAATCTTCCACGTCGGCGATGGCTTCCAGGGGCTGGCCGGCGGGCACCCGGCCAAGAATGGGAATGCGAAGCTTTTGAACGACGCCCCGGGCTTCCATGATGAGCCCGCGGGCGCGGTCTTTGGCCCGGTGCAGGACGCCTTTTTTCTCCAGGGCGGCCAAATGGTCCTGAACGGCTTTGGGGAAGATGTCGAAATGTCCGGCGATTTCCCGCACCGTGGGGGGGAGTCCCGCCGTCTGGATTTCCGAGGCGATGAAATTGTAGATTTGCTGTTGTCGGGAGGTTAAGTTGTCCATAAAAGCGACTATACAAAAGAATAGTGTTCGCGTCAATCGATGGCTGGCGGGTTCCCTGTGGGTCCTGGCGGTCGCCGCGCCCCTGCGGGCGGATTTGACCGGTCCGCCCATCCTGGACAACAATTATCGCCTGGCCTTCAACCCCAACGTGGCGGTCGGTTCGAGCCGAAAGGTGGCCATGGGCGGGGCCTACACCGGCATCGCCGAAGGGGTGGACAGTCTCTGGGACAACCCGGTCGCGGCCGCCTTCCGGCGCCCCTCGGACGAATCCGATTGGGGCTACGATTTAACGGTGGGAAGCATCCTTCTCAACGGCGACGACGTGGACAACAACGGCAATTTGACCCGCGCTTTTCACCGCAATTCCCTCATAAATGCCGGCGCTCTGGTGCGGAAAAGCCGCGTGGGCATCGGCTTCTATATCGTGAATCAGCGCTACGACGTGGGCGGCCCGGCCGGCGTCGAGAGTTTGGCCTTCAACGTCGGGACGCTCGCCGTCGGCTGGGCTTCCCCGGGAGAAAATTTTTTCTGGGGCGCCGGTTTTCGCCTGGCGGCATTGGAATCCAAACCCAAGGGATCCCGCAACCTCACGCTGCATTTGTCGGGGAGCGGGGGGAGCGTCGGGACCCTTTGGAATCCCGATCGCGGTCCCTGGCGCCTCGGTCTTTCTTTTTCCGGCCCCATCCGAGACGATAACCAATTTCCCGCCGACGCGACGGCCCCGGTGGTGAACAACGGGTTGATCATTCCCCGCCAGGTGACATTGCCGGTCGTGGCGTCCCTCGGGATCTCGTATCACTTTTCCCGTGGAACTTTTTGGTCCGACCGTCCCCTTCAAATGGGCCTTCAAATCAACGCCATTGCCCCGACGCGAGGCGCGGTGGGGGTCGAATCCTTCATTGAACAGCGTGTTCAATGGACGGGGGAAAAAAGGACCTACAGTTATCACCTGGGAGGGGAGGAGGAAATTTGGCCCCGTCGTGTGCGGCTTCGCCTCGGGACGTATTTCGAGCCCAGCCGGTTCAAAGGGGTCAAGGGACGCGTCCACGCCACCGGGGGATTCGAAGTTCGCCTATTCCACTTCAATTTTATCGGGGGGCATGACGTATCGTTCAGTTATGCCGCCGACAGCGCCGCCCGGTACTTCACCCAAATAGTCAGCGTCGGTTTCTGGCAGTTTTAGTTCTTTCCCGCTGATCTCCGCCCAGTCGTGGTATAATAGAAGAGTATCAACAACTCTCAGGGGACTTCCACCTACCTTTCAATGAAAATAAAACGATACGACTCAACGCCCCTTGTTTTTCGACGCCGGTGGGCCGGCGTCCTCTGGTTCGGGTTATTGGCCGGTGCCCGGGGATTTTTGTGGGCGGAAGAAGGCGCTCTCCTCACCCTCGACCGATGTTTGGAAAAAGCCCTGGCTCAAAATCCCGCCCTGGTGCTGGCCGAGGACGATGTCGCCGTCGCCCGCGCCCGGGCCCGCGCCGCTTCGGTTTCCCTGTTTCCCGCGGTGACCGCCAAGGCCGATGAGACCACCGGCCGGGCGGAGCAGGGGGTCGACAATCCCCCGTTTGTCCAGCGTTCCTACGGCGTTCAGGCGACCCAGACGATTTTTTCCGGGGGAAAGCTCTGGGGCACTCAACGGCAGGCTTCTTTGGGCGCCGACATCGCCCGACTTCAATTGGACAAACAGCGGTTGGACGTTCGCCACGCGGTGACCGAGGCCTATTGGCGGGTGGCGGGCCTCCAGCAGGCCCTTCGGGCCCATCGGGACGCTCGCGCGCTGCTTCAGGAGGATTTGGAGAAGGCCGTTCGCCACGATTTGAGCGAAGCCCGTTCCGCCCGCATTGAACTTCTATCAACCCGGGCTCAGAACCGCGAGAGCGAAGCCGCCCTGGCCGAGGTTCAGGAAAACCTCTTGGAAGCCCGTCAGGCCCTCTGGGACGCCCTGGGCGAACGCTCGGCCACGGACTTCAACGTCCCCGCGGAGTTGCCCACGGGCCTTGTGGAGGTCGACGAGGCCGAGGCGCTCCGCTTGGCCCGGGACCACCGACCCGACACCCGCATCGCTGATCGTATGATGGAATCGGCCCGCTTCGCCCGGTCCGTGGCGCGCAGCGGGGCCTTCCCCAAAATCGATCTGAACGGTTTTTACGGTCGCTCCGCCTCGGCGTTCATCGAAACGGATCCCTTGATTTATAAGAAAGACTGGAACGTCGGTCTCTCCGCCAATTGGGCCTTTGTCGGCAATTCCGTGAAGTATTCGGCCTACCGGGAAAAAACCAGCCCCCGGTTGGGCGAATCCAGCCGGACGGAAACGGACAACCACTCTCTAAGTCTTTCCCTGGGCGACGCCCTGGGCGTCGGCGTGGCAAACCGGGAAGGACGGCGGTCCTTTCACGAGGAGGAATGGCGCTACGAAAAAACCCGTCGGGACGCCGACAACGACGTTCGTCTGGCGGTGCGTCGGGCCGCTTCGGCCCGTTCCCGCTTCGAGGCCGCCAAGGCCAAGTTGGAAGAGGCGCTTCAAGAATTTAAAGACACGCGGTCCCTCCTTCAGGAAGACCGCGCCCATTTGGGGGACTTGGCGGCGGCCCGCAATCGCGTGGCCTTCGCCCAAGCGGCCCAAGCCCAATCCCAGGCCCAATATTTGGCGGCCGTCTCGGCCTTGAACCGCGCCGTGGGCCTGCCCGACCAATACCGGGTGCGTTCGTGACCCCGCCCGCGACCCTTCAACGACGGTGGCCGCTGGTGGCCGCCGTGGCGGGGATCCTGGGCGCCGCCTGGGGGATCAAGAAATTTCAAGAACATCGGCTGTATCAACGGGAAGCCGCCTCGGCGGCCCAGGCCGCGCAGGAAGTGCCGCAAGTCAAAGCCTACAAAGTGCGCCCGCGTAACGTGGCGGGGGCTCTCAAGCGCATCGGCACCATCCGCGCCCGAGCCGAAACCAATCTGCAGTTCGGCGCGCCGGGCCGGGTTTCCCGCTTCGCCGTGGAAAAGGGACAGTTCGTGAAAAAAGGCGCCCTCCTGGCCACCCTGGACCAGGCCGAAGCCAAGAATTCCCTCGACGTCGCCCAGCTCGAATACGAGAAGGCCGCCGTCAAATATTTCAAGGATCAAACCATCGACCGCCTTTCCTACGAGCAGGCCAAGGCCCGCTACAAGCAGGCCCAGCTGGAAGCCGACAAGACCACCATTCGGGCGGCCCACGACGGGTATCTGGTGGAGAAATGGGTGAACGAAGGCGAACACGCCGATCCCGGGACGGTCATCGGAAAACTGATGGACAAAAGCCGGGTGTTCATCGAAATGGATTTGTCCGAAGACGACATTCAACATTTGAAGCAGGGGCAGAAGGTGGCCGTCACGGTGGACGCCGTGCCGGATTTTAAAGAGGACGGCACGGTGCTCTCGGTGACGCCCTATCTCAAAGGCGACACCCGGTCCTTCAGCGTCAAGGTGGATCTGCCGACCAACCCCCAGGAGAAATTGAGCCCCGGCATGTTCGCCCGCTGCACCGTGCGCCGCTACGAAAAGGCCGGCGCCCTGACGGTCCCCCTGGAAGCCGGCGCCGAAATGCAGGAAAAAACCATGCGCCTCTTTGTGGTGGACGACAAAAACGCCGCCCACGCGCGTTCCGCCGACATTCTTTTTATGGACGAAGGCGTCGTGGAGGTCTCCGGCGTGGCCGAGGGGGATTTGGTGATCCTCAACCCGGGAACGGATTTGGAAGACGGCGCCACGGTGCGGGTGATGGATGTCTTCGACCCCGCGGCCCACACCGAATCCCCCGCTTCCCCCGGCTGACCCCCGGCCCGTGCGCGCCCTCCTCAAGTATTGCGTGGAGCGGCCCCTGGGCGTCCTGGCCGTCTACGCCGGCCTGGCGGTCATCGGCCTCTTCGCTTGGCGGAGCCTTCCCCAGGAGTTGATGCCCGACCTTCGCTACCCCCAGCTTTCCGTCGTCACCCTCCTTCCCAACGCCAGCCCCGAAGAAGTCGAAAACCTGGTCACCAAACCCATCGAACAAATACTGGGGACCGTTAAAAACGTCCGCGGGGTGGAATCGTTCTCCAAAGAGCAGGTGTCCCTGGTCAACATCCAGTTCCGCTGGGACACCGACATGGACGCCGCCCTTCTTTGGGTCCAGGAAAAGTTGGGCTTGGTTCAGGACTCCCTGCCGCTGGAGGCCAAGAAACCGGAAGTCACCCGCTACAACCCCTTTGAACGCCCGGTCGTTTTGATCGCCGTCACGGGCGCGCTCCCGGCCGAGGACTTGGACCATTTGGTGGAAAGCCGCGTGCGCCCGACCCTGGAAAAAACCCTGGGCGTTTCCGGCATTGAGGTGAGCGGGGGTCTGGAACGCGAAGTCCGGGTGGACCTGGACGCCCAACAGCTATTGGCCCATCGGTTGACGCTGCAGGACGTGGCGGACGCCTTGAAGCGCCGGAACGTGTCGCGCTCGGCGGGCTCCGCCGTGGAGGGCCTTTTCGAATACCCCATCACGGTCACCGGGGCCTACGACCAGATCAAAGCCATCGCGGAAACCGTCGTCCAAACCGAAGGCGCCGCCGGCCGTCCGGGAGAGGGCGGCCTTCTCCGCCTGTCGAGCGTGGGGCAGGTCAAAGACGGTTTTCGGGAAAAGACGAGCCACGCGCGCTACGACGGCCGGGACAACATCGCCGTGGCCGTCTACAAACGCGCGGAAGCCTACCCCTTGGACGTGGCCCGGGACGTGCGGGAAGCCTTGGGGGATCTGCGGCGGCAATTGCCCGGGGACGTCCACCTGGACGTGATCTACGACCAATCGGTGTTCATCCGGGAAGGGATCTCCGACGTCTTCGGCAACGTGGTGGTGGGCGGTCTTTTGGCCTATTTCATCCTGTGGGCGTTCCTGCGCAGCCACCGCCGGTCCATCATCGTGGGGCTGACCATTCCCTTGGCGCTTTTGCTCACCGTGGCCGTGTTCTGGAAATTGGACATGACCTTGAACTTGCTCACCCTGGGAGGCCTGGCCCTGGGCGTGGGCATGCTCGTGGACGCCGCCGTCGTCATCATTGAAAACATTTCCCGCCACCGGGACATGGGCAAAAGTTTGAAAGACAGCATCCTGGACGGCGGGGAGGAAGTGGGCGGCGCGGTCACCTTTTCCGTTTTGACGATTTTGGCCGCCTTCGCGCCGATTCCGTTCGCCGCGGTGGGGGTGGCGCAAAAAGTGTTTACGCCCATCGCCGTCGCCGTCATGCTCAGCCACGCCATGTCCCTGGTGGTGGGCTTCACCTTCGTCCCGGCCATCGGCATTCTCTTTTTGGAGAGCGCCGGGGGACGGCGATGGATTCCGGAGGGCGGGCGAGTGTTTCTTCGGGGTTTATCGGCCGCTTGGATAAAACGGTGGACGCCCCTTCGGGAGCGAATTCACCGTACGGCTGTTTATCGTTGGCCGTGGAAGCGGTGGGCTACGCGGCCCGGGCAGTGGTATGAAAGCGCGTTGCAATTCGCCGTGCGCCATCCCCGGCGGACCGTGGAAATCGCCTTCTTGTGCACCCTCGCCAACGGGGCGGGGCTCTTTTTGATCCGCCGGGAGTCCATGCCGGACGTGGACCAAAACCAAATCGTCATGCGGGTCACTCTGCCCGCCGGAACCCGGTTGGAGGTGACGGACCGGGTGATGGGTTCGATCGAGAAAATATTGGCCGCCTTGCCCGAAATCGCCCACCGAAACGTGATCGTCGGGTCTTCCGGGGGGAACCTGCTGGGAGCCCTGGGCCCCAACGAGGGGCGGGCGGTCATCGATTTGGCGGACCGCGTCAAAGACGCCGACGGGGACCTCCATCGTCGACGCCGAAGCGCCCGGGCCGTCGTGGCGGCGGCCGCGGCGTCTTTAAAGCAAATGGACTTGGAGGGCGCCCGGGTGGACTTTGAGGCCCAGGGCGGCGACGTGTTTTCCCAGGTTTTCGGGCGCGCGGGGGCCGACCTGGTGGTCGAGGTCCGGGGCACGGATTTTGAAGGGTTGAAAAAAGCCGCCCGGGACGTTCAGGAGAAAATGCGGGCGTTGCCGGGCGTGGCCAAGGTGGACAACAGCCTGGCCGTGCCGTCCCTGCAATTGCGCTACGAGATGGACGAAGCCCGGCTGGCCCGGGACGGACTGGCCGTGGCCGACGTGGCCGAATCCGTCCTGGGGGGCGTGAACGGTTTGACCCCCACGGCCTTTCGGGAGAACGCCAAGGAAATTCCCGTCCGTCTGCGCCTTCGGGAAGAGGACCGGAAGGACGCCGCCGCGCTCGAGCGCCTGGTGGTCCCCAGCCCCCTGGAAAAGGGCGGCAGTCACCCACTCAACGAATACGGCCGTTTAAGCATCGCGCCCGGTCCGTCGGAAATCCGCCGACGCGATCAGCGCCGCACGGTGCTCCTGTCGGTGTTTTTTTCGCCGGGAGGGGGAGAAAAGGGTTTAGCGGCGGTTCGAAACATCATCAATCGTTTTCCGCGAAAGGGCGACGTGTCCGTGGCTCTGGGGGCCGAGGTGGGGGAAGTTCAAGCGTCCCTCAACAGTTTACTGGTCGGAGGCGTGGCGGCCATCGGCCTTGTGTATATCGTTTTGGTGGCTCAATTCAACGTCCTCTGGCTGCCGCTGTTGGCCCTGGTGTCGGTGCCCCTGGCCATCAACGGCGTGACCCCGGCCCTTTTGCTCCTGGGCAACACGTTGAACTTAATGTCGGGTCAGGGTTTGATGGTTCTCTCCGGCATTGTGGTCAACAATTCCATTCTGCTGCTGGAATTCATTCAACAACGGCGGGCGGCGGGAATGTCGGTGGAGGAGGCGGTGCTCGGGGCCAGCCGCACGCGGCTTCGACCCATTTTGATGACGGCGGGGACCACGGTGATCGGTCTATTGCCGCTGGCCCTCGGGATCGGCGCCGGCGCAAAACTCCAGGCCCCCATGGCCATCACGGTCATTTTCGGCCTATTGGTGTCCACGGGCCTCACGCTGATCGTTTTGCCGGCGCTTTACCTCGAGGCGCGGCATTACTTCGAAAAACCCACTGAAACCGAACGGGTTTAAGGGAGGACGAGACCCCGTTCCTTGAGGTTTGCCAGGGCGGTCTCCAGGCGCACGGCGTTTCCGTGGAGCAGTCGCCGCCGGACGGGCTCCAAATCGCCCAAGGTCGCTCCGGGTTTCTTGAAGTGATCCAGGATCAAAAGCATTAAAGGATCTCCTTCCGTGATTCGGGAAGTGTTGTCCGCGTCCCGGTAAAAAACCAAAACCTCGGGTTTTTGTTTCGGCGGCCTCTCCCTCGGCGCTTCCTTTTCGACCCAATAGAAAATCTGATGTTCGTACACCCGCACCCGCACGGTCGGGTTGGTCGTGCCGGCGCCCGCCCCCACCACCGACCGATCGATGAAAATCGCCAAATCGTTCCATTCGTAATCCGCCAGCTCCCACACCCAACGCTGGACCCCCGCCCGCTTCAAAAAGGCCACGAAGGGGGAAAGCGAAGCGTTCAACTCCCAGTGCGCCGGCGGCCGTTTCGCGAAATAGCGTCGCGTTAGCCCGTCCCAATCCTCGTCCGTAAACTGTTTTTTGGTCAAAGGGAAATCGCTTTCCAAGGCGCTCCACCAGTTGGCGGCGGCGTTGCCGCGGTAAACCCGGAGCCGCTCGGGAAGTCCCGATTTCCAGAGGGGGGAGGCAGTCGTTGTCGGCCCGCCCGGGAATATCAATCGGCGCATTTCGCTTTGATAAAAACGGAGTCCGCTTTTCATCGCGGGGCCGCTTCCCGTCGGTCGGCCAGGGCGCGCCGCTCTCCGGATTCACGGCTCGGGTTTGAATCCACCGACGCGAGGGGAGAGGACCTTAAAGTGTCAGCCCATCCCACCCCCGAAAGAATCCTTCGGGCCTTGTCGGCCTCCGCGGTGACCTTCGCCAGGGGGGGCACGTCGGTGTCCCATTCAATCAAGGTGCTCACGGGGCGTCCCAGGGCTTCCAGGGTGAAACGGTAAAGCGCCCACACGGGGTCGATGATGGGCCCCTCGTGGGTGTCCACGATCACGTCGCCGCAATCCCGATGGCCCGCCATGTGTATTTGCCCCACGCGCTCCAATGGCAAACGCCGGATGAATTCCTTCGGGTCAAACCCGTGGTTTCGGCTGTTGACGTAGACGTTGTTGACGTCCAGAAGCAAGCCGCAGTCGGCCTCTTCCAATACCGCGTTAAAAAAATCGGTCTCCGCCATGTCGGCGCCCGGGGGAACAACGTAGGTGGAGGGGTTCTCCAAGAGGAAGGGCCGCTGAATCTTTTTACGGACTTTTTTGACCCGGGCGACCACGTGGTCCGCGGCTTCGCGGGTGAAGGGAAGGGGCAACAGATCGTGAAAATAGGCCCCGCCGACGCTGGTGAAGCACAAATGATCGCTGAACCAGGGCGCTTGGACGCGATCCAACAACGTTTTGAGCCGATCCAGATATTCCTCGTTGAGGGGGTCGACGCTCCCGATGGACAAATTGACCCCGTGGCTCACAATCGTCCAATGGCGGGCGCAATAGTCGAGCACCGATAGGGGAAAGCCGCCGAAGTTCATGAAGTTTTCGGCGATGATTTCCAGCCACCCGACGCCGTTGTTTTCCGGGGCCAGCTCCTTAAAATGCTCTTTTCGAAGGCCGAGGCCGGCCCCGAGGGTGGGAAGAGAGGAGAATTCGGTCGTGGTCATAGGGGAACCCGCCAGGGTCCCGCCCCGGTCTTTCGGCCGGGGCGGGATGGAGGGGTTCTTTAATCAGCTCGCGCAGCCGCCCTGGCCTTTGCAGGCGTTCATGCCCTTGCAGGCGTGCTGGGCCATGGCGTCCATCTTGGACTTGCCCTTGGTGCCGTCGGTGGCGCAACCGCCCTGGCCTTTGCAGGCGTTTTTGCCGGCGCAGTCGTGGCGCATCGCCAGGTCTTTCTTGGCGGCGGCGGATTTGTTTTTCATCTTGTGCGCTTTTGCCATCTTTTTCGGCGCGGCGGTGGAGGCCGGCGCGGTCGAAAGGTCTTCGGCGTAAGCGGCGCCCGAGATCACGGCGGCGGAAAAAACGCCGGCCGAGATCAAGGTTTGCAGTTGTTTCAGGTTCATGGGAGCTCCTTGTGTTTAACGGATGTGAATCGAATGTCTACTTCCCGGGGGGAAGTCAATCGGTGTTCCTTCGGCATCGACGGCCAAGGAGCGCGTCCAAGGAGAAGTCGCCCGGTCCCTTGACCACGAGTCCGATGGATAAAAGGAGGAACAAATATTCCGGAAGGGCGAGGAAATCGGACAGTTCGTGAATGTCCGGGCGTTTGGCGGTCCAAAGGGCGACGGCCATGGTTCCGATGAGGGGGAGCGCCGCGAAGCGGGTGAGGAGGCCGATCAGGACCAGCCCGCCGGCGACGAATTCCACCGTCGCGACGAAAGGGGCCTGGAGGCCGGGGGCCGGAATGCCGAGGGCGCGGAAAAAATCCGCGACTTTATCGAGGTGGTGAAGTTTGCCCCAGCCCGATTGGACAAAAATGAAACCGAGAGTGATCCGGCCGAGAAGCGCGGGCAGGAAATCCAGCCGCGAGGGAATCGATTTGAGAAACGCTTTTGCCTTGTCCATGATCCACCTTGTCCGAGTTCGATTGTCCGGTCCTTTTGGAACCGTCCCTTAGGATACGGGCGAACGTCGGATTTGGATCTATGGATTATTGGGGCAAAAATCCCCGGAGGGTCTCGACGTCCTGGTCGGAATGGTCCAGGGCCCCGGGGGGGCCTTTGACCGCGGCATCGCCGTCGCGCCGCCAGGAAGCGGCGGTGTGATGGGTCGCGACGACTTCTTCCGTTTTATCCAGCGCGTGAACCTGCACGTGGCCTTCGCACACGCAAACGGAGGTTTTTTGAGGGGAATCAACGCTCAGGAAAAAAGCGGTGCCGCGAACGGCCGCCACCACCACGGGACTTTCGACCGCGTAGGGGGTCCCGTGTTTGACCACGCTCAAAATGGCCCCCCGGGAAAGGCGAACCACAAAACCCGCGCCTCGTCGCTGCACCACGACGCGGGCGCCCTCGTTCAAACGAAAGACGACGCGGGAGGCCAATCGGAAATCGCTCTTGCCTTTGGTCGCCTCAATCACTTCCCCGAGTTTAATCACCGCGCCCGGCGCCGTCGACCGCCCTTCCGCGGTGAGTTCCCCGGAAGTGCCCAGAACTTCGATGCGTGCGCTGGAAGGCCAATACCCCCGAAAGAGGCCCACCGCCACCAACACCCCCGCCGCCAGGGCGAAGACGGGCCGCCAGGACCATCGGGAAGCCCCGGAGATCCTGGCCATCAAGGCGCGTTTAACGTGAAGGGGAGGGGCCACGGTCTCCGCCGTTTGGGCCAGGGCCAACACGGCCCAGCGGGCTTCCCGAAGGGCGCGGTCGCATTCGGCGCAGCCTTCGGATAGATGGGCTTTAATCGCCGTCGATTCTACGGCGGAGAGGGTCCCCAGGGCGAAGGGCGCTATCAATTCCTGCAATTCGGCGTGGTTCATTGTTTTCGATCCATTAACGTTTCGGACAATTTAGCGAGCCCCAGGCGCATTCGGGTCTTGACCGTTCCAAGGGGTTCGCCGGTTCGATCCGCAATTTCCTGTTGGGACTCTCCTTTAAAGAAGGAAGCTTCCAAAACCGCCCGTTGGGCTTCGGGGAGAGCCGCGAGGGCGCTTTGAACCTCCCGGCGACGTTCATCGGAGGCCAGCCCTTCCAGCGCCGGGGGGAGGGGATCGGACAGGGTGTCCAACAGCGCCCGTCCGGTCTCATCGACGTCCAGGCTGTTTTCTTTTCCCTCCCTCAGGGACCGTTTTCGCAGACGGTCCAGGCAACGGCTCCGGGCCATGACCATGATCCAAAGGCCCACCGGGGCCCGCTTGGCGTCGTAGGTGGCGGCCTTTTCCCAAAGGGCGAAGAACACGTCCTGAAGAACTTCCTCGGCTTCCTCCCGGCGGTTCATCATTCGGCAGGCCAGGCCGAACACCCGGGGGGCGAATTGATCGTAAAGCCGGGAGAAAGCGGTTTCGTCCCGGTCCTGGGCCACTCGGCGGATTAAATCGAAACCTTCCGGATCAGAGGCGCCCATGGCCCTTAGAGGATATACGCAGCGGTTCCGGAAATGGATTGGTCGAGTCCGGGGGAATCCAAAGTGCACGGTTGATCGTATACATGGGGAGAAGGATGATATTAACAAATACCCGCCGGCCCAAGTCAAAGGGGGAGCAATGATACGAAAATCGATAACGTACTGTGGTTTACTGACGGCAGTGGCAGTCGTTGGGTTTGGGGCCTCGGCTCAGGGGGAATGGAATAAAACGAAAGGACAGGGTATGACCGACAAAGAACTGAAAGCCAAGCTGACACCGGAGCAATATCGGGTGGTGCGCGAAAACGGAACCGAGCCGGCCTTCGCCAACGCCTATTGGGACAACCACGCCGAAGGGATTTACGTGGACGTGGTGTCCGGCGAGCCGCTCTTTAGCTCCACGGACAAGTTCGACTCGGGAACCGGGTGGCCGAGCTTCACCCGGCCCATTGACTCCAAGGATGTCGTGGCCAAGACGGATTCGGCCTATGGGATGGCGCGGACCGAAGTGCGCTCCGCCGGGGCCAATTGCCATTTGGGCCACGTGTTCCCGGATGGCCCCGGCCCCACGGGCCAGCGCTATTGCATCAATTCCGCCGCGCTTCGCTTCGTGCCCGTGGATAAGCTGGAGTCGGAAGGCTACGGGAAATACCGGGAACTGTTCAAAAAGAAAACGTAAAGCCCGCGTCCTTCTGATCGAAGGCAGGAAACTGGAAAATAAAAAAACCCCGGGGCGTTGGATCGCCCCGGGGTTTTTGCGTGAATCGATGGACTAGGGAAGGGTTTTGTGGGTCCCGTCGCAGAAAGGCTTGTTCTTGGAGTGCTTGCAGCCGCACCAGGCCACGGTTTTCTTTTCGGTGATTTCGATGGAGAGGGGCCGAATCCCGGTGCCGGACCGCGCGTGGGCGCCGTCGCAATAGGGTTGGTTTTCGGAATGCCCGCAGGCGCACCAAAACTTCTTTCCCGGTTCTTCTTCCCGGACGTAGGGGGCTTTCTGGGCAATCTTGGGTTCCATGGTTCCTCCTGGAGTATCTTCGTCCATCATATCTGTTTGTAAATTCCTTCAGGAACTTATTCCGCCGAAGTGGGGTTATAGAAGTATGGACTTGCCCTTGGAAATCAGCGCCGTTGATTCCGCCGCTCTTTTAGGGGCCGATCCGGCGGTCCAATTAATCGATGTTCGAACGGACGCCGAATACATGGTGGCCCGAATCGACGGCGTTTTGCTCGTGAACAATGCCGAATCCATGGCGAAGGTTCTCGCCTGGCCGAAAGAGACCCGGATTCTCGTTCACTGTCATCACGGGATCCGGAGCCTGGACGCCGTGGCCTATTTGCGGGAACGCGGTTTTGAGCAAGCCCAGAGCATGGCGGGGGGAATCGACGCCTGGTCCACCCGGGTGGACCGCACGGTCCCGCGTTATTAATCGGTTGCTGAAACCCCCCCCGCCCGTCATTCCGGCGTGCTTCTGGCCGGAATCCAGGGGTTCTCTTCCGTCGATGAATAAATCCGGATTCCGGCCAATATCATTCCTGAACAACGAACGAAAGAGTTTTTCAGCAGCCCGCTAGGAGGGGATTTTATGAATCGTTCCATTGATCGGGTTTTCCGCGGCGCGCCGGAACACTGGGTGGGCAACGGTTTCCGCGTGAGCAACTATTTCCCTTCCGCTCCGGAGTTGGCCAAGCGGATGAGCCCCTTTTTCCTTCTGGACTACCACCGTCCCTACGTTTACGGCCCCACCCGGGAGAAGCGCGGCGTGGGCACCCACCCCCACCGGGGTTTTGAAACCGTCACGGTCGCCTACCAGGGCTCCGTGGCCCATCGGGACAGCGCGGGGAACGGCGGGGTGATCCACCCCGGCGAAGTTCAGTGGATGACGGCCGGGGCGGGGGTGCTCCACAACGAATACCACGAGGAGAGCTTCGCCAAGGCCGGCGGCGTGATGCACATGATGCAAATTTGGGTGAACCTTCCCCGGAAACACAAGATGGCTCCGCCCAAATACCAGGCGCTCGTGAACGGCGCCATCCCGGAAGTCCCTTTGGAAGGTGGAAAGGGTCTGGTTCGTGTATTGGCAGGGGAATACTTGGACACCAAAGGCGTGGCGTCCACTTTTTCGCCGGTCAACATGCTGGACCTTCGCTTGAAAGCCGGGGCCGTGGCCCATCTTCGCTCGCCCAAGGATCACAACAGCGCACTTTTGATTCTCCAGGGGAAAATGAAGGCCAATACCTCGGCGGCCCTGTCGGAGGGGGACTTCCTGTTGTTCAAAAACGACGGCGACGAAATCCGCGTTGAGGCGTTGACCGACGGCATTGCCCTGTTTTTAAGCGGCGCCCCCATCGAGGAGCCCCTGGTGCACTACGGCCCCTTTGTGATGAACACCGTGGATGAGATCAACGAAGCGGTGGAAGATTTTAATTCGGGGAAATTCGGACATCTGGAAGACTGAAGAGCGGTCCGGTCTATTTGTTCGTTTCGTAGCTCACCGAAAGCACGCGCAACTTTTTCGGCCCTTCGCCGCTTTTAAGGGTCGCGGCGTCCCCGGCTTTGGCCCCGAAGAGGGCCTGGGCCAAGGGGGAAGACCAGGCCAATAAATTCCCTCCGGCCCGGGCTTCGTCCTCTCCCACGATCTTGAAGCTCTGCTTCGTTCCCGATTCGTCTTCAATCGAAACGCTCGCCCCAAACCGAACCTCGACGCCCGCCCCCGGGGGAACCACGATGGCCCCGCCGATGCGCGCTTCCAAATAACGCAGGTCCCGATCAAAAGCTTTGATGTCATCGCCCTTGGCCAGGGCCTTGGTTCGCCTCGCCCCCAGAAATCGAGCTCAAGGAGCTCGGGCTTTGAGGCGGCCGTCCTGTTCCGTCACCCAGCGCAACCAGGACATCGTTAAAAAGATCAAGAACCTGAAATCGGATCACCCTTCTGGGGATACCGGCGGATCTGGGCCCGGCTCAAAATACGATGAGCACATGAACATCAACAAAAGCGTCCTGCGTTTGATGCGTCGCCATGACCTCTTGGTGAAGCCCAACCTGCGCCTTAAAGCCAAGAGGACGTCGTCGAGGAGCAAGCTCGTCGCCGTCCGCCCCAACGAATGGTGGGGCATCGATATGACTAAGGTCCTGATCCAATCCTACGGCTGGATCTACGTCGTCTTGGTGTTGGACTGGTATACCAAGACGATCGTGGGTTATTACGCCGGACCCCAGGCCAAAACCCAGCACTGGTTGATGGCGCTAAACATGGCGGTCAATCGGCGGTTCCCCAATGGGAGTCGCGGTCAGGACGTCAAGCTCATGAGCGACAATGGCTGCCAGCCCACGTCCTTGGGTTTCAGAAGGCCTGCAACGCCTTGGGGATTACCCAGGCGTTCACCAGCTACAACAACCCCAAGGGCAACGCTGACACCGAGCGGGTCAATCGGACCCTGAAAGAAGAGCTCGTTTGGCTCCGCGAGTGGGACAGCCCGTTTGTCTTTGTCAAAGAACTACAGAACTGGATCGAAATCGATTACAACCAGCGGCACCGGCACTTGACCCTCGGCCACCGAACACCGGCCGAGTTTGAGGCCCTTGCCATCAACCAACCAGCCCCGGCACTCTTATGCTGCTCCCCATTAAGGCCGGGGTCCTGCTAAGAGAGGAAAATGGGGCTGAGACCCGAACCGAGGAGACTCAGCCATGAAACGAAGAGAATGGGACCCGAAGAAGAAAGCCATGATCGTCCTCCAAGGCCTGCGCGGTAAAGCCATTGCGGACCTCTGTTCCGAACACCAAATCAGCCAGGCCCAGTATTACCAGTGGCGTGACCACTTTTGGCCAATACCGACCGCATCTTTGACAAACACCCCGACAAGAAACAGTTTCGACTCCAGGAGGAGAACGCCCGGCTCAAGCACATGATCGGGGAGCTCACGATGGAGTTAAAAAAAACAGAAATCGAGCTCAAGGAGCTCGGGCTTTGAGGCGGCCGTCCTGTTCCGTCACCCAGCGCAACCAGGACATCGTTAAAAAGATCAAGAACCTGAAATCGGATCACCCCTTCTGGGGATACCGGCGGATCTGGGCCCGGCTCAAATACGATGAGCACATGAACATCAACAAAAAGCGCGTCCTGCGTTTGATGCGTCGCCATGACCTCTTGGTGAAGCCCAACCTGCGCCTTAAAGCCAAGAGGACGTCGTCGAGGAGCAAGCCCGTCGCCGTCCGCCCCAACGAATGGTGGGGCATCGATATGACCAAGGTCCTGATCCAATCCTACGGCTGGATCTACGTCGTCTTGGTGTTGGACTGGTATACCAAGACGATCGTGGGTTATTACGCCGGACCCCAGGCCAAAACCCAGCACTGGTTGATGGCGCTAAACATGGCGGTCAATCGGCGGTTCCCCAATGGGAGTCGCGGTCAGGACGTCAAGCTCATGAGCGACAATGGCTGCCAGCCCACGTCCTTGGGTTTCCAGAAGGCCTGCAACGCCTTGGGGATTACCCAGGCGTTCACCAGCTACAACAACCCCAAGGGCAACGCTGACACCGAGCGGGTCAATCGGACCCTGAAAGAAGAGCTCGTTTGGCTCCGCGAGTGGGACAGCCCGTTTGTCTTTGTCAAAGAACTACAGAACTGGATCGAAATCGATTACAACCAGCGGCACCGGCACTTGACCCTCGGCCACCGAACACCGGCCGAGTTTGAGGCCCTTGCCATCAACCAACCAGCCCCGGCACTCTCTTAGGAACCCCTTGACTAATGGGGAGCATTACACTCTCTTAGGAACCCCTTGACTAATGGGGAGCATTACATGAGGCCCTTGCCATCAACCAACCAGCCCCGGCACTCTCTTAGGAACCCCTTGACTAATGGGGAGCATTACAAGATTTTTTGGAATTCATCACCCGAATGCAAAAACCGCGCTTCGGGAAAATCGGGGCAGTCAGGCGTAATTTGCGGAACGGTCAGGCGGGTGAAAAAACAGATTTTCGAGAACTTCCGAAACTGCGGTAGTCTCACCCCCATGCAAAGATTGTGTGGGGATTTTGGCCGGATTGAGCAAGTCTGGCCTCATTTTCCGTCTCAGATTTTCCAGATGCTCACCTCTAAGCAAACATCGCAAATCCGAGGATCACGTTTCCCATGCGATGAATTCTAGCTCAGGTTTCTCATCCCACTGAAAACACCGAAATCGACCTGATCGGCAATTTGTCGGCGAAAATTGTTCCCGACAGTTTTTACGACAGTTAGGGGCCAAGTTCTTTCGATTTCTCGGGGATTCTCTAGGGGACAACAAGCACTGCCGACGAAGGTCATAGGCCTATTGGGGAACAAAAGTGAGTTTCCGAGAGAGAAGCCTCGTTTTAAGGTCAGCAATTTCTTTTTTGCGGTAAGCCTCTTGTCCTTCAGGATGCGGGGCAAAATCTCGCAATCCAGTGGCCGCCTGTTCGCTCAGAATAAAAAACCAATCGTCTGAAACGAACGACACTAACCCTCGAATAGCGTCCATTCGGCCATTCTCAGTTGACAGTGTTGATCCTTTTGGCATGTCAATTATTTCAAAATGCATCCCTTTGCCATGCTTGTCCTTAGAAAAAACCTCTTCAATCAAAGTCGTTTCAGGGGAATTTGGAATGACAAATTCCCCAATCCAATTATCCAGGATATTCTTAAGAAAGGCCTCCTCACCAATCTTTTTTAGTGCATCCCGGGATTCCTTATTCATCCGCATGTAATCCACACGAACCAGTCCGCCGAAATCGTCTGAATACATTACAGTTCCGGAATTGTCGCCACCAGAATCACTTACCGATGATCCTGGTAATTTCGCATCATAAATCTTGAACGAAAACCAGTTTTCTGGTGCGATATATCTATCTCCGGCAATCTTACCATGAAGAGATTGAGGTGAACCCCCAAATCTGGTCGGAACTGACAAACATGCCTGGAGAAACAAGAGTGGAAGGAACCAAATAAATTGCTTAAGGCCATCGGGTGCGTTCAACTTTTTCATGCTCGTTTTTTGACAACACTCAAATACAATATCATCAAACCCCAAATGGGTGGAACAGGAACCAATAGATACCATCGGAACCTTTTCAAATTCTTCGTCTCAGACCAACAAAACACTTGCACAACAATATTCGTAAAAAAAATTACTGCGGCCACAGGCAACCCGACATCCTCATTGAGGAATCGAAAAGGCACCTGGCAAATTAAAATTGCCAGCACATTTAATGCCACTGACTTAAGAAATCCAGCAAAGCCATCAGCTTCAAAAAATTTCACGCGCCACCTCGAAATGGCATTCCCGCAGTTTTCATTTTATTTCCATGAACCGACTTTGATCATTTTCTTATCCTTGTCGTACATGACTTTATCCCCAGGTCGAAATTGGCTCTCTTCAAACGAAAAACTTTGGCCAATGGTACATTTTGTCCCAAAATCTACTGAAATGACCCGATCTCCATCAACAATCAACTCACCTTTGGCGATAACTTTTCCACCTTCAATTTCCAACGTAACTTCATTGTCATAAACCTTCAAATTTCTGGGATATGTTTTAACAACATCAGAATAGCTTGGTAAATTAGAATTGATGACGGGTTCTTCATTCTCAGCACTTTTATTTTGATTTTTGCGGATCTCAAATAATATGTTAGACCGCAGAGTAATCAACTCTTCGTTTTTCGGGATTCTCCTAAGTCCATTTTCCACAACTTCAAGCGCCTTACTATTACGTCCTTCGTTCCTCAATGCAGAAGCCCAATTTCTGTACAAACTAGCTTCCTTAGGAAAACCTGAAATGGCCTGTTCCCAATCTTTTTCAGCTTCATCGAACTTTTTCATTCCCCAAAAGGCAATTGCTCGAGCATCAAGGTACAACCAACGATCTGCAGCCAGATCGACAGCTAAGCCCATTTCTTTAATTGCCTCGGCGTTATTGCCCTGCATTTGATACCCACTACCCAGGACAAAATGGCCTTCCGGATTATTCGGGTCATTTTTAACAAAGCGTTTAAGGCTTTCAATCCCAGGGGTAAACATTTTGAATCCCAAATACAGGCGACCTTTTTTCATTAAGTTACTGTTTTCTTGAGGTAATATTTTTGCACCCCAATGGGCGACTTGAATTGTTTTTAAATTGTTTTGTGCCACAGGAAAGGTTAAAAACAAGATTACTCTGGTCTCCCCAGTGGATTCAACTTTGAACCCAGCCTTGTTCTGTAATTTAAAAACTGCCTTGCTTTCATGCGGAAATTTAGGAAATAGTATTTCGTCAATCCCATATTGACAAGATTCGCCTTTAGGAGCATTTAAGGCCTGGTATCGAACCATACCATCATCAACAAAAAGGGCCAACGCATCCGCATTGATTTTCGCCCCGTCCTCATTTTCAATGAATACCGTTTCGGAAATGAGATCAAACTCTGTGTCATTTCCCAATAGGATTTCAACCAAAACCCCAGTATGTGGGGACTTATTTATCGACTTGCTAATGACACCGGGTCCCTTGAGTCTTGCTTTGCCAATTTCCAAAACGCTTAAAATTTCAGCTCTGGCGAAGCAAGGATACGCTACGGCTACAAAAAAGAATGCGATGGTTCTAAAAATGTTTTTCACTGTTATCCTCAAGATATATGCTGCTCCCCATTAAGGCCGGGGTCCTGCTAAGAGAGTAAAATGGGGCTGAGACCCGAACCGAGGAGACTCAGCCATGAAACGAAGAGAATGGGAACCGAAAAAGAAAGCCATGATCGTCCTCCAAGGACTACGCGGTAAAGCCATCGCGGACCTGTGTAGCGAACACCAAATCAGCCAGGCCCAGTATTACCAGTGGCGTGACCACTTTTTGGCCAATACCGACCGCATCTTTGACAAACACCCGACAAGAAACAGTTTCGACTCCAGGAGGAGAACGCCCGGCTCAAGCACATGATCGGGGAGCTCACGATGGAGTTAAAAAAAACAGAAATCGAGCTCAAGGAGCTCGGGCTTTGAGGCGGCCGTCCTGTTCCGTCACCCAGCGCAACCAGGACATCGTTAAAAAGATCAAGAACCTGAAATCGGATCACCCCTTCTGGGGATACCGGCGGATCTGGGCCCGGCTCAAATACGATGAGCACATGAACATCAACAAAAAGCGCGTCCTGCGTTTGATGCGTCGCCATGACCTCTTGGTGAAGCCCAACCTGCGCCTTAAAGCCAAGAGGACGTCGTCGAGGAGCAAGCCCGTCGCCGTCCGCCCCAACGAATGGTGGGGCATCGATATGACCAAGGTCCTGATCCAACTTACGGCTGGATCTACGTCGTCTTGGTGTTGGACTGGTATACCAAGACGATCGTGGGTTATTACGCCGGACCCCAGGCCAAAACCCAGCACTGGTTGATGGCGCTAAACATGGCGGTCAATCGGCGGTTCCCCAATGGGAGTCGCGGTCAGGACGTCAAGCTCGCGAGCGACAATGGCTGCCAGCCCACGCCCTGGTTTCCAGAAGGCCTGCAACGCCTTGGGGATTACCCAGGCGTTCACCAGCTACAACAACCCCAAGGGCAACGCTGACACCGAGCGGGTCAATCGGACCCTGAAAGAAGAGCTCGTTTGGCTCCGCGAGTGGGACAGCCCGTTTGTCTTTGGTCAAAGAACTACAGAACTGATCGAAATCGATTACAACCAGCGGCACCGGCACTTTGACCCTCGGCCACCGAACACCGGCCGAGTTTGAGGCCCTTGCCATCAACCAACCAGCCCCGGCACTCTCTTAGGAACCCCTTGACTAATGGGGAGCATTACAGATATTTTAACGGGAATATGTTTGGGCCAAATATAATTGCCGGTTCAACTTAGAACTTTGACTCTCCAGGTATCCTCCGAACTGTCACCAATAACAGTGGCACCGTCAACGAGAATTATTTCCATCTCATTAATCCTTACCGCAGAATTCTTTATCCCGCTGTTGTAGGGCAACTCCTTCTTGCAATGCGGACATCTGACGTTTGACCAAACGGTGAACCTACCGCCTTTTCCGCAATTAGGGGCATTCGACGCTATTTCTTCCCAAAGTTTTTCAAGCCCCGGAACATCGATATTTTTTATTGCCAAGCGTGATTCAACCAGTTTCTTGTCACTTTTTCTGAGAAGAACGTCGTTGCAGGAATCACAATAAAAAAACGGGGTTGGACTCTCCCAATTCACGAGTTTGGTGTATAAAATCGATTTTGAGCAGGACGGGCAACCAATCGTCCACCCTTTTCGTTCCTCGACTTCAACTGGCTTGGTATTTTCCACTAATCCACCTCGAGAATAATTTGTCGCACGTTTCGACCCCCGACACTTGGGATGCCATGGATTGTAATCTCTGGTCCACCGCCAGGCAATCCCTTATTGCCACCTTGAAAGTAGTTATTGCCTTTGATTGGAGATGCAGGCGCCCGGGCATTTATATCATCGACGATGTAGATGATATTCCTTGGCTCCAAATAATTGCGATTTAACCCGATCTCCTTCTCTAAAAGTCGCGCCTGCGATTTTGTGATCTTGATCCGATCACCCGTCAAGGGTCCAACAACCCCCTCAACAGCCTTCAAATCAGTCAAAAACGTTCGATGCCCGCTACCGATTGTTTCATATTTTACGGCTGAACTTCTCGGGGTGATATTCACTCCTGATGCCCCATTCAATAACGCATCTTGCCGTTGTTGAAGAATCTGCGTCTGTGTTGCGGCATGGGGTGGCCCGGCACGCGCGGCTGGCTGAAAGTTTGCATCGTCTTTTCCTGTTGGAATCCGGTCCGACGAATTCGACGAACTCTCCCGTTTTTGTGAAAAGATGCCACCATCGAAGTCGTTGGCCCAGACTTCGATGAGTTTATTGCCATTGCCGTCTTTGACGAAGGAGTTTGCTCTTTCGCCTGAGGTCATGATCTTGTTCGACACTTCAGTGGCGAGAGTGTTCAGTTCATGGGGGGTCAGTTGACGACCGTTGATCGTGTCGATTTTGTTTTCGGCCATATAGCGGACGAGCTTTTGGCCGCCGTTGGTGAAGTCGGGGGAGACTCGCGATTCAAAACTTTGGTTGAAGACTGAATCCGCGCCGTGTTTCCCGCGGTTAATGAGCGCGGTTTGTGAGTAATCCGCGAACCGATGGAACTCGTGGGCGGCGCCGGCCCCGACAGACTTCCCGGGAGGAGCGGAGACCGGGGTCTTCTCTCCGGAGGGCAATAAAGGCGGGCCGTCGGCCGGTGCCGCGGGGAGGGATTTGGCTTGGTTCGGGAAGAAGGATTCCTTCAGGTTTCGGAAAGCCTGCTTGAACGAAACATTTTCTGCGAGAATGCCTCCGCGCTCATTACCAACGACCGATTCATTTTTCCCAAACGTCTTCAGAAGAAACCCTTTGTTTCGATGATCGTCGTCACCCAAAAGCCACTGGCGGACCGAACTCTTTAGGCCTTTTGTGGCCGCAGAGCTGATTTCGTCGGCGATATATCCCTGGACCTCGGCGGACAGCGAGGGGGCAACGTCCCGGATTTTCTCGAAGAATGCTGTCCGGCTCATGATGGGCTTACCGTTGATGGCGGCATGGGAAGATAGCAGTCGAATGGCGTCGCGGTAGTCGTTGAATTGGACCCCACCGGCAGACACTTCTTTGCCGCCCATGGCAACTTGGCGAAGGGACATGATAGGTCGGCCCTCGGCATGGGTGGCTACATCAAAGAGCGTAATTTCCGGTTTGGCGCCGACTTTATTCGACAAACGAATGGCGACAACGTATTCGGACTGCAGAGCCTTGCCCAAACGGGAGAAGGTGGAGAGAGGTGTTTTTTCAGCGGCAACGACAAAAAGGGTCGCTGGGCTGTCAGCGGTGGCCGGGAGCAATTCGTAATTGCCCGTTTTTCGTAGTGTCGCCTTGTCCCAAAGAACGCCGGCTCTTGCCAAAAGCCCCGTCGGCTCGTAAACCGGGCGGTCTGGAATTGCCCGGACGGTCATCTCAACTGCGGATTTTTTGGAAGAAGGACGTTTGGTTGCGCTCGAATCGAGTGCGAGGCGATTCTCCCGAAGCGCGACACGCTTCTTTTCGACATCTACACTTGCACGCCTAAAGTCCTCGCTTCGCGCTTTAAATCCTCGTGCCTTTTCTTTAAATACTTGTGCGGCAGAATCAAGCGATGATTGGAATACTCTTAATTCAGAAATTTCAGCTTTCAGTGCTTCAACTTTTAGTTCTTTGAAATCCGGGATTGTTAATTCTTTGGTTTGTTCAAAATCCCGGTTCGTTCCTTTATTAGGTTTTCGTGTTCCTTTATTGCCAAAAGCGTTTGGCGCATCGATTTTCTCACGGAATCCAATTCGGTCTTGATCCCCGGCTGCATTCGATCTATTTCGCTCAGTGCTTCTTGTAAATCTGCTATATCCTTTTCGCTCCCAGGTATCTTTTGAAATTCTCCAATCATTTCCTTCAATTCCGGATAATTCTTTTCGTTCTTTGCCAACGAGCCCAGCAAAGACTCTTCTGATTCTTTCAGAGATTGAAAAACCTCTTCTAAATGCGCTATCTCCCTCTTGTTCGCTAAGATTCCTTTTTGCAATTCCTTTTGGAATTTCCGCATTTCTTCCGGGGTCAGCGGACGGGACGCGTCCGAAGAACCGGTTGATTTTTTCTCCAAAGGAGGCGAACCACCCTCCTTTTTGCCGAACAGTCGTTTGAAGAATCCCACCAGCCTCACCTCCTCGAGTTTGTTCAATTTGAATAAGGTCTTGCTTTAACTTGGCCAATTCTAGTTTTTTCACAGCGAGAACATTTTCTTGCTGGGCTTTCACTTTGCCAACTGCGTCGGCCGCTCTTTCATATCGAGCGGAAATCGCCTTTTTCGATCCCACGAGAAGGTCCAACTCAATCCGGTCGTTTAGCAGGACTTTTTCACGAGCAGCGAATTCGGCTTTAACATTTGCCGCCTCGCTCGTGTTCAACCATTTCCCATACTTGGCCACATCCGCCGGTTTCATTGCCGCCAATAGCTCGGGATCGACATTGGGCTTAAACTCCACCCGGTTCTTAATCCAGACTTTTTCGTATTTGCCAGCCGCTTTTTTGAAGAGCGCCAAGGCTTCGGCGCTTTGGATGTTAACGGAATAAGTCTTTCCGGCCTCAAACTTGCCTTTAACAAAATCCTGGGCCAGCTCCATGTCCCGGCCTCGGTACCGGCTCACCATTCCCATGCTCACGCCGCCCACAAAGCTTCCCGCACTTCTTCCCAGGGATTCCGCGGTCATACTGTTCAGGCCCACCGCTTTGGCGCCCTTTTCAACCGCCCATGCAGTCGTATGGTCTGCCCCCATCCCCATCAGCATGCCTTCGGTTAAGGATAAAGTTGCCGCCCCCTGCTGGGTCGCGGTTATTCTGGCTTTCTCCGCAAAGGTAAGCCCGCGTTTGGCGTCTACAGCCACTTTCTCAACTTTTGCGGCATAATTGGCTGCGCCACGCTCCGCCCGATAGGTAAGCGTCTTTGGTAGTTTGCCCGCCGTCATGACCGCGGCAGCCTCCGCCAGCGGCGTCCATTTCACAAAACCCAGCCCGCCCTTTGCGCCTTGGACAAAAACGGACCCTGCCTTACTCCATCCGATCCACCTGCGCTCCTTGGTTGTGACCGTGCGCCCCAACATATCAACGCCCTTGCAACATGACCGATCCAACACCCCAGGTCAGCGCCAGTTCCGCCGTCAAACCCATGACTTCTCCAACCATTTGTTCGGTCTTAAGGCGACCATCTAGGAAATCAATATGACCCGACACCCATTCCTTGCCGAATTTACCACCCAACAAAGTGTCTTTGACTACTTGAGCCGCCATTGGTAAATTGCCCATCCCAAGCCCAGCCATTCTTGCCCAGAAAGCATCGAGATGTTTTGACACTCCTCCAATAAGGAGAGCGGTCGACACTTTAACATCGCTGATTCGTTCGCCAAGGTCAAAGGCCTTCTGCATTCCACCGACTTGATCGAACAGATCACTGGCCCGCGCCATGAGGGATTCGACCTTGCCCCACGCTTCTGTGGTGGCGAGGTTGCCAGCCGCAAGGAAGTGCAGTCCTTCCAACCGTTGTTCGAAATCAACCGACCCATTGATGATCCGAACGCGGAGAAGGTCCATTTGGCCATGGATCTGATTAACCCGGATGGTCCCCACAAGGGCGTTGAATCGGTTTTGCAGTTTCTCCGTCCAGGCGCCCTGGGTGAAGAGAGTCTTCAATTCGCCGAACGCCGCCTCCGCCGCATTGAAGCTTACCTCAGCCGCCTTCACGGCCTTGCCTTCTCTCTCCAAGGCGGCTTTCTCTTTGCCGATCCGCCCGTTAAAGGACGTCATGAGGTCTTTCAGCACATAAAGAGTCGCCAGCTGACCGGCACGGTCCATTTCTGTTCCCGCCGGCCCAAGGAGCAATTCCAGTGCTTTCAGTGGCGCCTTAGCCACAGTCCCCGCGTCCAAGTTTGCAATCCGGCCGCTGATCAAGCTTTTCAGATCCTCCACCCCAGGGATGGAGTTCAACATCTCACTAACATTCCCGTCTTTTATGGCGTTCACGAGACCGGTCTTACTTGCCGCGGCCAGCCGTCGATCGATCTCTGGCATAGCCATGTCGTGGAACGCCTGCTTGTCGATTAACGCGGTACCGGTATCCGCCTGTTTCTTTAAAGTTAGCTCAAAGCCCTGCCTTTGGGAATCAAACTCTGTCGCCAAGAGGTCGAACTGCTTCTGGCTGGCGTCAAGCGAGACCGCCGATTGGAATGCCTCGGGTGTTCCAACCCGAGAAGGTTGCGACAGTCGAGTTTCTGACAACGCACCTACACCTGGGATGTAATCTAAATCAATCGGACTAAGGAAATCCGCCAGCCCTGCTGAATAAAGTGAAGAACTAAAACTTCCGATGTCCGTCCTGAAGGATTTCATACCGGAAAATGCGGATTCAGTGTCGTAGTCCGCAAAGATATCGGACAAATCGTCGTCAACGGGAACACCAGGAAACAGACTCATAGATAACGGAAGGCCCGAAGAAGAAGCCCCATTCCACTTCTATGATCCTCGCGTAATCCCAAAACGTCGCTCAGCCCCAATCCCAACCCTGCGATGGCCTTTAACGGAGATGTCAGCCCCTCCGCCAGGCCTTTCATGAACCCTTTGGCGTCATCGGCTCCGGTGCGCCCGGGGTAAGGCTCCGCGCGATTTCTCGATATTCCTTCACGCTCCACCCTAGCTCCCTGGCCTTCTTTTCGTCCCGGTAACGCTCCCCGCCAAGCGCCATAACTCCACCGCCAAATTCAGCCCAAGCCTGGGTCACGAGCCCTCGGTTGAGGCGGTCTTGGTCCATTCCGCCGCTACCGTCGTTACTCTTGGAATACATCTGAACGCCGTATGTCTTAAGGGCTGCAGCGGCCGCCCCTTGGCCTCCGTTACCCGCGCCCGTCAAAGCGCTTCCAAGGGTCAACCAGGTGGTTCCCTGTTTCTGATCCCCGTAAGTAAGTCCAAGGGTGCTGACCAAGGAACCCGCAATCGTCAATGCGTGCCTTGAGTCTTTGTCATTATTCCACCAGAGTCCGCCAGGCTCACCCTCCGCTCATTAATCCTGTCGCGTCTAGAGCGCCCACTGTCCAGAGGGTTTTCCGTTGGCTCCTCCGGCGCTGGCAGCAGTCATTTGGCCACCCACCTGTAACCCCATCAGCAAGAATCGTCCGCCGCTCGTCAACGTAGTCACACCATTGGTCGTCGACGACAATGTCCCTGTTCCGGCCATCCACGCTCCCATCCCGGCCACAGCGGCGGCGGTTGTCGCGCTGTAAAACGCCATGGCGTTTTGTTTGGCTTCCGCCCGGTCTTTTTTTGCCAAACTGTCCTGCCCATGGGGGCGATCCCCCGTCGGGGGTTAGGTCCCTACTGCCACGGCGATACCGGCCAAAGCCAAGGCCTTGGGGCCCGGGAATGAGCGCAAGGGCGCCACAGAGGCTACAACGGCTCCGACCGCGGTGCCACGTCCATCATCATGGTGTCGCCCATGTTTTTGCCCTGCAGGTAGTTCGATTGGGACAGGGTGTCGGTCGTGGTGCGGGATTCGTCGACGGCGCCGTCCAGGCGGTAGGCCAGGCGTTGGGAGACGACGCTGGAGGAATACATTTTTTGGCCGCCCAGGCTGCCGGAGGCGATGACCGGAGCCATCAGGGGCATAATGGCGGCCAGCATCCAGGAGCCCGCTTTGCCCAAGGCCTTCGTGATGGCTCCTCCAAGGCCTGCGCGGCTCTTGGCGACCGTCATTTTGGAATCGGTGCGCCGCTCCACGTCCAGGGCGCGGCCGTTGGTGTCGAAAGATTTGACCAGGGTTTCGGTGCGGGTCCAGGTGTGGTTGAGGTCGTTGCGTTGGCTTTCGGTGACGGAGCGCACGGTGCGGCCGAACCCGTCGAACTCGGTCACGATCACGTCGCTTTCGGTGGTGACGGCGCCGGTGGCGGCGCCTTTCTTGACCGATCGCTTCAGGCCCTTTTGGCCCTGTTTGTAGTAGTCGTATTTCTCGATCTGGGTCGAGGCCGCTTTGTAGGCCGTCACGCGGCCCACGGAATCGTAACGCATGCCGTATTCGTGGTGGTTTAGGTCGATGCCCGCGGCGCGGACGGAGTCTTCGGCGTTGAACCCGGCGCCGTGGGCGGTAACCCACTGGCCGGAGATTGAAGAGGACCCGTTGGCATATTCGTAGGCGATCGCCATCGCCACCGCGCCGGAGGTCCAGCCTTCGCTCAGGCCCTGAATGCCGCCGCCCGGAACCCCGGTTTCACCCCCATCCCGGCCTTCCCCCATCAAGGGGGAAGGAGACAACCCAGGGGAGGCAGCGCTTGGCAGGGGGTTCGATGACCGACCCCAATTCCGTTGGCCCAGTGTCAACACGAGGCGGCTCAGGCCGTCGTAGGTGTTGCGGGCGTTGCGGTCGCTGTATTGGAGGCGGAGGGCGCCGGGCTCGCCTTCGTAGGTGTCGGCGTTGTAGGCGGCGATTCGACCGAGGCCGTCGTATTGGACCGAATCCCTCCGCCGGACGTTTTGTTGGGTCCGCTCGGTGGAAGCGGTGGTTTCGGACCAGGCCACGCGCTGGCCTTTTTCATAAACAATCTGGTCAACGGTGGAGGTCGTGTCCTTAAGCGGCGCGGCGCTGTCCGCCCAGGTCCGGGTGCGCTCGGCGGTGGAACGGCCCGCGGCATCGTAGGTAAAGGACTGCTGTTGATTGAATCGGCGGTTCAGAGCGCTTCCGTCGCCGTTGATGCCCGTCTCTTCGAATCGGCTGTCGACGGCGGCCGCGCGGCCCTGGGCGTCGTAGGCCGTCGTTTGATGGTTGACGGTGGCGTTCGCGCCCCGGAGAGTGGCGATGGTTTGGGCGATGGGGCGGTTTAAGGCGTCAAAGGCCGTCACGGCGGTGGTGGAGCGCTCGTGGGTGTCTTTGTAAGTCTTCACTTGCCGGGTGTAAGTGAGGGCGGCGTAGCAGTAGCGATGATCGCTGGTGTTTCCTTCGGTCCGGAAAGTTTTATCCGTGATTTTGAACCCCTGGGCCTCCAGGGCTTTGGACCGCTCATTCAATTGCGCGTCATACCACCAAGCGTCGCCGCGGGAGATGGTTTGATCGAAAAGGACTTCGGTTTTCGCCACGTCCGCCAGGGCCCAGCCGGCTTTGTCCATCACCGTGTCGGTGTAAACCAACCGCCCCTGGGCGTCGTACCGGTTGGGGGAAACGGTGCGGTTGGCCGACAGGCCCTCCAGGCCCAGGGATTTCACAAGGGCTTGTCCCTTGGCCGTTTGCATATCCCCGTCCAAAATCGCCGCGACCAACCCCGAAAGCTGTTTGGTGTTCAACGCCTCCGGGTTGCCTTTGACCGTGATGGACTGACCGCCGATCAGCTGGCCCAGGGCGTTGTATTGGGAACCCACGTTGCCGACGATCTCGTCCCGGCCAAGGTTGTCGGTGACGCGCTCCAAGGAAACAACCGCGCGCCCGTTCTTGTCGTATTCCAGAAGGGCCGGCCGGCTGGTCGCTTCCAATTCCCCTTCCTTAACGACCTTCGTGTAATCCACGAGATTGCCGATGGCGTCGTAATTCATGTCCGTTTGGGTGATGGTGCGGTCGGCGGTCAATTCGATGCCGGGCAGGGTGGAGGACTCGTGAACGTCGATCGTCTGCCGCGTGAGCCGCCCGTTGGCGTCGAAAGCCAAGTCGTGGGAATGGGACACGGTTTTCAACGCCCCGTTGGTCACGATGGAAAGGGAGTCCACAGCCCGTCCCCAGTCGTCAAAGAGGCTGTTCGTCGTCTCTTCGCTCGTGTAGGCGTCCAGGCCCGTGCCCCATTGGTGGACCAGGTCGCGGCTCTTAATTACGCGGCCCTGGGCGTCGTACGAAATGTCGGAGGTCGAGAACCGGTCGGTTCGAAGACCGTCTTGAATGGTGGTGGTTCGCGTTCGGGCATTGCGGCCCTGGGCGTCGAAGGCAAGGACGGCGGTGCCGTAGTGATAATCCCGGGTTTGGCCGCCGGCGGTTTCGATTCCGTCGGTCCACGTATTGACGGCCCGGCCCTGTTGATCGTAGCGATAGGCCAGGGTTTTGGTGTCGCGCAACGCCGCGCCGTTGGCGTCGGTTTTATCGGTGGTCTGGCGCAGGCTCAATACACGGCCGAAGCCGTCGTAGTCGAATTGATCTTCGGTTTTGCGGTAGGAGCGGGATTGGGTGCCCTGGTCGTTCCATTCGGTCAGGTCCAGGGATTGGCTCGTCAATCGGCCCCGATCGTCGTAGGCGGCGTCCTCGGCGGATCGCTCGACGGTTTTGAGGCCCGCGGCATCGGTGGTCGTTCGCTCGAACCGCAGAGACCGTCCGTCGGCGTCGAAGGCCAGGGCTTTCCAAAGGGAATGGGATTTAAGGCCCTGGGCGTCGGTGGACACGGTTTGGGTTTGAACCACTCGGCCCTGGGCGTCAAAGAACCGGTCCGCTTCGTCCTCGGTGACGCTCGTCAGGCCGTTCTCCGTCCGGGTGATCCGTTCGCGGAGGGCCTGGCCCCCGGCCGTGAAAGCGAGGGCCCGCCGTTCCTCGCGACCGGATTTGTAGAGGGACGAGCGGGTTTTGGGGTCGTAGCCGAATTCCGTCGAGTCGGTGGTGGAGAGAGACAGTCGTCCCGCGTCGTCGTAGGTGTTTCGGTTTGTTTCAATGACGAAATGCTGGGCGGTTCCGCCAAAGTTGGGCGTTGAAACCCGAAGGGTCGACAGGGCCTGGCCGCGGTCATCGAAGGCCGTGGTCCAACCGGCCGAGCGGGTACGTTCCCCGGTCAGGGCCGCGAAGTTACCGCCCGCCCGTTCCCAGGATTCCCGGGACGAGCCGACGGATTCGGACAAGGCAAAAACCGCCCGACCTTCACCGTCAAAAAGAGTGTCGGCCATGTCCTGGGTGACGGTGATTTGCCCGCCGGAGTCGACCACGCGGCGGCTTCGGACGGCTTGGCCGGCGGCGTTAATAGAAAGAACATCGGTGTGGACGTTGCGGGAGAGAAGCCCGTTGGGGGAACTCTCCGTCACGCGGACATCGCTGGAGGTCTGGCGGCCGCTGTCGTCGTACTCGGCGCCCGTGAGAGTTTCCACCACCGGGTCTTTGCCGTCCTCCCGGGTGGTTCGGACGTAGCCGATCAACTGGCCCCGGGCGTCGTATTGTTGCCCCGCGGTGTCTTGCAGGGTTCGGCGGGCCGTCGTTTTGCCGTCGGTGCGGGAGAGGGTGAGGGTTTCGGTGTTTTGGCCGGTGATCCGCCCGGCGGCGTCCTGGGTTTGGGCCAGGGTTCGGTTAATGGTTAAGCGGCCGCCCTCCGCGACGGAAAGGCCGGCCACGGAACCGTCGGCAGCGGGCGGGGCCGCCAAGGCGTTGGGGGTCAAGGCGGCGGACAGGGCGCTCTTGGCCAATGGCGCTCCGTTCAACATCAATTCGCCTTGCCAGGAAAGGGAAACGGATTTTTGAGGATTGGCGACGGATAACTGGGCGAAGTGTTCCTCGTTGTTAAGACTCGTCTTGACCTTGGCGGAAGCCAAGGCGGCCAGGGAAAGGGATTGTCCGGCGTGGTCGAAGGTCCCCCGGGTGACCAGGGCCAGGGCGTCCGCTTCGGTCAGTCGGAGGGATCCGTTAAGGAGCAAATCCAAACCCGAAAGCGTTTTAGCCAGGGCGGCGGCGTTGGCGGCAAATTCGCCCGCGATGGCGATTTTTTTGTTTTCGAGGCCGGACAATCCTTGGACTTTTATGTTTTGAAGTTCCGATTGGGCCGATTGCGCGGCGCTTTGGGCGGCGTCCAGGGCCGACTGGGAAACGGCCAAGGCCGCGTTGGCCGTTTGCAGGTCGGCGGCGGCGGTGTTAACGGCGATAACGGCCGCATTGAAATTCGTGGTGGATTGGTCGGTTTCGGCGACCGTGGCGGCGAGGGATCGGTGAAGGTCGGCCAACCGGGTGAGGGCGGCGACGGCGGATGGACTCAAAGAGAAAAGGCGCTTGCCGTCGATTTGGAAGCTGGGGGCGTCCCCTTGGGGAAGTTTGTCGGCCCAGGCGCCGTGGCCGTCGTCGGCTTTTAACAATATCTCGGTTCCTCGATTCCCAGACGAAAATCCGAAAAGACTCCCCGGATCGGCTTCGGATTCGGTCACGGTGCGGTCGACGGGCCCGCCGCCATGGCCCCCGACCAGATTGCGATCCGTCGTCAGGCGTTGGACAAAGGTCTTAACCAAGTTGCCGGCGTCGTCGAATTTGAGAACTTGGTACCACTGGGTGGTCGTGACGTCCACATAGGTTTTGCCGTCTTTCACGTATTCGGGGGAAACAATGGGCGCAATGGGAGTTCGCGGGGTGATTGATTGACGGTCGATTTCCTTGCGGTCGGAAACGAACTGCGCCACGGCCGCCTCCAGTTCGGATTTTCGTTTGCCGGCCTGCGCCAGCCGCGCCAGGGCGTCTTCCTTGGCGGCGATGGCGGCTTTCAACAAGTCGTCGGCGTCCTGAACCGCCCCTTGGTCCCGGGCGACCGCGTTTTTTTGAAGGGAGGCTTGGGCTTCCGCCGCGTCGGCGATTTCGGCGAGGGCGGCGAGGGATTGGTCGTATTCGGCCTGGGCCGCCTTCAGCGCGGATTCGACCATGGCGCCGTAATCGCTTGGGATGGCTTGCCCTTGGGCGAAATCCGACAAAACAATTCCCCGAGTCGTTCGGGTTCCGAAAATGTCCAGCATGTTCCCGGCCGCGTCAAAGGTCGCGTCGTCGATTCGTTTGAAATCCACCTTGCCGATGATTTCCGTGCTGCCCTCCAATATGTCCGAGAGGAGCAGGGAGCGCGCCTCGCCTTTTAGCGAGCCCCACTGGGCGCCGGTGGTGGAAACATTCCCTTTTTCAACGGAGAGAACAGCGAGGTCCTCGCCCTCGAAGGTCGCTTCGCGGTAGAGACCGCGGTTTAAGGCGTCGTAGGCGTAATGGTCCCGGAAAAGCTGGGTCACTTTTTCGCCTTCCACGGTACGGGCGGCGTAGGTCGAGAGGAGTCGGGAATTGTCCTTGTAGGTGACGCGAACGTCGGTGACGGCCGGGCGGTCCGGGGCCGAGGCGGAAAGGGCGATCTCGCGCCAGGCGGTGGCCCGGCCCTGGGGGTCAAACACTTTGTCCACGGCGCGGGTCACCGTGAGCGTTTGGTCGAAGGTCCCCAACGCCGCGGCGGCGGACTGAAATCCCGCGGGGATCTCCTCGAGGTTGGCGCCGCCGGCCTTTTCGTGAATTCGATAAACCAGTTCCGACACGGCTTCGCGGTCCAGCGCGGGATTGGCGGCGCCTTTGCCACCCGCCACGTCGGCCAGCCAGGCGCCCAGGCCCTCCAGGAAGACCTGGGTGGGGGAAACCAGGTTGTCCTTTGCCCAGGCCACAACGTCGGAGGTTAGGTCGGCGGTGTTCTCCAAAAGTTGGCGCAGGCCGGTCAAAATGTTTCCGCCCGCCTTCGCGCCGCCGCCCAGCAGATCGCCCAGGCGCCGGAGCGCGTCCTTCAGCCGGTTCACCTCGCCGGTCGTGGATTCGGCGCCGATCAAACGGCCCTCGGCGTCGTAGGTCATGCCGGCGGTTCGGACCCGCCGGGCTTTTTCCGGCGACAAATCGTCCAGCAGGACTTCGACCGTGGAGGCCAACTGGCCTTTGAGATGGCCGGGCCCGTTGTCGTCGTAGTAGGTGGCGCTTTCCCGAAGGCGGGAGGTCGTGGACGTTTTCGTTTGGCCGTTGTCGGTCAACGTCGTCGTTTGGGTTTCTTTAAAGCCCGTCAAGCGGCCCTGGGCGTCGTAGGCCCCGTCGGTCCAATGGGTGGCGGCGGTTTCCACCGGGCCGTTGGAGAATCGTTTGGTGGTGACGGCGTCGTAGGAGGCCGCTTGGTTTTGAAGGGTGTAGGCCCCGGCCGTTTGCTCGGTCGTGAACTCGTAAAGGGGCTGGCCGTCTTTGGCGACCGACCCGGTCTCGGTATAACCCAGGGAGCGGCCCCGGGCGTCGGCGCCTTTGGACGCCCAATGGGAACGGGTGATGCCGTCGACATCGGTGCGTTCTTTATCAAACGAAATTAAATCACCGGCCAGGCCGTAAACCTGTCCGGTCTGGGAATAAGCGTAATCGCCTTCGGCGGCCGAATGCCCCGTGACCCGCCGGCCGGTCGATTGGCCCAAATCGTTGATCCCCGTGGTTTCGCTCCGCTCGCGGAAGGCGCCCGATTCCCGGAAACCGGTGGTTTCGGTGGCCGCCTCCCGGCCCAGGGCGTCGTATTCCGTGGCGACGGTTTGATGGACCATGGACCCGCCGGCAACGCCTTCTTCGTGGTAGGAAACCCGCCGGCCGAAATCGTCGAAGGCGACGGCGGACCGTTCGATGTCGGAGGGACCGCCGGGGCCCGTGGATTCTTCCACGGAATGAACTGGGCGGCCTTTCAAATCGAAGGCGGCGTTGAAGGTGTTGGTGGTATAGGCCGCGCCGTTTCGCGTGCCCGTTTCGCTCGAGACGGCGACTCGGCCGGCCCCGTCGTAGCTCAGGGTTTTACGGGCGTCGGCGGCGTTGGAAAGCCCGGGCCCGGTCGAAAGGGTTTGTTCCCGGTAGGAAGCCAATTGGCCCAGGGGGGAATAGACTATTTCGGATTTGGCGATCTCGTCCACCACCACCGTTTGGCCGGGGTGCGTGATGCGTTCCCGACTGGCGATCTGTTGGCCGGCGGCGTTCTCCACCAGGCCGATGGTTTCGCTGTGGGAGCGGAGCCCCAGGCCGTCCACGGAGTCCTCGGTGAACCCTGTCAGGACTCCCGCGGCCGAATAGCGGTTTTCCCGCCGGGTCGTTGTTTTGGCCAAGGGGGAGAAATCTTCGGACCGTTCCTCAGTGTAGGAAAGGGCGCGGCCGGCCAGGTCCGCCAGCAGGTTGGTTCGCCGCAGGGTCGAATAGGCGTCGGTTTCAAGGATTTCGTCCTTCCCAAAGGCCAACCGATGGGTGGTCTCGGTGCGATCTCCCTTCGCGCCCAAAGCGACGCGAGTTTCATCCTGGGTGTGAAGGGATCTCCCGTCCGAGACGCCGGTCGTGAGGACGGTTTGCCGATAGCCCGTGACGAACCCGTCGGCCAGAACGGCTTCCTCCGTCCGGCGGACGGTGGTGACATCCAGGGGTTGGCCGTTCCATTCCCCGGTGGTTCGGGTGACTTCCCGCCCGCCGGTCACGGCGCCGGCCCGGTCGTAGGTTCGCTCGGTCGTTCGGGTTTCGATGGTCACGCCGGGCATGTCCGAGCGTTGGGTGACTTGCAGGGAATCCGTCAACCGGCCCTGGGCGTTGTGGACGGCGTCGGAGAGGCGGGTGGTGATGGAAAGGCCCCGGGCGTCGGTGGTCGTTTCGGTGGATTCCGTCGCGAGTCCTTTGGAATCGAACCGGCCCGACCAAACTTTTGTTTTTTCGCTTTCGCCCGCGCCCGTGATTTCCCGGGTGGCCGTGGCGCGGTCGTATTCGTCAAAGGCGTCGACGGACCAACGGGCGACGTCCGGCGCGCCGTCGGCGGACCGGAGGGTGTCGGCGGTGGAGGCCAACCGGCCCCGGCCGTCGTATTCCGCTTGGTGGGTCCGCTCGGTCGCTTCGCCCAGGGCGTTGGTGGAGGTGGTTTGGGTCAGCGTGGCCTGGCCAAAGGCATCAAAGGACAGGACCCGGACCGTCTGCCGCCCCGTGGCGTCGGGGGAATTTCCTCCCTGGGCCGTCAGGGCGTCGTCGTATTGCGCCAACCGCCCGGCGGAGTCGTAAGTCATGGCGCTTCGGGCGGTCGTCATGGTTCGGCCGGAGGGAAGGGTTTCGATTAATTGGTAACCGGTGAGGCGATCCTTGAGGTCGTAGCCCGCGGCGGTCCAACGGGACGCCGTTCGCTGGCCAAAGGCGTCCTCGGACCATTCGTCGTAGGCCTGGGCGCGGCCCAGGGAATCGTAGGTCAATCCCTCCTGGCCCCGTCGGGTGACGTTCCCCAGGGCATCGGTGGACTCTTCGCTGAAGGAGCCCAACCGACGGTCGGCGCCGTAAAGCCCGTTCCATTGACGAAGGGCCGCGTGGCCCCGGTCGTCCACGGTCGTTTCGGAGTAAGCGGTGAGGCGTCCGTCGTTGTAGGAACCGGCCGTCCAGGTTCGAACCGATTCCAAACCGTGGCCGTCCACGTCGGTTTCGCGATATCGGAGAAGGTCGCCTTTGGCGTTGTATTCCGCCCCCGACCAGCGGCGGCTGGTGGAGACGCCCTGGGCGTCGACGTTCAACTCCTCAAAATCGGTCAGGCGGCTGTGGGCGTCGTATTGGCCGCCCCGCCAGGTCCGCCGCGACTCTCCCTCCGGACCCGTCCGGGTTTCCGTAAATTCCGTCACGTTGCCCCGGGCGTCGTAGCGGGCCCCGCCCCAGGTCAGAACCCGGCTTTCGCCGGAGGAGTCGGTGTCTTTCTGGGTGTAGGTCTTTAAGGAATTGTTTTCGTCGTAGGTCGCGCCGCCCCACTCCCGGCGGCTTTGGCGCCCCTGGGCGTCGGTCGTGGTTTCGCTGTAGGAGGTCAGGCGCCAGGCGTCTTTGCCGTCCCGTTGGTATTTCTGGTAGACGGCGCCGGACCAATCCTTGGACAGGGCGACGCCGTTTTCCTCGGATTCTTCGTGAAAGGAAAGAAGGTTTCCGTCCCCATCGTAGGAGGAGCCCGTGACGGTGCGCCGGGCGGTCTGCCCGTATTTGTCGGTGGTCGTTTCCTGATAGGAGATCGCATTTTTCCCGCCGTCGCCGTAGGTCAGGCCGGTCCGTTCGATTTTGGTTTCGTTCCCCAGGGGGTCCCAGGTGGTTTCGGCGAAGGAGGCCAGAACGGATTTCCCGTTGGGCCCGTCGGCGTAGGTCCCGACCCAGTTTTTGGTGGTCAGATGCCCGTCGGCGTCCCGGAGGATGGTTTTGGAGGAAAGGAGATTCCCTCGTTTGTCGTAGGCCATGTCCACCACGTCCTGGTGGCCGACCCGGCCCTGGCCGTCGGTGATTTTTTCGTTTTCGATGCGGTGGACTCGGCCGTTTTTAAACCACATTCGGCGGCCGTCGGGGTAGGAACGGAACTGGAAGCCCCCGGCGGAGGCCAGGGTTTGGGAGAACTGGGCCCGCTTCATTTCAATTTCCGAGGAGAATTGGGCGGCCGCCTGGAATCGTTCCAGCGCGGCTTGGAACACCTGGGGCGTCAGGTTCTCCGACGCGCCGCGGTCCAAGGAACGGCCCTGGAGCCGGGCGAAACGGTTGTTGAGGCCCTCCACCATGGTGTCCAAGGTGTGGAGGCGTTGGCGAAGGCGGTCGGGGCTGAAGTAGTCGCCGTCTTCCCGGGAAGTGGAAAACTCGTCGTATTGGCGGGAGGAGAAGGACGCCCGGCTCTGGGCCCGGGCCTGGGAGAAGGGGGTCGCCAGGGTGACGAAAAGGAAGGCCCCCGCCGTCGATAAACGGAGGGCGGGGAAGGCCAACCGCCCACAAACAAAACCGACCCGGCGTAGGCGCCGGGCCAGAAGGAATAGGGGTCGAATCAACAGAGGTTTGGCGGTCGCCATGCCCTCGTTTCCTCGCGTCGAATTAGTATTTAAAAGAAGTATGCAGCCCTGGGTGAGTTGCTACTACTATATTACGGAATATAAAAGATGTCAATCAGTAAAAACAGATAGTTTCCAATGATTTTACATCCAAACGGCGGGGAAAAACGGGAGCCGATTTACGGTTGCTTGGCTTGGTCTTTTAAGCGTTTGAGAGCTTGGCGGGCGTCGTCGTGCTTGGGGTCGATTTGGAGGGCTTCTTCAAAGGCGGCCTGGGCTTCGGAATATTGTTCGTTGCCGTAGAGTTTGAGGCCTTCCCGGTATTTATCGTCGGCGGCGCTCTTGACGTTCACGGGGGGGACGTAGAGCTTGCGCCCTTTCATGAGCCGCTGCACTTCGTTGATCTGTTCCTTGGCTTCGGCGTTGTCGGGTTCCAACTGCAAAACGGCGTGAAAAGATTCCAGGGCGTCGGTGTAACGTTCGTGGACCATGTCGATGGTGCCCTTGGCCAGGAGGTCGGGGACTTCCTTGCGGCGCACTTCTTTGACCACGGCTTTTTCGACGGCTTTCACGACGGAGCCCAGGTTTTCCAGGCCGGCTCGGGCGTCGGCGTCGCCGGGGTCTTTATTCAAAATTCGTTCGTAGGAGGCCTTGGCCGCGGCCAGGTCGCCGTCTTTCTTGGCGTTCTCGGCTTTGAGGAGGAGGATTTGCCGCTCCTGGCGCCAGAGGGCCAGGGCCTGTTTCTTCTCGGCCAGCACGGCGTAATTTTCCACCCGGGCGTCCGCGAGATCGGTCGGAATCGAACCGGCGCTGAGGGCCAGGCGCAGGGAGCGGGCGGCGGATTCAAAATCCGCGCGATTGTAAAAGACAAGTCCTTCCCAGACCGCCTGGTGTTGCACCGTCGGAAACTTGCCGCGCTTGAGCCGACCCGCCATGAGCCGCGTGGCGCGGTCCAACTGGTCCCGGGCTTCGTCCATGCCGGGAGATTCCTCCAATATCGTGTTCAGCGCGTCCGAGGCGGCCAGGTATTGGCCCTTCGAAATCAACCGTTTCGCTTTGACGACCCGGTCCCGCTGGCTTTTCTGGTAGGCGTAGGACCGGTCGGCGCTCATTTGGGCGTCGCGCACGTAGCGGTCCGTGGCTTTTTGCCGTTGGGCGTCCATGTCCCGGGCCAGGGCGCCGGCGGCGCGCTTGAGACCGGTTTGGATTCGAAGGTCGGCGGCGTGATCGGGGAGGGCGGAGAGGTAGGTCCGGCAGGCGGCGCGGTAATCGCCCTTCAATTCCAATTGCCGGGCCGTTTTCAGGATTTGTTTGAGATCGTTGGCCGGGGCGATGGCCGCCTCGGGAACGGGGGGAGCGGTTTGGGCGATCGACGGTAAAAGGAAGAGGGCCGCCGCGCCGAAAACGGCGGAACGGCTCACGGGGCCGCTTTCTCCATTTTCTCGCCGCATTCCATCAGCAGGGCCCGGACCGATTCGTCGCCGGGGTGGATGGAGAGCGCTTCGTTGAATTCCAAAATCGCGCGGTCGTAGAGACCCAGTTCCATGTGGCGCTTGCCCCGGGCGATGTAGTCGTCGACCAGGTCGGCGGCCAGGCCGGGGGCCACGGCGGCGGGACCAAAACGGTAGGTGAGAGTGATCCGGTGGGAGGGCCCGAAATCTTCGCCGGTGGCGGCCCAGGCGTAGTCGGCCTGGATTTTGCCGACCTTGAAACCCGCCCCGGCGCGGAAACCCAGGCCGTTCACGTCGGAAGTCCGGTAGCCCAGGCGGAGGGCCAGAAGGTTTTTCATCCAATATTCCATGCCGGCGCTCACGGCGGCGGTTTCGCCGGTCACCAGGTGGTAATCGAGGCCGAGGTTAAGAATGTCGCCGCCCAGGGGTTGGCTGTAGCCCGCGCCCAGGTCGTATTCCGTCGGAAGGGGGGCGTTTTCCTCGTCGAATTTGAGGCCCTGGCCCAGGTTCTTCGCGTAGAAGCCCAGGCTGGAGCGGCGAACCCAGGGGAGGCGTTGGGCGGTGAGGCCCCAGGGGCGGAACAGAAATCCAAAATCCAAGGCGAAGCCCGAGGCGCTGACGCCCGCGATTTTTTCGTTGATGCTTTTGGCGGCCAATCCGGCGTAGAGGCCGCTGCCGCCGGTGGCGCCCTGGGCGAGGTTTCGCCCCCAGGCCAGGGAAATCACGCTGTCGCCGGAGTTGACCGCCCCGGTGTTGGTGCCCTGGGCGTCGAAGGAGAGAAAGTCGTTGATGGCCAGGCGTTCGTAGGCCAGGGCCAGGGTGCCGACCGACTTGGTCGGGACGGCGGCCACAAAGCGCTGGTCCTGGATGCCTTCAAACCACCGGTTGTGGGTGAGGCTGATTTCGGCCGAGGAAAGGCCGCCCAGGGCCGCGGGGTTCCAGAGGGCCGCCAGGGCGCCTTCGGACAGCGCCGCCTGGGTGTCGCCCAGGGCCGCGGGCCGCGCTCCGGCGCCGATCTTTAGAAATTCCGCCCCGGTGCTTCCATCGGAAGCCCAACCCGTCGAGCCAAGAAACGCGATCGCGCCTCCAAAAAGAATTTTGCCGGAAAATCGGCGAAGGCCGATCATCGGATGACCGCCAGTTTGCCGGTTTTCTTGGAGCCGTTGGCGGACACGACCCAGACATAGGTGCCGCTGGCGACATTCTCGCCGTCGGCGCTTCGGCCGTCCCAGGTTTCCTGGAGGCCCACGCTGTGGTTGATCTCCCGGATCAACCCGCCCGATAGGGTGTAAAGGCGGATGGTGCAGGCGTCCGGCAAATTGGTGAAGGTGATGCCGCCCGCCAAGGTGCCCGTTTGGCCCGCCGCGCTTCCGGCGTTGGGCCCCGCCGGCCGCCAGGGCACGGGGAAGGCGAAGGATTCCGAGGGGTCGAAGGAGGGCGCTCCCATGACGGCGTAGACCGAAAAGTGGGGAATGAGCGCCGTGACGGTTTGGCTGGAAGTGTTGATCGTCGGGTTCGGGACTTTGACCCACAGCGAATGGACTTCGTCTAGCCACCAGATGGAAAGAGTTTTCACGCGAACGGGGGCGCGCTGCCGTCCACGTGCCCGTCCTGGTCGACGTCGTCAAAGGGAAGTGTGAGCGTTGCGGAGCGAAGGAGAGCGCCGGATTGCTTAATACCGTTATCGTCTTGAACGTAGATTTCCCACAAACGGCCGTTGGCCGGGTTGCTGTAGGAACTGGCCCGCGCCAGATTGCGCGTGGCGGTTTGGAGAATAGCGGGGGAAGCGTTCAAGGGCTCCGTGGCGGGGCTGGTGCCGGTGAAGACAGCGTAGTCCCGCGCGATGGCTCCCGGGGGGATCACGAGGCGGGCGGTTCGAGGCGCGCCAAAGATGATGGTTTGTTCGAGGGCAGTCGATTTGAGCGAGGGCCCGCCGCCCCAAAGTCCGGTGCGCAGTTCGAGTCCCGAGGTGGCGTGAAGAGTAATGGTGGAGCCAAGAACGCCGATGCTGGAGGCGGATCGAAGGCTCGTGGTGCTTGAGATGATTTGACCGGAGAACCCCACCACGTCCGTCACCCGCAGACCGGAGCCGGTCGGGTCGTGAATTTCGCCCCGGAGGGGGGCTGAAATTAAAATACTGATGGAGAGTAGTTTGAGACGGAGTTTCACGGTAGCGCAGAGTATATCACGGAGAGGATAAAAACGTGATGAACGAAAAGTAAATCAGTTGTAACAAACGGCTAGGCGGCGGGGTTGGGGGCTATTTTGGCTAGAAACCGTCGTCTGGCCAGCCATTGGGGGATGTCCCTTAATAGGAAGTGGGTCAAGGCGGGGGTGACGTAAAGTGTCAAAACAGTAGAGAAAATCAACCCGAAAACGAGCGTCACAGCCAATGGCCGCCACAGAACGCCGCTTTCGGAGGTGTCCAGCATCATGGGTAGAAAACCCAAAACGGCGCTTCCCGCAGTCAGGAAAATAGGCCGCATGCGGGCCAAAACGGACTTTTTTAGCCGGTCGGCCAGGGGCTCGTGCCGGTCGGTGTAGTTGTTGAGATGGTCTAAAAGCATAATGGCGTTATTGACCACCACCCCGGCCAACATGATGACCCCCACCAGCACCCCGGTGCTTAAAGGAAGGCCGAAAAAGACCAACCCGCCCGCCACGCCGATCAGGCAGAGAGGGACGGCGCTTAGGATGATGAAGGGTTCCACCAGGGATTCAAAGAGAACCACCAGCACCACGTACACAAGAAAAATCATGACCAAGATGCCCGCTGTCAGTTGGTTGATGGACCGCGCCATGTCCGTCACTTCCCGGTCCAGGGCGGCGTGGTAGTCCAGGGGGAAATTCATGGCGTCCAGGGCGGCCTGGATTTCCTCGGCGGCCCGGCCCAGGGAGAGGCGCGTGCGGTTGGCGGTGATCTGAATGAGCCGGGCTTTGTTTTCCCGGAAAATCTCGTTGGGCATCTTGGACATGGTGAGGTCCGCCACCTCCGTCAGCCGCAGGGTGCGGCCCGAGGGGCCGCCCAGGGGCAGGTCCGCCAGTGCGTTCAGGTTTTCGGAATCTTCCCGGCGGAGGCGGACGATGGTTTCCGTCTGGCGGCCGCCCGTGCGGAAGGTGGTGGCCCGAAGGCCCCGCACCAGGGCGTGGGTGGTTTCGGCCACGGCCTCGGCGGAAAGGCCGGCCCGGGCCGCCCGGTCGGGGTCCACCACGGCCAAGACCTCGGGCCGGCCGGGGCGGTAGCGCATTTTAACGTCGGAAAGCCCGGGGATTTTTTCCAGTGAGCCGCAAATTTGCTGGGCCAACTGTTCCAAGACGCCGTAGTCGGGGCCCAGGACTTCCACGGTGATTTCCTGCCCCGTTCGGGGGCTGGAGAAGTGGACGAAGGCGTTGGGGTCCTTGTCGCTCCCCACGCCTTTGAGCTTCACCCGAAGGAGGTCCTGAACCTGCTCGGCGCTCAATCGCCGTTGGGCCCGGGGAACGAGGGTGACGTAAATTTTGGAGGACCAACCTTCCACCCGGCTGACGGCCGTTTTGATGGTGGGGGCCACCTCCGGGTCCGTGTCCAAAATCTTTTCCACCTCGGCCGCCACCGCGTTCGACACCTCCAGCCGGACCCCCGAGGAGAGTTCCAGAAAGACGACGAATTCGTCCAATTCCCCGGAGGTTTGAAAGTCCCGTTCGGTGGCCTTAAAAATCACCGCCGTGGCGGCCGCCGCCAGCAAGAGCGCCGCGGCCAGGGTTTCCGCCCGACGGTGAAAAAGGCGCGGCCAGTGGCGCTCAAAACCCCGGAAAAGCGCGAAGCCCGCCGCCGTGAGCCCCAGGGCCGTGAGCAGAAAGAAAATCTTGGCCGGCGTCTTGCCCCCGAGCGCCCACAACCCAGCAAACAACACCACAAACAAAACCAGCGCTGCCCAGGGCGGCAAACCCGCCAGGGAATGGTGCCCGGCCAGTGAATTGAAACGGGGCTTAAGTCGGGCGGCGTAAAAGGCCCGGGCTCTCTCCATCGCGCGCTTTGAGAAGGCCGCACCGCGCTCCCACAAAACCGTCCCCAACCTGTTTAAGCCCTCGCCCCATTTTTTGGCCCGGGATTCGAATGGCCCCGGGAACGTCGGCCATTTCGGCGCGCCTTTAAGCATGAGTCCCGAGGCCAGTAGGGGAACCGCCGTTAAGGAAATTCCCAGGGAGGCGAAGAGGGAGGCCCCCACGGCCGCCGCCACGTCGGTGTACATCAACTGGATTTCCCGGGACAGAAAAAGAAAGGGAACGAAAACGATGGCGTTGGTGACGGTGCCGCCGATCAAGGGGATGACCATTTCCTCCGTGGCTTTGAGCGCCGCTTCCCGGGCGGCCGGGCCGGGCGGGGGGAGGCCGAGTTCGTTGATGTGTTCATAGACCACGGTGGCGTTGTCCACCAACATGCCGAGCCCCAGGGCCAGGCCGAAGAGACTCATGACGTTCAGGGTCAACCCGCAGGCCTGGAAGAGCAGAAAGCAGAAAAGCGCCGAAAGGGGCATGCTGCCCGCCACGATGAGCCCAGGCCGGATGTCCGGGTCGAAAAAAGCCAATAGGAGAAATAGCCCCAGAAGTATCCAGTAGAGGGGCTCCATGCGGGCGTCGCTGATTTTAAGCAGGGCGGTAACGCACATGAGCGCCAATAGCATTCCCATGACGACGCCCGCCATGCGCTTGGTGGAAAGGCGCTCGCTTTCAACAAGGCAGAGGGAAAGGAGGATCAACAGAATCCCGCAGGCCAGGGACACACGAACCGAAACAACCGCCGCCAATATCCCCAGGGCCTGGTTGGAGACGACCACGTGTCGAAGGTCTTTCCGCGTTCCGGCCGGCAGGTTGCGCCAGGCTTTGTCCCAGGCTTTTTCCAGGTCACGCACGACCCGCAGGGTGTTGGCGGAGGATTCTTTTTGAACGTAGAGCGACACGGCGGCCTGGCCGTTCAACCGGGAGAGGCTCTCCGGTTCCAGGTAGCTGTCGGTCACGGTGGCGACGTTTTCCAGCCGGACGGTGCCTCCCGACGGGTCCCGGGCCACCACGACCTTTCGGAAATCCTCCAGGTTTTTAAGGGTGCCCACGAGCCGCACGGGGGTCACGCGGGCGTCCCCGGTGACGCTTCCGACTTGAAGGGCGACGTTCCGGCGGCCCAGGAGGCTGGTGATTTGGTGGGGGGAAAGGCCGTAGGCGGCCAGGCGATCCCGGTTGAGCTCCACCAGGATCTTGCCTTCCCGCCCACCGCCGATTTCCACGTTGGCCACGCCGGGCGTCCGAAGGAGGTGGTCTTTGATGTTGTCGTCGATGATTTTGCGGACGCTCTCGGGCGAGAGGCGGTCGCTTAGGACCGCGGCGATGTAGACGGGGGCGTCGTTTTCCTCAAAGTGGGCGATAACGGGTTTTTCGATTTCGGCGGGCAGGCGGGCCAGGGCGCGGTCCACGCGTTCGTTCACCTCGGCGGTGACGCGCTTCATGTCGACCCCGGGGTGGAAATCGAGGGTGACCACGCCCCGGTCTTTTTTGGCGCTGGAGATCAGGGTTTTAAGGCGGGGGAGGTCCCCCAACCCGTCTTCGAGGGGGCGGACGATGAGGGCTTCCACGTCCGTGGGGGACATGCCGCCCCGGACGCCCACCGTGACGGTGACGGTGTCCGACGCCGCGTTGGGCATGAGCTCCACCGGGAGCCCCCGCATGGAAACGATGCCCCAAACAACGAGCGCCGCCGTAAGAACCCCCACCAGGGCCGGCCGCCGCAAAGCCCACCGCGGCGCAAACCGCGCCGTGCCCAACATAAACGCGGCGAATAGAAAGATGGGGGTGAGGGATTTGTCGGGCAATTATTGTTTCAGACTAGAAATAGAACGTGAGTTGAGGGGAAATGACTAACGGGTTGAGGGAATATACTTTTTGATTTGAGCCTGTTTCTTTGGACATCAAGTTTCCTTAGATCGCATCGAATTTGCAAGCCAATCGCGAGTCTTTGTTGAATATTCATGGTTGCACCAATGCTGAAATTAGGGACTGTTTTGGATAGGTTTGGGATTCCATTCGCAGAACCACGCCAGTCGCAAGGTCAAGTTTTTGAATCGAAAAGCCGAGAGAGGAGGAAACAAAGATTTTCAGTATGTTTTCTTTTTGTTCCAAATCTGAACCGTAAAGCTTTGCCCTTTGCCTGAAAACTGCCAATTATCCCTGAATTTCCCGAAATATTGAACGATTTGCTGGTGTTATTGTTGCCGCTTACTTGGAGGACTGATCCTTCGATAAAAATAATCCTTGTTGGGAAGTAACGAATCCCCAAGCCTGTATAACCTAAAGAGAAATTTGAAACATTAATTTCATTAATTCTTGCACCTTCTGAGGTTATTATTGGTGTGTTCGTTTTGCCAGGAAACGATATTCAAAGACCGCAAATAAGCCGATTTTTTGAGTGATAGGGACAAATCCTGGGAAAATTGGATTTTCTTTGGAAAATTCGCTTAATGAAACCATGCCGGATGTGGTGCTAAGTATTTCGGTTGTTTCGGTGTTTACCAAGCGCAGGTTGATTCGAAGGTCGCTTTTGAATTGGGTGACACTCCCAAGCAAGACCACCTCAGCCCCCAAAACCTTTCCTACCTTGATGGCGTTTGAAACGTCGCCGAAGTTGGCTAGGAGTTGGTGTTCTTCCATGATTTTGCCGAAAAGTTCACGCTCAAGGACGATGAAATCGGATTTGTTGACGAATTCGTTGGTGATCATGTCTGTGAGCGCCGGTCCAATACGTTGTTTGTTTAAATCTTCGCTGGCTTGAAGGTCCAGAATGGCCAGGCGCGCTCGCTTCGCGTTGGGTGATTTGGATCGGTAAGTGGCCGTTAACTCGTTGGCCATCCGATTTATCGTCGACTGAACGGATTGATCGGCGGCCTTGAGGGGGGAAATGAGATTGATTGCGGCAAGCAATAGTGGAAGAAACCTTTTCATTTTGAATTGCCCTTTTAAAAAATAAATCAGTACTTAATTATGTAATTTACGACCAAGGAGGGTTGCATGATGGGATGGGGCTGACCACCGCCTTCATCCTGAGTATTGCCGTAGGTTATTGTTTTAATTGCTTGGCTATTATTGGCGGAAAATTCATCTGTCGTATGGCTAATAACAACTCCACCATGATGGTGCGGTGGGATTTGAGCTATCGAAAGCGTGTATGTTTCCGATCCAGTGCTTATTCCAATCGTCCAATTGGTCGCGCTGGCGCCAATTCCGGATCCCATCGGAACGCGTCCTTTTAGATTTGGCAGAACGAATGTATTTGCAGTTTCTGCCCCATAGGTGGACCCCAGGACTAATTTTAACTCACTTAACTCGGGCTGGATTGACTTGTCTTTTGTGGAGCCATCGCATAATAGCCAACCGGATGGCGCCGTCGTTCCGGCAAAAGCCACAATCGTTCCGGGGGGGACGAGATAGCCGTAATTATCGCGAACTCGCCCGCTAATATTCAAATTCCCGCTCGGCACAATCGTGCTGACGTTTAGGCTCCCGGTAATTGTCAGCCCGTTGGTGGCGTTCACTGGCCCGTTGGCTGTCAATGTTCCCTTTACCGTCATTAAGCCATCCCCGCGAATTGTCACGGACGTGGTCGAGGCATTCGTAAATACCTCAAGAGCGTTTATGCTCCCTGCAGGAACGCTGGCGTTGGGTTTAATAACTAAGGGAACCACATCACTTCCGACCTGGGGCTGAATGGTTTGGGACGATGTGGAACGCAAAACCACGGCAGAGCCTGAAATTTGTAGTGGGGAAAGACCGTTCAATGGGTCTGTGCCGACCAGTCCGTGGGAGGTGGCGTGGGCCACGGGAGTCGTGGGGATGGTGCCAGTCACTTTGGCGACATCGATGAAGCCGGTAGCGCCGTATTGCCAGGAGGCGACGGTAGCGGTGCTGCCGGGAAGGGCGACTTTGGAAGCGTCGATGAAATTGCCGGCGCCCAATTGCCAGGTGGAAATGGGGGTGGAGCCGCCGGGTAGAATGATTTTCGAGGCGGACACCGTCGAAACTTTGACGTTCGTCACGGAGCCGTCCTGCAAAGAGCGCGTTGAAACACCGTTGGCGGCCACGCTGGAGGCCAAGAGGCTGTAGGGGGTGACGCCGAAATCATCCAGGGGGTCAATAAATCACCGTCGACTTCACTTCCAATTGCGGGTCTTTGGTGTCCCATTCGAATCCGGGGGAGATCAAAGGTCACGCTAAATTCCCCGTTCGCGGGCAAGGTAACATTAATGGGCGCGATGCTTCGACGGTCGGCTGTATTGTTTGCGTCAACGACGGTTAAATTCAGCGTGTGGGATCCCGTCACGGCGACGCCGGATTTGAAAACCCGTCCTTGGTAGGTGATCTTGGTGGGAACCCCCGCGTGGGCAATGGCGGCGCTCGTCAGGGCCGCGAGAAAGATATACCATGTCCGTGAAATTGATTTTTTAACGCCCATGACGGGCCTCCTGGATCGCTGTTGATAATACTTTGAGGTCAGGAACGGGATGTAAATCTTTTTGATTATAGCACGGAAAATTAATTGATCAAGCCCAACCGCACCGAAAAAAATACCAGTTCGATTCAAGGGACAACGTTGCCGAGTCATGCCGGTGAGAGACCGGTTGACCCATCTTTTCGTCATCCCGGCGGGTTTTTGGCCGGGATCCAAGGGGTGGTCCGTCCTCACGTCGTTCTGGGTCCCGGCTACAGGCACGCCGGGACGACGATTTGAAATGAGTGAAAATGGTATTTAACCAACCCCTCTCCTACCGGTCCCTGCCGCCGGCGGTGAAGTTTTTGCTCACCGCCACGGGAATTGTTTTCCTCCTCCAATGGTTCCTGGAAGCGGCGGGCGGCCCATCCCTAATTCGCTATTTCGGGCTCACCCCGACGATGGTGGTGCACGAGTATTGGCTGTGGCAGCCGGTCACTTATTTGTTTCTGCACGGCGGATTTTTCCATCTGCTCTTCAACCTCTTCATGCTCTGGTCCCTGGGGCGGGAACTGGAGAACCGATGGGGGACCAGGTCGTTCCTGTTTTATTACTTCCTCTGCGGGGTCGGGGCGGCGGCCTTTAACCTTCTGCTGGAGCCCAACTCCATTTTCCCGGTCATCGGGGCCTCGGGCGCCATTTACGGCCTCTTGGTGGCCTTCGCCATGATGTCCCCCATGTCCGTCTTTTACATCTATTTCATGATCCCCATGCGGGCCTGGCAGGCGGTGATCCTCTTCGCGGCCATTGAATTCCTCATGGGCTTCGCGGGGACCCACTCGCGCCTGGCCAACATCGCCCACCTGGGCGGCATGTTGACGGGTTTTCTGTATCTTAAATCCGGAACGCTGCGCTACGACCTCCGCCGGGCCCTGGGGCGGGTGGGGGATTGGTCCATCCAGCGGAAGGAAAAAAAAGAAGTCGTCCAGTTTCACGAGCTGGGCCAGGAAGTGGACCGGATCTTGGAAAAGATTTCCGCCGACGGCATCGACAGTTTGACGGCCGAGGAACAGCGCCTGATGGATCGCTATTCCCGGATGAAAACAAAACGTTGAACCCCCGCCCTTGACCGACGACAAATCCCGCGAAGGCGCCATCGACGCCCTGCGGGGGCTCAGCATCGCCGCGGTCCTCTTTTATCACTTCGAACTGGCCGACCCCGTGGGCCGTATCGGCGTTTACGGGGTGGCCCTTTTTTTCATGATCAGCGGCTACTGCATGTTGCCGAGCGTGCGGGGAAGCGCCTCCCTGGGCGACTTTTTGGCCAAGCGCTACGCCCGGCTCCTGCCCGCCCTCTGGGTGTGCGCCGTTTTAACGACGGCGGTGGAGCGGGGCTTTCCCCTGGCCCGGCCGGACCGGATCCACGGCTTTATGGACATGGCCAAAACCATGGTCTTCCTTCCCGCCATCAACCTTCCGACTCTTTTGCCGCGCCTCTGGGGCGCGCCGGTCAACCATTACGCCTTTGTCGACGGGGCCTATTGGTCCCTCCTGGTGGAGTTTAAATTCTATTGGCTGATCGGCCTGGCTTTCTTCGCCCTTCCACGCCTCAAACCCTTCTGGGTGATTTTTGGCGTGAGTTTATTGGGCAACGCGCTTTTGGGTCGGTTCGGCGGGCCCGGCTACTGGACGGATTTTTTTCCCTACCTGCCGCTTTTCCTCCTCGGAATGGCCGGTTGGGAAATACGCCACGGAAATCCCGGCCGGGGCGGTTGGCAATGGCTGGCCGCCCTGGGCGCGTTGGCCGCACTGCCCTGGATGGGGGGCGAAAAGGCGCCGTCCCTGCCCATGGACGGCTTGTCCGTCGGATTCGGGTTCCTTTGCGGGGTTCTATTGGTTTTCGGGGCGCTGACGGACCAATTCTGGCACCAACCCATCGGCACGCGGCCCTTGGGCCGGTGGTTCGTGGCCCTGGGAGCGATTTCCTATCCGCTCTATCTCCTTCACCAGGACGTGGGGTACGTTTTGTTCGCTTTGTTCCCCTGGGGAAAAACCCCGGGGGGGCGGGCGCTGTTGACCGTTCCGTTGATATTGGCCGCTGTCGCGGTCCATGGCTTGATCGAAAACCGTTTTCGTTCGACTCTGCGAAAAAAATTGGGGTTCTTTTTCGATCGAGCTTTTGGCGGTTTACGAATCTTTCGAAGGCCCGCGGCGGATTCTCTTTGACGGAAAGAGGCACCCCCCTCCTCCCTCCTCCCCCTCAAGGGGGGAGGAGGACCCGGGATAAATCCCCTGTTTAATTCAGTCAAGGTCGTCATCCCGGCGTTTGTTTAGCCGGGATCCAGGGGTCCTGCGGTTTGCCTCGGTCTGGATCCCGGTTAGACCCATACCGGGATGACGAGAAAAAAATGCATAGGGGACGGACAAACCCAATCTTAAGGGTTAAAGCCAATGCGGTTTTGGTAAGGGCATTTCCCGTCGATAAGTGCGTCATCCCGGCCTGATTTTAGCCGGGATCCAGGGTCCTGCGGTTTGAGTCGGTCTGGATACCGGTTATGCCCGTACCGGGATGACGAAAAAAAATAAAGCCCTGGGACGGACAAGCCCAATCAACCGGCTTTTAAGGGTTAAAGAAGGGGGGAAAGGACCCGGCAGAGGCCTTCGGCGAAATGACGGACGGGGGCCCGAGCGGCCCTGGCGGCGAAGGCCACGGACTGGCCCGCCGTTTTATCGAAAGTATGCACCAGACGTTCCACGACTTTTTCATCGTAAACCAGAAGACTCAATTCAAAGTTGATTAGAAAGCTCCGGGTGTCCATGTTGGCGGAACCCAGGAGGGCCAGCCGGCCGTCCACCGTCACCACCTTGGAGTGCAGGAAGGCCTCGCCGTATTCGAAGATCCGCACGCCGCTTTCCAGAAACTCGTCGAAATAGCTCCGGCCCGCCCAGGTGACCACCGGGTGGTCCGTGCGCCGGGGGACCAGCAGGTCCACGCGGACGCCCCGCCGGGCCGCGCCTTCCAGGGCCAGGACCACCGCCGGGGTGGGGATGAAATAGGGCGTCGTGATGGTCACCCGTTCCCGGGCCGTGTGCAGGGCTTCGACGAAAATAAAGGCGAGGGCGTTTTCTTTCCGGTCGGGGCCCGTGGGCAGGGCCTGGACCAGCGTCGAACCCGCCGCGACGGGCGCCGGCGGAGGGAAAAAGTCCTCCCCGGCCAGGTTTTCCCGGGTGACGAAGTGCCAGTCTTCGGCGAAGACGGTTTGCAGTTCCTCCACCGCCGCGCCCTCCAACCGCACGTCGGTTTCCCGCCAGGCGATGCGCCGGGACCCCACCCGCCAAAAATGGTGGCCGATGTTCTGACTGCCCAAAAAGCCCACGTGGCCGTCGATGACGGTCAATTTCCGGTGATTGCGGAAGTTGAAGGCCCAGGGGCGGCGGAAGGTGCCGAAGGGGCCGAAGAAATCCACCCTGGCTCCCGCGCGGCGGAGGGGCGCCAGAAAGTCGTCGTCCACGCTGAAGGAACCCACGGCGTCCATGAGCAGGCGCACCTGAACGCCTTCCCGGGCTTTTTCGGCCAGGAGGTCCCGGAAGAAAATCCCGTCGGAATCGGGCTCGAAAATGTAATAGCACATGTGGATGTGCCGCCGGGCGCCCCGGATGGCGGCGGTCAGGGCGTGGTCGGTGTCGTCGGCCCGGGTGAAAACATCCACCCGGTTTCCGGCGGTGACGGGGTATTCGGTCAAACGATCGGCCAAATCCGCCACGCCGCGCAGGGGTTCCGGCACGGCGGCCAAAGCGTCGGGGGCCCGAATGGACGGTAGGCGGCCGCTGGGGTTCGGCGTTTGGCGTCGACGAAGGCGGATTCGTTGATAGCCGAAGAAAACGTAAAGGAGGACGCCCAAAAGCGGGAGGAAGAAAAATCCCAAAACCCAGGCCAGGGTGACGGCGGGGTCTCGTTTTTTGGAAATGACGACGATGGAGAACAGGATCGCCAGGCCGGCGTCAATAACGGTGAGGTATTTGAGGGCGGCCGTGGGAATCACGGGGCGGGAACGGGCGGGTCTTCGGGCGGCGGCGTGTAGCGGCGGGTTTCAACGAGCCGGGACCACACCCACTTCCGACGGACGTTGATCCAAGGGCGGTCGCCGTTGGCCGCGTGGCGGCGGGGGCTGGGGAGTACCGCCGTTAGAGAGACGGCCTCGTCCCAGGTGAGCGCCGAGGCCGGTTTGCCGAAATAAGTCTGGGAGGCGGCTTCGGCGCCGAAAACGCCGGGGCCCCACTCCGCGATGTTGAGGTAAATTTCCAGGATCCGGCGCTTGGTCAGGGTTTGTTCCAGGCGCTGGGCCAAAATCATTTCACGGATTTTTCGCAAATAACTTTTTTGCGGGGAGAGATACAGGTTGCGGGCGACCTGTTGGGTGATGGTGCTGGCGCCCCGGGCCTTTTCGCCCCGCCGAAGGTTTTCCAAAAGCGCGTCCCGGGTGAGGCCCCATTCGATGCCGTGGTGATGATAGAAAGTGCTGTCTTCGGCGGCCAAAACGGCGTTCACCAGGGCGGGGGATACGCGGGTCAAGGGAACCCAGGTAAAACGCGGATTCCATTTTTTGCCCAGAGCGTTCGCCTCCCGTCGCCGAATTTCCATATAGGCGGTCGTGGCGGGGTTGGCCGTCGTCAATTCACGGAGGGTGGGGACCCGGGCGGGCTGGCCGAAAAACCCCAGGCCCGCGGGGGTAAACCCGAGGTAAGCCAAGGTGAAAATCAATGCGCCGGTTCCGGCCAATTTGCCGATTCGCTTCATGCCTCCCATTGTAACAAACCGCCTTCCGCCCTGTGAAATTCTTTGCTAGTGTAATCGCTCTTCTAACCGCGGACACGCTCATACAATGGAATTGACCAACGGTTATTTCTCCCTCAACGGCCGCCCGTTTTTCCTCTACTCGGGCGAAGTGCACTATTTCCGCATCCCCAAAACCCAATGGCGCGCGCGGTTGACGGCGCTTAAAAACGCCGGTTTCAACACCGTGAGCACCTACATCCCCTGGAGCTGGCACGAGCCGGAGGAAGGGCGCATCGACCTGACGGGGGAAACGCACCCCGAGCGGGACGTGATGACCTTCCTGGATACGGCCAAGTCCCTGGGCTTGTTCGTCTCCGCTCGGGTGGGGCCCGTGTCCAACGCGGAGTTGGTGAACGAAGGCATCCCCGGCTGGCTGCTTTCCGGCTACCCCGACGTGTTCGTGACCGGTCGTCGGAACGTCGGCAACCTGCCCCACGTGACGATTTTGTCCTACCTGCACCCCGTGTTCCAGGAAAAAGTGGCCCGGTGGTACGACGCCCTGTTGCCGGACATCGTCCGTCGGCAGACCACCAAGGGCGGCAACGTGTTGGCCGTTCAGCTTTGCAACGAAGTCGCCATGGTCCACTGGCTTCAAAAGGGCGCCGACCACAAAGACCACGTGAACCGCATGTACCGCCGGTTCATTCAGGAAACCCACGGAACGATTCAAGCTTTGAACGACGCCTACAAAACCGCCTACGCCTCGTTCGACGAAGTGCACCAGCCCAAGAGCGAAGACGCCGACGCGGACCGGGTGGTCATTCACTTGGACTGGTCGCTTTTCTACCGCCGGTACTACGCCACCTATTTCCACTTGCTCGCCCGGCGGGCCCGGGACCTGGGCGTGGACGTTCCGCTCTTCTGCAACATCCCGCAGTTCTACGACTACGACATTCGGGGCCGCGGCAACTGGGCGCCCATGACCACCTCCATGTTCCGGGACTTCCCGATTTTGACGCCGAAGCTGATTTTCGGCGGGGCTTACCAGATGCGGCACTTGGATTTTGAAAATTTCCACGACGTGGCCCTGACCACCGAAGTGACGCGCATGCTGGGGGCGGTGGCGGTGAACGGCGCGGTTGAGAAATTGAACCCCGCCGCCGAAGGGCGCCTGCCCGCCCTGCCGCCCTTCGAGCCCCTGGCGGAGTCGCCCCTCCCGGTCGTGTGCGCGGAACTTCAAACGGGCATCATGCGGGACCGGCCCCGACTTTATCCCCAGCAGGTGGCGCTCAACGTGAAGAGTTCCGTCGGGCAGGGCCTTTCCGGGTTGAACGCCTACATGTTCGCGGGCGGCGTGAACCCCCCGGGCTACGGCGCCTTCGGCACCTACCACGACTGGCAGGCGCCCATCGGCCCCAAGGGGGAAACGCGCCCCCACCTCGAACCATTAAAGGATTTCGGCCGTTTCTTAAAGTGGGCCGGGCCCTTCCTGGCCCAGACCAAGAAGGCCGTGGACACCACTTTCGGTTTTTATCTGCCCTATTACGGCACGGAGTATTGGGCCGGCCCCTGGGTGGACGGAATCGAAGGTCAACGGACAAATCTGTGGTACGACGGCGTGGCCCGGCTGGTGCAACTGGCGGGCTTCAGCTACGACTACACGGACGTTCAGCGATCCTCCCTGGACGTTCTGCGGAAGCACGGGAGCCTTTGGGTTTATTCCTTGGATTTCATGGACCACGACACCCAGGCCAAGTTGGCGGCCTATGTCCGCGAAGGGGGAAAATTAATTTTGGGCCCCCGACTGCCCGTGAAAGACTTGCGGGGCGAAGCCGACACCACTCTGGCGGACGCCCTGGGCCTCTCGGTGACGGGGGAGCAAAAGGGCAATTTGTTCAAGGAAGACGGGGCCGACCAATGGGTGCAGGGACCCATTCAAACCTACGCCACCGAGGCCAAGGCGCGAACCCGGGCGGAACTGCCTTCGGGCGCGGGGGCCGTCCACACCCGCGTGGGTCGGGGCGAAGCGTTGGTGGTCGGGTTCGGCCTGCCCCACGTGTTCGATCACTTTCGGGACTGGGTGCGGGATTGGGCCAAGGGCCTCGGGTTGACGCCCCAGGTGGTTTGCGAGCCCTGGGACATTCAGGCCGTGCTTCGGTGCAACGGCGAATACGGTTTTCTTTTTGTGTTCAATTACCATTTCACCGAGCGGAAAGCCGCGGTGTCCCTGCCCCGGCCCGGGGGGAACGGGCGGTGGCGGTTGCCGGCCACCGGCACCCTCCCCTTGGCGCCGCTTTCGGGGGCCGTTTTGCCTCTTAATATTCCGCTGGACCGAAACGTCCGTCTTGTGTACGCTACAGCCGAGGTCCTGGACGCCGTGGTGCGGGGGCGCAAGGCGAAGCTGGTGTTCGCCACCCTGCCCGGGGCCAAATACCAGGCCCGGATCGCTTTGCCGGCCAAGCCCCGCGTGTCGGTGGCGGGCGGCAAATCGACGGCCGCCTGGAGCGCGGGCGAGGCCCGACTCGATTTTGAAGCCGAAGGCGCTGAAACGGAAATTCAACTGACGTGGTAGTGACGCCCGCCGGGCGCCGGAAACGATTTTAAGGAGACAACCCATGCCCAACCCAACCTTTCCTTACCGCACCCCCTACGGCCAATTCGCCGAGGACGGCGCGAGTTTCATCATCAGCCGGCCGGACACGCCCCGGCCCTGGGTCAACATCATGTCCTCGGGGACCTACGGCGTCGCCATGTCCCAGACGGGAAGCGGCTACAGCTGGCTGAACCACGCCACCTTGAACCGCATCACCCGTTGGAACCAGGATTTGATTCAAGACGTCATGGGCCGCACCATTTACATGCGGGACGACAAGTCGGGCAAGTTCTGGTCCGTGGGCTGGCAGCCGGTCCAGGCGAAACCCGAGAGCTACGAAGTCATTCACGGCGTGGGCTACACGATCATCACCTCCCAAAACGAGGGGATTCAAGCCCAGTGGCTGGTGTTCGTCCCCGAAGGAGAGCCCCTGGAAGTCTGGCGCCTGCGGATCAAGAACACCTCCAAAACGCCCCGCTCCCTGAGCCTCTGGACCTATTTGGAATGGAATTTGGGCGAGTCGCCGGACTGGCACCGGGAGTTTCACCGGACGTTCATCGAGACCGCCTTTCAAGACGACAAGAAAATCGTTCTCGCCAAAAAGCGGATGTCGCCGCTCAAGAATTCCAAGGGCCAGTTGTGGAACCGAACCTGGGACCACGTGGCCTGGCACGCCGTCAATTTGCCGACCCGGGACGCCTCGGGCGACAAGCAGGCCTTTTTGGGCAATTACGGCACGCTCCAGGCCCCGGCCGCCCTCCGTGAAGGGCGCTACACGGGCCCCACCACCCACAAATGGGACGACGGCATCGCCAGCCTCTGCGTGCCCGTCGAACTCAAGGCCGGGGAAGAGCGCAGCGTCCTGTTCACCGTGGGCGCGGCGGACTCCCAGTCCCAAGCCCTGGTCAAGGCCCGGCGCTACATGGATTTCTCCGAAGTGGACAACGCCTGGGGACGGACGGAAATGTTCTGGGACAAATACATCGGCGCTTTCCCGGTGGAAACCCCCGACAAGGGGTTCGATTTGTTGACGAACACCTGGCTCAAATACCAGGCCCTCTCGGGCCGCCTCTGGGGCCGCACGGCCTATTACCAGATGGGCGGCGCCTACGGTTTCCGCGATCAGCTCCAGGACAGCCAGGTGTTCCTGCCCCTGGACCCCGAGGGAACGCGAAAACAAATTCATTTGCACGCGGCTCATCAGTTCGGCGACGGCACCGTGTACCACTGGTGGCACCCGCTGTCGGAAGAAGGGCATCCGTCGCGTTTCTCCGACGATCTCCTTTGGCTTCCCTTCGTCTTGATGAACTATTTGAAGGAAACCGGCCAGTGGTCGGTCCTGGCGGAAAAAGCGCCCTTCGCGGCCAAGCCCGGAACCAAAACCACCGAGACGGGCACCCTGCACGACCACGCGGTTCGCGCCATTGAGAAAGCCCTGACCCGGCTGTCGCCCCGGGGATTGCCGCTCCTGGGCGAGGCCGACTGGAACGACGGCTTGTCCGCCGCCGGGGCGGGCGGGAAGGGCGAAAGCGTTTGGATGGCGCATTTCCTTTACGGGATTCTTCGGGACTGGGCCGATGCCACCGACCGGGCCGTGGCCCTCAAGGTGTTGCCGGCCAAGGAAAAGTCGCGCGCCGCCCGCTACCGCAAAAGCGCCGAGAAACTCAAAACCGCCGTCAACAAGCACGGCTGGGACGGCGAATGGTATTTGGGCGCGACGACCGACGACGGGTCGCCCCTGGGGTCCAAGAAAAACAAAGAGGGGCGCATTTTCCTGAACTGCCAAACCTGGGCGGTGTTGAGCGGGACGGTGGATTCGGAGGCCCGCAAAAAAACCGTTCTGAAATCCCTGGAAAAATATCTCTACGGCCCCCACGGCCCGTTGCTTCTGACGCCGGCCTACACGGTGCCGGATGAAAAAGTGGGGTATTTGACCCGCTATTCTCCGACGACGCGGGAAAACGGCGGCATCTACTTCCACGCCGCCGTCTGGGCCCTCCAAATGGAATGCGCCCTGGGGCGCGCCCACAAAGCCTGGGAGCTTTACCAGAAAATGTCCCCGGTCCTGCGCGGCGCGGCCGACGCCGACCTCTATCGGTGCGAACCCTACGTGACCCCCGGGAACGTGGACGGCCCCGGCTCGCCCACCCCCGGTCGGGGCGGGTGGACGTGGTACACCGGGTCGGCGGCGTGGCTCTACCGGATTTCCACGGAATGGATTTTGGGCATCCGGCCCACTTGGGACGGTTTGATGGTGCGCCCCTGCCTGCCGCCGCCCTGGAACGAAGCCCGGGCCACCCGGCGTTTCCGCGGCGTCAACTACCAAATCTCCATCAAGCGGGATCCTTCCCTGTCCGCGGGTTCCCAGAAAATCGTCGTCGACGGCCGCCCCCTGGCCGGCGACGTGTTGCCCTTGTCTTCGGCCAAAACGGTCGACGTCCGCGTCTCGGTCGGACCCGCCCGTTGAATTAAATATCCATGACCGAGGCCCCGTCCACCGCGCTTCCCGGAGGGGGCCCCGCGTCCGCGCCCCGTCCAGCGGACGTGTACGGGGACGTGATGGCCGCGGCCCGGGAGTTATACAAGAAAATCGCCCCCGCCCTGGGGGAAGACCCGACCAAAGTCGTCGAATCCGCCGCCACGGCTTCCCACTCGTTGGCCCTGCCCTGGGCCCCCGTCCGTAAAATCATCGGCCTTCTGGCCGGGGGGGACCAGGAGATCCTGGCCCTGGCCGACCGCTCCGCTTCCGACCATTTCCTCTTCAGCCACGTGGTCAACGTCACCATCGTCGCCCTGCGCCTCGGCATGGCCCTGGACCTTCGGGGCGACGACTTGGAGACCGTGGGCCTTGCCGCTTTTCTTCACGACCTGGGGCTCATCGCCCACATGGAAATCACCGCGAAACCGACGAAGCTCAGCCCCGAGGAGACCCAGCGGCTCCGGGCGCACGTGGAAGAAGGGCAAATACTGTTGGATCTTTTTGACGGGTGGACCGACGATTTAAAAGCGATGGTCTCCCGGGTCATCGGCGAATCGCACGAGCGGGAGGAAGGCCAGGGGTACCCCGCCAAGTTGTCGGCCGACCGCATCCACCTCTTCGCCAAAATCATCGCCATGGCCGACGTCTACGAGGCCATGACCCACATGCGGCCCTGGCGCCCCCGCACGGTTCCCCACGAGGTGCTTCGCTCTTTCGTGGAAGAGAACGCGGCGGAGTTCGATCCCCTCTTGATCCGCGCCATGATCGACACCTTTTCCCTTTACCCGCCGGGGTCCTTCGTCCGTTTGTCCACCGGCGAAATCGGCCGGGTGCTGACCACCAGCCCGGGCCTGCCGCTCCGCCCGCGCGTGTGGGTGATGATCGACGAAAAAGGCGGCCGCGTGGACGGTCAGCGCGTCGTCAATTTGGGCACCAAGCCCGGCGCCTTCATCACCGAAGCCCTCGACGAAACCAAAATCAAAACCACCGATCAACGATTGGCCCTCGCCCTCCGCGCCCAGCGCTGGTGGGTCCGGGGCCTTTGACGCCGGCCGTTCCCGTGTCCGGTCTTCGCGTTCTCGACGTCTCCAAATCTTTTCCGTCCTCCCGGGGCCCCCGGCCCGTGTTAAAGAACGTGTCCTTTCAGGTTCCTCCGGGCGGATTGGTGTGCCTGCTGGGCCCCAACGGCTCCGGCAAAACCACCTTGCTTAAAACCATCGGCACCCTGCTCCTGCCCGACGGCGGCCGCGTCCTTCTGGACGGGGTCGACGCGCACCGGGCGTCGGTGCGCGCCAAGGAAAAGATCGGGTTTGCCTCCACGGAAGATCAATCGTTTTACGGCCGCTTGTCGGCCCGGATGAATTTGTGGTTTTACGGGCAGATGCACGGACTTTCCAACGCGGTCTTCGAAAAGCGATTGCGGGAGCTTTCGGACTTGCTGGACCTCGCCGGCAGTTTGGATCGCCCCTTTCGGGAACTCTCCAGCGGGCAAAAACAACGGTATTTGCTGGCGCGGGCGGACCTGCACGACCCGTCGCTGTTGATCCTGGACGAACCCCATCAAAACCTGGACCCCCGCTTCGCCTCCCGATTGCGGGAGGTCATCCGCGACGAATGGTGCGGCCGGCGGAAAAAAACCGTCCTGATTTCCACCCACCATTTGGACGACGCGCGCAAAATCTCGGACCATTGGGTGGTGTTGGGCGACGGACGGGTGCGGTTCGAGGGCTCCATCGCGGCCGCCCTGGAAAAGACGCCGTCCTTCGATTTGGAAACTTTTTTTCACCGGTTGACGGAAAGCCCCGCCGCTTCCCCCGCGGGGGAGGGGGCGGCCTCGTGAAAACCCTGCGAACCCTTTGGGCGTTTCTTCGTCGGGACGCCACCATCCACGTGTCGTACAAAGTGGGGTTCGTGATGGACATGGGCGGCGTTTTTTTCAGCGCCGCGACGTACTATTTCATCGCGAAAATGTTCGGTTCGGCCGCGATGCCGTTTTTGAAAAATTACGGCGGGGATTATTTCGCCTTTGTTTTGATCGGCGTGGCCTTCGCGGCCTATCAGAACGTGGGGTTGAATTCCTTTTCCCAATCGCTCCGGCAGGAGCAATTCCTGAACACGCTGGAGCCGTTGTTGATGACCCCGCTCAGCACGCCGCGGTTCCTTCTCGGATCGGCCCTGTGGGATTTCCTTTACGCCACCCTCCGGGTCGGCGTCTACTTGGCGCTCGGCGCCCTGGTGTTCGGGTTGAATCTTCGGTCGGCCAACGTCGGCCCGGCGCTGGCCATTTTGGCGCTGACCCTGGCGGCTTTCATGGGCCTGGGCATTTTCGCCGCGGCCTTCATCATGAGCTTTAAACGGGGCAATCCCGTGACCTGGTTTATGGAGGCCACCAGCACGTTGCTGGGCGGCGTGTATTTCCCGATGGAGGCGCTGCCGGGGGGATTGAAAAAATTCGCCTTGCTGATCCCCATGACCCACGCCCTGGAGGGCCTGCGAAAAACCCTGTTGGTGGGCGCCGGTTGGCGGGAGGTGTTGCCCCAGATGACGGCGTTGGCGATTTTCAGCCTCGTGATGTGGCCCGTGGGCGTTGTGACTTTTGGGTCCGCCTTGCGCCGGGCCAAGGCCGAGGGCACCCTCGGTCATTATTGAGTCCGGCGTGGTCTCCGCCCCCCGCCTGATTTACGACGATCGCTGCGCTTTTTGCCGCCGTTGGGCCGCGTGGCTCGGGAAAAAGACCGGCGGCCGTTTGACGCTCGTGCCGGCCTCCCGCGCCCTGGAGCTTCCTCCCGAAGGGAAATCCCGATTGGAAAAATCCGTGCTGTTTGTGTCGGCCGATGGCGAATGGAAGTCCGGCGCCGGGGCGGTCTTTAACGCCCTGGCCCAATCCCCCGGGGGCGGACTTGGGTTGAAACTTTACGGACAACACGTTTTGTTCCGAGGTTTGGCCGAAGCCGTTTACGCCGTGGTGTCCCGGATGCGACCGGTTCTCTCTCCCCTGTGTGATTTGGTTTGGGGACCTCCGGAGGGCCTTTGATCCCCACCGATCCCGTGGTCATTATCGCCGGGCCGACCGGAAGCGGCAAAACCGAGGTGGCGACGCGCCTGGCTCGGGCATTGGACGCCGAAGTGGTGTCGGCGGATTCCCGTCAGGTTTACCGGGACCTCTCCGCGGGCACGGCGAAACCCCGGGGCGCCTGGGCTCTGGTCGATGGCGAAAATCGCTACGTGAGCGACGGCGTCGTTCACCACCTGGTGGATTTTCTGGCTCCGGAGGAGCGTTACGACGCCGGACGGTTTGCCCGGGAAGCCGCGGCCGCGATCGAGGACATTCGGGCGCGGGGTCGCCGGGTGGTGGTCGCGGGGGGGACGGGACTCTACCTCCGCGCCCTGGCCCGTGGCATCGCCGAGTTGCCCCGGGGCGACGACGCCCTGCGAAGCGAATTGGCCGACCTCGCGGCGCGGGAGGGGCGGCCCGCCCTTCACGCCCGTTTGGCCGCGGTGGATCCCGAGGCGGCGGCCGCCATTCCGCCGAACAATTTGCAGCGGGTCATCCGGGCATTGGAAATTTACCGTTTGACCGGAAAACCCATCACCCATTGGCATCGAACCGCCGGGACCGCCGTCCCGTGGTCTTTCCGATGGTTCGGATTAAAATGGCCGGCGGGGGAATACGACGAACATTTGAAACGGCGTTGCGCGCGTTTGTGGCCGGACCTTCTGAAAGAAACCGGGTCGTTGTTGTCCCGCCACGTCCCCGCCAAGGCGCCGGGTTTTGAATCCCTGGGTTACCGGGAGGCCGTTCGGTGTCTGGCGGGCGAATTGAGTCCGGGCGAAGCGTCGGAATTGTTTTACCGGCAAACCCGCCAATACGCGAAGCGGCAGATGACCTGGTTTCGGGGGGAGAAATCCTTGGAATGGATCGCCGTCGCGGTCCCCCTGGACCCTCGTCAAGTGGCGGAGGGGATCCTCGCCCGCCTGAAGGCCTGAGGCTTTTCCTTCCCCCGGGCCTCCGGAACCGCTAAAATACGGGCCGCATGGAACGCGCGCTCCTCGTCGGACTTCATCTGAAGGGCAAAAACAACGCCACGGCCGATTCCTCCCTGAACGAATTGAAGGGGTTGTTGGAAACGGCCGGCGGGGTCGCCGAAGACGTGTGGATTCAGGAGCGGGTGTCCCGGGATCCCGCGACCTTGATCGGCAAAGGCAAGGTGGAGGAAATCGCGCGCGCCGTGGCCGAAAAAGGGTGGGGCGCGGTCGTGATCAACGACGACCTCTCGCCGACCCAACAGCAAAATCTTCAGGAGAAAATCCCGGCCAAAATCATCGACCGCACGCGGTTGATCCTCGACATTTTCGCCCAGCGCGCCCGCACGCGGGAAGGGAAATTGCAGGTCGAGCTGGCGCAGATGAATTACCTGCTCCCCCGCGTCACGGAGAAATTCGGACGGTTTGAACAGCAGGTCGGCGGCATCGGCACCCGGGGGCCCGGCGAACGGAAATTGGAAATCAGCCAGCGGCGGATCCGGGACCGCATCACCCGCTTGCGCCGCGAAATCGAGGAAGTCCGACGCCAACGGGCCCTCCAGCGGGAGAACCGCCAGCGATTGCCCATGCCCCTGGTGGCCCTGGTGGGTTACACCAACGCCGGAAAATCGACCCTCCTAAACGCTTTGCGGGAAAACCCCGCCGGGGCGGTTTACGCCGACGACAAATTGTTCGCCACGCTGGACCCGACGACCCGCCGGGCGCGTTTGCCCAGCGGTCGGGCGGCCCTTTTCGTGGACACGGTGGGCTTTATTCAACACCTGCCGCATCATTTGGTGGCGGCCTTCCACGCCACCTTGGAAGAGGCGCGCAACGCGGACCTGCTGGTTCACGTGATCGACGCCCAAAGCGCGGAATGGATTTCCCAGCGGGACGTCGTGCGGGACGTTCTTAAAACGCTCGACGCCGATCAAATGCCGCAAATTGAACTGTTCAACAAAACCGACGCCTTGACGCCCGCCCAACGAGCGGTCCATCAGCGCGAGTCGCGGTTGCTGGCCAGCGCCACGACGGGGGAAGGGCTGGGCGAATTTTTAACCCGGGTTGAGGAACGGCTGGACGAAACGCTCAAAGAACGGGTGTTTCTGGTGCCCCACGCCCGGCGAGATCTCATGCCGCGAATTCACGAGGCGGGCCATTTGCTGGAAAAGACGGCGGAGGCGGAGGGAACCCGCGTGCGCGTCCGCTTGGACGAAAAGAATTGGGGACAATTGAGAAAGGAATTGGGACTTTCGTGACCAAACATCCGCGACGCGCTTTGACTTGGGCGAACCGAATCACGCTGGTTCGGCTTCTCTTAACCCCCGTGGTGATCATCGGTTTGTTGAGCGGCGCCCGGGTTTGGCCCGTCCTGATTTTCCTTTTGGCGGCGCTCTCCGACGTGTTGGACGGGGCGGTGGCCCGTTGGCGGGGGGAGCAAACGACCCTCGGCAAATACTTGGACCCCATCGCCGATAAGCTTTTATTGTCCTCGTCCTATTTGGCCTTGGCCCACCTGCGGGTGTTTCCCCTGTGGGTGTTCGTGGTGGTTTTTTCCCGGGACTTGTTCATCTTGATCGGCTGGAACGTGATTTATATTTTGACCCGCAACTTTACCGTGGAGCCCCGCTGGCTGGGCAAGGGCACCACCTTCCTTCAAATGGCCACCGTCGTCCTGGCCTTGACCGTGCCGGGCGCGGGGGTCTTGCCCTGGGCGTTGGGGGCGACGATTCTGGCGACGACGCTCTCCGCCGTCGATTACGTGTGGATCGGGTCGCGGAAGCTGGGGGAACTGGGATGAGCGCGAACGCCGCCCCTCCCACCGTCGTCATCGTCGGACGCCCCAACGTGGGAAAATCCACCTTGTTCAACCGGCTCTGCGAAAGCCGCCGGGCCCTCACCTCGCCCATCGCCGGAACGACCCGGGATTGGCTGGAGGGCGACTGCCATTGGAACGGACGCCTCTTCCGCGTCATCGACACGGGCGGTTATTCCCCGGGCAACGACGACGTGTTGACCTCCGTACGGGCCCAGGTGGAAGAGTGGATCCGCCGGGCCGACGCGGTGGTGTGGGTGGTGGACGCGGGCGAGGGCCTCACCGCCTCGGATCAGTCCTTCGCCCGACTCCTTCGACCCCAATCAAAACGCGTGATCGTGGTGGTCAATAAATCGGACGACGCCCGCCGGGACACGGCCACGGGCGAATTCGCGCGTCTGGGTTTTTCGCCGCTCCTGGGGATATCGGCGACCCACGGACGGCGAATCAACGGTTTGCTGGAAATGCTCGAGGAGAAAATTCCCCGCCCCGCGGACGCCGAAGCGCCGTCGTCCCAGGACGAAATCCGGGTCGCCATCGTGGGGCGACCGAACGTCGGAAAATCCTCCCTGGTCAACTGCCTGTTGGGGGAGAAGCGGATGATCGTCTCGGACGTGCCGGGCACCACCCGGGACACCGTGGACACCCGGTTGGAACGGGACGGCCGTCGCTTTGTGTTCGTGGACACGGCCGGACTCCGCGCCAAAAAATCCAAGGCGGACGCCTTGGAGGGGTTGACCCGCCTCATGGCCGAACGGGCCCTGGACCGCTGCGAAGTGGCGCTCCTCCTGGTGGACGTGACGTCGGGCATGACCGAAGGCGATGTGGCGGTGGGGCGATTGATCGACGAAAAGGCCCGGGCCTCGGTGGTGGGGATCAACAAGTGGGATTTGATCAGCGACACCGGCCCGACGATTCAATATTACCGCTCCCGCGCCGGCGACGGCATGCCCTTTTTGGCCTACAGCCCCCTGGTGTTCCTCTCGGCCAAAACCGGCGAACAGGTTGACGCGTTGCTGAAGGCCCTGGCCGCCGCCCACGAGGAATTTCACCGCCGGTTGGACGACGAAGAAGTGACCGCCTTCTTTTGGCGCCTGGTGCAGGACCGGCCCTATTCCCGAGGCGGGCAAAAACTTAAATTTTACCGAGCGGCTCAGGTGGGCGTCGCTCCCCCGACCATCGTCATCAAGACCAACATGGACCCGGCGGACATTCACTTTTCCTACGAACGTCATTTGGAGCGGGCCTTCCGGGCCGCCTACGGCTTCGCGGGCTCGCCCGTTCACCTCAAATTCAAACGGGGCAAAGCGTGATCGGGGGGGTGTGGATACTGCTGGGCTACGCCTTGGGCTCCCTGCCGACGGCTTATTGGATGGGGCGGGCCCTGCGGGGGATCGACATTCGGACCGTGGGGTCGGGCAACGTCGGCGCCACCAATGTTTTTCGGTCGGTGGGTCGCGGCGCGGGGATTGCGACGCTTCTAATCGACATGGTCAAGGGGTGGCTCCCGGTTTTTCTTTGCCTGCGATTTGGACCGGGGGGGCTGGTTCCCGTGGCGGTCGGGGTGGCCGCGGTGTTGGGCCACAGCGGGTCGCCCTGGGTGGGGTTTCGGGGCGGCAAGGGGGTGGCCACTTCCGGCGGCGTGTTCATCGCCCTCCTTCCGGGGCCCATGCTCTTCGCCGTGTTGGCCTTCGCGGTCGGTTTTGGATTGTCGCGCCGTGTTTCCGTCGGCTCGTTGTTGGCCGCGGTGACGCTTCCCGCGGTCGCCTTTTGGCGGGGGGCGCCGAGCGCGGAACGGAACCTGGCTTTGATCCTCGGCCTTTTCGTCGTTTACAAGCACATTCCCAACATGCGTCGTTTGATGCGCGGGGAAGAACCTCCGGTTCGATTCGGGAACGCGGAAAACAGGGCGGCACCATGATGGAACGCGTCGCGGTATTGGGCGGTGGCAGCTGGGGAGCCACCTTGGCGGATCATTTGGCCCGCCAAGGTCGGGACGTGGTGGTCTGGGAGTTCAACCGGGAACGCGCCGAATCCCTTCAGAAAACCCGGCGCCTTTCCTTCATGCCGCAGTTGGAACTGCACCCCAAGGCCACGGTGACCAACGATTTGGCCGGGGCCTTGGACGGTCGCCCGGTGGTGCTGAGCGCCGTTCCTTCCGAATACGTGCGTCAAACGTTCCGCGCCGTTCGATCGACCGGGCGGCTCGCCCCGGGGGCCTGGGCGGTCAGCGTGACGAAGGGGATCGAGAACAATTCGTTGAAGCGGATGACGGAGGTGATCGTCGACGAAGTCCCGGCCCTGAAGGACCGCGTCTCGGTTCTGGCCGGGCCGTCCCACGCGGAGGAGGTGGCCAAATCCCTTCCGACCGCCGTGGTCGCCGCCGGCCCCGAGCCCTTTCGGGACCGGGTCGTCGCCCTGTTCAACACCGACCATCTGCGGGTCTACACCAGTCCGGATTTCATCGGCGTGGAATTGGCGGGGGCATTGAAAAATGTCTACGCCGTCGCCTGCGGCGTGTCCGACGGGTTGGGCATGGGCGACAACACCAAGGCGGCCCTCATGACCCGCGGGTTGAACGAAATCGCCCGTCTCGGCGCGGCGTGCGGCGCCCAGGTGATCACATTTTTCGGCTTGGCCGGCCTGGGGGACTTGATCGTGACGTGCACCTCCCGCCACTCCCGCAACCGCGCGTTTGGTGAAAAAATCGGCCAGGGCAAAACCGTTCCCCAGGCCTTGGCGGAAATGACCATGGTGGCCGAAGGTTTGCCGACGGCCAAGAGCGCCAAGCAATTGGCCGACCGGTTCGGGCTCGACGTGCCGATCATTCACGCTTTGTACGGTTGCTTGTATGAAGGCAAAACGGCCCGGGAGGCCGTGAAGGAACTGTTGGCGCGGCCCCCCGTGGAGGAAATGCAGCACCTGGAACAATTTGTCAAGAATAAATAGGAGGCGACGGCGGTATGAATAAAGCGGATTTGGCGGCGGTGGTGTCCAACGTGGTGGGCACGCAATTGGAAGCGAAGGCCGCGGTGACCCAGCTGTTTGAGGCGATGCGCAAGGCGCTGCGCGACGGCGACAAGGTGGTCGTCCAAGGATTTGGAAGTTTTCACGTGGTGATGCGAAAAAGCAAACCCGCCCGCAATCCCCGCACCGGGGAGCCGGTGTTGATCCCGCCGCGACGGCGGGTGAAATTCAAGATGGCCAAGGATTTGCTCTGAAATGACCGTCCCCGTTCCGGGGGCGTCCGACCTGCGGCGGGCCCTGCGGCGCGCCGCGCGGGCCGAAAAAATACCTATCCTGTCGAGCTTCTTCAAAACGGGGCCGGGGGACTACGGCGCCGGCGACCGTTTTTTGGGCGTCCCGGTGCCGGAACAGCGCCGCATCGCCAAAGCCCATGGCGCCCTGCCGCGGGCCTCGATCGCCGAACTTTTAAAAAGCCCCGTGCACGAAGAACGATTGACGGCCCTGTTCGTCCTGTTGATTCAATTTCATAAAGCCCTTCCGCGCGAGCGGTTCCGCCTTCATCGGTTCTATCTTCGTCGCCTGCGCCGGGTCAATAATTGGGACCTGGTGGATAGTTCCGCGGCGACGTTGGTCGGCGAGGCGTTGGAGGGGAAATCCTCGGCGCTTCTGGACCGGTTGGCCCGGTCCAAGCATTTGTGGACCCGCCGGGTGGCCATGATCGCGACTTTTCATTTCACAAAAAAGGGCGATCCCCGGCCGGCGATCCGCATCGCCGAACGTTTGCTCTCGGACAAGCACGATTTAATTCACAAGGCCGTGGGGTGGATGTTGCGGGAGGTGGGAAAGCGTTGTTCGGAAAGGTGCCTGACGGATTTTCTGGACCGGCACGGTCCTCAAATGCCCCGAACGGCCCTTCGTTACGCCATTGAACGTCTGGCGACGGCCCGCCGAAAGGCGTATTTGGTCCGGCGAGGCGCCGGCTCGTCCGCCCTTTCGTAACGGGACGAGGCGCCCGCCTTGTTTTCGTCGGGCGGTCGGGGCCCCCTCGTCGATTCGTTGGCCGGGCCCGAAAAAACGCGTTGTAATGACTTCCCGATTTTGGTTTAATTACAACAATGTTGTTGACGATACCGCCGGACAAGGAATATTTTTCCATCGGCGAAGTGTCGCGCCTCTCCGGCGTCAAACCCCATGTTCTGCGTTATTGGGAACGCGCTTTCGGCCTGGTCCGGCCGGCGCGTCGGGGCACGGGCCATCGGCGGTTCGGCCGACGGGACGTCGAAACCATTGGGCGCATTCGGGAATTGGTGGAAGACCGACGGTTGACGCTCGAGGGGGCGAAGAAAGAACTTCGCGCCCAAAACCGGCGCGGCGCCGAGCAGATCCCCCTGGCTTTTAAGGAAACTTCCGCCGCCGTTGAAGTTTTGAAGGAACTGAAGCGCGACATGGCCGAACTGTTGAGCGAGTTGAAAAGGCCTCTTTCGGTGGATTCAAAGTCCTAAGCCCGCGCGGGCGAATGGCCATATAAATTTTCGGGGCGTAGCGTAGTGGTAGCGCACTCGCTTGGGGTGCGAGAGGTCGTGGGTTCAATCCCCACCGCCCCGATATTTTTTTAAAGGTTCCGGAAGGACGACCGATGATCGCTGTGGGCGTTCTTTCCTTTTGAAAGCGCCAATCCGAGCTTAGAACGCCGTCCACCCTTGTCGATTCCCAAGCGTGTCCTCTTCTGTTACATCTCGCCCGCCAGCGGGCACCGGCGCGCGGCCGAAGCCGTCATGTCGGTTCTTCGCCACGGCCACCCTGCGATTGAATGCGAGGGGGTCAATTCCATCAGCTACGCCAACCCCGTCCTGGGGAAAATCGTTTCAAAACTCTATTTGCAGGTCTTGAAATTCGCGCCCCAATTGTGGGATTTCCTTTACGACAATCCCCACATTGAAAAAGCCACCCGGGACCTTCGCGAACTTCTGAACGTGTTCAACACGGGACGGATCGTCGAGGTCCTCCGGGGGTTCCGCCCCCGATGCTTGGTGTGCACCCAGGCCGTTCCCGTGGGGCTCCTGGCGGCGCTCAAGGAGCGCGGGAAAATCAAACTGCCCTTGGTCGGCGTTTTGACCGATTTCGGCGTTCACAATTATTGGATTTCCCCGCAGGTCGATCTCTATCTGGTGCCCAGCGAGGAAGTGCGGCGAAAAATGACCCGGGTGGGCGTCCCCGAAGCCCGGATTCGCGTGACGGGCATCCCCATCGACCCCCATTTCGGCCTTCCGGGCGACAAGCGGGCCGAACGAATGGCCCTGGGCTTGGCCCCCCAGCGTTCGACGGTCCTGGTGATGGGAGGCAATTACGGGTTGGGTCCCATGGAAGACGTGGTGAGTTCCTTGCGACGCCTGCCGGCGGCCCCCCAGGTGATCGCCGTTTGCGGTTCCAATCGACGGCTGCTCGGCAAGATGCATCGGCGCTTTGCCGAAGACCGCTCCGTTCGCGTCATGGGTCAAATCCGGACGATTCATCGTCTCATGGACGCGGCGGATTTGCTGATTTCAAAATCCGGCGGTTTGACCACGGCGGAGTCCTTGGCCAAGGGCCTGCCCATGATCATCATTCAGCCCATCCCCGGCCAGGAAGAACGAAACGCCGAGCACCTGCTGCGGTACGGGGCGGCGGAGCGCGCCGACACCTTGGAGGACCTGACCCGTCTGGCCCAACAACTTTTGTCCAACCGCCAACGATTGGACCGCCTTCGGGAAAACGGCCGGCCGCTGGCCCGTCCCCGGGCGGCGTACGACGCCGCCGAGGCGATCCGCGCTCTGATGGAACGCGGTCCGCGATGAACTGGGAACCCCTGTGGGCCCTGGGATTGGCCGGCGCCAGCCGGACGGTGCGCCAACTTCCCGACGGACCCCGCTACGCTTGCGCTTCCGCCATCGGGCGGGGGGTGAGCCGGCTGTTTCCGGACAAACGGGTCGCCGTGGAAAAAAACCTGGCGGTGATCAACGCCTGGGCCGGAACCCGCTATCGCGTGGAGCGGGTGTTTGAGAATTTCGGCATGACCCTTTCGGATTTTCTGGCTCATCCGCCGGTGAATATCCGCGTGGAGGGCCGCGAGAAGGCCGAAGAGGCGCGCCGACACGGCCACGGGACGATTTTCCTGACGTCGCATTTGGGAAACTGGGAACTCGGCGGGCGGGTGCTCGCCGGTTGGGGTTGGCCGGTGACGGCGGTGTATCAACCCTACACGTCCAAGGCCATGCAAAAATACATTCAAGAACGGCGGGCGCCGGGTTTGAATTATTTGGCCGTTGGAAAAGGCGCGGCCCTGGGCGTGGCGCGGGTTTTGGAGCGGCGCGAATCCGTGGCGATATTGGCCGATCGCCCGTTCGGCGAAGCGGGGGAAATCGTGAGCCTCTGCGGACGTCCCGCCCGGCTTCCCCGGGGGCCCTTTTTGTTCGCCGCGCGATCGGGCGCGCCCCTCGTGCCGGGGTTCGTTTTGATGGAAGGCCCCGGGCGTTACCGGGTGGTGGTGGAAGATCCCATCTGGCCCACCGGCAAGGGCCACGCCGCGGTGCAAATTCTATTGGACAAGATGGCCCAAGTATTGGGAAAATACCTGGCCCAACACGCCGAGCAATGGTATTGTTTTGAACCGGTTTGGGAAGGCTCCTAACGGCACTGCCGGATCCCGGGGTGTAGCGCAGCTGGTAGCGCGCTTGGTTCGGGACCAAGAGGTCCAGGGTTCAAGTCCCTGCACCCCGAGATCCGGGAGAAGCCGAAAGGCGGCATCGTGGAACGTGTGCGTTGGCGGTTTTTTGGGCGCGTGCAGGGCGTGGGGTTTCGCGCTTTTTGCCAGCGGGAAGCCTCGGAACGCGGGATTCTCGGTTGGGTGCGCAACGAGCCCGACGGCAGCGTTTTGGCGGAAGCCGAGGGGCCCCCGGCGTCGCTCGATGGATTGCTGGCGCGCCTTCAAACCGCGCACCCCTGGGCGCGGGTGGAGCGGGTCGACGCCGTTCGGTGTTCGGCCGGCGGGGCGCGGGATCACGGTTTTGACATCGCGGGTTGACTCGGCGGGAGGATCATGAGAGAAAGCTTGGACGCGGTAACCCTCTATTTTCACGGCGTAAAGCGCCTTCAGGATGTTTCCAAAGACGATGTGTCCGCCCTCTGGCGCGCGGCGAAGCGGGGCGACAAAAAGGCCAAACGACGCATCGTCGAAACCAATCTCCGGCTCGTCATACCGATCGCAAAAAAATATTACCGCCCCGGCGTGGACTTTCTCGATTTAATCGAGGAGGGGAATTTGGGTCTGATGCACGCGGTGGATAAATTCGATCCCAAACGCGGTTTCCGGTTTTCGACGTACGCGGCCTATTGGATCGAACAGGCCGTCCGTCGCGCCTACGACGAACAGTCCAAAACCATTCGCATCCCGCCGCACGCCCTCGAGGCCCTTCGAAAATGGCTGCGGGAGTGGGACCGGATGTCCATCAGCCTGGGCCGCAACCCGACCCTGCAGGAAATGGGCAAGAAGTTGAATTTGTCCGCCCGGCAGATCAAAAGCATCATCGACGCCCACGAGGCGGCCAAATCGGTCGGCAGTCTCGACACCCCCTTGGACGAAGACGAAAATCTTTTCATTCGGGACATCGTGTCCGATCGCTCGGACCAAGGGCCGGACGAGATTTTTTCCCTGCTCCGCGTTCGGGACGACCTGGCCCACGCCCTCATCCAAATCGGGCCCCGGGAGAAAAGCATTTTGGACATGCGCTTCGGATTGACCGGCCGCGATCCGATGACCTTGGAAGAGGTGGGGAAAAAGCTTCGCCTTTCCCGGGAACGGGTTCGCCAGCTGGAGGAGCGCGGGTTGGCGCGCCTTCGACGCGTGGCGCAGCGAATGGGGTTGATTTGACATGGCGCTGTCCACCGCTCCGGCCACGGATTTAAAGCGGTTTATTCGGGACATTCCGGATTTTCCGAAAAAGGGCATCGTGTTTAAAGACATCACGCCGCTCTTGTCCGACGGTCCCGCGTTTTTAATGACCATCGCCTTGCTGGCCGACGCCGGCCGCCGTCTTCGGGCGAACAAAGTGGTCGCCATCGAGTCCCGGGGGTTCATTTTCGGTTCGGCCGTGGCGCAGGCGTTGGGCGTGGGCGTGATCCCCGTCCGAAAAAAGGGGAAACTCCCCTTCGAGACGATTTCCACGACCTACGCCCTGGAATACGGCACGGACACGCTCGAAATGCACGTCGACGCCCTCGCGCCGGGCGATCGGGTGTTGGTTGTCGACGACGTGCTCGCGACCGGCGGCACCGCCGAAGCCGTCGTGCGGCTCGTCCAGAAGGCCCGCGGCGACGCCGTGGGGCTGGCCTTCGTGATCGAATTGGAGTTTCTCAGCGGGCGTTCAAAGCTTCCGGCGTTGGACGTGACCGCGCTGATTCGCTTTTAACCCTTCACGCTCCACCTCCGAGCCCCCGTAGCTCAACTGGATAGAGCGGCTCCGTCCTAAGGAGAAGGTTGGTGGTTCAACTCCGCCCGGGGGCGTGGAGGTTGCGCGGACAAAGAAAAGAGGATGACGATGACGACGACGTTCCCGACCTATCGCCCGAACGGCCCCCGTTCGGAGGAATCCCCGGCGGCCCGCTGGGTCCGGCGGCACTGGGCGCAATTGGCCTTGGCGGCGGGGGTGGGCCTGATCGGCGGGGTTCTGACGTTCTTTATTTTGCTGAACCGCGAGCGGCTGGCGGAACGGGCGGCGGATCAATTGTCCGTGGCGCGGAACCAGGCCGGCGCCCGGAAGGTGAAGGAAGCCCTTCAAACGTTGGACGCCGTTTTGGCAACCAACCGCTCGAGCGCGGCCGCCATGCAAGCCTTCGTGATGAAGGGCGAACTGCTGCTGGCCGACAACAAAATGAAAGAAGCCGAAGCCGTTTACGGGGAAGCGCTGGCCCAAGCCACCGAGCCGGCCTACCGCGCCTTGTTCCTTTCCGGCCAAGCGTTCTGCGCGGCGGGACTTGAAAAGTGGGCCGAAGCGGCCGGGCTGTATCAACGGTTTTTGAAGGAGTATCCGGAGCATTTCCTCGCCCCCCGCGCGTATATGGATTTGGGACGGGCCGAGATGGCGGCCGGTCGTTGGGCCGACGCCCAGCGCGCGTTTGAAAAACTGGTGACTCTCTATCCCAAATCCGTTTGGGTGGCCGACGCCCAGGCGTCGTTGGCGGAGGCGCGGTCCCATTCGCCGAGCGCCGCTCCCGCCCCGGCGGCGGTCCGGCCGTGACCTCCGCGCTTGACACCGGGAAATCGTTCTGTTAAAATCAAACCGCTTCGACGAACGGAGGAGGGACCCCTCCTCTGTTTTTTTTCGTATTTTAAATAGGCCCCCGGCGAACACGATGGTTTTCATCGCCCACGGGTTTGGAGGTTAAGAGCATCTACCCGCGTCCGTTTTCACGACCCATGGTCAAATCCGGCGAGCCCCGGATCAACAACCAGATACGCGCTCAACAGGTTCGGCTGATTGACGAAGACGGCACCCAGCTCGGCGTCAAGACCCTCGAAGAAGCGATTCGTATCTCCCAAGATCGCGGCAAAGATTTGGTGGAAGTCGCGCCCCAGGCGCAACCGCCCGTTTGCAAGGTGGTGGACTTCTCGAAATACCGCTACGAGAAGGAAAAACAGAAGAAGGAAGCCCGCAAGCACCAGAAGGGCGGCCACGTCAAGGAAATCCGCTTCCGTCCGCAGATCGGGGAGCACGATTTCGTGACCAAGCTGAAGGCGGTGCAGAAATTTTTGGAAGACCGTGACAAAGTTCGAATCACGGTGATGTTTCGCGGCCGGGAAATGGAACACAAGGATCTCGGGCAGCGGATCATCGAACGCCTCAAGGAGCATTTGGGCGAGCTGGCCACGGTGGAGTCGAACCCCATGATGATGGGGAATCGAATGATCCTCATGCTGGCGCCCCAGAAAAAATAGGACGGATCATGCCCAAAATCAAAAGCCACAGCGGTTCGAAAAAGCGGTTCCGGGTGACGGCCAACGGCCTCGTCATGCACCAGACGCAGGGACGCCGGCATTTGCTGATCGGCATGTCGTCCAACCGCCGACGCCGTTTTCGCAAAGACAACAAGTTGAACAAAATTCAATCCAAAATCATCAGGACACTCTTGCCCTATGCGCGTTAAAAGCGTCGTTTACACCCGTCAACGAAAAAAGAAATGGTTCCGCCGAGCCAAAGGAGCCTACGCCACCAAGAAATCCCGTTGGCGCATGGTCCTGCAGCATTTGGAAATGTCCATGCGGCACATGTATCGCGGCCGCAAACAGAAAAAAGGCGATTTGCGCGCCGTTTGGATTCAGCGCATCAACGCCGCCGCCCGTCAAGAAGGGCTGAGCTACTCCCGGTTCCTGTCGGGCCTGAAAAAGGCCGGCGTGGTCCTGGACCGCAAAATGCTCGCCAATCTGGCCTCCGCCGATCCGGCGTCGTTCAAGCAATTGGCCGACGTCGCGCGGGACAACCTCTCCGCCAAAGCCGCCTAACCGCCTCGGATCCCGGACCGCCGGCGATCGACCGCCCATGACCGCGCTTGTGGAGGATTTGGAAAAACTCAAGAGCGAGGCCCTGGGCGAGCTGTCGGCGTTGGGCACGTCCGAGGCGCTGGAGGCCTTCCGGCTCAAATACCTGGGGCGGGCCGCGGGCCGGCTCACGGTTCTTCTTCAGGCCTTGCCGGGCCTTTCTCCCGACGAGCGGCGCGACGCCGGGCGTCGCGCCAACGAACTCAAAAACCAGCTCGAAAAATCCCTCTCCGAAAAGAAAAAGGCGCTGGACGATGTCGCCTTGTCCGCCGCCTTGACCCGGGACAAACCGGACCTTTCGCTTCCCGGAACCGCCTTCCTGTCCGGAAGCCTCCACCCCCTCACGCGCGTCATGAATGAAATCACCGACGCTTTCCGACGTTCGGGATTTTCCGTGGCCGAGGGTCCGGAAATCGAGGACGACGACACGAATTTCACCGCCCTCAATCATCCGCCCGATCACCCCGCCCGCGACAGCCACGACACCTTTTATCTGAAGGCCCTCCGGGACGCCGCGGGGAAGCCGCTTTTGATGCGCACCCACACTTCGCCGGTTCAAATCCGATTCTTGAAGACCCACGCCCCGCCCCTCTACATCGTGGCCCCGGGACGGGTCTACCGCCACGAGAACGTGGACGCCACCCATTCCTTCGTTTTCCACCAAGTCGAAGGCCTCGCGGTGGACCGGGACATTTCCATGGCCGATTTGAAAGGGGCGTTGGGGCTGTTCGCGGAAACGGTGTTTGGTCCCGGGGTCCAAGTGCGTTTGCGCCCCTCGTATTTTCCGTTTGTCGAACCCGGCGCCGAGGTGGACATCTCCTGCACCTTGTGCGACGGAAAAGGATGCCGGGTGTGCAAACAGACGGGATGGGTGGAAATGTTGGGCGCCGGATTGGTGCACCCCAACGTGTTTCGCGGCGTGGGCTTGGACCCCGAACAATGGTCCGGGTTCGCCTTCGGCATCGGCGTGGAGCGCGTCGCCATGTTTAAATACGGCGTCGACGACCTCCGGCTCTTCTACGAAAACGACCTGCGGTTTCTGGAGCAATTTTCATGAAGGCGTCCCTGGCGTGGCTCAACGAATTTCTGCCGGAACCGCTGACCGCCCCGGAAGCGGCGGCGCGCCTTCGACGAGCGGGGTTCGACGTTCCCTCCGTGGCCCGGGTGGGCGGCGTTTTAACCAACGTGGTGGTGGCCCGGGTGGAAGCGGTGGAAAAACACCCCAACGCCGACAAACTGCGCGTGTGCCGCGTGTTCGACGGGAAGGATCGCTGGAACGTCGTCTGCGGCGCCCCCAACGTCACGGCGGGCGGGGTCTATCCCTTGGCCCGTTTGGGCGCCACGCTTCCCGGGGATTTGAAAATCGAAGCGCGGGCCCTGCGGGGGGTCGACTCCCAGGGCATGATGTGTTCGGCCAGGGAATTGGGGTTGAGCGACGAACACGCCGGGCTCTTCGAGCTGCCGGTCGACGCGACGCTGGGCGAATCCATCGTGAAGGCCCTGGGGTTGGACGATGAAATTTTGGAAGTGGAAATCACCCCGAACCGGCCGGACGCCCTGTCTCATTGGGGTTTGGCCCGGGAATTGGCCGCCGCGGCCGGGCGCCCCCTGGCCTGGAAACCGCCGACCGTGCCCAAAGCCCCGGCCCGAAAAAACGACGTCAAAATCGAAGACCCGGCCGCCTGTTCCCGATACATTGGGCGCGTTTTGGAAGGCGTGCGCGTGACGGCCTCGCCGCTTTGGATGCGTTTGCGGTTGGAGCGTTGCGGGCTCCGTTCCATCAACAACGTGGTGGACGTCACCAATTACGTGCTGCTGGAGTGGGGCCACCCCCTGCACGCCTTCGACCGGGCGAAATTGGCGGAATCCCGAATCGTGGTTCGTCGCGGACGGGCGGGGGAAACCCTGGAGGGGTTGGACGGCGTCGTTCGTCCCGTGGACGGGGCGTTGGTCATCGCCGACGCCGCGCGGCCCCAGGCCTTGGCCGGGGTGTTGGGCGGACGCCCGGCCTCGGTCACCGCGGAATCCACCGACCTGTTTTTGGAAAGCGCCGTTTTTCTTCCCGCGGAAATTCGGCGGGCTCGGGGGCGATGGAATCTGTCCACCGAGAGTTCCTATCGATTTGAGCGGGGAACCGACCCCGCCCTGGCGGAGGCCGCCAGCGCCCGCGCGGTTCAATTGATTCTTCAAACCGGGGGAGGGCGACTGACGGGGCATTGCGACGCGGCGTCAAAACCCGAAAAACCGCTCATCGTCAACGTTTCGGTGGACCGGATCGGGGAATTGCTGGGAATGCCCTTGACCCCGGCCCCGGTGAAAAAAGCCCTGATCGCTTTGGGTTTCAAGGTCAGCGGGTCGGGCGACCGGCTCTCCCTCACGCCGCCCGTCCACCGCGCCGACGTGCGCGAAACGGCCGATGTGGCCGAAGAGATCGCCCGGGGCGTGGGGTACGACCGTATTCCCGAACGGCGGCGGGCGGCCACCCGCGTGATCGACCATCCTTTGCCCGCGCGCGAATTGTCCCAGCGGGCCGGCGCCCGGTGGGTGGGGTGGGGGTTCCGGGAAGCGCGAAACAGCGGGCTGGTGTCCCGGACCGATTGGACGGATTGGAGCGGTTCGGACGGCGCGGACCTGGCCGAACTGGACAATCCCCTCTCCACGGCGGGCGATTGCCTCAACCCGACTCTTTTAATCAATTTGCTTTCGAACGCCCGGCACAACCGGCGGCGGGGGGCGGGCAACGTCCGTTTGTTTGAAAACGCCCGGGTCTTTCGGCTCACGGGCGGGACGGCGGTGGAAAGGGACGCCACCGCCTGGGTGGCCGTGGGCGCCTCCGAAGAGGACCACTGGAAATATTCCACGCGTCCCCTGTCGTTTTGGGACGCCAAAGCCTGGACCAAGGCGCTCTTAAAAGAGTGGCGTTTGAAGGGCGTTCGTTTTGAAACCTCCGAACATCCCGCCTTTCATCCCGGCGAATCGCAAACGGTCGTGTTAAACGGCCGCTCCCTCGGTGTGTTTGGCCGTTTGCACCCCCGCCGGGCCGCGGCGTGGGATTTGCCGCCGGACACCCTGGCCGGGGAATTGGATTTGACGCTGGCGGCCGAGGGGGAATTTCTGCCCTTGCGGTTTCAGGGCCTGTCCAATCAACCCCCTTTGATCCGGGATTTTTCAATGATTTTTCCAGCGACGGTGTCCTGGTCCTCCCTCGTTTTTTGGATTCACGGCCAAAGCGAACTGGTGGAAAACGTTCGGCTCTTCGACGTGTTTACCGGCGCGGGCGTGGCCGAGGGCCAACGCAGCCTGGCGTTTCGGGTGACCTTTCGCCACGCCGATCGGACCGTGAGCGACGCCGAGGGGGCCGCGCTCCACGAACGGATTCTCAAAGGCTTGGCCGAAGCCTTTCACGCCCACCCCCGGGCCGTTGTTCCGCCGAATTCATGACCGGCCGCGCCGCCCGATCGCGGGGTTTCCGACGGGCCTTTGCGCGCGGGGGCGCGGTTTTGCTTTTGGCGGTCCCCTTCCTTTCCGGTTGCGTTTACCTGCGCCTCTTGGAAATCAAAAAGCAGCTCCGGAATTTCGACGAAAACTTTTATATTTCCGGACGTTCGGAATTGATCATCGGGTTTAACGTGCCCGTTCTTAAGACAAAGGACGTCAAATTCCTGATCGGCGCGGAACCCTTGTACCAAACGGCGGAAGGGGAGGACGTTTACCACTACGAATTCGAAGAATCCCCGGCCCCCGTCGTGCCCGCCCCGGTGGTTTTCGGAACCACAACGTTCGTTTTGAACGAATCGACGGTTCCCGCGGCGGGTCCCCCGCCCCTGGCCCGCCTGTCTCTGGACTTGGCCTTTCACGAAGGAAAGTTGGTCAAAATCATCGTTCCCGAAACCTTCATGCTGTTGTTCCCCCGGAACGTTCTGGTGGAAACCTTGAAACAAGCCGCCAACGCGGAGGTTTTTGAAACCAAGCGCCTCGCCCGCGGACGGATCTCGTTGCCCCCTCACATCGAGGCGGAATTGCCCAGCTTATCGAAAACGTTGTTTTTGTTGGGGGAACCGGCGACGAGTTATCCCGAGGGCGACCTTCAAACGTTTGTTTACAACTTCCGCATTGCCAAAGAGGACCGGCGGGTGCCCATCCAGGGGCGCTTGTGTTTCGACGCGCGCGGACTTCTTCGGCGCGTCTTTGTCCGATGGGATATTTCCTCCGTTGAGGCCGATTTCCCGCGTGAATAATCCCGGGCGGGCGGCGGTTTTTTTTCTGTTGGCCGCGGGCTGCCTGGGCCCCATCCACCGGTACCCGCCCGCCGTGGCCGTTCCCCGGTCGGGGTCCACCGCTCCGGTTCCCGCCACCGCCCTGCTTCGCCTCCCGCCCGAGGAGGCGCCGGATTTTCTGGACGACCTGGATCGGGAGGACTTGGGAATCGCCGTCCGGGCGAGCCGCCGCTACTTTGAAAAACAACCTTCCGACCGTTTGTTCCACTTTGGTCCCGATGCCTACAACGCCCGGGAAATGGCCGAAGGGATGGCGCTGATCGACGAATGGCTGGCGGCGAATCCGCCGGATTTCGGCCGTCGCGTCCGGGACGCCTTTTGGGTATACCGATCCACGGGCGCGGCGCCGGACGGGAACGTCGTGTTTTCGGCCTACTACGAGCACGACCTGGACGCTTCGTTGACCCGGACTTCCTCCTTCACCGTGCCCCTCTACGGCCGGCCGGCCGATCTGGAAGAATCGATGTTGCCCAGCGGCGAAAAGCAAATCGGGCGCCGCGTCGGCGGAAATCTTCGTCCCTATTGGTCCCGGGAGGAGATCGATTCCGGCGGCCGCCTGGCCGGTAGGAATTTGGAGATCGCCTGGGCGGCGGATCCCTTGGATGTTTTCTTTTTGCAGGTGCAGGGGTCGGGCTGGTTGCGGTTGCCGAACGGAGAACGCCTGCGCATCCGCTACGCGGGGAACAACGGGCTCCCCTACCGGTCCGTGGGCGGCGCCATGATCGAACGGGGGCTGTTGTCCCGCGAAACGTTTTCCCGGGAAGCGATGAAGCAATATCTCCGGTCCCACGCCGGAACCCGGCAATCCCTCTTGAACATCAATCCGCGCTACGTTTTTTTCCAGATCGACCGGTCCGACCTCAAAGACGCGGCGTTTGGTTCCTTGAACGTTCCTTTGACGCCCCGGCGGTCCATCGCCACGGATCCCGCCGTGTATCCCCCGGGCGCCCTGGCGTGGATGGAAACCGACACGAAAAACAAGACGGCCCGTTTTGTGGTCAATCAGGACGAAGGCGGGGCGATCAAAGGGCCGGGGCGGGTGGACTATTTCGTGGGCGGGGGGGCCGCCGGGGAATCCTTCGCCGTCGGCTTTTGGGAAAAAGGGCGGGTTTACTTTTTGGCCAAGCGGCGCGGCGGCACGGAGCGCGGCGCGCGCTGAGCGAGGCGTTCCGCGTCGCGGGCCGCTCGACGGGCGACGTCGCGGGCCGGCGCCGCGGGGATGAATCGCCCCGGCCATTTTTGCCGCAGGCGGCGCCAGAAACCGGACCGAAAATCGGCGTTTTCATAAACCGCCCCGCCGCCGCCCAATCTTAAACCCCGCCGATTCCCCCAAGGGCGGGCCGCCTCCTCCACCAGCCGAACGAGTTGCTCCTGGGCGTCCCGAAGAATCGATCGATAACGTGAATCGGTTGGGGCGCCGAAGGCCACGCGCCGCGCCAAGGCGGCCGTTTGCCGCACCGCTTCCGGGGTCGACGAAAGACGCCGAAGGTCGGAGGCCGACTTTCCTTTCACCCGCCGCAAATACTCCCGCCCGATCCAAAACCCCGACCCCTCGTCGCCGAGGCGCGGACCCAGGCCGCCGGCGCGCACCCAACGGCCCGCGGGAGTGCGACCGAGGGCCAGAGACCCCGTTCCCACCGCCAAATAGAGGCCCGATTCGGTCCGTCGGCCCACCGACGTCCAAAAAGCCAATTCCACGTCCGAAAAGACTGTCACGCGCTGGGCCAGGTCCCGGCATCGGCGTTGGAGGGCGCGACGCTCGGGGAGGGCCCAAACCCCTTTGGAACCGATGATCAGATGTTGAATCGATTTTCGCCCAAGGGGGGGGAGGGAATTCCGTAGCCGACCGGGCAATTGGTTGGGGGGGACGGCGGGTCCCTGGAAGGTTTTTACCGCGCGGCCGGCGGCGGTCGTTAAGACCCAACGCAGGTTCGTCCCGCCCAAATCGACCCCGAGGTTCACGAGCCGAAAATCCGTTCCAGGCAGGCGGCGATTTGGCATTGACGAAACCCGAAGGCGGTGACGACCGTCGAGCGTGGGTCCGCGAAGACGCGGTCGTAGGGGTTGCGAAGAAGAACCAGAATCGGTTTTGGTTGCCGCCGTTGAAGGGACGCCATCAGCGCGCGATCGCCCGGTTGGAGGTGCGCGTCGAAACAAACGTAGACGACTTGGTCGGCGTTTCGGGCACGCTGAAGAACCCGGCGCCTTTCGCGCGGGCCCGGGTTGATGTCGATCGGGCAGAGCCGCGCCCGGGGATCGGGAACGGTTTTTTTAAAAAAGGCCCCCGGCCGTGTCATCATCGGCTCGATCATGATGCGACGGGAGAGGGGTTCGAAACGGGGGAAAATCACCAGGGTTTTCGCTGGCCGCGCGTCCGGCGACCGCAACGCCGGGCCCGTGACCGTGACCGCTCGGCGCGCGACGCGGGCGGCCAGGGCCGCTCCCGCGGGGTCGGCCACCGCCGGTCCGGGGGCAAACCGTTTTTGAGCGAATCCCCGAAGTCGCCGCAGGCGTTCCACGGAGCATTCCAGGTCCCGGCGGGAAAGTTCTCCGGAGCGGACGGCCTCGAGCAACGCGTGGAAAACCCCGCGCTGGAGATCGGCCCGGTGGCAGCACAAAATCAAATCGTGCCCGGCGGCGGCCGCCAGGACGGCGGCGCGGCCGACGGGGGCCAGCCGACGCAGGGCGCCCATTTCCAGGTCGTCGGAGGCGATCACGCCGCGAAACCCCAATTCCTCCCGGAGCAGGCCCGTGATCAGTTTTTTCGAAAAAGTGGCGGGGGTTCGAGGGCGGGGTTCCAGCCGGGGGTAGAGGGGATGGGACGACATGATCATGTCCACCCCGGCGGCGATGGCCGCCCGGAAGGGCTTCAAATGGGAGCGACGCATTTCGGCCCAGGTCGTTCGGATAACGGGCAGATCCAAATGGGGGTCGAGCGAAGCCGGCCCGAGGCCCGGGAAGTGTTTGGCGCAGGCGCTCACGCCCTGGGCCTGAAGGGCGCGCAATCGGGCCACCGCCATGGCCGCCACGCGATCCGGGTTGTCCCCGTAGGAGCGGATGCCGATGTTCGGGCTGTGGGTGCGCGTTAAAACGTCCACCGTGGGGGAGAACGCCACGTCCATGCCCAGACGACGCAATTCCCGGCCTTCCACGGCGCCCTGCCGGGCGGCGTCCGCGGGCGTGGCGCCGGTGCCGAAGGCGAGATTATCGGGAAAAACAGTGACGCCGCCCTGGAACATGATCACCCGGCCGCCTTCGTGGTCGACGGTCACGAGGAGACGGCGACCCAGGGACTCTTCCATCTCCCGGACCAAGGCGCGGATCTGGACCGGGGAGCGGTAGTTGATTCGATAGAGAATCAACCCCCCGGCGTGGGTGTCCCGAAAAAGTTGAAGGTCGGCCCGGGTGGGCCGGGGGCCGGGAATGCCGAAAACCAACCGTTCCCCGATCAATTGTTCGTCGATCACCGCGGAGCCTCCGTTCACGAACCGAAAGTGTTATTCTAATAAACCGTGAATCCAAAACGATTTGCGCGTTTGACGACGGAAAAACCCAACCCCGCGTCCCGGGGATTGGACCAAAGGCCCTTGCCCGGCCTGGTGGACCTGATGGTCCGTGAAAACGCCCGGGCCGTGGCCGCGGTCGCCCGAGAAAAAAACGCGTTGGTTCGCGGCGTGCGCTCATTGTCGCTCGCCTTGTCCCGAGGCGGGCGAATCTTTTTTGTCGGCGCCGGCACCAGCGGGCGTTTGGGCGTCTTGGAAGCCGCCGAATGCCCGCCCACCTTCAACACCCCTTCCGGCACCGTTCGCGCTTTGATGGCCGGCGGCCGGCGCGCGGTGTTCCGTTCCCAGGAAGGCGCCGAGGATCGAACCCGGGAACCTCGATCGGCCCTGCGGGGTTTGCTCCCTCGGGACGCCGTGGTCGGCGTCGCCGCCAGCGGCGTGACCCCCTACGTTCTTTCGGCTCTGCGGACCGCCCGTCAACGGGGGGCCGCCACGGTGCTCGTCACCTGCAACCGGCCCTCCAACCGCGCCTTGGCCGATGTGATTATCGCCGCCCGGACCGGCCCCGAACCCCTGACGGGATCCACGCGGCTTAAAGCGGGGACCGCGACGAAAATCATACTAAACACGCTGACGACCCTGGCCATGGTCCAAACCGGCAAGGTGTACGACCATTGGATGGTTGATCTCCAACCCCGGTCGGAGAAGCTTCGGGCCCGGGCCGCTCGTTTGGTGTCGGGGCTGGGCGGCGTGTCCCCGGCGGCCGCGACGCGACTTTTGCGGTTGGCGGACGGCCGGGCCAAGACCGCCATCGTCATGGCCCGGCGGGGCGTGGACCGTCGGACGGCGGAAATCCGTTTGCGGGCCGCGAAGGGATTTTTGCGCGGTGCCCTGAAATCCCGATGAAAGCCCTCCCACGAGCGGCGGCGATGGCGATTTTGATCCTGGCGGTGGGTCCCGCCCACGCCGCGGTGGAGACCGGCTTGGATGTTTTGGAATCCCAAAACTTCGCTCCGTTGTGGGGCAAGCGCATCGGGGTGATCGTCAATCGGACCTCGGTCGACCGCCAAGGGAAAAACCTGGTGGATTTGCTGATCGATACGCCCGGGGTTACCCTGGCGGCCATTTTCAGTCCCGAACACGGTTTCAGCGGGACGGAAGAACACGGTCGGCCCGTGGAGGACACCACCTACCGGGACACGGGCGTCCCGATCTTCAGCCTCTACGGGAAAAATCAGCGCCCCACCGCGGCGGCGCTCGAGCGGGTTGACGCCCTCGTGTTCGACTTGCAGGACGTGGGCGCGCGCTTTTACACCTACATCACGACCCTGGGTTACGCGTTGGAAGAGGCCGCTCGGGCGGACAAGGAATTCATCGTGTTGGATCGCCCCAATCCCTTGGGCGGCGCAACCGTGGAGGGCCTGGTGCTTTCCACCGAGGTCCGCCATTTCACCGCCTACTATTCGATCCCCGTGCGGCACGGGTTGACGGTGGGGGAATTGGCCCAATGGCACGATGTGCAGGCCGGCCTCAACGCCCGGTTGATGGTCATCCCCCTGAAGGGGTGGCGGCGGTCCATGATGTGGGAGGACACCGGTTTGAATTGGGTGCCGCCCTCCCCCAACATTAAAACGGCCCGGGCGGCCCTTCTTTATTGCGGGATCGGCGCTTTTGAGTCGACCAACGTGTCGGTCGGCCGCGGCACCCCGACCCCTTTTGAAGTGTTTGGCGCCCCGTGGCTCAAAGACGTGCCTCTGGCCAAAAAGCTCAACGCCCTGAAATTGGACGGGCTTCGCTTTCGTTCCGTGACGTTTCGGCCGACGTCGGACCGATACCGGGGAGAACGCTGTTACGGTGTTCGCGTGATCATCGACGCCCCCCGGCGGGCGCGCCCGGTGGACCTTTTCGTCCACGCCGCGTGTTTGATCCGGGACGCCCGCCCCAAGGCGTTTCAGCCCCGTTGGGCGGAAATGCCCCGGGTGGTGGGCAGCGCCGTTTTTGAATCCGATTTCAACGCGGGGCGGAGCCCCGGGGACCTCCTGGCCGTCCTTCACCAAAGCGCCGCCGATTTCGACGCGGCCCGCCGCGCCCACCTGCTGTACCCCTGACCATGGAAGCCTGGTCGTTCAGCGGGTCGTTGATCGGCGCGGCGGACCTGGCCGTCCTCCTGGGCCTCCTGGCGCTGATGGTGGGGATGGGGGTTTTCCTTCGGAAGGGGCAAGGCACGGCCGACGATTTTTTTCTCGGCGGCCGCCGAATGCCGATGTGGGCCGCGTGCCTCTCTTTTGTCGCCACCGAAGTGAGCGCCGTGACCGTCATTTCCGTTCCGGCCACGGCCTGCAACGAGAACTGGCAGTACCTTCAATTTTTCATCGGCTCGACCGCCGCCCGTTTGGTCATCGCCTTCCTCTTCATCCCGGCGTTCTACAAATTTAATTGCACGACCATTTATCAGTTCCTGGGGGCGCGGTTCGGGCGCGTCACTCAAACCGCCGCTTCGTTTTTCTTTTTCTTAACGCGGCTCTTGGGCTCCGGGGTTCGTCTGATGGCCGCGTGTTTGGCGCTGTCCGTTCTGTTGAACGTGCCGATTTTGCCGGTGATCGGCGTGTTTGTTTTGGTCGGAGTCGCCTACATGTCCCTGGGGGGAATGAAGGCCGTGGTGTGGACCAACGTGGTGCAGGCGCTGGTTTTTATCGGCGGAGGTCTCGCGACGATCGCCTTCTTGGGCCACACGGTGGCGGGGGGGTGGGCGGCCATTTGGTCCCAGGCCTCCGCGGCGGGGCACACGGCGGTTCTGGAGTGGGGCCCCTCCGGCGACGTTCCCCATTTTTGGCGGCAATTCTTCGCCAACCCGAACATCCTGTGGATTGCCATCTTGAACGGTTTCTTCGGATCCCTGGCCGCCTTCGGCACGGACCAGGATTTAATGCAGCGGTTGTTGACCGTCGAGACGCGGCGCGACAGCCAGAAAACGATGGTGGGCACGATCGCCGTGAGCCTCGGCGTGCTGCTCACGTATTTGACCATCGGAACCGGCCTCTTCGTTTACTTTCGTCAGGCCGGATCCGTTCCCTTCCCCGCGAATCCCGACGCCGTGTTTCCGCATTTTATCGGCCACGTCATGCCGCCCTTGTTGAAGGGCTGGATGTTGTCGGCCATCGTGTTGGCCGGGATCGATTCCCCGTTGGCCTCTTTGGCGACGTCCTTCGTGACGGACCTCTACCGGCCCTACGTTGAAGGTCGCGGGCGCCGCCCCACGGATCGGGAGGTGTTGCGTTTGTCGCGGTGGGGGGTCGCGGTGTTCGGCGTCTTGCTGGCGGCCTTGGCCTACGGGTTCAGCTTCCATCGAAACATCTTGTGGTTGGCCTTCAAGATCGGGGGAGTGACGTTCGGGTCCCTTTTGGGGATTTTCCTGCTCGGCCTCTTGACCCGCCGTCGGTCCGACGGATGGAACGCCGTCGCGATGGTCGCGAGCGCGATCGTCAATTTGATTCTGCTCGTTCTGTCGGAAAAGAAAATTGTGCCCGTGGGGTGGAGCTGGCTGGTGGTTCTGGGGACCGTCGTCACCTTCGGGCTGGCGGGCCTTCTGTCCCGGCCCGGCGCCCGCGACGGGACCGCCGCGTGATTCATCATTTCATCCGCCTCATCGAGGCGCTGCAAGGCAACCCCCTGTCGGCGCCCGTTTTCGTTCTGCTTTACGCGGGCGGGTGCTTTATCGCCCCCATCAGCCTATTCCCGGTGGCGGGGGGGGTGTTGTTCGGTTTCGGGAAAGGATTAATCATCAATCTGGCGGCCGCCCTGTTGGGGGCCAGCGGGGCCTTTGGACTGGCGAGGGTGTTGGGTCGGCGGCGCCTGGAACCGTGGTTGAAGCGGTCCGGGCAGGCCCACGCGTGGGTCGCCGCGTTGGAGAACCCCACCCCGGGCGCTTTTATCCTCCTTCGACTGGTCGGATTTCCGCCTTTCGTCATCACGAACTATCTGGCGGGGCTCTCGTTCATGCCTTTTCGCGTTTTTTTGTGGACCAGTACCGTGGGGCTTTTTCCGTGGACGTTCGTCATGACTTTTTTTTCCGGGACGTTTTGGGCCATTTTGCATGACGCGGGGTTGAAAGGGTTCCGGCAATCGTTGCTGGACCACAGTCGGCCCCTGATGGCGGGCACGGCCGTCGTGGTGGCCGTGTTCGTGATCGGATGGATATTGCGCGCGCGAACGGAGTCGGCGAAAAAAAGCGGGGGTTAAGCGGTAAACCGAAGGCTGCGGAGGAAACGGTCCAAATCCGCCGGGAAGCGGTTGAACCAGGCGGGAACCGCGGTGGCGGTCAGCATGTAGAGGTCCTCGCCGTGAAAAAGGAAAACGTTTTCCTGCCGCAGGACCAGCGCTTGCTGCGGATCCTGGTGGACCATCCGATAGGCGTCCACGCCGGGGGCGTAATCGAACGGCGTGCCCGTCAGGATCTTCGTGTCGGCGCTTTTGGGCAGGTTTAGGTAGTACGCTTCCACGGCCGCGGCCAGATCCTGGTCCTTGGCGCGCGGATGGCGCGTGACGGAAAATTCAATGGCCGGCGTCATCCGCGTTGGTTTGAAGATCACCGTTCCCGTCGCCGGGGTGTAGAGCTCAAACGGCTGCCATTTGGAGGGGATGCGTACCCGCCAAACGTTGCCCCGATCGGTAAAATCTTTCCAGGCGCCGTCCACTTCGAACGACCGCCGCCATTGCATTTGAAAACCCACCTGCCCGATGCCGTCGCACAAGAGAAAGAGCGCGACCATGAAGGCCATGGACGCCCAGCGGGCGCCGAGATACGTACGGGGATAGAGCGTGATCGCCCACAGCACGCTGAAGGTAAACACCGTGGCGACGAGCGCCATGCCCAAAACCGCCCAGGACGAAAAATGGAACCGCGCCGCGATCAACGCGGTCGCCGTCGCCAGAGAGGACAACGTCCACAGGGCGGTGGGTTCCCGGTCCACGTACGTCAACAAATCCGAACGAGCGCGTGTCTTGGTCGCCATGGATCCATTATAAACATTCCGAGAGGCGGGAACAATTGGGAGCGGCCCCCGGGCCGCGCGCGAACGACGTTCGCGTATTTGACAAAGAACGTTAACTTACCGACGACGAAGCGCTTGTGGGCGGGGCGGGTCTATGCTAAATTGGGCCCGTGGCAAACGCCCTCCTCCATCGACTGACCGAAAAAGTCCGCCAAGCGGTGGCGGAAATCCACGGTTTGCGCAAAGAGAAGGAGCGGTTGGAAGCCGACGTGGCCCTGATGACGGAAGAGAACCGCCGCGCCCGCCGGCTGTTGCGGGAGCACGGGGAGTTGATCGAAGAGCGCCAACGGCTTCGAGCGCGGATTGAAAAAGCGTTGTCGAAATTGGACAAATTGCGAGTGTAGCCATGAACCCCCTCGTCCGCGACAAGATCCGCGTCAATATTTTCGGAAAAGATTACGAACTCGACCCGGGCAATTTGACCCCCCTGGAAGCCAGCCAATTGGCCGCCTACGTCGACCAGAAAATGCGGGAAATCGCCGACAAGCTGGGGCTCGTCGACACCCAGAAAATCGCGGTGCTGGCCGCGCTCAACATCGCTTTTGAAATGGGAAGCAAGAAAAACAACCCCGACCTCTCGCCCCAGGACGAGAGCCGCCTGCGCGGTCTCGTCGAAAACCTGGAAAAGGCCCTGGCGTCGTGAAAGACCTTTTCGCCACGTCCGAGCCTTCGGCGGCGTCGCCCGAACCGTTGGCGGCGCGCTTGGCCCCCCGGGAGTGGTCCGAATTCGTCGGGCAACAGGCGTTGGTGGCGGAGGGCGGACTCCTCCGCCGGGCCATCGAAGCGGACCGGCTGGGCTCCGCGATCTTTTTCGGTCCCCCGGGCTGCGGTAAAACCGCGCTGGCCCGCCTGATCGCCCTCAAGACACGGGCCCACGTGGAACGGACCAACGCCGTCACCATCGGCGTCCCGGACATCCGCCGGCTTTTGGCGGCGGCCGAAGAGCGCCGTCGCGGGCAAGGCCGTCGAACCCTTCTCGTCGTCGACGAAATCCACCATTTTAATCGCACCCAACAAGACGCGCTGTTGCCCGACGTGGAACGGGGCTTGGTCACCTTGATCGGGCTCACCACGGAAAATCCGTCTTTTTACGTTAACGCGGCGCTTTTGTCCCGGTCCACCGTATACGAATTGCGGCCTCTCGGGATGGAAGACCTGCGCGGTCTTTTTAAACGGGCCTTGCGGGACGACGTCCGGGGTTTTGGAAATCGCCCGGTGACGGTGGACCCCGAAGCGGAGCTTCATATTTTGTCCCGGGCCGACGGGGACGCTCGGCGGGTTTTGAACGCCTTGGAATTGGCCGTTGTGACGACGCCGGAAAACGACGGTCGCGTCCATGTCACTTTGGCCGTGGCCGAAGCCTCCACCCAACGACGCTCCCTCCGCTACGACAAATCGGCGGACGAACACTACGACACCGTTTCGGCGTTCATTAAATCGCTCCGGGGCTCGGATCCCGATGCGGCCATCTACTGGATGGCCAAAATGCTGGCCGCCGGGGAAGACCCGCGCTTCGTGGCCCGTCGCCTGTTGGTGGCCGCCGCCGAAGACGTGGGCAACGCGGACCCCCGGGCGCTTCTGATCGCCAACGCCGCTTTTGACGCCGTGGAAAAACTGGGCATGCCCGAAGCGCGGATTCCCCTGGCCCAAGCGGCCGCCTACGTGGCGCTGGCGCCCAAATCCAACGCGGCCTACGCGGCCATCAACGCCGCCTGGTCCGAGGTGGAAAACGGCCCCCGGCGGGAAGTTCCCGACGCCCTCAAAGACGCCAACCGGGACGGCGAAACCCGGGGTCACGGGCGAGGGTATCAATACCCCCACGACTTTCCGGCGCACTTCGTGGCCCAAACCTATTTGCCCCAGTGGAAGCCGTTTTACCGGCCCACCGGCTTGGGGGACGAGCGGCGTTTGAAGGAACACTTCGAGGCGTTGTGGCCCGAGCGGCGGCCCGCCCCATGACCGGGGAGGACGTTCGCCACAAGGATTTTCTCCGGCGGCATTTTCGCGACACGCTTCGTTGCCTTCCCGCCGCGCGCCGTCGAGATTGCGCCGGGGCGGTGGCGCGCCGCCTGTCCCGCCTTCCGGTCTTTGCCCAGGCGCCCGCCGTGGCGGTTTACCTGACCCGTCCGGGCGAATTGGACACGGCGCCCTTGATCGCTTTGTGCCGTCGCTTGGGCAAAATCGTTCTGGCGCCGGTGGTGGACCCCCCGACCAAAACCCTGCGCTTCGCCGTCTGGCCGGTTCGAGGGCCCCGCGTTCGAAACGTCCACGGGATTTTGGAACCGGGCGGTCCGCGTGGCCCGGAACGACCGTTGGGTCCCCGGGATTTGCTCGTGGTTCCGGGCCGGGCGTTTACGCCCGCCGGCGACCGGTTGGGGGCGGGCGGCGGGTATTACGATCGTTTCCTGGCGCGCGGACGCGCGCGGTCGGTCGGCTTGGCGTTTGACGAGCAAATCGTTTTGCGGCTTCCCCGACGACCTCACGATCGGCGGGTGGGGCTTGTCGTCTCCCCGAACCGGACCTATACGGCCTGAGATGCTTCGGGGACTTTTGGCGTTGGTGATCGGCAGCGTGGCGGGCGGGCTCGGGCGTTACGGGGTGGCCCAGGGCTTCGGCCAGGCTTCGATTCGCGGGTTTTGGGCCACGTGGACGGTGAATCTGACGGGGTGTTTTCTGATGGGGTTGTTTCACGCTTGGGCGGACCTGCGCCTTCGGCTTTCGGCCGAGCAACGGCTTTTGTTGATGTCGGGTTTTTGCGGGGCCTTCACGACCTTCTCGGCCTTTGCCTTGGACACGGCCGGATTGGTCCGAGACGGCCATCTTTTCTCGGCGGTCGGATACGTGGCGTCCAGCGTGGTCCTGGGACTGGGGATGTTTTACGCCGGGGCCTGGCTGGGACGCTGAAAACGGGCGCCGGATCGGCCCGAAATCGATTTTGGACGGAGGACGCAAACGATGAGTAAAAACGGATGGGCCTGGGGCTTGGTTTTAATGGGCGGGGCGGGATTTCCGGCGGGGGCCTGCGACGTGTGGGGGCCCCTGGCGGCGGGCGATTTAAAAGGGGTGAAATCCTGCGTGGATTCGTCGAACGTGAACGTCCTTTCCGGGACGGACTCCCCCTTGACGGCGGCCGCCAAGTTCGCTTTTCGGGATCCGGCGGACATCGTGACGGTGTTGTTGGACGAAGGCGCGAAAATTAATTTTCAGGGCGAAGAGAAACGGACCGCGCTGATGAACGCGTCGGGCAAGGGGTGGAGCCAATCCGTGGACCTCCTCCTCAAAAAAGGAGCCGACGTCCGCCCCCGGGACGCCAACGGCCGCACGGCTCTGATGTACGCGGGCGACGCCTACACGTCGGCGATCATCGATCAATTGTTGGCCGCCGGGGCGAAGGCCAGCGACGCCGACGCGGACGGGCGCACCCCGTTGATGGCCGCGGTCGTTCACGTCCGCAAGATGGGACCCGCGGGGGAAATCGAACGGGCCAAGACCATCGACCGGCTTTTGGCGGCCCAAGCCGACATCAACGCCCGGGACAAGGAAGGCAAAACCGCCCTGATGCTGGCCGCGGAAAGCGGTCAATCCGAAGCCGTTCGGAAACTGCTGGCGGCGAAAGCGTCCGTCAATCTGCAGTCCAAGGACGGCCGAACGGCTCTTCAGCACGCCCTATTCGCCGATAAAGGCCCCGAAAGCAAACTGTTGATGGAAGCCGGGGCCGACATTAATCTCGCGGACGCCGAAGGCCGAACGCCGCTCATGTCGGTGTTGGATTGGCGCCGCGACGCCTTGGTGGACGAATTGTTGAACCGAAACGCCGATGTGAACCGGAAATCCAACGAGGGGAAAACGGCGTTGATGGAAGCGGTGGAGGCCCGCCGGGAGGACTACATTCAAAAGCTGATGCAACACAAGGCCCAGATCAACCTTCAAAACAAGGCGGGGGACACGGCGTTGATGATCGCCGCCCGCTTGAATTCCGCTGAAAAGTGCGTCAAAACTCTTCTCCGCTACACCCCAAACATCACCCTCAAGAACGCGGCGGGGAAAACGGCCTTGGCCATCGCCGAGGAGGCCCATCACGCCGAGTCGGTCTTTTTTCTTCGGGCCCAGCGGGACAGCGGGGCCGCGGGAAAAAAAACGACGGATTCCAACGCGGGGAGCCGCCCGGGCCCGCGGTCCGGAGGATCGAAATCCTTTTTATCCAACAAGTCGGGCAACGCGAAAAGTTCCGGAACGCCCGCCCGGTGATTCCGGCATAAAATTATTGACTTGAAAAAGTGAATCAAGTAAAATAACACCGATGTGTAAAAAACTCGCGCTTACGGTCGTCGTCCTCAGCCAGGTCGTCCTGGGAGAGAGGGTTGCGCCGTAGGCGGTGAGAAAAAGTTTAAAACGACCGCCGCCGGCGCCCAAGCTCCGGCGGCGTTTTTGTTTTAAGCCGCGGGCGGTTCGGGGCGGCGGGCGGGAAAATCAACGGAAGCGAAATCGAAAAACACTTGGGGCACAAACCAATGACGCACAAACCAACGGAACACACGCACTTTCTCTCCTGCCTGGTGGAAGACCGCCCGGGCGTTTTGGCCCGCATCGCCGGGTTGATTTCCAGCCGCGGCTTCAACATCGATTCGCTGGCCGTCGGCGGCACTCAAATCCCCGGGGTTTCCCGAATTTCGCTGGTGTGCAAAGGCGACGACAAGGTCATCGGCCAGATCATCAGCCAATTGAATAAATTGGTGGACGTGGTCCGGGTGTCGGACCTGAGCTGGGAAGACAACGTGGAAAGCGAATTGGTCCTGGTCAAGATCGGATCGACCGATCGGACCGGGGTGGCCCATTCGTGCCAACCGTTTCACGCCCGGGTGCACGACAGCGCCGCGGGTTTTGTGATCGAAAACGCCGGCCGGGCCGGCGAGGTGGACGCCCTTCTGAAGGCCCTCGAACCCTTCGGCATCCAAGAGGTGTCGCGGACGGGCCGCGTGCTGTTGCAACGGGGGAAAACCCTCGACATGTCGGCCGATTTGGCCCTCCACGCCGACGCCGCCCTCCCCACGGGGGGAGAGCCCATGACCGGGGCGGACATGATTCCCCGGGTCTTGGCCCAGGAAGGCGTGACCACCGTGTTCGGCTATTCGGGCGGCGCCATTCTGCCGGCCATCGATGCTTTCTTCCGGTTCAACGAAAAGCAGTCGGAGGGTAAAAAAATTCGGTACATCGTCCCCGCCAACGAACAGGGGGCGGGATTCATGGCCTCCGGGTTTGCCCGCTCCACCGGACAGGTGGGGGTGGCGCTCGTGACCTCGGGGCCCGGGGCCACCAACACGGTGACCCCCATTCGAGACGCCATGGCGGATTCGGTCCCCCTGGTCGTTTTGACGGGGCAGGTGCCCCGGCCCGCCATCGGCACCGACGCTTTCCAAGAGGCGCCGGTTTTCAACATTATGATGGCCTGCGCCAAGCACGTTTTTTTGGTGGAGAAACCCGAGGAATTGGAAAGCACCCTGCGCACGGCTTTTTGGATCGCCCGCACGGGCCGGCCGGGTCCCGTGGTGGTGGACATTCCCAAAGACGTCCAGGTCACGCCCGGGCAGTTTAAGGGCGCGGGGCTCCTTCCCTTGCGCGGCTATCGCCGGCGGGTGGAGGCGCTGTCCGAATCCCGGCTGTCGGAATCCCAGGGGCGGACCTTTTTTCAGCGTTTGGCCGAGGCCCACCGGCCTCTATTGTATGTCGGGGGCGGGGTGATCAACGCCAACGCGTCGGCCGAACTCAAGGAATTTGCGGAAACCTTTAATATCCCCGTCGTGACGACGCTCATGGGCATCGGCGCCCTGGACAACCGGCACCCGCTGTCCATGCACATGCTGGGCATGCACGGGACGCCCTACGGGAACTACGCGGTGGAGGACTGTGATTTCCTCTTCGCCGTGGGCGCGCGCTTCGACGACCGGGTGGCGGGGAAAGTGTCGGAATTCGCCCCCAAGGCGTCCTTCATCGCCCACCTGGACATCGACCCGGCGGAAATCGGAAAAGTGAAAACGCCGACCTGGTCCCACGTGGCCGACGCCAAGCGGGGCCTGCGGGATTTGATCGACGCGGGCAAAAAATGGGGGTTCAAGCGGGATTTCTCGGCCTGGATCAAGCACACGGACGCGACCCGGAAGGCGCACCCGTTGAATTACAACCGGACCGCCGAAAAAATCCAGCCCTACGCCGTCCTGGAAAAGATCGCCGAGATGACCCGGGGCGAAGCCATCGTAACGACGGGCGTGGGCCAACATCAGATGTGGGCGGCGCAATACGGCCGCACCGCCGTGCCCCGGCGCTGGCTGACCTCGGGGTCCATGGGCACCATGGGTTACGGCCTGCCGGCCGCCATCGGGGCCCAATTCGCCAATCCGGGAAAGCTGGTGATCGACGTCGACGGCGACGGCAGCCTGCGGATGAATTTCAGCGAAATGGAAACCATCACCACCTACAACTTGCCGGTCAAGGTCCTCCTGTTGAACAACGAGGGGGACGGCATGGTGCGTCAGTGGCAGACCTTGTATTTCAACAAGCGTTACTTCGCCATCGACAAGAATCTTCACACCCTGGATTTTGTCAAAGCGGCCCAGGCCATGGGGTTCCCTTACGCCCGCCGGATCGACAAACCCGCCGACGTGGACGGGGCCCTGAAGGAGTTCCTGGGCGCCCCCGGGCCGGCTTTTCTGGACGTGACCATCGATCCCTTCGCCTTTGTTTACCCGATGGTGGGGCCGGGGATGGGTTACAAGGAAATGGCGACCGGGGAGTGGATCAAATCCCGCCCCCACTCGACCGCCCCCCACGAAGTGCCGGGGGACGTGGTTCCGGATCTGTTTTAAAAATAGATATAATTGCCTTTTAATTCCTGAGGAGAAATACCCATGACGACCGCGGTTAAATCAGCTTCCACCAACGGCCATTCCGGCCTCGAACTGAAGGCCAAAACCTTTTACGAAAAGGACGCCGATTTGGCGTTGCTCAAAAACAAAAAGATCGTTGTGCTGGGCTACGGCTCCCAAGGGCACGCCCAGGCGTTGAATCTGAAGGACTCGGGGTGCCAGGTGACCGTGGCGGTGCGCAAAGGCGGCCGCGGGTACGCCTTGGCCCTCAAGCACGGCTGGGTGGAGGGGAAAAACCTGCTCACCGACAACGTGGCCGCCGTCCGGGACGCGGATTGGATTCATTTCCTCCTGCCCGACGAAGCCCAGGGGCCGGTTTGGAAGAACGAAATCGCCCCCCACGTCAAAAAAGGCGTGGTGATGTCCTTTTCCCACGGCTTCAACATCCGTTTCGGCTGCGTGACGCCTCCGAAAGAGGCGGACGTGGTTTTGATCGCCCCCAAAGGGCCCGGGCATTTGGTCCGCCGGACCTACGAAGAGGGCAAGGGCACCCCGGCTTTGGTGGCCGTGGAGCAGGATTATTCCGGGAACGCCCTGCCGCTCGCCTTGGCTTTCTGCAAAGGGGTCGGGGCGACCCGCGCGGGGGTCATTCAAACGACTTTTTCCGAAGAAACCGAAACCGACCTGTTCGGGGAGCAAAACGTTCTCTGCGGCGGCGTCGTGGACCTGATCAAAGCCGGGTTCGAGACCTTGATTGAGGCCGGGTACCAGCCCGAAATCGCCTATTTCGAGTGCCTTCACGAATTGAAGCTCATCACCGATCTCGTGCAGGAGGGCGGCATCGGTTGGATGAACTACTCCATTTCGGACACCGCCGAATACGGCGAATACACCCGAGGGCCGCGCCTGATCACCGAGGCGACCAAAGCCCAGATGAAGAAAAACCTCGAGGAGGTGCGCAACGGCACCTTCGCCAAGGAATATCTGCTGGAAAACATCGCGGGGCGGCCGTCCATCAATAGTTTCCGCAAATCCACCGCCGAACACCCCATTGAAAAGGTGGGCGAGAAACTCCGAGCCATGATGCCCTGGCTCAAGAAGAAAGAATAACCGGTCCGTCGCTTTCATGAAATACAAGTCGCGACTGATTCCCATCGCGCCCGACGGCTGGCGCTTCGTTCTGCTCTTCGGGGTTTTGGGACTCCTCTTTTTGGTGTTGGGCGCCTGGTTCGCCAAAACCGTGGGCGTGGTCTTGGGCCTTTTGGCCTTGTTCTCCCTGCGGTTTTTTCGCGACGGCGAGCGCGACATCCCGACGACGACCGACCTTCTCGCCCCGGCCGACGGCACGGTGACCGAGGTCTCGGACGTGGACGGCGAAGGGTACGGGCGCGGCCGCGTGATTCGGATCTTCTTGTCCGTTTTCGACGGGCACGTTCAGCGGGCCCCGTTGGCGGGGCGGATCACAAAAACGCATTATCAGCCGGGGTTGTTCCTGGACGCCCGGAATTCCCGGGCGGCTTTCGCCAACGAATCGAACGCCATCGAAATCGAATCGGCCAAGGGCCGCGTGGTGGTTCGTCAAATCGCGGGGTTGATCGCCCGGCGCATCGTTTGCTGGGTTCGCCCCGACGACGCGGTCGAAGCGGGGGAACGCATCGGCCTGATTCGTTACGGATCGCAGGTGAATTTGTACGTACCTTTGGACGTGGAGATAACGGTGAAAGACGGCGACAAGGTTTCGGCGGGGCAAACCATCGTGGGACGTTGGAAGAACGCGGGATCCGCCCAGCGGGCCGGCAACGCCGGCCGCACGGTTGAACCCGCCGGGGTGGGCGCGTGAGCCTCGGGCCCCGTTTCGGCTTCCTGTCCCGGCTTCTGGGTCTCCGGGGGGAGGGCTATCCAAACATGCCCCCGGCTTCGACCGCCCCGGTGCCGCCGGTCCGACGCGGCATCTATCTGCTCCCCGCGCTGTTTACCGTGGGCAACATGGCGCTGGGCTTTTTCGCGTTGATCAAATCCGTCGGTCACGAATTCAGCGCCGCGGCCACGGCCATCCTGTTCGGGCACGTGCTGGACATTTTTGACGGCGCCGTGGCCCGCCTCACGCGGACCTCCAGCCGCTTCGGCATCGAGTTGGACTCCTTGGCCGATTGGATGACGTTCTGCATTGCCCCGTCTTTTCTGATGTACGAGCTGGTGTTGAAAGACAACCGGTCGTGGGGGTTCGCCATCGCCTTGTTGTTCGTGATTTGCGGAGCGTTGCGCTTGGCCCGCTTCAACCTGAAAGCCCAGATGGGCGAAGCCCCGCCGTCCTTTTTCACCGGCTTGCCAACCCCGGCGGCCGGTGGCGTGTTGGCGATTTTCGCTCTGCTCTACGACGTCATGGAATTGGGCAAGCCCATCCGCAGCTTCAAATTGGTCATGAGTCAGGTGCCGGTGTTTTTTGAAGTGGTCCCGGCCGTGATGCTCCTGTTGTCCCTCCTCATGGTGTCCGACGTTCGTTACGCCAAATTCCGCACGCAGAATTTGCTTCGGCCCCGAAGCATGCGGGCCCTGGTGCTGACGATTTTGGCGGTGCTCATGATTTGGGTCTATCCCCAAAACACGATTTTCATCCTCTACGTGTCCTACATCGTGTGGGGCCTCGTTGATTATTTCCTTGGTCGCTCCCTCCGGCGACCCTCCACCCCCCACGCATCGGAATCCGAAGAACACGTCGATCACTACGGTAAATAGCCTTTCGCTTTGGCGAAGGGCGACGGGCCGGGGCCACCGACCTTTAAGGAGACTGTTTTATGCCAAAGTCCGACCGCATCGTTGTTTTTGACACCACCCTGCGCGACGGGGAGCAATCCCCCGGCGCCAGCTTGAACATCGAGGAAAAGCGCCAAGCCGCCCGCCAATTGGCCGAATTGGGCGTGGACGTGATCGAGGCGGGTTTCCCCGTGTCGAGCCCCGGCGATTTCGAGGCGGTGAAAACCATCGCCCGGGAAATCCGCGGCCCCGAGATCGCGGGGTTGGCCCGTTGCGTCAAAGGCGACATCGACGCCTGCTGGGGCGCGGTCAAAGCGGCCAAGAAACCGCGCATTCACACCTTCATCGCCACGTCCGACCTGCACATCGAAAGCAAATTGAAGATGACCCGTTCCCAGGTGTTGGACCGGGCGGTCGATTGTGTGCGTTACGCGAAAAAATTCACCGACAACGTGGAGTTTTCCGCCGAAGACGCCGTCCGGTCGGATTTTGACTATCTCTGCCAGGTGGTGGAGGCGGTCATCGACGCCGGCGCCACGACCGTGAACATCCCCGACACCGTCGGCTACGGAATCCCCTCGGATTGGGGGGCGCGCATCGGACAAATCGTCGCCCGGGTGCCCAACATCCGGCGCGCGGTTCTCTCCGTCCATTGCCACAACGATTTGGGCCTGGCGGTGGCCAATTCCCTGGCCGCCGTTCAAAACGGCGCGCGGCAGGTGGAATGCACCGTCAACGGCATCGGGGAGCGGGCGGGGAACGCCTCGCTGGAAGAGATCGTGATGGCGCTTCGGACCCGGAAAGACTTGTTCAACGTCACGACCGGAGTGCGCACCCGCGAGATCGCCAAAACCAGCCGCTTGATTTCCAAGCTGACCGGAATCGTGGTCCAGCCGAACAAGGCCATCGTCGGGGCCAACGCCTTCGCCCACTCCTCCGGGATCCACCAGGACGGCGTCATCAAATCCCGGACCACCTACGAAATCATGAACCCCGAGGACGTCGGCGTGGAGGAAAGCGCTTTGTTGTTGACGGCCCGGTCGGGGCGCAACGGCGTCAACACGCGTCTCAAGCATTTGGGGTTCCACCTGGCCGCGCCGGCCCTGGAAGCGCTGTTTGAAAAATTCAAGACCTTGGCCGATAAGAAAAAATACGTTTTTGACGATGATTTGATCGCCTTGGTGGAGGAAGAGGGGCGGGCCAAGTCGCCGGAGGTGTTTTCAATGGATTATTTGAACACCACCTCCGGCACGGGGATCGTTCCGACGGCCACCGTCCGGTTGAAGAAAAAAGACGCCGTGTTTCAGGAAGCCGCTTGCGGGGACGGCCCCGTGGACGCGGCCTACCGGGCCATGGACAAAATCACGGGGTTGCGTCCGGAGTTGCTCGATTACGCCCTGCGATCGGTGTCCTCGGGGACCGACGCCCAGGGAGACGTGGTGGTCAAAGTGTCCGACAAGGGATTGGTGGTCATGGGCAAAGGCACCTCCACCGACATCGTGGAAGCCAGCGCCAAAGCGTATTTGAACGCGCTCAATAAAATTTTGTCGGCGCGGGCCAGCGGCCGCGCCGCGGCCAAAAAGAACGAGGGTATGTGATATGGGCAAGACACTGCTCGACAAAGTTTGGGATTTGCACACCGTGCGGGAACTGCCCAACGGGCAGACACAATTGTTCATCGGCCTTCACCTCCTTCACGAGGTGACCAGCCCCCAGGCGTTCCAAATGCTTCGGGAGAAAGGCCTGCGGGTGGCTTACCCCCAGCGGACCTTCGCGACGGTGGACCACATCGTGCCGACGGACCGCCAGGAACGCCCCTTCGCGGACGGCTTGGCGGAGGAAATGATGGTGGCGTTGGAGCGAAATTGCAAGGAATTCGGGGTTCGTTTTTTTGATTTCGCTTCGGGCGAACAGGGGATCGTTCACGTCGTGGGGCCGGAGCAGGGGTTGACCCAACCGGGCTTGACCGTCGCCTGCGGCGATTCGCACACCTCCACCCACGGGGCCTTCGGCGCCATTGCTTTCGGCGTTGGAACGACCCAAATTCGGGACATCCTGGCGACCCAAACGCTGGCCTTGGCCCGGCCCAAAGTCCGGCGTATACGCGTGTCCGGCTCCCTGGCGCCGGGAGTCTACGCCAAGGACGTGATTTTGTCCATCATTCGCACGCTGGGCGTCAACGGCGGCATCGGCTACGCCTACGAATTCGCCGGGGACACCATCGAACGCATGAGCGTGGAAGAGCGCCTCACCGTTTGCAACATGGCCATTGAAGGGGGCGCCCGGGTGGGATACATCAATCCCGACCGTACGACCGTCGAATTTCTCCGCGGAAGGCCCTTCGTGCCGGCCGGCGCGGAATTCGACAAGGCCTCCGCCTGGTGGCTCTCCATGGCCTCCGACGCCGACGCTTCTTTCGCGGACGAAGTTCGCGTGAACGCGGCCGACTTGGAACCGCAAATCGCCTGGGGCATCAACCCGGGTCAAACCGTCGGCGTGACGGAGCGGCTTCCGGTTCCGGAAAATTCGATCAACGGCTCTCGGGCCGGCTTGGAAGAGGCTTATCGGTTTACGTCTTTCGAGCCCGGTCAAGAAGTTCGACAAATCCCCATCAACGTCGCGTTCATCGGTTCCTGCACCAACGGCCGGATGTCGGACCTCCGGGAGGCGGCGCGGGTGGCCAAGGGACGGCGCGTGGCCAAGGGGGTCAAGGCCATCGTGGTGCCCGGTTCCCAGAAAGTTCAGCGGCAAGCGGAAAAAGAAGGCCTCCCGGAGGTCTTCCGGGCCGCGGGGTTCGAATGGCGGAACGCGGCTTGTTCCATGTGCTTGGCGATGAACCCCGACAAATTGAAGGGACGCGAAATCTGCGCGTCGAGCTCGAACCGAAACTTTATCGGCCGCCAAGGAAGTCCGACGGGGCGGACGCTGTTGATGAGCCCGGCGATGGTGGCCGCCGCCGCGATCAACGGCCGCGTGGCCGACGTGAGGGAGATGCTATGAGCCTGGATTCCAAAATACAAGCGGTCCGGGGCCGCCTCGTGGCCGTTCCGGGCGACGACATCGATACCGACCGGATCATGCCCGCGCGTTATTTGCGCTGCGTGACGTTCGCCGACATCGGGCAATACACTTTTCAGGACGAGCGGTTTGACGCCGCGGGAAAGACCAAAGCGCACCCGTTCAACGATCCCCGTCACCAAGGGGCCTCGATTTTGGTCGTCAACAAAAATTTCGGGTGCGGGTCCTCCCGGGAGCACGCGCCCCAGGGGATCCTCCGTTGGGGAATCAAGGCCATCATCGGGGAAAGCTTTGCGGAAATCTTCGCGGGCAATTGCACCGCCATCGGGTTGCCCGCGGTGACCGCCGCCGCCGAGGTCGTGCGGGAAATCGCCGCGTTTTCCGCCGATCATCCCGACCGGCCCGTCGTCCTGGACCTGGAGCAAAAGACCGTGTTGTTGGGCGAACGCCGGGTGCCCGTGGAAATGCGGGAATCCGCCCGGGAATTGTTTTTGGAGGGGACCTGGGATTCCGCCGCCACCTTGTTGAGCGCGGCGGCGCAGGTTCGGGACACCGCGGCGCGGCTTCCTTACATGGCCTGGGCGCCCGGTCGCTAAAATCCCGTGGATCCCCTCGACGAATCCGGTCCGACCCATTTCCCGCGCGCCGCGGAACGGGCGGCGACGGATTTTGTCATCGAAATCCACAATCCCGACGGCAAAACACTGCGGGGCATCTCCCGGCTCTTGGATTTATCGGTCTCCGGCGCCTGCGTGGATTCCGCCAGCGATTTGATCGAAGGCGATCGGTTCGTCATCCGTCTCCTGCTGGACGCTAAAAGCGTGATCGCGCTTCCGGTGACGGTGGTCTGGAAGCGCTACTTCACCAAGACTTTTCAATACGGCCTCCGGTTCGGCGAATACGCTGAGGAAACCCGGAAAATCATTGAAACGTTTGTGGGCGAATATTCCGCCAAGTTGCGAAAAATGGGACCCAAAATCATTTTCACGGACACCGGGGTGCAGGAAGTCTGAGCCATCCCGGGGCGGCGTCGGGCCGGCGCCCGCCCTCCCCTCGACGTCGGCCGTTTAAACCCAAACAACGCTTTTTTCACCGATAGCCATCCAAGGAGTTTGCTATGCATTCGTCAAAAACATCGACGGACAAGGAACACCGCGTTCTCGTTTTAAACGGCGACGGGATCGGCCCCGAGGTGATGGCCGAGACATTGAAAGTGTTGGAAATTCTGAAACGTCGCAAAGCCCTGCGGCTCTCGTTGGACACCGCGCTGATCGGCGGCGCGGCCATCGACGCCACGGGGGGGCCCCTGCCGGCGGACACCGTCGCCAAGGCGAAAGCGGCGGACGCCGTCTTGCTCGCCGCGGTCGGCGGACCGAAGTGGGACAAGATCGAGTGGTCCCTTCGTCCGGAACGCGGCCTCTTGGGCATTCGAAGCGCCTTGGGCTTGTTTGCCAACCTTCGACCCGCGGTGCTTTATCCCCAGTTGGCGTCGGCGTCGAGCCTGAAAACCGAGTTGGTGGCCGGGTTGGATATCCTGATCGTGCGCGAACTGACGGGCGATGTGTATTTCGGTCAACCCCGGGGCGTTCGCACTCAGGCGGGCGAGCGCGAGGCGTTCAACACCATGATTTACCGGGAATCCGAAATCGAGCGTATTTTGAAAGTCGGATTCGATTTGGCTCGTCAACGGGGCCGGCGGTTGTGTTCGGTCGACAAAGCCAACGTGTTGGAAGTCTCCGGCCTGTGGCGGGAGACGGCCGAACGAATGGCGAAAGACTATCCCGACGTTGCTTTGTCGCATATGTATGTCGACAACGCGGCCATGCAGTTGGTCCGCCGGCCGAAGCAATTCGACGTGATCGTGACCGGGAACCTGTTCGGCGACATTCTATCGGACGAAGCGTCCATGTTAACCGGGTCCATCGGGTTGCTGCCGTCCGCGTCTTTGGACGCGGGGGGAAAAGGGCTTTACGAGCCCATCCATGGCTCCGCCCCCGACATCGCGGGACGGGGCGTGGCCAACCCACTGGCGACCATTTTGTCGGCCGCCATGATGCTTCGCTTCAGTCTTCATCGCGGCGACTTGGCCGAGATCGTTGAAAAAGCCGTGGCGATTGTTTTAGACCGCGGGTTCCGAACCGGTGACATCTACTCCGAGGGCCTCGTCCGAGTGGGTACCCGCGAGATGGGCGATGCGGTCGCCGCGGCGCTCGAAACCCTTTAGTTTCATTACCCTTTAGCGGACCGCTTCCCCATCAACGCGTTCAAGTCATTTTTTTAATCCCAGGTATTTACAAGTATGTTTCATTTGCAAAAGGATTCTTTAATCCCGCCTGAATACTATTAAGCTATGAATCGGATGGGTTCAGAGCGTTGTCCTTTTGTTCCGCGCCGCCCTCTTCGGTCGGGACGGGGAAAAGCCATGCCATTTTTGGGGGCGGCTTTGGCGCTCCTTTTCACCGTCAACAACGGGGTTTTCGTGTACGCGGCCGAATCCGAGTTTTGGACTTCCCGCCGCCAAGCCACGCGCAACAGCCGGACCCTCCGTCCCACGCCCCCCCTGCTGGCGGAACTTCCCGTGGGTGTTGGGGCCTCCCGCGAATCCCTTTTGCCCCCCGCGTACAAGACCCCCGATTGGCGTCCGGTGGACACCGGCGACTCGGCCGTTCGCGTCAACACGGGGGGGGCGGCCGCCGACCTTCCAAAACAGTTTGCCCAAATCATCCAAAACCGTGGAACCCTCCGCGATGTCTACATCGCCAAACAGCCGAACGCGCCCCTGGTCGTGCATATTCAGGATCTTCACGATTCGGTGGACGCTCAGAAAAACACGGCCGCGTTGATCGACGCCCTCGCGCGCGCGCGGGGCGTCTCGCTCGTGGGTCTGGAAGGCGCCCAGGGGGCTTTCGCCACGGGCTCTTTCCGGGGGTTCCCGGACGACCCCCTTTCCCGGTCTTTGGCCGAGTACTTCTTGAAAGAGGGGTTGATCGGCGGGGCGGAATTCGCGGGGTGGACCTCGCCCCATCCGCCGACCCTCTGGGGCGTCGAAGACGGCCGAGCCTACGCGGAAAACATCGATTCGGTGCGACGGTCCGCCAAATCCCGGGGACGGGTTGAGAAAATATTGGCCCAGGCCCAGCGGCTTTTGACGGACATTAAGAATCGAAAAGCCTCCGCCGTCTTTTTGGCCCTGGACCGGCACGTGACGGCCTACGCCGAGCAAAAGGAGAGCGTCGGGCCTTACGTGCGTTTTCTCCTTCGGCAAAAAGGCGCCGATCCCTTGGCTTACGGGAATCTCCGACTTCTCAGCGACGCGTTGGAGTGGGAAGCCGCCATCGATTTCCGAGCGGTGGAATCCGAACGGAATCAATTGATTGAAATATTGACCCGCCGGCTCCGCCCGGCGGATTTGGGCGCTTTGATGGAGGAAAGCCTCCGGTATCGGGCCGGCGATCTCACCTACGGCGATTACTACCGGGGTTTTCAGAATCGGTTGTCCGCCGCCGGGTTGGAAATAAATCGCTACCCCCAACTCCACTCCTACATTCGCTACGTGCTTCTTTCGGAACAGATCAACCGTGTGGAAATGTTGGGCGAGCTGGGGGCCCTGGAGCGCCGAACCCTTATATCAACGGCGGCGACCCCGCTGGAGCGTTCTCTCGTGGATTTGGGGCAGCGGTACCGTCTTCTGGACAAGTTGGTCCGCCACGCGTTGACGCCCGCCGAGTGGCGCGATTTTCAGGTGCACCGTCTCGATCTCATCGGGTTCGCCGAAGAATTGAACCGCGTGGCGGGGGACGCGGGATTGGCCGATCGGATGGAATCCCTCGCCGCCAACGATTTGGACCCCTTCGAGGATTTCTGCTCCCAAGCCCTCGCGCGAAACGCGGCTCTTGTCGATTCCCTGCTCGCCAAAATGAAAAACGAGAACGCGTCCCAAGCGGTGTTGGTGGCCGGCGGATTCCACACCGACGGCTTGACCCAACGGTTTCGGGAAAAAGGAATTTCCTACGTGGTGGTGACCCCCCGGGTCGTTGATTCGCTGGCGATGGGTCCGCGGGCGTTGGATGTTTTGGCGCGCGACCCCCTGCCTCTGGAAAAACTTTTTGCCGGCGAATCCATCAACCTTGTGACGCCCCGGGCCACGGCGGTGGAGGCGCCAACTCGGTACGGCCGGGTGTTGACCGGGTTGGCGGTAACCCTCGGGGTGTTCCTTGCCGCCGGTAACACGGTGGCCGGGCCCGACGCCTTGTTGGACCGAGCCGCCGGATTGCCGGACGTCGGCAACGTGCGTCTCGCTTCACTTCGGGGCGGCGATCGGCGAATTGAGATTGAGTGGCGCAACGGGGAAAAAACGCGAATGGTGGCCTCCGCGCGGGAGGGCAGCGGAACGGACGCCTCGGCGCCTTTGACCACGGCCTCCCTGGAAATCCAACGGGACGGCGCCGGGGAAACCAAAAACGTACGTCTCTATTCCGGGGGGGATTCATTCTTTGGTCGGGGACAAAGCTTCTTGGCGGCCATCTTCCCTTTCGGGGTCATTCGGCGACTTCTGGGCGGCCGGGGGATCCCCCCGGTTCCGCCGGTGAGCCCGATTGTTCCGACCCCCGGCGCCACGGCCAAATCCCGCGAGGAGGATCCCGTCGTCCTTTCGCGGTTGGCCCAACTTCTTTCGGCGCTGGGTATTCTACAGGACGAAATGGAACGGACCGGCGCCTTCGCCTCGAAGAAGGACTTGGTCGATCGGGTGCGTCGCGGCGATTTCTTGAACGGACGGTCGATGGCGGTTCGCCAATTGCTGGCCGAACACCTGGAAACGGTGGCGGTCCCGGAGGAGGCGGTTCTTTCCGCCGCGGCGATCGGCTCTCTTCTTCGGGAATTGGAGACCGCGGTTCGCACGCGGGGGCCCGGCCACGGTCTTTTGCGGGAATCGACGCGGTGGGAGCTGATCCAGTGGTCCTCGACCGCGGCGACGCCGGGAAACGGTGTCGCCGCGCGTTTAAAGCGATTCCTTGGCCGGCACCCCGTGTTGGGGACGGCCGTAATCGAAGAAATGGGTTTGCGGTTGTCGCGCCCGGGGGCCGGCAACGCCTTTCTGGAAAGTCGCCTTCCGATGGCCTTGTTGGGTGCGGCTTTGGGGTTGGCTTCTTCGCATTTGAATTTCGGGGCATTGGAAGTCGCGCTGGTGGGTCTTCAGGCGGGATTTATCGGGTCCCTTTCGTCGGGGCAAAAAAAATTCGTGGACGATCACGGGGCCGGTCAATCCGAGCGCCAGATCGTCTTGCGTCGGCGGGGAACCGTTCTTCTGAACACGGCCGCGGTGTTGGCCGGATCCTTCGGGGTCTTGATTAAATCGTATTTCGGTTTCGACGCGTCCATCGTTTATTTTGTTGTCGCGGCCCCGATGGCCGGAATCCTTGCCGCCATCCTGATCCACGCCCTTTGGAACCTTCTTTCGCCCGCGCGCTACCAGCTGACGCGCGCTCCTCCGGAATCGCTGGATACGCCCACGCCGCTGGGTTTGATGGATCGATTGCCCCTGCTGGAGCAAACCTTTGCCAACCGGTTGGCCGACTACGTGTCCCGGGAAGGTTTTTCGGAAGCGGAAGCGCTGGCCCGCGTTCATCGCCTTTCGCGATATCCGTTCCGTGAACCCATCAAGAACACCGCCAGTCAAATGACGAACTACTACTACATGCTGATTGGTTTGTGCGAGAGGTCGACGCCGAACGGGCGTCGCGCCGCGAAAGAAGAGAGACAGCCCGATTTGGCTTTGATGCGTCTCGTGTTGCTCGATCGCGCCGTGTCGCTGTCCCGGGCGGCCCGGCCTTTGATGGCGACGCTCCAACGGCCCGGCGACATCGACGACGCTTTACGGGACGAAATTAAATGGGACGTGCGGCTGTTTGCGCCGCTGGCGGCCAGTTTGCCGAAGGACCCCGCCTTGGATCTGGCGGGGATGGACATCGCCGCGATCATGACGGACTTGGTCGTTTTCCTTGAAAACCCCGCGCAATACGAACGAGCCCGCGCGGAACTTCTCGCCCGCGTGGGGAGCGCCGAGCGGTTGGTTGAGACCCATCGCGCGCTGTCCCAAGCGGGAGAGTCGCTTCGCCCCGCCAACGCCACCCGTTGGATGACCCAAGCCCGGACCAAAACCGTTTCCTCGGTGGTGAATAAGGTGATCGTCAATCCCAATTACGACACCGCCGGCGAAGTGAAAGACATCGAAACTCTTTCCATTGTGTTTGATCTCCGCGGCGCCGGACAATCCTTGGCCACCTGGCAGGAGTGGCGGACGATGGTTTATCAATTGAAGGATCGTTTGGAGGAACAATTGCGTTCCGTCGGCCCCGTGAGTTTCACCTTCCCGGACGAAAAAGAACAAGGCTACATCCATTACAATCTCGATTTAAACGGAATTCCTTGCGAGGTCCAATTTCAGACCATGGCCATTCACCAAAGGCAAGAGGCCGGGGACCGGGTCGCGCGCGTGGGGGGGCAAGCCCACTACGTGCGGAAAGCCAATCAACTCATGGCGTGGTTGGGCGAGAAAATCGGTTTCGCGCCCATCAAGATGACGCCCCATCGGCGCCTTTTTGAAGGGGACGCGGAGGCGGATTATAGCGCGCTTTTTGCCAAGGCCTCGAAATACACGATTGTGACGATGATGTCGCGGGAACAAATCAAAAACACCGACGCCGCGGCCGACACGGTTTTGCTTCCGGTGGGCGCGACATCGATGGACTTTCTGGCGAGTTCGGCCCTGGCCGCCTTCGAATTCAATTTCGAGGAATACCGCGACGTGGTGGATTGTCCCTGGGATGGACGGACCTTCCGGGACGGGAACGATTCGTCAAAAATGGGCCTAAACAAGCCGATGCCCAATGGCGCCTTGGTGCGTCTTGGAACCTCGCGGGCGCCGATCGTCGGCGCCGGGGAGCGCAACGACATTCGGAGCGCGGGACGAACCTTTCGTCTATGGGCCAAAGGCATTGTCGACGCCAAAGATCGTTCCCGTTTCCTCGAAAGCGGCGAGCGGTTCTTGTCGGAGATGGGCGTCGACATCTCCTTCGTCGGCCGCCGGGTTTTCCGCGCGAACAAGACGCTCGAGGAATTTTTGCGGAAATACGATTTGACCCCGGACATGCTGGCGTTGTTGGTGGGGGAGGAAATCTCCTCTTACACGAACATGGAGTACCGTCCCGTCGACCGGCTGATCGTTCCACGCATCATCAACGCGTTTAGCCGAACGGGGGAAACCCGGCTGGGGCAGGAAGGGTTGGATCTCGGCCATCCCAAAATTCAAGAAGAACTGAAACGGTATGTGGAATCCCAATTGGCCTCGATCCCCCGGTTCAAATCTTTGCTGACGCGCGTGGTTCCTTCTTCCGGACGATCGTCGGAGCTGATGGCGTTGGCCGCGGGCGTCGGATTGGGGTGGATCAATCCGCAGGTCGTGGCCGCCTCGATGGAACGCATTGCCGTTTTAATCCCCAAGGAAGGGGTTTACACGATTCCCGCCAGCGATCGGCGGGGGTTGTTGAATGAGATTGTGCGGGTTTTGGTCGATTTGGAGTTGGAGGCCACCTCGATTGAAACGAAAACCTTGGACGATGGATCGTCGGAAGTGACGGTGAAAATCGCGCGCGCGTCCAGCCTCGATCGGGAGGTGGGACTCGAATTTCAGCGGCGAATTCAGAATTTTCCCCGGGCGCGTTCCTATCCCAACGAGTATCTGCTCGGCCGTGAAGTGAATTATACGGTGTTGTTGAAGTCGGGGGTGTCGCTCGTGGAGGCCCTTTACCGGGTCACGGGGGTGCTGGGTTCCGAGGCGAACCGGGCGAACATCCGAACCATGGACGTCCACGTGGAGGGGGGCAATCGCGTCATTGACCTGGACGTTCAGCTCCCCGACGACATCGAAATTGATCGGCTGAGGGACGAAATGAACGCGGCGACAAAGAATTTGCGCTTGGACGACGCCAGCCAGGAAATGAAGGAGCGGGGCCCCTACGGAAGCCGAGGGGCTTCGTGGTTCCCCGGTCTTTACAAGTCGTACGCGGCGTGGTTCATTGAAACCCCGCTCCTTTTCGGCGCGTTGTCGTATTTCCGCGACCCGCTGGTGGCGTTCTTTGAGTCCTTGCCGGACCCGGGTTTCGTCGGGCTTCTGTACCCGATCGCGTTTTTGATGGGGCACGTCTTTAATCCCGCCGCTTATCGCGAACCGTCTGTTTACCGTTTGGCTTTCCTGAAGTCCCTCCTTGGATTCGCCTTCTTCCATTTTGAACCCACCGGTCTTGTGTGGGTCGGCGCGGCGATCTCGTTGGCCGGCCTGTCGGCGTTTCACTGGAACGAAAATCGCCGGGACGCGGGGCCCGTTTTCCAAACCGCCCGCGCTTTCGCCGATGTGGTTCGTCGGCGTGCCCGGGAGTCCGGTTTCAACCCCCTTTCGGTGGCCTGGGCCTGGTGGCGCGCGTCGCGCGCGTCCCCGAAGGCCGCCGACGACGTCGAGGCGGCGTTGGGCGCGGACGCCGTTCCCTCGGTTTTTTTTGACACGACGGACGGTCGCGCCACCCCTTCGCGCCGGCTCGGCGCCCTGGCCACTCTGACGGAAACAATGGTTCGTCCGGCCCGGCGCGCCTTCGGTTCGTGGGCACGACGCTTTATGATGGTGGGTTTTGGCGTGTTCCTTTCGACCTTGGGAGGGGCGGAGAAAAACGAACTCCGCAACCCCGCCGCCCCGCCGTCTGTTTCGGCTCCGAAACCTTCCCATCCCTTTCTGCCCCTGTTCGCCATGGTGGGGGCGTTGGGCGGGGGACTGAGCCGCCGGGAATACGAAGCCATTCGAAAAGACGTGGTGGATTCTTTGACGAAGGGAACGTGGAGTCTGGAGGAATTAGATCAATTTGCCCGTCGCGCGTTGGACCTCTACCGGGACGATCCCGTTCAATTAAACTGGTTGGCGTCCGGGGTTCGACGCGCCATTCCCAAAATCCCGACGGTCGGCTTCGAGGCCGAGACCCGCCCGACGGCCCAACGACTGCTCGAACGCGCGGAAGCGGCGTACGTGGTGTCCGTTGCGCGCCGCCTGGTGGAATCCGCCCTGAAATCGTTCGATGGGGCGCCGGAGGCGTGGTTGGCCGAGGTGGAAAAACAAACGACGGAGCTGGAAAAGCTGCATCACCGCTGGGACGATTGGAGCGGGCCGGATTTTAAGGCGATCGCCGCCGTGCGTCTGCTGCCGCGCCATCTCCTGCAATTGTTCGCGGACGGCGGCGGAGGGAAGAAGATTCTTTTGAATCGGGAAGCCGATGTTCGGGAGTCCCTGGAGTCGACGCGGGACCACCTCGCGCGCGTTTACGACGGGCTCGTGGCCACGCCCCTCTCCGAAGAATTGCCGAAGGACATGGACCATGTCAACGATTTCGCCCTCGCGGAGAGAGGGTCCCGGGGGGGCGGCGGGAACCTTTGGACGATCGCGTTCGCGTTGGCGGCGGTGGGATTGGCCCAGTTGGTGGCGGGGGCCGCGTTGGGAGACCCGACGTCGTGGGCCTCTGCCGTGGAAGGCGGATTGCTTTCGGCCGGGATGTTCGGCGCGTTGTCTCCGGACGGAACCGTTTCCCCCCTGAAAGACCAGCGGCCCGGATGGTCCCGCCGACCCCTGGGGGGAGGAGCCGAATTGCTGACGCCGCTGAGGGGATCGGCGACGGCGATCCCCCCCCAAGGGCTCATTGAAGCCGTGGGCGATCAATTCCTCGTGCGCAATCAATTTCAATATGAAAAAGTGTCGTCGTCGATTTCCGAAATCAATGATACGCTTCAAATCAATTTAATCAACGCCGTTGTCGAACGGGCCCGCCGGGATCCCTCCCGCCCCTTTGTTGTCTTGGATTGGGGGGCGGGGCAGGGGCAAGCCCTGCGCGAAATGGACGCGGCGCTTAAAAAAGACCACGCCGAGGTTCGAAACGTGGTTTTGGTGGGATTGTCGAACGTGTATTTCGAGGAATGGGAAACCCTTCCCGAAGGTGTCACGATGGTTTTCGCTCCCGCGCGCACGTTGGGCGATGTGGTTCCTCCGGAGTCTCTGGGATTGGTGTTCAGTCATTGGAGCCTTCGCAACGTCCCGGGCGAACGCTGGAGGGCGTATCTCATGGACCTGCTGCCCCTTCTGGCGCCGGGCGGGGTCGTTTTTTCGGACATCGCGCCCTCGCCGGCGGCTCTTCAGGAAATCGGCAAATATTATTTCGTCACGACGAATCCGTCCCGGCCCGACTTGCCGCTTTTGACGAAGCCGGTCGCTTGGCACGCCCAGGAGGTGGGCCACGCCAGCCTCGTTTCCCCCGAACATCCGGACCACAACGACGACGCGGTGCTGATCCCGGAGCGAGATCGCGCGGCGGGCGCCGCTCCGGGCGAAATCCCGGGCGTGGCGGTGTTGGATGGATACGGTCGAAAGAGTTCCGGCCGGGAAGCCAGTTCGTTGGTGGCGGACACCTTCCGGGAATGGATGCGGCAATTGCCGGCCATCCCCTCCATTGAACAAATCTGGATTGACGTGAATCGAACGATCACCGACGCGCTTGGGCGGATTCAACGCGAACTGGGGCATTTGCTCCGTCGGAGCCGCGACGAGGGAGCCGAGTTTTATCCGGGGACCACCCAGGCCTTGGTGATTCCGACCTTGATGCCGGACGGACGGCATTATCGTGTGATCGCCGTCGCGGTGGGGAACACGCACATATTCGTCTACAATCCGCGGGAAAAGCGGTTATACATGGTGACGGACGGGGAGCGGCCGCACAGCGGCCAAGGAAAGCGGGTTGGCGAGCGTTTGGCCGAAGTGGATCGCATGCACCGCCAGGGCGTCGCGACGTCGCGTGGGGCTCGGGACGAGGGCGTGCTGTTGAACGCCATTCAACCCGGCCACAATCCGAACAAGGCCGGACTCGCGAAAATGTTCGTGGGGGTGGACTACCATCCCATTGACGACGTGCCCGCGGGAAGTCGCGTCGTCATTTTATCGGACGGCGTTCACGCCGCTCTTTCCCAAGCGGATCTTTTGAATTTATTGGACCGTCACGCGGGAAAGACGTCCGATGAAATGGCCACGGTGTTGGTGGAGGAGGCCCAATCGGCCGTCAAAGGCAACCCGAAATTGAGCGGCGACGACACCACGGCGGCCGTGTTGGACCTTAAAGACCCCGATGGGGTTGGCTTTCATCGATCGTCATCGCTGATTTCCCTCGCGGCCATCGGGCTTGCCGGGGTTCTGGCGAGTTTGGGGTTGTTTTACGCTCCCGACGCCTCCGCCGCTTGGGCCACGTTGGCGGTGAACGCCGCCCAGCCCCTGGCCAACGCCCTGGGGCCCCTCAGCGCGGCGACTCTCGGCGTGCTCCCGGCCTTGGTGGTGGCCGTTCGGGACCGTTGGACGAACGGGAAAAATAAGCCGGCCGGCGACGGAATCGCGCGGGCCGCCATCGAAGCGTGGGGATTGGTTCGGGACGGTCGAACGCCCCGGCTCGAGCGGTTCCCTTTGGCCCCCGATCCGGTGCGTCAGGCGTGGGTCGGCTCGTTGAACGCGGTGAGACGGTTGTTGGCCGCGGCCGATCTTTCCGTTACGCCTTCGGAACCGCTTCTCGGGGAGACGCGTCGCCTGGGCCGCGACCTGGCCTTGTTGGGTTTTGAGGAGCTGCGGGATCTTCGGCTTTTCACGATCGAGGGATTCGTTCCCGCCCCGCTTCGGGCGCGGGTGGAGGAAAAAGACTTTGCGCTGTCCTTGCTGGATCAGCGCACGGGCGCTCCGTTGGTGGGCCTTCACGCGGCCGGCCTTGCCGATTGGCGCGAAGAGGAAAGTCGTCCGAATCGGCTCCAATTCGGAAACAACGCCCTGTTGACCACGGTTCTCCGAGAGGCGGCCACGCTGTCCAAAACCGATGGGGAGGAAACCAAGGACCTGGGGCTGGACGTTGATGGGTTAAGAGCGCTTTACGGTCGGGGTCTCGGTCCCGCGGCCATTGCCGAGCTTCAGGCCCATCGTTACCGGGCGGTCACGGCCTCCCGGCAAGGCCAGCGCCTTCAAAAACGGTCCCCCGGGGAGGGCGTGGCCGCGGCGGTGGACGACCTTCTTCCGCCCGGCGCCTTGGGGTGGACGCGATTGGTCACTTTGGAATCCGCGCGGGACTTGACCGATCGGGAAGGGCGGGACCGAAAAAATCGCTTGAACGCGCTGATTCTGGGGTTGAGCCGGCAGTGGGAATCGTCCAACCGTTTCGGACCGCGGGTGGAACGGTCGGATCTCTCGGCGCTGACGGGGCCCGCGACGGAACGTTGGTCGAACGACGTGTTTGTCGCCCGTTTGGAATCGGAAATCGTCCGAAACCTGGGACTCGGTGAATTGGAGTATTTGAACGCCGGACTGGCCCGCGAGGTCCTTCAACGGCTTCGCGCGGCCAACGAGGGGCGTCCGTTTGTGGAGGAGAGTCCGGGCGCCTTCTGGGCCCGGACCTTCGGCGCCGCCGGGTTGTTGATTAAACTCGGCGGGGCGCTTTACCCGCCCTCCGCCAGCGAAGGCGCCAACGGGCGGGCGTCGCTGGCCGCGAGGCAGGATCTTTCCGTCCGGCTGTTGATCGACGCCGCCGCACGTTCGCTTGAAAGCCAACGACCTCCGACCCTTCAAGGCCTGTCGCTGCTTGAGGCGTTGAATGTTTTGGCCCAAAGTTACAATCGGGCGGCCCGGGGAGCCGCGGTCCTCGCGCCCGCGGTCGACGAAGTGGACCGGGCTCTCCGTCAAGGGAAAGACGTTTTGGTTCAGGTGTCCCGTGGAATGGCCGACGGGGGCGCCCTGTCGGCGTCGGAGAAAACGCAATTGGACGTTCTGCGCGAACTGGATCGCCGCTTGAGCGGCGGCGTGGAAAACGAATGGAAAGGCGCGGTGGTCCTGCTTCTGGACGAGGGGGTTCACGGAAATTACGAGGACGTGGTTCGGCGGCTTTCCGATCGTGTCCGAGACGGGTTGGGCCAAAAGGGCGGCCTGTCCCTGGGGTTGGCGGCTTGGGGGCGGGGGAAAACGATCGAGGCCGTCCCCGGAGTCACCCATGTGCGGCAAGGTTCAAAGACCATCATTCAGGGAGCGGAGGTGCTCCGTCTTGGGCGGGGTCTCCACCTGGTGGTGGGAACGATTTTTGCGCTCCGGGAAGACGGGGTCGAATGGAATTTGAAAGGCGTGGAAGAGTTGGCGGCGTTTATCGTTTCGCTCGCGGGGGGATTGGTGAAAAACATGACCGCCGCGGTCGGCGAGGATATATCAAGGATTCGCTACCTGGAAATCCAGGCCTAACCTGAAATTCTCAGTCGCCCGCGGGATTCCACGGAAAATCCGGACCCTTCCCCTTCACAAAAAAGTTCGTCCGTGGTCACCGCTCCGACCTCCCTTTTTTATTTCGGGTCAGGGCCCCTCTTTCCCGTCTCGGTCCTCGCATTCAATTGAGAATTGCGGGTTAAATCGATAGGACGATTTTACCGAAGTTCAGTCGTTCTTCCATCCGCCGGTGGGCCGACGCGGCCTCTTCCAACGGAAACACCCAATCCACCACCGGTTTGAGCAATCCTTTCTTGACACCCTCCAACACGGCCGCCAGCCCGTCCCGCCGTCCCATGCGCGACCCCCGCACGGTGAGGTTCCGGCCGAAAAGGGTTCTTAAATCAAACTGGACCTGGCGGCCGCTGGTGGCGCCGCACGTCAGCAATCGGCCGCCCTTGGCCAGGCACTGAAGGCTTTTTTCAAAGGTCGTTTGCCCGATGTGTTCCACCACCAAATCGACCCCGCGCCCGCTCGTTTCTTTTTCGACCGCGGCGGCGAAATCCGTGTCCCGATAAAAAATCACCCCGTCGGCCCCGAGGGCTTTCGCGGCTTCCGCCTTTTGAATCGACCCCACGGTGGTCAAAACGCGCGCGCCGCGGGCCTTGGCGATTTGAATGGCGGCCACCCCCACCCCGCTGCCGCCGGCGTGCACCAACACCGTCTGGCCGGTCCGAAGGTCCCCGTTCACGACCAGCATTTGCCAAGCGGTTAAAAAGACGAGGGGAAGGGACGCGGCTTCCTCGAAAGTCAACGGCGCGGGGAGGGGGAACAGGTTCCCCGCGGGGACGCTCACAAATTCGGCGTAGCCGCCTTGGGAGCGTTGCCCCAGAATGTCGTAGGAATCGCACAAATGATCGTCTCCGGCGGCGCAATGGGCGCAACGCCCGCAGGAAAGACCGGGGGCCACCAGAACGGGTTGGCCTTTGGTCCAACCTCGGACCGCCGCTCCGGTGCCCTCCACCACGCCGGCGACGTCGCTGCCCAGAATGTGAGGAAATTCGATTTTTAGGCCGGGAAGACCCTGTCGCACCCAAAGGTCCAAATGGTTCAGCGCGCAGGCCCGGACCCGGATCAGAACGTCGTTGGGCCCCGGCGTCGGCACCGATTGTTGCCCGTGACGAAGGACATCGGAGGCGCCGTGTTCTTCAATCCAGACGGCTCTCATGAGAGCGCGAATCCCCGGTCGGTCGGCGCTCCGACTCCGGCGTCGAGGGGGAAACCGTTGGGGGGGCGGGCATTTCGACGGTGGGTCATGGGGCCTCCTGGCAAAAAAGAACTTTAACACATGGCGGGTCGGAGGACAACAAAAGGCCGACGGTGAAAAGGCGCTTGACTTCCGACGGGATCGTGCTATAATAGCAACAACACAAAGTTGTGTTCATAGACAGCGATGTCCCGCGAGACCTTTTCAACGTCCGCGGGATTTTTTTTTAGGGTCGGAGGGGGAACGGGGCTCCGATTCGAACGCCGAGCGGCCGTCACCGCCGGCGACAGACGAAGACGTCTTGCGCGTAAAAATCGCGCGGGACGTCTTTTTTATTGGAGGCAGCCCCATGACCATTTCATACGCCGTTTCACGCCGCCCCGGACCATGGTTCCGCGGGATCGGTCTCGGAGTGGCTTTCGTTTTTTCCTCGCAATTCGTCTTGGCCCCTTGGGTGGAGGCCGGTTTTTGGGAGGAACGACGTCGGGGGGCTTCTCCCGCCGCTCCCCCTTCCGCGAACGCCTTGATGGCCCAGTTGCCCGCCACCGTCCCCACGGACTTTTCAACGCTTTTTACCGCCCCCGCGGCCGACCGCGCCCCGGCGTCCTTGTCCCAACTGCCCGCTTCGCTGGGCCGGCTGGAATCGATCCAACGGCCCTCGACCGCGGCGCCTCTCGTGATTCTCATCCAGGACGCGCACCGTGTTCCGTCGGCGCAGTTGAATATTTCTTTGATTTTGGCCCGGCTGCAGGCCGGGGCGCGCTCCCTGCTGGTCGGGGTGGAAGGCGCGGCGGGGCCCTTTCGACTCGGCGCCCTCCGTCGCTGGACCGACGTTCGCGAGCGGGACGCCGTGGCCGGTTGCCTGGTGCGGGGGGGCGTTTTGAACGGCGCCGAACATTTCGGCGTGGTTTCCGCCGCGGAACCGTCGCTTTGGGGGGTGGAGGCGCCGGAGGAATACCTGGCCAACGTCGCCGCGTTGCGGGAGAGCGCGGCCCGCCGCGGCGCGGTTCTGGAAAGGGTGGACCGCTGGGCCCGGGACGTGGACGCTTTGCGGGACCGATTTTTAACGCCGGAAGCCCGGGAATGGGACGACGCGCTGGATCGCTACGATCGCGCCGGGGAATCCGTCGTCGATTTCGCCGCCGCCTTGGGAAAATCGGCTCCCGGCCCGTTGCCTTCCGAAGTGGCCAAACTCCTCCGGGTCGTGGCGCTGGAAAAGGATTCGCCGCGACCCGCGGTGGAAGCCGATCGTTCCCGGGCTCTGGAGCGGCTGGTGCCCCTGTTGACCTCGGAAGAGACCGCGCGATTGTTGGATAACACGGCCGCCTTCCGGTTGGGACGCCTTTCCGCGGCCCATTATTACGGAGGGTGGCGGGCGTTGGCGGCTCGTCATCGAATTCCTTGGGGGGGATTTCCGTCCCTGGCCAAATACACCGAAGCGGTCGGCCTGGCCGAAACCATTTCCCCGACTCTTTTGTACGATCAAATGGAGTCGCTTCGATACCGGACGACCGCCGCATTGGCCCGGTCGTCGACGGAGAGAAACGTTTTGGAATTGAGCGCCGATCTGCGGACTCTTCGGCGGCTGGCCGCGCTCGAATTGACCGCGTCCGATTGGTCGGCGACCCGGCGTCGCCGGTCCGCCTTCGAGACCCTGGAAACCCGTCTGTCGGCGCTCACCGGCACCTGGCCCCAAACCGACGCCCAGGCCTGGAGGGACGATTTGCGTCCCGGGTTTGCTTTTTACGAAACGGCCGAGAAGAGAAACGGGGCTTTGGCCGACAATTTGCTGGCCCGGGCGAAAGCCGCGGGGGCCGACACCGTCGCCTTGGTGGCGGGGGGGTTTCATTCCGCGGGGTTGGTGGAAGCGTTTAAAGCCCGCGGAACCGCGACGGCGGTGCTGACGCCGACCATCGGACAATGGAACGCGGCCTCCTCCTCCGTCGATGCGTTCACCGTTGAACGGACCCCGTTGGAACGGCTTCTGATGGGCCAAAAATTGGATTTGGCGCCGCCGTCGGCGTTGGCGGATCGTCCCTTGGACGAGCCCGGTTTGGGGGCCATGGCCGAGCGGTGGGCGGGGTTGGGGCGCGGCGCCTGGCAGTTGGGCGTTCAGGAAAGGGCCGCCGGTTTTGAAGATTGGGCGGAGAACCAAGGCATCCCGGTGCGCGGGGTGAAATTTCAGGAGGAACGCCGGGAGGCCCGGGTGTCGGTGGGCGGCGTGGAGGCCGACATCAAAGTGGTTCCCGGTTTTCGGGACGACGCCAGCGGGGACTCCCCGCTGGAAGAATCCGGCGTCAACGGCCGATTGAATCTTCAGTCGCAGGACACCGTCGTGACCGGCGAGGTCTCTCCGGTGCAACGGCGCGCGCCGTTTTCCCTGCAACGTCTTCGGGTGGTGGGCCGATGGGCTCTGGGGTTGTTGCCCGAGACCGTGGCCTTCGGCGTCCTGGTTTCGGTCGGCGCGGTTTCCCTGTCGGGAATGTCCTGGGGCGGTGGATTGGCCCTGGCGGTTTTGGGAGGCGTTGGTCTCCGCGGTTTCTGGAAATGGGGAACGCTTTGGCACGGATGGGGACACCTGTGGGGGCTGGAAGGCTGGGCTCCGCGGGTTTGGGCCGCGCGGTTGACCGCGTACGACCCCCAAGGGTGGTCGACGCTGGTTCCGGGCGTGAGGCTCTCGTGGTCTGTTTTGGGCGGCTTGGCCCCCACGTTGGCGGTGGCGTCAACCGTGTCGGCGGCGCGTCTCCGGTGGGCCGCGGTCCTGGGCCCCGTTTTCAGTTTACTCGCCGCCGCCGCGGCCGGAACCGCCGCCGTCGCTCACGCGTTTCCCCCGGTGGGCGATTTGGCCCTGTGGTCCTTTTCGGCGGTCAACGGCCTGTTGGCGGCCGCTTCGTGGTCCGATTTTGCGGCGTTTTGGCGTGGACGCGCCGTCGCGCTCCACTGCGGCGTGATCGGCGTGGTTTTCGGCGGTCCGAACCCCGGCGCTCGGGCGATGCCGACGGCCTTGTCCAACCTCTTGGACAAAGCCACGCGTCGAACGCTCCACCGGGGCGGTCAATCCGGGGGCGTGGCCTCGGTGGTGGCCCGGGAAAACGGCCACATTGAAATCGGATTTCGAGTCGAAAAAACGGCCAAGGAGAAGAACCGGCGGGCGCCGTTGGCCGCGCTCATGGCCCAGAGTCGCGACCGGCTCGGCGCCGCCGCGGACAAGGACGGGTTCGGCGGCTTAAGCAAGATCGTCTCCATCGCCCACACCCGCTACGGGACCAACCTGGCCCCGCCGGTGGCCCAGAACGCGCACCCGCATATGGGCGAATCCCGCACGGAAACCATTCTGTTCGTGGGCGACCGGAACCGCCACGACGCCTACGAACGATCCTGGGAAAAACCGGCCGGGCCCGGGGAAATAAAAAACGTTTCCGCCCCCCGGGGCGTGGCCATCGCCCACAACGGGGACGACAACGCGACCGTGGCCGTTCGCTGGCCCGACGGGCGCGTAATGGAAATATCCAACGACGACGACGCGTTGATCAGCGAACGTTTAACGGGGTTTCGTCCGTCGGGCAAAGGGGACTCGCCGCAAATCGCGACGCGCTTGGACCGTTGGATCACCCAAGGGTCCGTTCGGAGCGCCTTGTCCTTGGCGCTTTTGATGACGGGGCTGAGCGCTTTGCCCCGGGGATCGGAAAAGAAATTCGACGAGGCGGCTTGGGGACGGGTTCCCACCGCCGCCGCCGTCGCGGGCGCCATGCAAATCCACGCGTTGGAAACCTTCGGGAAAGACGTGGCGTCGCTGCTCGCTCGTTTTCCGGAAGCCAAATCCCTCGAAGATCTCTACGCGCGGGCCGGCGGGCCTTCCGCGGCCGGGATCGACGGTTTGACGTTGGAGGAAACGGCGACGTTGGTCCCGGGATCGGCCCTGGAGGGCCTCCGGGATCGGCTGGCCGAACACACCCACGCGGTGTTGAGCGGTTTTGAATGGTGTCGGGACGCGGACCCCGGAACGCGCGAGGCGACCGCGCGACAATTGGCCGATTTGTTCCTGAAATATTTTTTCACCGGCGATTTGCGCCGGGCCGGCCTCCACCTCGTCCGCCGGGCCGATACGACCTCGACCTACGGCCTCATGGCGTCTTCCCTGTCGGAGCCGGAGAGCGCCCTTTGGGCCCGTTCCAACCAGCCGTTTTATTTGTGGATTTCGGACGATGGGCGGAGCGTGGCCGGCAGCAGCGAATCGACCGCTTTTCTGGGAAGTCAAAGCGGCGACAGCCCCTTCGCGCACCGGTTGACCCTGGCCAACGGCGAAGTCGCTTTTCTGTCCGGAACGCGCTTGACGATCGACCACGCGACGAAGGGTCGCGTGGCGGAATTCGATTTGACCGATCCGGCCGGCGTGTTCGCCCATCGGCGGTGGCTCGACCTGCGGAAAAGCCGCCGGGTCCCCGCCATTTCGGAAGACGGCGACGCCCCCGAAACCCGGGTCCGGGACGATTTCAACCGGGTGCCGAAAGTCGAAAAGGCCATTGCGGCCGATTTCCAAAAGCGATCATCGGACAACGCCAAAACCGGACGGGCCTTTGCCGACCAACTGCTGGAACGGCTGCTCGCGCGCGACCCCAACGACGCCGGGTTGGATCTGGTCATCGTGGGAACGGAAAAAAGCTTCGACGAAGGAAAGACCTTCGGCGAATTGCTGGAAAAAATATCGTCCTTGGCGGGTCGGCGGCTTCGCACGGAAACGGTCTACGGGGCGGATTTTACCCGCGAGGATTTGATTCGTTTGCGGGACCGGGGATTCAACGAGCACACCCTGGTCTTGGGTTTGGCCAGCTCGGGACAGACCGCGAACACCTTTTACACCTTGGAAAATCTGTTTGAAGCCTGGCGGGCGTTGACCGAAACGAACGGGGGGGACGGCGGAGCCACGCCGCCCCATTTCCTGGTTTCTTCCCACATGGACAATCCCTACACCGAGGAATTGCTGGGGCAGGGCCTGGGGGATGGGGAACCCTTCAAGGAGCGCAACTTCGTGACGTTCCCGGCGCCGTTGGATCCCTTTCACCCGGCCGAAGCGGCCACGGTGACCCACAAGGCGGCCGAACGCCTTCTGAAAGAAGTGGCGCTTTTGGTGGCCCGGCGTCTGGCGTCTCAACGGAGTTGGGCCGGATCCCGGTTGACCGCCAAAACCGTGTCGTTGATTCGAAAGATGATCGATAACGGCGATGAATTGGACCGTCGGATCGTCGGGTTGGACGAGGACGGGAACCCTCACGTTAACAGCCGGGGAGAAGTCAACGACGTTCCCCGCCAGATCGAAGCCCTGGGGAAAAAGCTTCGGCAGGCCCTCCTGGAGAATCTGTGGACCGCCGCCGCCACGGCCCTGTTTGTATTGGGGACCCTCGAATTGCACGCCACCCCGGCCAGCGTGCTGCTGGGTTGGTTTCCCAACAGCGCGTTCGTTTTCGCGGGGGGCTTGCCCCTTTTGGCGGGTTTGTTCGGCGTTGCGGCTCTCGGCGTGGGGGCCTGGAAATCGCGCCTTCGGTGGCACCCGTTTCTGGCCCTTCTCGGCGCGTGCGTCCTCGCCAGCGCGGGGATCTTTTTGGGCGACGTGACGGTTTTGGCGTTGGACGCCGCCGGCACCGCCCTGGGGTATAAGCCTTGGGGGATGGCGTTGGGCGTCCTGCCGTTGCCCGTGGACGCCTCCCCGGTCACGCTCCTCAACGCGGCGAGCTACGTGTTTTTCTCCGCCGCGTTCATGCTGGGGTTGCGGAAAGCCCAGGGGCGGTTGTTGTGGGACCGGTTCCTGGGACGCGTTTTGGTGGTTGTGGATCCGCTGCACGCCAACGCCCGATTGAGCGCCGCTCGCTGGCGGCGGATGCTCAACCTGCGCTTCGGCTGGATGGGCCTCTACTCCGTGAACGAGTCTTCGCTCGGCCGCATGACCCACGAGGAAGCGCCCAACACCAACGTCCGCGGCACGCTTTACCTGCAAAACGAATCCCGGGTGAGCGAAAGCGCGACGGCGATGAATTTCAAGCAGTTGGGCGGAAGCCCCAACGGCCCCGGCCACGCGTGGCGCATGGGCATCGGCCACAAACCGATCGCGGAAGCCAACGCCGCCTTTACGGAAGGCTACGTCTCTTTGGCCATGGCGGACGACAACCCGGCGGGAACGGACGCCGATTTGTTGACCCTCCAGGAATATTTCCAGGACGCGGGCGCCCGGGACACCGCCGGCATGGCCCTGGCCTTGAACGTGGCCGAAGGCCTGGCCAACATTCGGCCCCTGAACTTTGTCATTGGTCAGACCTCCAGCGAAGCCAAAACGTCGACGACCCAGCAACCGCACCCGCCTCTGCCGGCGGGCGTTGTTCGCGAAGTTTTTGGGGCCCCGATCCCGGCGCCCAAACCGTCCCAACGGGCGCGTCCCCGGGCCCCCCGCAAGAACGCGGGCCCGTCCAATTCATCCCCGGGCGTCAAGGTCGTCGAGGAACCCGCGGCGCGACCGTCGGCCCCTTCCCGCTTGGAAACCCCGACCGCTTCCGCGGAGGCGTCCCCTTCGGAGGCGGCCGCCATCGGTTCTTCCGCGGAAACGTCGGCGGGCCGAACGTTTTCGTGGCGTTCCTGGGCGCCGGCTCTTCGCGGCTATGTGAGTCGGGCGTTGAAACTGACCGTCTTCGCCCTGATGATCGGCGTTTTTCTCGCGATCCCCGGGTCGCAGAGCCGGTTTCCGGAGGTCCAATCGGCCGTCCTCTCGAACTTGCGAATGGCCGGGGAATTGGCCTTGCCGGCCGGTCTCGGACGCCCCGAGGAGCGCCGGAAGTGGGACGCATCGCGTCCCGTTACGGCGGCCCCGTATTGCTCCGGGAGACGGCCGGACGTCAAGGGAAAATACGAACGGTGATCCCCGCGGGTTTGAGCGTGGAGGTTCTTTCGCGGGAGGCCCATTGGGCCCACGTCCGCGTCGGGGCGGTGGAGGGTTATGTTCAATCGGCCTATGTGGGGACCGGTCCCGGCCGGACGATGGATTCGACGCCGGTGCGGCTGACGGCCCAAGAAGCCTTTGTTTTTCCGACGATCAAGTCCGACCGGGTGGCGTTGAACGGCCATCGGGAGGGCGTGCAACGCGCGTCCTTCTATCGAGAAAAAACCCGGTGGTTGTTGATCGAACACGAGGGGCGTCTGATCTGGACGCCCGCGGAATCGACCCGCGCTTCGCTCAATCCCCAGGGCGTGGTCACCAAGGCGGGGGTGGAGTCGTTGTTGTCCGAGGAACCCGCCCCGACCGACGGTTTCCATTTGAAAATCGATGACCGGGCCCCCGGGGGTGGGGCGACCGCCCCGGCTTTGGACCACGTGGGGACGGCCTTGGCCCTCTTGGCGGCCTTTTCAAAGACGCCGGGCGGACCGGGGGAATCGGCGGTTCCCCGTTTCTTGGCGCTTTTACGCCAGCGAGGGGTCCCCGTAACGCCCGAAATCCAATCCGCCGTGGCGGCGTTGGTCCCGGCCCTTCGGCCGGACGCCGCGCAAAACCAAGGCGGCGTGGCGGTGGTCAACCTGTTGGGGGGGCTAAAAAAAGGCGAGTTCCGGGAATCGGTTCTCCAAATCCTCCGAACCCGGACCGAGGCGGAGCGCGGTCCCGCGATTCTTTTGGTTCGAAATCCCCAGCACCTGGGAGCCGTCCGGCGACAGCTTCGAGCTTTGGGCATTGATCCGGCCCATCCCCGCTTGCGTTTCGTCCAACTCACCAAACTCACCGAGAGCGGGTTGGCGGACCCCTTTGACGTCGCCCGGGAGGCTTCTCCCCGGGTGGTTCTCTCGGCGGTCTTGGAGCGGGGCTTGTCGGCCTTGGAATACCGTCAATTGGACGAAGTCTTCCTTCACACCCCCGTGACCGACACGACCCGCTGGGTGTCGGGAGGCGATAAAATCAAGATCCTCATCGTTCTGTTGTTGGCCGGGACCGTGGTCGCGGCCCCTTTGCCTCAAGCCGACGACCTGCGAAAGGCGTTGCGCGTTCTCCAATCGGCCTAGCCGAACCCCTTCCGCGCGGTCCCTCCTCCCCAATGGGGGGGGAGGGACCGCTGCTTTTCGGAGGAGGGATATTTGCTAACATAAGGTTCACACCACATTTCGGGAGCCGCCATGACTAAATTGAAACTGGGCATGCCCAAGGGCAGCCTGCAGGAATCCACCATTGAACTTTTCAAGAAAGCGGGCATTCGGGTCAACGCCTCCGAACGCTCGTATTTTCCGACCTCGGACGACGACGAATTGGAAATCATGCTCGTCCGTTCCCAGGAAATGGCGACCTACGTCGAGGACGGGGTCTTTGACGCGGGATTGACCGGCAAAGACTGGATTATGGAGTCCGGCGCCCAGGTGAAGGAAGTTTGCGAACTGCTCTACGCCAAGTCGGGTTTTCGGCCGGTTCGCTGGGTGCTCTGCGTTCCCGAAGATTCGCCCATCAAGTCCGTCAAAGACCTCCAAGGCAAACGCATCGCCACCGAAGTCGTCAACATCGTCAAGAGCTACTTGACCAAAAACAACGTGGACGCCAAGGTCGAATTTTCCTGGGGCGCCACGGAAGCCAAGGCCGGACGCTTCGTCGACGCGATCGTGGAGCTCACCGAAACCGGCTCTTCCTTGCGGGCCAACCGCCTTCGAATCGTCGAGGAATTGCTCACCTCCTCCACCCGCTTCATTTGCAACGAAAAAGCCTGGGCGGATCCCTGGAAGCGCCAAAAAATCGAAAACATGGCCATGTTGCTTCAGGGCGCCCTGGCCGCCGAAGGGCTTGTCGGCATCAAAATGAACATTCCCGAAAACAAGCTGGCCGACGTGACGAAACTTCTCCCGGCCCTCCGGAAACCGACCATCTCCCAACTGACGGAAAAGGGCTGGGTGGCCTTGGAAGTCATCATGCCCGAAAAAGAAGTGAAAAAGAACATCCCCGCCTTGAAGCGCGCCGGCGCCGAGGGGATCATCGAATACCCTCTCAACAAAATCATCTACTAAACCGTGAAACCCCGCGTTCGTTTCGCCCCCTCGCCCACCGGTTTTCTGCACATCGGTGGCGCGCGGACGGCGTTGTTTAACTGGCTTTTCGCCCGCCACACGGGGGGGACGTTCATCCTCCGCATCGAGGACACGGACGAAACCCGGTCCACCCAGGCGTCGGTGGAGGCGATCTTCAACGGAATGCGCTGGATGGGACTGGACTGGGACGAAGGCCCCACCTCCGCCACCGACCCCACCCAGAGCAAGGGCTCCTTCGGCCCCTATTATCAAATGCATCGGCTGGACCATTACAAAAAATTCGCCGACCAGCTGGTGACTTCCGGGAAGGCCTTTTATTGCTTTGCGACCCCCGAGGAAGTTCAAAAATCCAAGGAAAAAGCGCAGCTTTTAAAAAAGCCCCCCAAATTTGTCAGCCCCTTCCGGGACATCACGCCCGCCCAACGGGAAGCCTTGATCAAGGAAGGAAAGCCGTTCACCGTCCGGTTTAAGACCCCCCAGGACGACGCCCCCGTTCAATTCGACGACCTTATTCGGGGTCCCATGAAGTGGGAGCACTCGTTGATCGAGGATTTCATCCTGCTCAAAACCTCGGGGGTGCCCACCTACAATTTCGCCTGCGTCGTCGACGATCACTTGATGGAAATCACCCACGTGATCCGCGGGGACGACCATCTCTCCAACACCCCCCGCCAGGCGTTGGTGTACGAGGCCCTGGGGTGGACGCCCCCCGTGTTCGCCCATCTTTCGATGATCCTCGGGGCCGACGGCCAACGCCTCTCCAAACGGCACGGGGCCACCGCGGTCGAAGAATACCGGGACGCGGGCTACTTGCCCGAAGCCACCCGAAACTACCTTGCCCTGTTGGGTTGGTCCACGGAGGACAGCCAGGATTTATTTACCCAGGACGAGCTGATTCAAAAGTTCACCGTGGAGCGTTGCGGGAAGAGCCCGGCCATTTTCGATCCGAACAAGCTGATTTGGATGAACGGCGAGTACATTCGCCAGTTGCCCTTGAAGGAACTCGTCGATCGGGCCATGCCCTTTATCCGCCAAGCCGGATTTCTGGCGGGGCAAGAGGAGGCGCGTCGCCGCGACATTGAGGCGGCCGTCGCCCTGGAGCAGGAAAAAGTGAAGCATTTGACGGAAATTCCAAGGCTCATCGAATTCTTTTTTAAGGACGTGGAATTCGATCCCGCCTCGGTCGAGAAAACATTAAAGAAACCCGACGTTCCGTCCCTGCTGGAAGAGGCTGGGACCGCCTTCGGGACCCTCGAGGCCTTCACGGCGGTTTCCACCGAAGAGGCCTGCAAGGCCCTGGCCGTCCGGCGGGGGGTCAAAAACGCGGCGGTGTTTCATCCGCTCCGGGTGTCCGTCTCGGGACGAACCCAGGGCCCCAGTCTATTTCACATGTTGGAAGTGATGGGAAAAGAAACGGTCCTTCGACGCCTCGCCGACGCCAAACAACGGCTCGCCGACGGGCGCCTGTAAATTCGGCGAATCGGGAGGAACACATGGGCAAAGTGACCAAAGCGTTGATGGGCATGGCGGTGGCGGCCGGGGCGGGGGCGTATTTTCTCTACGGCCAGGGCGCGGCCAAGAAACGGGCGAAGGTCAAAGGCTGGATGTTCAAAATGAAGGGGGATGTTCTTCAAACCCTGGAAAAATTGAAGTCGGTCAACGAAGAAGCCTACCACCGCGTCGTTGAAAAGGCCGCGCAACGCTACAAGGCCGCGGCGTCCGTCAACAAAACCGAGCTCAAAGGCCTCGTGGACGACATGAAAGCGGCCTGGAGCGAAATTCAAAAAGAACTTCAGTCCCTGAAGTAAGGGATCGGGTGGCATCGCGTCTTGCGATTTATTAATATATAACTAAATAAGTCATATATCATTGGGAGGCATTCACCATGTCCAACGAACGCAAAGGCGGCACCACTTTTAAGGGAAATCCGCTGACCCTGGTCGGCAACGAGATTAAAGTCGGACAAAAGGCGCCGGAATTTAAGGCGGTGGCCGGCGATTTGAGCGAAGTGAACCTCGCCAAGTCGGCCGGGAAAACGCGCTTGATTGTGGCGGTTCCTTCCTTGGACACGCCCGTTTGCGACGCCGAAACCCGCAAATTCAACGAAGGCGTCGCCAAGGTCTCCGGCGTTCAAACCTACGTTGTCAGCATGGACCTGCCTTTCGCCCAGGGACGCTTTTGCCAGACGGCGGGCATCAAAAACCTTCAAACCCTCTCGGACCACCGGGACGCTTCCTTCGGCGCGGCCTATGGCACGCTGATTAAAGAATTACGCCTACTTTCTCGCGCGGTGTTTGTGGTCAACGCCCAGGACGTCGTCACCTACGTGGAATACGTTCCGGAGATGACGAACCATCCGAATTACGAAGCCGCCTTGGCCGCCCTTCGCCAACCGGCGGGGGTGTAGACCCGTTTCGGCACAGATTCTCATCGGAATCGGGATTTGATAAAATCCCCTTCGGTTTTACCGGAGGGGATTTTATTTTCCTTTCGGAAAACTCGAAGGTTTTTGCCGGAGGAGGTAACGGTAGCGTGTGACGGAGGCGAGGGAGCCGACGAAATGGTTGGAGGGCGCTAGCCCGGAAACCGCCAGGCTTGCCTGGCCAGCGGCGATGAAAACGCCCCTCCCCCATAAAGCGTTCAACGCCCAATTTTTGCCGGAGGAGGTAACGGTAGCGTGTGACGGAGGCGAGGGAGCCGACGAAATGGTTGGAGGGCGCTAGCCCGGAAACCGCCAGGCTTGCCTGGCCAGCGGCGATGAAAACGCCCCTCCCCCATAAAGCGTTCAACGCCCAATTTTTGCCGGATGAGGTAACGGTAGCCTGCCAGGCTCTGAACCTGGTCGTCTAGGTTCGAATCCTAGTCCGGCAGCCATATAAATAGAAAAGGACGGTTCCCCACGGGACCGTCCTTTTTTTATTGGGTGATTTAGGGAAGCGTTTGTAGGAGACGGTCCACCAACGCCGGGAGATCCTGAAGGGCCAGGCGCGACACCCATTCCGTGCCCGTGGAGCCGCAAAGAACGGCGTTGGGGCCCTCTTCGCACCGGTCCATGCAACCGGAGGAGCAAACGCGGATTTTTTCACTTAAACCGCGCTCTTTGACGAGGCGCTTCAGTTCGTCTTTGAGTTGGGCGCCGACCCGTTCCGCGGCGGCGCAGGAAACTCGTTCGCCGACGGCTCGGGCATTGGTGCAAACGTAAACCATCTGGGGGAACGGCGGGGGTTGGGACCGCACGTCAGTTGGGATGGAAGGTTTTCAACGCGTCGTACAACGTCGTCCGTTGGACGGGGAGGAAACCGGCTTCGCGGATAAGGGCCACCACTTCATCGGTCGAAGCCTTGTTCACAAAACCCGCGGCCGCGTGGACGTTTTCATCGATCAACGTCCCGCCGAAGTCGTCGGCACCGAAATAAAGCGAGGCCTGGCCGGCCTTCTTGCCTTCCGAAAACCAGGAGGCTTGGATGTGGTCAAAATTGTCTAAGTACAAGCGGGAGGCCGCCAACATTCGCAAGTAAGGGACGGGCCCCGTTCGCTCGGGGTGGCGGCGCTCGAGCATCGTGTGTTGGGGTTTAAAACTCCACGGGATGAAGGCCGTAAAGCCGCCCGTTTCGTCCTGCAAGGAGCGAATGCGCTCCCAATGCTCCACAATGTCCTCGAGCGTTTCCACGTGCCCATACATCATCGTGGCGGTGCTTCGAAAACCGATTTGGTGGGCGGCGCGATGCACGTCGAGCCATTTCTCCGGTCCGCCTTTTTTGTGCGCCAGTTTTTGGCGGACGTTTTCGGTGAGGACCTCCGCCCCGCCTCCCGGCAACGTGCGCTGGCCCGCGTCCCAAAGGGCCGTCAACACGCCATCGACGCCCAGGCCGGACACCTGGGCCATGGTTTGAACTTCCGACGCCGTAAAGCAGTGGGGGGTGACCGCGGGGAATCTTTCCTTCATGGTGCGAACGATGTCGACGTAATACGAAAAGGGCAGAGCCCGGTTGTGGCCGCCCTGGAGGAGAATCGTGGTGGCGCCCTGGTTGACCGCGTTTTGGACCTTGGCCATGACTTGTTCCACCGTCAAAGCGTAGGCGTCGGCGTCCTTGGGACGGCGGTAAAAAGCGCAGAAAAGGCAATCGGTGTCGCACACGTTGGTGTAATTGGGGTTTGAGTCCACGACGAAAGAAACCTCGCGTCCGGGGTTCTTCGCCTCGCGAACGTGATTGGCCCAAGCGCCGAGTTCCAGAAGGGGGACTTCCTCGGTCAGCAACCACCGGCCGTCGGCGGCGTTGAGCCTCTCGCCGCGGAGGATCTTCTTTTCCAGGAGCCGCGGGTCAAACACGCACGGTCCCCGGGCCGGCGATCAAATCGCGGAACAACGCCTCGCCGCGCCGCTCGTTTTCCGTTAAACGATACACCAAGCCGTCGTAATACTCGTCCAGACGGGAAAAGGGAAGGCGAAGGGCGCGGGCCGCTTGCCGGCACATGTTCTGTCGGTTTCGATCAAAAGCTTCCAAGGAGGCTTCCAAGGCTTCTTCCAGCAGGGCTTTCCAATAGGGGGGCGTGGATTTTCGAACCATCCAGCGGGCGAACACAAAGGACGTCCCCTGCCACCGATGCCATTCTTCGGCCAAGTCAAAGGCGTGGGGAAAATCCCGGAGAAACCCCGGCTCCGGCGTCAGGGCCGCGTCGCCGATCAAAAGCCGGGCGTCGTCCGTCGGGCGGAACCCGTCTCGGAAACTCGTCTGAAAACCGTCCCGGACGGTGAGAAGGGTATGGAGAAGCCGGGCCGAGGTGGCCGTTTGGTCCGTGAGACCGATGCGGGCGCGGTCCAATTCGGTCCAGGGTTTCCGGGAGTACAAAACGACGCTTAAGACGCGGTTTCGGGCGGCGATGCCCAATTGACCCACCGGTTCGAAGTCCGCCTCCAAACGCCAGGCCTCCACCACGGGAATGACGCCGGCGTCGATGGACCCGGCCTCCGCCCAGCGAGCCAACAGGCGAGGCGACAGACAGGGCATCGTGTTCCACCGGCCGTCCAAACGAAAAGGAACGGTGTTTTGGTAGGCCAATTCCCCGACCCGCACCGGATACCGGAGGGCCATCATCGGGCCCCCACCGCCGTGATTTCCGGGGCGGAAGCCGGGGACCGCGGGTATTCGCGCACGACATTGTAAAGAGCGTCCCGCTCCACCGGCAGGCCCCCGGCTTCCCGAATAATCCGCAGGAGGCGTTCCCGGGCCATTCCGACCGGGGTTTGGGCTTTGGCCGCGTGCATGATGCGTTCCTCCAAAATGGTCCCGTCGATGTCGTCGGCCCCGAACCGGAGCGCCATGGACGTGGTCTCCTCGCCGACGGTGACCCAGTAGGATTTAATGTGATCGAAATTGTCCAGGAGGAGCCGCGAAATGGCGATGGTTTTCAGGTCGTCGATGGCGGAGGTTTGGCGTTCCACGATGCCCGTGTTGCCGGGTTGAAACGCCAGCGGGATGAACGACAGGAACCCGCCCGTTTCGTCCTGCAAGGCGCGCAGCTTCAACAGGTGGTCCAGACGCTCCTCCGAGGTTTCGATGTGCCCGTAGAGCATGGTTGCGTTGGATCGAATCCCCAGGCCGTGCGCGGTTCGGTGGACTTCGGACCACTTGGACCAACCAATTTTGAAGGGAAAGAGTTGTTTGCGCACGCGTTCGCTGAAGACCTCGGCCCCGCCGCCGGGCAGGCAGACCAGGCCTTCGTTCTTCAATTGCTGAAGCACTTCGGAGATGGAAATGTTTTCTTTTCGGGCAAAGAAATCAATTTCAACCGCGGTGTAGGCTTTGAGTTGAATATGGGGGTACGCCCGGCGAATCACCCGCAAAACGTTCAAGTAATCGTTGAAAGACCATCGGCGGTAAAGCCCTCCCACAATGTGGACTTCGCGAAGTTCGGGGGACAAACGGTCGAGAATTTCCTTCTCGGAAAGGACATAGGCGTTGTCCCAGCCTTCTTTGGAGGCGTAGTCGCAAAACTTGCAGGAGAGCAGGCAAATATTGGTGGGATTGATTTGCCGGTTGAAAACGAAGGTGGCCCGGTCGGCGTGCCGTCCCCGGCGGACTTGGTCGGCCATCCACCCCAAGCCCAGCAAATCGGGGCTGGCGTAGAGAACGCGTCCGTCTTCCACCGTCAGGCGTTGACCCGCGCGCACTTTGTCCCAGAGAAGGGGGAGATCCTTGTCCTTGAATATCATAAGCCGTATTCCTTCCAGCGCCGATTCACGCGGTGGACGATGTCTTCCTTCATGACCAGGGGTTTTGGGTAGCCCGATTTCCAGGTCGCGTCGACCCCCAGGGGCCCTAAATAGGCCGGCCAGGCGCCGTTCATCTTGACCGACGCGGGCACGACGTCCCGCGCGCAATCGAACCGCGTGAAAAGGCCCCACAGCAACAATTCGTCGTCGTCCAAGGGAACGTCCTCGCTGACGGCGGCGATTAAATTGTACCCCGAAAAGGCCGGGTTTCGGAGGATTTTTTCAATCAGGGGGCGTCCGGGGCCCGAGGTTCGCACCACCAACAGGGCGTCCCGCCAATTTCGGGCGGGGAATTCGACCCCGTCCACTTCGACCCGGCTCGGGCGCGCCGAGGTCGTTGGTTGGTTTTGGGGGCCGAGGGACGTGGCGTCCAGGATCATCTTGCTTCCCAAGTTCATTTTAAAGCTGGTGAAATCCAAGGTGTCCTGGGGCGTTCCGGGAAGAAGGATCCAGTCCTCGGCCGGATTAAAATGGGTTCGCAGCGCGTCCAGGACATCGCCGAATTTTCGCACGTTCACGGAGGGGTCCACCAGGACGACGCATTTGGTGAGGGACATTTGCCCCTGCCCCATGAGGCCCAGGGCGGTTTTAACGGCTTCTTTGGGGTATCGTTGGCGCACCGACGCGACCGCCAGGTTGTGGAACCCCGCTTCAAAATAAGCCCAAAGATCCACAAGCTCCGGACGCATGACTTTCAAAAGCGGCAAGAGCATTTCCTGCACCGCGTTGCCCAGGAACTTGTCCTCCTGCGGCGGCTTGCCGACCACCGTGGCCGGATAAATCGGGTTTTGGCGTCGATGAACTTTGGAAACGTAAAAAACCGGAAAAGGCGCTGCGTGGCTGTAGTGGCCGAAATGGTCGCCGAAGGGGCCCTCCAGGCGCCGCTCGTGAATAGGCACGTGCCCTTCCAAAACGAATTCGGCGTTGGCGGGGGCTTGAAGGCCGTTGGAAAGTGAAAAGACCCGGGTTCGCTGATTTCGGAGAAAGCCGGCGAAGGAAAGTTCGTCCATGTTTTCCGGCAGGGGAAGGACAGAGGCCAGGATCGTGACCGGATCGCCCCCGAGGGCCACCGCCACGGGCATGGATTCTCCCCGGGATTCGTATTCCGCGTAGTGGGCGCCGCCGCCCCGTTCAATTTGAATGTGCATGCCGGTGGTGCGCTCGTCGTAGACCTGCAGGCGGTACATGCCGAGATTCTGCCGGCCGTTGGACGGGCTTTTGGTGATGACCAGGGGGAGGGTGACGAACCGTCCGCCGTCTTCGGGCCAACAAGTCAAAACCGGCCACGTATCCAGGCGGGGCAATTCCACCACCGCCGGTCCGACGACCCGTTGGGGCCGCATTTTAAGGGCGCGAGCCACCAAACCCCGGTGGCGCCACAGGGCCGAGACGGTGGGCGGTGCGAAATCTTCGGCCGCCGCGGCCAATTCCTCGCCGATCTGGGCGGGGGCGCGGCCCAGAGCCCATTCCAGCCGTCGGGCGGTGGCCATGAAATTGATCGCCACAGGATAGGGGGAGCCCGTGGCGCGTTCAAACACAACGGCCGGGCCCCCGGCCTTCACCAGCCTGGTGGCGATTTCCGTCATTTCAAGGCGGGGATCCACTTCGGCCCGAACCCGAACGAGATCCTTTTGGGCTTCCAGGTGGGCCAAAAAGGACCCCAGATCGGAAAAAGGGGCGGTCAACGCATTTCTCTAGTCGAGATCGCGGGATCGCCAACCGGCTTCGACGGGCAAACCCAGAACGCCGCGGACCTTGTCGACGTAACCGTTGATGAGGTCCGGGAGGGAGGCGGGCTTTTGATAAAAAGGCGGGGAAACGGGCATGATGACGGCCCCCGCCAAGGAAAGCTTGTGGGCGTTTTCCAAATCGATGGTCGACAGCGGCGTTTCTCGCAGACAAAGCAGAAGTCGTCGGCGTTCCTTGAGAGCCACTTCCGCGGTCCGGGTGATCAAATTGTCGCCGATTCCGTGGGCGATCTTCCCCAGGGTCGCCATGGAGCAGGGGAGCACCACCACGGCGTCGACGGGGTTGGAGCCGGAGGCGATGGGGGCGTTCATGTCATCGTTGGAAAACACCTTTTTGGCGAAAGTCGAAAGGTTTTCGGCGGTCAGCCCGGTCTCCTGATGGAGCACCGAACGACCCCAACGGGACATGACCAAATAAACCTCCTCGGCCGTGGCCCGGCGCAGGAACTCAACGGCAAAAATGGAGCCGGAGGCTCCGGTCATGCCCAGCACAATGCGCATAAAATCTCCTTGGCGGTCGTCGCCGATTTAAAAATCCGGCCGAACGCCCACAAACACCATGGCCAGCACCACGAACCCCGTCAAAACGTTGATTTTGAAAAAGGCCAGATCCACGTGATCCACCAGCAAGTGTTCAAGAAACAGGAGCACCCCCGCGGTGAGGCAAAGAAAGGCCGCCGCGGAACCTCGGAGGCAAAAGAAAAAAAGAAGCCCCAGGGAACCAAAGGCCATCAAATGAGTCAAGGCGGAAAGCCGCAGGGCCGTCTGTTTTCCGAAACGCGCGGGCACGGAGAAAAGGCCTTCGCGGCGATCGAACTGCTCGTCCAGCGTAGCGTAAATGATGTCGAACCCCGCCAGCCAAAAGAAGCTGAACACGGCCAATATCCAGGCCGGACCGCTTCCGGGGAACCCGGGATTGACGGCGAACCACCCCGCCAGGGGCGCCATGGCCCAGGTAACCCCCAAACCGAAGTGGCAGAGCCAGGTGAACCGTTTCAGGGTCGGGTAAATGAGAAAAAGCAACGCCGGCACCCAACTCCAAATAAGGCAAAAGGAATTGATCTTGGTGGCCGCCCAAATATAAATTAACAGCCCCGCCAGCGCGACCAAAAAAGCGTCCCACAAGCTCAGGGCGCCGGTGGCCAGTTCCCGGCCGGCGGTGCGCGGATTTCGAGCGTCAATTTGGACGTCGATGATCCGGTTGAGCGCCAACGCCAAGGTGCGGGCGCCCAGGGTCGCCAAGAGGATCAGTCCCGTCACCGTCCAGGAGGGGAGGGTTCCCCGGGCCAACAACGTGCCCGAAAGGAGGATGGGAAGGGAAAAAAGGGTGTGTTCGATCTTGACGAACCGGGCGTAGGCCGAGAGTCTTTCCCTCAGGTCCACTCCCCGGGTGGGGGGGGCCATAACCGTCTCCATGTGCGCGCTATTTTAGCACATCCCGGCGGTCTTCGTGTTACAATGAGCGCCCATGGTTACCGTGCACAAAAACCCCCTGGTGGTGTTCGATATCGGCAACGTTTTGATCGCTTTCAGCATCGAACGGGCCCGCCGAAATTTTGACCGGGTGGAGCGCGGCTCGGGACGGCGACTCGTCGATAAAATATGGAACCATCCCCGGGGGTTGGCGTTTGAACGGGGGAAAATGACCGGGGCGACTTTTTTTCGCTGGATTCGACGCGAAACCGGGATCGGAATGAGCTATCGGCAATTTTGCGCGGCCTTTGTCGAAATATTCACGCCGCTGGAAAAGAATTTGGACCTTCTGGAGCGCCTGGCTTCGACCCATCCCACCGCCTTATTGTCCAACATCAACCCCATCCACTGGCGCCACGTGATGAAGCGATATCCCCGCCTTCGCCATGCCCGTTGGCGGTTCGGCTCCCACCGGTTGGGGGCGATGAAGCCGGCGACCGGGGTTTACCGGACGGTTTCCCGGATCACCCGCACCCCGTTCGAACGAATGGTCTACGTGGACGACCGGGGCGATTTTATCGCCGCGGCGGCCGCTCTGGGCATCGTGGCCCGTGTGTATGACCGACGGCGTTCCCTGGCCGCGGTTCTGCGGTCCGCCGGCGTTCGTTTTTAACCCTCCGCCCTCCTCATCTTTTAATCCAAACAGCCGATAGTGATCGGGAGGACCTCCGTCAACGCGGAGGGCCCATCCTTATGACTCATACCGCGTCGCTGATTTTTTCCTTTTGGCAAGGCCTCTGGGCCGGACCTGGTCGCGAAAAGACCCCCGATGAAAACCGGTGGGCCGGCCTGCTTCCGTGGACAATATTGATCATCGGACTGGGCCTGACCCTGAGTTTTTGGTCGATGTCCCTGTCCTCGTTGCCGCCCAACGTGTCGGGCGTTTTGTTGGCCCAGCCGCGAACCGCGACGGGGGCCTTCGTGGCCCTCCTGTTTTCCAACACGCCGTTGTGGATCCTGATCGGGGGAAGTTTTACCACCTTGGCCTTGTTCGGCCTCGGTTGGGCCTTGGCCACTTCCCAACGCCGCGCCGGTCTTCTGGCCCGGGAAATGACCCGGGAGCTTCGGGCGGCCGAGGCCGCCGCGCGCCGCGCCAGCCGGGCCAAGAGCGAATTTTTGGCCAACATGAGCCACGAGTTGAGAACCCCGCTCAACTCCGTCATCGGCTTCGCCAATTTGCTGCTTAAAAACAAATCCGGAAATCTGCATCCCGACGATTTAACCCGTCTGGAGCGCATCAAAGCCAACGGGTTTCACCTGCTGACCCTGGTCAACGACGTCCTCGACTTGTCGCGCGTCGAAGCGGGGCGAATGCCCCTGTTGTTGTCCGACATCGGTCTCGATATTTTGGTTTTGGAAACTATTTCGGAAATGGAATCGCGTATTTCGGAGAAAAAAGAAATCCGTCTGTTGACCGATCTCCCGCCCCGCCTCGCCGCTTTTCGAACGGACGAGCGAAAATTCAAGCAGGTGCTGATCAATTTGATGAACAACGCCTTGAAGTTCACGGAACAAGGGTCGATCACCATCGGGGTGTCGGCGGACCCGCTGACGGCCCGGCCGGTCCAATTGGAGGTTCGGGACACCGGAATCGGAATCCCCCCGGAAAAGCGGGAGGTGATTTTCGAAGCGTTTCAACAAGCCGACAACACCACGGCCCGGCAATTTGGCGGTTCGGGGTTGGGGCTGACGATTTCGGCGGCGCTTTTAAAACTCATGGGCCACCGATTGGAATTGGACAGCGACGTCGGACGGGGGTCGACGTTCCGGGTCGTTTTTGGGACGACGGACGGCGACGCGACGGATCCCGACGCCGTGACAGTTTCGGCGCCGACGGTCGATAATGTTTCCAAGGACAACTCCGCCTGATCGCCCCATGAGACCCAAATTGGATGTGGTGGAAGACAACGCCGACAATCGCCTGCTTCTGCGGGGGATTCTGGAGGATTTGTTCGACCTCCGGGAATTCGAAACGGGTCCCGAGGCCCTGGCCGCCATTTTGGCCGATCGACCGGACATCGTTTTGCTCGACATCTCGCTGCCCGGCATGGACGGGGTGGAAGTTCTGGTTCGTTTAAGGGAACACCCGGCTCTCCGGACTCTTCCGGTCGTGGCGCTCACGGCCCACGCCATGGTGGGCGACCGGGAAAAGTTCCTCGCTTTCGGCTTCGACGATTACGTCTCCAAGCCCATCGTGGACGAAAAGGACCTCTTCGACGCCATTCGGCGGTCCCTGGCCAAAAACGCGGCCGCCCCCCCGACGAGCGGAAATTCCCCGTCATGAACGAACTTACCGACATGCGGGGATTGTACCGGGAGATCCTCCGGGATCGACGCCGGGAATTGGAAGAGGGTTTGGGGAAATGGCGCGCCGCCCCGGAAACCCACGAGGAGGAACTCCGGCGTTTGGCCCACAAAATCGCCGGGTCGGGAAGCGCCTTCGGATTCCCGCGCATCACGGAGGCGGCGCGGGCGGCGGAGCACGCGCCGCCGGGGGAGGTGGGAGGCCCCGTGGATGAACTGTTGGCGGCCATGAACGCCGTTTTGGAAAGCCAACGGCGTTGTCCGGTGTTGGTGGTGGCGCCGGATTCCGCTTGGTTGACGGAATTTGAATCCCGGTTGGCGTCGTCCGGGCGTCCGGTGCTTCGCGCCCGGAGCGCCGGGGAAGCGGGGCCGCTCTTGAACGGCGAGGAGGTGGCCCTGATTGTCCTGGACCTCCTTCTTCCGGACCAGGACGGTCGGCGTTTTTTGGCCGAACTCCGGGAGGACGGATTGAACAGTTGCGTTCCCGTGTTCGTGCTCGCGGCCCACGTCAACGACGATTTGCGCAACGAGTGCCTGGCCTACGGTTCCGTTCGATGCTTTCAGAAGCCGGTCCCCGTCCCGACGCTGGTCCAGGCCATCGATGAGAAAGTGAAGGCCAAACCCGAAAACGACTCCGCGGTGGAAGGGTTCCTGGGACGGGTCGGATTGACCCGACTCTATCACCGCGCCGAAATGCTGCGGCGCGGCCTCCAAACCCCCTGGTCCCTGGCGATGATTGAAGCCGACGGCGACCCCGGGATCGGCGACGATCGCCTCGGTCCCCTTCTGCAACACCAGATTCAAGGCGGCGGCGCCGTTGGGCGCTGGGAAGAACGCCGATACGTGGTCCTGTTTCTGGAGCAGGGAATGGACCGGGCCGAGGAATTGCTTCAAGCGTTGTTGGAGCGGACGCGGCGGGAATCGCCGCCCATCTTTTTTCGAGCGGGTTTGGTCAATCTGATCGACAACCTTTCCATTGAAGAGGCGGTGGCGCGGGCCGGCACGGTGTTGCGTCAGACAACCGCCGATGGGGCGGCCCGGTTCGCCCGGTTTCAGGAACAATCCACGGTGGCGCGAAAAACCATTCTGTTGGCCGAAGACGACGAATTGGTGGTGGCCTTGGTTCGCCATCGCCTGGAACGGGAAGGCTTTTCGATCCGGTGTTTCAGCGACGGCGCGGAAGCATTCCAAAGCGCGGCGTCCATCCAACCGCACTTGATGATTTTGGACGTGAAAATGCCCGGCATGGACGGTTTCGAGTTGCTCGAACGGTTGCGGGCCCAGCCGATCTTTGAGCGAACGCCCGTTCTCATGCTGACCTCCATGGGGGACGAATCCAACGTGGTGAAGGGGTTGGCCCTGGGGGCCGACGATTACATCTTAAAGCCGTTTTCTCCCGTGGAATTGGTGGCGCGGGTTCATCGGCATCTCCGGGCGCGGTGACGGCGTGAATGCCCCGACGGTGTTCGAGCCGTTGTTGTGGGCGGTGGGTTTCGGCGCTTTGGCGTTGGTGGTGGGGGCCAGCGGTCTGGCCTTTTTTGCCGTCTTGTCCCGACTGGCGGGGGCCCAGAGAGAACGTCGACGGACCCGGTTGTTCGCGCGGTGGGAGACCCGCTGGATGAACGATTTCGGGGACGGCGGTTCCGGAAAAACGCCGGGCCGGGTGCGACCCGGCGAAACCCGGTACTTTCTTGAATTTCTATTGACCTACGCCGCGGCCTTGCGGGGTGGACGCCATCGCGACCTGGGGGAATTGGCCGAACCCCACCTTCCCTGGGTGGAGTTGTCTCTCCGAGCCCGGGACCCCGAAGAACGGGCGTGGGCGGTCCGCGCTTTGGGGGTTTTTGGACGGGGAACCCGCCATCGCGCCGTGGCCGCGGCTTTGGCCGATCCCGCCCCCCTGGTGTCCTTAAGCGCGGCTTTCGCCTTGGCCGGAACGCGCGACCCCGCCGCGGCGCTGGATATACTGAACCATCTCGACCGCTACGAGCGGTGGAACCCGCATTTTTGGGCCCACACCATCGCGCGCCTCGGACCCGGGATGACGTCGGAGTGCCGGCGCCTTTTTGAATCGCCGCAACGTTCCCCGTGGACCCGGCGGGTGATGGGGCTGGCGCTCCGCGAATTGCGCGACCTGGAATCGGCCGACGCCGCCGCCCGGGTTCTCCATCAGACCAGCGACACGGGGGTGGCGGTGGTCGCTCTTCGTCTTCTGGCGGCCTACGGGCGACCCGAACACCGTCCCCTGGTTCGTCCCCTGGTCGCCTCCGAGCATTCGGAAATAAGGTCCCTGGCTTTGGCCGCTTTGATGGTGATCGGAAACTCCAGCGACGCCGAATTGTTCGACGCCGCCCTTCAGGATCCCTCGCCCTGGGTGGCCTGGCGCGCGGCGGAAGGCCTCCGCCGCCTCCGGGGCGGCGCCGCGCTCAAGTCCAGGATCCTCGGCGACGCCCGGCTTCGGCCCTTGGGCCTGGAATTGGAGGGCGTGTCGTGACGTGGTTCGACGTGGCGGGCGGAATGGTCCTGCTCTATTTTTTAATCCTCAACACGGTGCAATTGGCCACGGCCATGATCGCCATCGGGAGCCTTCGCCGCTACCACCGCCGCTTTAAATGGATGGACGCGGTGGACGATTTCGTTCGACGGGGCGATCCCCCGTCCATCACCATCTTGCAGCCGGCGCACAACGAGGAACAAACGTGCGTCGGCTCCCTCCGCTCCCTGTTGACGCTGGAATACGCGTCCTACGAAATCGTGGTGATCAACGACGGTTCGACCGACGGGACGCTCGACGCCTTGACCCGCGCCTTTGCGCTCAAACCCACCGGGCGGTTTCCGATGGCTTCGATTCCGACCGCGAGCGTGCGGGGCACTTACCGCAGCGCGGTGAACGACAAATTGTGGGTGATCGACAAGGACAACGGCGGCAAAGCGGACGCGTTGAACGCCGGAATCAATTTCTGCCGGACGGCGCTGTTCTGCGCCATCGACGCCGACTGTTTGTTGGAGCGGGACGCCCTCACCCGGATCGTCCGTCCGTTCGTGGAGGACGACCGGACGGTGGCGGTGGGGGGCATCGTGCGCATCGCCAACGGCTGCCGATTCCAGGGGGGGCAAGTGGTCGACGTGCGACTGCCGAGCGCGTTGCTGCCGCGCTTTCAGGTGTTGGAATATCTTCGGGCTTTTTTAACGGGTCGAATGGGGTGGGACGCGATGAACGCGTTGCTGATCATTTCGGGGGCCTTCGGTTTGTTTCGACGGGAAACGGTGATCGACGCCGGCGGTTTCTCCACGACCACGGTCGGGGAGGACATGGAATTGGTGGTGCGTCTCCACCGGCATTGCCGGGAACGCCGCCGCCCTTACCGCATCACCTTCCTTCCGGACCCCGTCGCCTGGACGGAATGCCCCGAAACCTACGGCGCCCTGGCCCGTCAGCGCGACCGGTGGCAACGGGGATTGGCCCAAACCCTGGTCCGCCACACGCGAATGCTTTTCAATCCCCGTTACGGGGCGGTGGGAATGTTCGCCTTTCCCTATTTCTTTTTTCTCGAGATGCTGGGGCCCGTGATGGAATTGGGGGGGTTCGTGGTGTTCGGATGGGCCCTTTGGGAGCATCGGGTCTCTCTCGCCTTTTCCGCGGCGTTCGGTCTGTCCGCCTTCGCTTTCGGCATGGCCCTTTCGATCCTGACGGTGGCGCTGGAGGAGCTCTCGTTTCACCGCTACCATCGTTTTCGGGATTACGCGTTGTTGTTTTTGTTGGCCTTGATCGAAAACGTGGGCTACCGCCAATTGGGCATGTGGTGGAGGTTGAAAGGTCTTTGGTCCGCGGTTCGGGGCGTCAAGCGGTGGGGGGGGAATCCCCGATTGGGGTTTGCGCGAGGCCCCGCGTGAACCGCTGGTGGATCCTCGCGGCCTTCGCGGTCCCGTCGGGACTCTGGGCGCGGGACGCCGGCTATTGGGAAACCAAGGCCGGCACCGAGCAACAGAATTACGCCTCGGGCCGAACGGGTTGGTACACGTCCTCCTTTTCCGCCAAACGGATGACGGCCCGGGGGGATTCCCTCTCGCTGGGCGTCGATCGGGTCGCGCGTTTTACCCAAAGCGACAACGCGGCGGTCGTCGACACGTATGTGAGCGTGTGGCCCCGGGCGTACACGAATTTGCGCGTGCAAGCCACCCGAAAAGTCCAGATCCTCCCCAAAGCCGACGGTTTTTTTGAGCTTTACCAGGGGTTCGGACATCAATGGGAGGCTTCGGCCCGGGCGCGCCACATGAGTTTCGTGGGGGACAACGTGGATTTGTACAGCCTCTCCCTCGCGAAATATTACAACGAGTGGTATGGGCAGTCGCGCGTCACGTGGGTTCCGTCCCGGGACGGGGTCGGCGTTTCACGCGAATTTGTCATTCGGCGTTACGGCGGCAACGAAGACGAATTCGTCCAGCTGACGCTGGGACGAACGAGCCATTCGGCCGTCGGGGCCTTTACCCCCGGCGCCACGGGGGATCAGTCCACCTACGCCCACGCCCGCCTGCAGTTGTTGGTCCGGGATTGGTTCGGCCTTTCGGGGACGTTGATGTTGGAAGACGAAATCCATCTGCCCCCCAGAAAAGGCTTTTCCCTGCAGGTCTTTGTGCGATACAATGACTAACCATGCCTCCTTATCTTCGTCAAATTCCCGTGGGCCCCATGGAAAACTTCTGTTATTTGGTGGGGGACCCGACCGTCAAGAAATGTTGGATCGTCGATCCCGCCTGGGACGTTAAAACCGCCTTGGACATCGCCGCCGCCGACGGTTATTCCGTGGACGGCGCCCTGATCAGCCACAGTCATTTCGATCACTGCAACGCCGTCGAAACCCTCTTGGCCGGCCGCAACATCCCCCTGTACGTTCAACCGCGGGAATTGGAATACCTTGAAAAGGGAGCTCCCCGGGGCCTGTTTTGGGATTTGCCGAAGGACCACGTGCGTCCGGTGAAGGGCGGCGACACCCTGAGCCTTGGATCGACCCGCCTGACGATTCTGCACACCCCCGGGCACACCCCCGGTTCCCAATGCTTCCTGGTGGATGGACGCTTGTTGAGCGGCGATACGCTGTTTCTGGGGACCTGCGGCCGGTGCGATCTGCCGGGGGGGAATCCGCACGAATTGTTTGAGACGCTCAACGGGGTGTTGGCCAAATTGCCGGAGGATACGATTTTATTTCCCGGGCACAATTATTCCTCGCGGGGCACGCAAAGCACCCTGCGGGAGGAAAAAAAAGAGAATCGTTTTCTCAGTGTTCATCGTTTGGACGAATTTCTCGAGAAACTCGGGTTTTGACCGTGACGCCGCTCCCCTTTTCTATTTTCGACCATCTCACGTTGGGGGCGGGCGCGGGGTTGGCCCCGTTAAGTATTTTTCATCTTATCGGCTCGGACCTGGGGCCGTTCCTCAACGATCTCCTGAGCAGCGACGTCGCCGCCTTGTCGCCCGGGCACGGAACCTTGACCTGTTTGCTCTCGGCGCAAGGCCGATTGATCTCTCCGGTTTTTGTCCACAATCGCGGTCACGAAATGCTTCTTTTGACTCCGACCGGCGGGGCCGCCGGGTTTCGCGAAAACATGGCGAAATACGCCGGATTGTCGGAGCACCGTTTTGAGCAAATGACCGGATGGGTGGCTGTTTTCTTAACGGGCGCCCAAGCGGATGTTCGGGTCAACGCTCTTCCCAAGGCCTTTCACGTTGACTCCCGCCTGCTGGGGGTGGAAGGGTATCTCTGCGTGGTTCCCACGGAGGAGGCGCTGGCTCTTTTGCCCGCGATCCTCGGCAAGGGTTTTCCGGACGGCGTGCTGTCGCCCGAAACGTTCGAGGTCTTCCGGGTGGAAGGCGGGGTCGCCAAATTGAGCGTGGACGCTCCGCGCGATGTATCCCCGATGGAAATCCATCTCGACGATCTCGTGTCGAAGAAAAAAAGCTGTTACGTCGGCCAAGAAAGCGTCCGGCGTTTGCAGGTCCTGGGCCCCGCCCCCCGTTGCTTGCGCGCCATTAAATTGGCGGGCCCCGTGAAGGCGGGAACGGCGGTCCAGTGCAAGGGGGAGGAAGTGGGCCGCCTGACCACCGTCGTTGAGTCGCCCGCGTTGCGGGCGCCTTTGGGTCTGGCCTTGCTTCGGCGGGAAATGTCCGCCGTCGGTCAATCCTTGGACTTCCCGTCACGCGCCGGAACGGTGGCGGGACACGTTGTCCCTTTTCCCAATCTGCCCCCGGAATGACGTGCGATCGCCGGGGGCAACGGGGACCGTCGCTCTATCGGGGTCGCCGATATCGACCATTTTTGGGCGGTTAGCTCGGCGCCCGGAGTTCGGACCCGCCGGACCGAACGAGGACGCACGCCCCGTCGAATTTGGACGGGGCAGCGGGGCCCGCAACAGCACAGTTTTCGGGCGGTTAGCTCGGCGCCCGGAGTTCGGACCCGCCGGACCGAACGAGGACGCACGCCCCGTCGAATTTGGACGGGGCAGCGGGGCCCGCAACAGCACAGTTTTCGGGCGGTTAGCTCGGCGCCCGGAGTTCGGACCCGCCGGACCGAACGAGGACGCACGCCCCGTCGAATTTGGACGGGGCAGCGGGGCCCGCAACAGCACAGTTTTCGGGCGGTTAGCTCAGCGGTAGAGCGTTCGCCTTACACGCGAAGGGTCGCAGGTTCAAATCCTGCACCGCCCAATTTTTCCGTTGGATTCGTCCCGCCGGGAACGTCTTGAAAACTGGGGCGTCGCCTGTTATATTTGTTCCATGTGGGCTCGCTCTCCCCTCCGTGGATTCACTCTCATCGAACTCATGATTGTCGTCGCCATCATTGGTCTGTTGGCCGCCATCGCCATTCCGAAGTTTGCGGAACTCGTGCGAAAATCCAAAGAGGCTTCTGTGAAAGGGCAATTGGGATCGATGCGGTCGGCCATTTCCATCTATTATTCGAACAATGAAGGAATTTACCCTGGGGATGATTTAAGCGCCCTGACCATCGGCGGGATGTATCTTAACGAAATTCCGGTCACCGCCATTCCTCCTTATCATGATTCAATGGCCGGCGTGGGCAATAATGGCGCTCTGGGGTCGGCGGCGATATTTTCGGATATGGCCATGCAGCCGCTTTGGCGTTATTGGAATTGGCCGCCGTCCATGGGGGGCGCCGGAACTCAAGGGCAGTTGTGGATCGGTTGCACCCACACCGACACACGAAGTTCAACCTGGTCCAATTATTGACCAATTCGTGTATAATACCGGTCCCAAGAACAAGCATCCATTTTGGGGTCGTGGTGTAGCTCGGTTAACACGCCGCCCTGTCAAGGCGGAGACCGCGGGTTCAAATCCCGTCGACCCCGCCATTTACGTAAGCATCGAACGAAGGAAAAGGGTCTGACTGCGATAAGCGGTTGGACTCTTTTCTTTTTAAGGCGGGCGGGCAAGCGGGCGGGGCGGCGGGCAGAGTCGCGGCGGCGGGAGTCACTCCATTTTGCAGTTCTCCGACGGGCGGGCGGCCAATGCGGAAGTCTACACACACCCTCTTTTTGGAGTAACGAATCTGTTGAATGTGCCCACGAACCCCCAGGCTTTTTTCGATTCCGGGTTTGCGCGCGCATATTCTCAAAAATCCTTGTAAATGATTTTGGACGTTTTGGACCGTTAAACCCTCCTCCTGGCGGGAGGGTTCATATCCCGCCGAGTCAACAGATTGGGTTTGTATTTTAACCTTAAAGAGCAGGTTTTCCAAATAGTCCGGGTCCATGGATATGCGATGGATATTTCTCTGGATCGTTTCATGGAACCGGTCCGCTCCGATCTGTTTTGTGGCGCAAGAGTTCCATCCCTTGTGGCCGATGGTGGAACAGCGGTAGTAGTAATATTTTCTCCCTTGCCCTCTCTTGGTGACCTTATTGGTGAAGGCCACCGTCATGGATGATCCGCACTCCTCACAGCTAATAAGTCCGGCGTAAGGAAGGAGGATCGAATGGTCCGGCCCCCGGCGCGGTCCCTTGCTGATAATTTCCTGAACATGGTCAAAAAGCTCTTTCGAGATAATCGCCGGGTGCTGGCCGGGATGAGTCGCCCCTTTATGGACCACAGCGCCGGTATAGATGCGTTTCTTGAGCATGTGCCAAACGGTTGAATCCGTGAAGGGATTTCCTTTGCGAGAGACGATCCCCTTTTCCTTCAATGCCCTAAGAACACCCCGGATCGAGCGCGTTTTGACGTAGGTTTCAAAGATTAGCCGAACCTCCTCATCCCTAGGAGGATCAAGGGCCAGCCCGCCCTTTTCCGCCTTATACCCGTGGGCGGGACAACCGCCGACATATAACCCACGTTTAAATCGTTGAACAACCTTGTCCCTGACCCGCTCCGAGGACAATTCCCGCTCGAATTGGGCGAAGGTCAACATGATGTTCCTCAATAATCGGCCGGCGGGCGTCGAGGTGTCAAAACGCTCCGTCACGGAAATAAACCCAACCTTGTGGGCCTCGAAAACCTCTATCAACTGATAGAAATCACGGGGAGATCGAGTCAGACGGTCAATTTTATAGACGATAACCATATCAATGAGGCCCGCCTGGACATCAGAGATGGCATGACGAAGCCCTGGCCGATCCGTGTTTGCGCCCGTATAACCGGGATCGGTGTAGACGCCACCGACAACGAAACCCTCCTGGCTGGCTATAAAGGAGCGGATGCGGTCTTCCTGGGCCTCACAGGAGTTATACTCCAGTTCAGCTTGTTGGTCCGTGGAAACCCGGGTATAAATGGCGCACCGGGTGGGCCTCTGCTTTTCGGGGGCGTCAGTCTTTACGGCAACAGTGGGCTTTTGATTTCCGTGTGCGTCAATCTTTGGCGTATTTGACGTTGGCATTTTGGTTTTCCTCCGTAGAAAGCGCTTTCAACCAAAATGATGTTCTCCTTGCCCCGACGGGGAGAGGCCGGGAGAGGGGAACCACCTTGGGGTTGCGCGCGCGGGTTTGGAATCGAAAAAAGCCTGGGGGTTCGTGGGCACATTCAACAGATTCGTTACTCCAAAGAGGGTGTGTGTAGACTTCCGCATTGGCCGCCCGCCCGTCGGAGAACTGCAAAATGGAGTGACTCCGCCGCCGCGACTCTGCCCGCCGCCCCGCCCGCTTGCCCGCCCGCCTTAAAAAGAAAAGAGTCCAACCGCTTATCGCAGTCAGACCCTTTTCCTTCGTTCGATGCTTACGTAAATGGCGGGGTTTACGTTGGGCCGCCGATTGTGATCCCGCTTTCCTTCCCAAACCTTTCCCACAACTATTGGGAAAACTATGACCTGACCGGGGAATACCCCGTGAAGCGGCTGGAGGCGGCCCCTCCCCCGTAGACGGGTTTGAGGTTACCCGCGCGGACTCTGACCGAGCCGTGGGAGGCGAGGAAAATGCCTGGAGGGCCACCCCGCAAGGCCGCCCTACCTTTTCCTTCTCATCCTCTTTTTGACCGTCGACCGCTATCGCGCGCTACGCGGGAGCCACTCTATTTATCCTCCACGGTGTAGAGACAGAGACGCATTGGACATTGACCTTGGCGCGGCGGCCACGACCTCTCGGGCTCGAAAACCAGAGCCGCCCATTGTCGCCCCCGAAAAACCCAAACCCGCCCCCGCTGAAAAGACCGCTCCGGTCGGGACGCTTCCGGGGAGAAAACCCGAACGTCGTCCGCCCCCTTGGTCGCTCGTCGGCCCCGCACGACGAACCCGCGCGGGGCCAACTCGCTCCGCCGCCCGCGCGGCTGGACGGCGCACACTCCGGTAATCTGTTCCAAACCGGCTCCGGTTGATTCGCTTCCCCCGGAAAACCCCCTGACGCTGACTGCTTCGGTTGGGTCGTTTCACCCCAGGGCGCTCGCCGCGCGGCGGAGAAACGCCGCCGCACTGGCTCGCTCGGTCGCCCCGGCGATTGTATCGTTATCCCTCCGCTAGAACAAAACCCCGCTTCGGAGTAAGTCCGCGGCCCGCACTCAGGCTCGGTTGTTGCCGCAAACAGGCATTTGCTGGCGGACAGGTCGCCCGGCGCGGGGCCACTCCACACTGGTGAGGGGAACGCTGTCCGCTCCGGGGCTCGGCACCCCAATGCCCCCAAGGTCTGCCCCTCCCTCTCCTTCTCGCGCGCGCATGCTTCTCGTTTTCAATCTTTCAGCCCACAAAGCCCGACATGTGGAACGTGGCGGGTTTGTGGGTGATTTTTGCAGTATTGTTTCTTCAAACCAATTGAAATAGAATGTCTTTGTTTAATATGATACGTTTTTTAACGTTATGTAATATTGTATTACACAACGATATATTTAGCAAGTTGGGGGAGGGTTAATTGAGGCAAAAATCAACAAAAGATTTGACCCATGTCGCGGCTTATCTTCCTAAAGAACTTTTGAAGAAGATCAAGGAAAAAGCCGACAAAGATCGACGATCCGTTAGCTCGGAAGTGGTTGTGTTGTTGGAAAAAGCCTTGGGCCATGAAACGGGGAAAGCATAATCATGGGACGCAAGGCGATATCCAAAAAAGAAGAAACCACGTCGGCCAATATCGGGTTTGAGGCCAAGCTGTGGCAGGCGGCGGACGCTTTGCGGGGTAGTATGGATCCGGGGGGGAATACAAGCATGTGACCCTGGGTTTAATATTTCTCAAATATATTTCCGACGCCTTTGAGGAACAACGCGCGAAGTTGAGCCGCGACTCCGCCAAGGGCGCCAATCCCGACGACCAGGACGAATACCGGGCGGTCAATGTTTTTTGGGTTCCACCGGAGGCGCGTTGGGCCCATCTGAAAGCCCAGGCAAAACAAACCACCATTGGTGAAATCGTGGACAATGCCATGTTAGGCATAGAGCGGGACAACCCTTCGTTAAAGGGCGTCCTACCGAGGGACTTCGCCCGCCCTGCCCTGGATAAAACACGACTTGGGCAACTCATTGACCTTGTTTCCAATATTCAGGTGGGCGATAAGGCCAGCCAGGCCAAGGACGTATTGGGCCGGGTCTACGAATATTTTTTATCCCAATTCGCCAGCGCCGAGGGGAAAAAGGGTGGGGAATTCTATACCCCTCGTTGCGTGGTCAAAGTTTTGGTTGAAATGTTGGAGCCCTATAAGGGCCGCGTCTACGACCCTTGCTGTGGGTCATCCGGCATGTTTGTGCAGTCGGTGGATTTCATTCGAGCCCATGCCAACGGAAATGGCAATGGTGGCAAGGCCAAAGGGGACATCAGTATTTATGGGCAGGAGAGCAACTACACCACCTGGCGCCTGGCGAAAATGAACCTTGCCCTTCGTGGGATAGATGGACAAATCGCCCACGGAGACACATTTCATAACGATCGCTTCCCGGACCTGCGGGCGGACTTCATCCTAGCCAACCCTCCATTTAACGTCAGTGATTGGCGGGGCGAACTTTTGAAAGGCGATAGGCGTTGGGCCTATGGGCCGCCACCACCGGGGAACGCCAACTTTGCCTGGGTGCAACACATTATTCATCACTTGTCGCCCATGGGCGTTGCAGGGTTCGTTTTGGCGAACGGGTCCATGTCCTCTAACCAATCGGGGGAAGGAGAAATACGAAAAAAAATCATCGAAGCGGACTTGGTGGATTGCATGGTGGCGCTGCCCGGCCAGCTTTTCTACTCCACGCAAATCCCCGCTTGCCTCTGGTTCCTCTCGCGAGACAAAAAGGACCACGGCCACCGGGACCGGCGAAAGGAGGTGCTATTCATCGACACTCGGAAAATGGGTCGGATGGCGGACCGCACCCATCGAGAATTAACCGATGAGGATGTCCAGTTTGTTGCACAAACCTATCATGCCTGGCGGGGAGAGAAAGGGGCTGGGAAATATAAAGACAAGGCCGGCTTCTGTAAATCGGTAAAACTTGCGGAGATTCAAAAACATGGGCACGTTTTAACCCCCGGCCGCTACGTGGGCACCGAAGCCGTTGAAGACGATGGCGAGCCATTCGAGGAGAAGATGAAACGCCTAACAGCCGATCTAATGGCTCATCAGGCCAAAGCAAAAAAACTCGACGCCGCCATAGCCGCCAACTTGAAAGGGCTTGGTTATGACTAAAAAAGATGCGGCACGCATACCGCCATCTAATACGGAAATCAGGCGCATCATGCTTCAATATTTCTACGACCGGAATAAGAATGCAACCAGTGCCCGGGGAAAGAAAGGATCAGCTGTTAAAATTAGTGACGTGAAAAAGGAACTTAAAGCGACGAGTGGTCTAACGCAACAAGAAGTTCAATCCAACCTTACATACCTTATCAGCCAAGGGTGGGTGAAAGATGACACGGTAGTAAAATCCTTCACCGCTCCAGGAGGAACGGTGATTCCATCCCCCACGACCTTTTACGTGATTACGGCCCCAGGGATCGACAAAATCGAAGGCCCCGGAGAGTTCACAATGCCTAAATTTCATGGAATCAAGATCGATGCGACAGGTCAGAACATCATTACTCTAGGCGATGGAAACCAAATTAATGCCAAATTTGGCGACCTTGGAGGAGCCTTGGCAGAGCTCCGCGATGCAATCACGCAGTCCGAAGCACCAGAAGCCCAGAAGATGGGCCTCGTTGCTGACATTGAAACGATTCAGTCTCAACTTGCGAAACCTGAGCCCAATCGGGGAATTATCAAGGCAGCTTGGGAAACAATCAAGAGTGCAGCCACTATCAATAGTTGCGTGACTCTTGTCGCCAAAGTTGCCGGGCTAATTTCAGGATTTCTCTGATGGGGAAGACTATGGGTTCGGTTAATGAGCAGAGCGCACTCACTAAATTCGCCCCCACCAATGCCGCCGATCTGAAGGAGCCTGGATATGGCGGGTGAATGGCGAGTGACGCCATTTAGTCAAGCTGTCACGGTAAACCCACGGGTGCAGCTCAAGCGCGGAACAACTTACCCATTTGTTGACATGGGCGCAGTCAGCGCTGGTTCACGCTCTGCTTTTGCGAGCGAAGAACGGCAATTTGACGGCGGAGGCTCGCGCTTCGCGATAGGCGACACGTTAATGGCCCGAATTACGCCCTGTCTTGAGAATGGAAAGATTGCTCGCTACACCGGTGAGTCGGGGGAGACAGCACACGGCTCAACTGAGTTTATAGTGATCCGTGGCCGCGAGGGGGTAAGCGAGACGGATTACGCCTACTACCTAACAAAGTGGGATGGTGTCAGCGGATATGCAATTAGCCAGATGACCGGCACGTCAGGCCGACAACGTGTTCCATCTGAGACGCTCGATCATCTTGAGGTGCCAATTCCTCCGCTCGTTGAACAAAGCGCCATTGCTAAAATCCTTGGCGCGCTTGACGATAAGATTGAGCTGAACCGAAGGATGAATGAGACGTTGGAGGGGATGGCACAGGCACTGTTCAAGTCTTGGTTAGTGGACTTCGATCCCGTCCGCGCCAAAGCTTCCGGCCGCGACACCGGCCTCCCCAGAGGATTCGCAAATCTCTTCCCTGGTGTTTTCCAAGACTCTGAACTTGGATTGATTCCGCAAGGGTGGAGCATTTCTAATATCTACGAGATTGCGGATGTCCTTTACGGTGCTCCCTTTGCATCTGATAAATTTAGAAGTGATGGGGTTGGCGAGCCGTTAATACGCATTCGCGATCTTTCAGACGAATCTCCGGGAGTATGGACCACAGAAGTGCACCCGAAGGGCTACAAGGCTAGACCTGGAGATATTGTGGTTGGCATGGACGGTGAGTTCCGAGCGTACTTGTGGGGTGGGGATGAAGGCTGGGTCAATCAGCGAGTCTGTGTGTTTACACCTAAACCAGGTTGGAGCGCCGCATTCGTGCGGAATACAATTATCCCGCTCCTCAGTCATATTGAGGCAACTGAGACTGCTACAACCGTTATTCATCTTGGAAAAACCGACATAGACCTTTTCAGAGTCATTTTACCTCCCCCGAATATCGCAGACCAATTCAACAGAATTTGTCAGCCTTGGTACGACAGCATCGTCACCAAGAAAAAAGAATCTCGCACACTTGCTGATTTGCGCGACGCACTGTTGCCAAAACTCATTTCCGGTGAGCTTCGATTGAAGGACGCGGAGAAGTATATTGGGAGAGAGGTCTGATGCCTGAAGCGATAACCTCCCCTTTCGTGATGCATGGAGCTCGGGACGCAATTGCCGGTGGCCTGGCGCACATTGAGCAGCAAGTCAAGTCTATTGAGCAATCGGTGGTTGAGAATCCAGGACTGGCATTCGACCTTGCCAAAACGCTTGTAGAGAGCGTGTGTAAAGTGGTGCTAACTGAACTATCGATCGCATTTAGTGAGACCGACGATCTGCCGAGGTTATTTAAGATCGCTTCAACAAACCTACCCTTTTTACCACCGACCGCGAGCGGGGAAACTGAAACAGGGGTGAGCCTGCGGCGAACACTCAGCGGCCTAAACACTGTGATTCAAGGGATTTGCGAACTGCGCAATAAGTGTAATTTTGCGTCGCATGGGGCTGCAACACCGCGTCCCCAAATGGAGACCGTTCAGGGCACTAATGGCCGCTGGGGCGGCAGACACCATCGTGGGATTTCTTTATCGCGTCCATCGGCAGGATCGTGCAGCGCCGCCGTTAGCGCTGGCGCTGTTTGAGAACAACCCTGAATTCAACGAATCCATTGATGAAGCCCATGAAATGATTCGCATCTACGATGTCGAATTCCAGCCGAGTGAGGTGCTCTTCCAAATGGAGCCGGAGAGTTATCGCGTGTACTTGGCTGAGTTTAATTTGGATCGGGAGGACGCTAAAAGCAAACGTGAAAAAAGCGGACCCCCTGGGAAGACATCATGACTAGCGTCTGGTGCGTTCGAGCAGATTTCGGGACTTATACTCAACAATTTGTTGAAGGTGGATATGTTGCGATCGGCTGGATGGCCAATACAGACCTTTCGGCAGTATCCACACGTGATCAGCTTTACCCACTCTACAAAGCGGCCCACCCGGCGGACATAAGCAACATCGTTATTGGCCAGCAGGTGGGCCAGATAGCTCGTTTTCTTTTGGAAATTCAACCAGGTGATTATGTGATCACACCGTCCCCTGACACGGAATGGGTGCATTACGGGAAAGTTGAGGCCAGCCCGTCCTATTTTTTCGCCGCGGGCAATGACGGATGCCCCTACCGACATCGGCGAAGGGTTGCCTGGGCGAAAGAGCGATTGAAGCGGGGTGATTTTTCAGTTCCCTTCCAGAACACTATCCGATCCTCATTAACTGTTTTTGCTATTTCGCAACGCGAAGAATTTCTTTCCGCCATTGGTCACGCGGGTGCCGCCCCAAAGGCCACCGCGCAATACGATCCCTACCGCGTAGTGCTCGAACAGGTGCTGGAGCTCGATGACAAGGAATTCGAGATACTTGTCGGACATTTACTCACAGCTCTTGGATTTGAGGGTTCTGAAGTAACCGCAAAACCGGTGATGGTGGGGTGGACGCTACCGGTGAGCTAAATGTCGCTAACTTGGCGAAGGTGAAGGTTTTTGTGCAGGCCAAGCGATACAAGCTTGGTTCAAAAGTGAACGCGAGCGTTGTCAAGCAACTTCGATCCTCAATTCCATCGAATGGCCAGGGAGCCTTCATTACAACCGCGGACTATCAATCCGCTGCCGCGGGGGTGGCGCTCGCACCAGGTTTCCCAAGGATCGGACTTGTTAACGGACGGCAACTTGTTGACCTTCTGATCGAGCACTGGGAGGACATTCCCTCAGAGTTTCGGGAACGGTTAGGACTTAAGCCAGGATTGGTTCGGGAATGACCCCATTTGCGGAATCTGTGGTTGAGCAGGCCACGCTCGCTTGGCTCGAAAGCGCCGGCATAAAGGTTTTGAACGGTGCGAAGATTGCACCAGGAGAGGCCGCCGCCGAGCGCGGTGATTATGCCCAGCCCACCCTGTCACAACGGTTGCGCGATGCGTTGGCGCAGTTCAACCCAAAGCTCCCCACAGAAGTATTGGATGACACTTTCCGCAAACTGACCCGCCCGGGGGGGCCGGATTTACTTTACCGCAACCGGGCCATGCATCGAATGTTGGTGGATGGAGTTAACGTCGAATACAAGCGGAAGGACGGTTCCGTGGGTGGGGCGCAGGTCAAGGTGATTGATTTTGATAACCCCGGCAATAACGACTGGCTGGCGGTGAACCAATTCACCGTCATTGAGAACAAGTGCAACCGTCGGCCGGATGTCGTGCTGTTCGTGAACGGCCTTCCCCTGGCGGTCATTGAACTCAAAAACCCTGCGGACGAGAACGCCACCATTTGGTCCGCCTATCAGCAGTTGCAAACCTACCAAAATGAAATCCCATCCCTTTTTGCCTATAACGCGGCGATGGTAATTTCCGATGGGGTGGAGGCGCGGTTGGGAACCATCGGCGCCGGGCGGGAATGGTTTAAACCCTGGCGCACCATTACAGGTGAAAAACTGGCCGACAAAGCAACGCCGGAATTGCAGGTTTTAACCGAAGGAGTTTTTGACAAAAAGCGTTTCCTTTCCCTGATTAGAGACTTTATTGTATTTGAAGATTCCGGCGCGGGAGCCGTGACTAAGAAAATGGCGGGGTACCATCAATTCCATGCCGTCAATGTGGCGGTGGAGGAAACCCTTCGGGCCTCGGGCCAGGGCGGATGGGCGGAACGGCCCACCGCGTCGGAGGGTTATTCGTCCCAACGTCAACCGGGGGGCGCGCGGGGGACCGGCGCATCGGAGTGGTTTGGCATACCCAGGGTTCCGGCAAGAGCCTGACTATGGCTTTTTCGCTGGGAGGGTGATACGTGACCCGAATATGGGAAACCCAACCATCGTTGTTTTGACAGACCGGAACGATTTGGACGACCAGCTTTTTGGCACCTTTCCCTATGCCAGGACTTGCTCAGGCAACCGCCGGTGCAGGCGGCGGACCGGGATGACTTGAAGAGAAAAGCTTACGGTGGACGCGGGCGGGGTTGTTTTCACAACCATCCAGAAATTTTTCCGGAAGAAAAGGGGGGAAAATTTCCACCCCTTTCGGAACGGAGGAACATCGTCGTCATCGCCGATGAGGCCCACCGGAGCCAATACGATTTTATTGACGGTTTCGCCCGGCACATGCGGGACGCCCTGCCGAACGCTTCATTTATCGGGTTTACAGGTACGCCCATTGAAAAGGCTGATGCCAATACTCGCTCCGTGTTTGGAGAATATATCAGCGTTTACGACATTCAACGGGCCGTGGAAGACAAGGCAACCGTTCCCATATATTACGAAAGCCGCCTTGCGAAGTTGGACCTAAACGAAACGGAACGGCCCAGGATTGATCCCCAGTTTGAGGAAGTGACGGAGGGGGAGGAAACCGAACGCCGGGAGCGCCTTCGGACGAAATGGGCACAATTGGAGTCGGTGGTCGGGGCAGAAAAGCGGCTGAAACTGGTGGCCAGGGACATGGTTGACCATTTTGAAAAGCGGCTTGAGGTTATGAACGGCAAGGCGATGATTGTCTGCATGAGCCGGCGGATTTGCATGGACCTTTTCCGCGAAATCGCCAAATTGCGGCCTAGCTGGGCGGATCAGGCCGATGAAAAGGGGATCATGACAATAATCATGACAGGTTCTGCCACAGATCCCCTGGACTGGCAGCCCCACGTGCGAAACAAGCCTCGACGGGAGGAATTGGCGAAACGCTTCCGAAACCCCAGGGACCCCCTGCAGATAGCCATCGTGAGGGACATGTGGCTGACCGGGTTTGATGCCCCGTCGCTTCACACCATGTACGTTGACAAGCCCATGCGGGGGCATGGCCTGATGCAGGCCATTGCCCGAGTGAACCGGGTGTTCCAGGACAAGCCCGGCGGATTGGTGGTGGACTACCTGGGGTTGGGCCACGAATTAAAGCAGGCCCTGGCCACCTACACGGAAAGCGGCGGAACCGGCCGGACGGCCATTGAGCAAAGGGAAGCCGTGGCCGTCATGCTTGAGAAGTATGAAATTTGTTGCGGACTCTTTCACGGATTCAATTGGGAGAGATGGAATAAGGGGACGCCCGCCGAGCGGCTTGGTCTTTTACCCGCCGCTCAAGAGCATATCCTGGCCCAAAAGGACGGGAAACAGAGGTGCCTTTCGGCGGTGAGGGAACTCTCTCTTGCCTTCGCTTTGGCTGTTCCCCACGAAGAAGCCCTAAAAATTCGGGACGATGTGGCCTTCTTTCAGGCCGTTCGCTCTGTCTTGGCGAAAAAAGTTGCCGATACCGCAAAAACAGAGGAGGAGCTGGACTTGGCGGTGCGGCAAATTGTTTCCCGTGCGGTGACTTCGGACGGGGTGGTTGATATTTTCAAAGCGGCTGGATTGACCAGGCCGGACATATCTATTTTATCGGAGCAATTCTTGGCGGAAGTGCGGGACATGCCCCAAAAGAATTTGGCTGTGGAACTCCTAAGAAAGTTGTTGATGGGCGAAATTCAAACCCGTCGAAAGAAAAACGTTGTCCAAGCCCGGTCCTTTGCGGAAATGTTGGAGCAATCCATCCGTAAATACCAGAATCGGGCGATAGAAACGGTGCAAGTGATTGAAGAACTGATCGGCCTGGCCAAAGAAATCAACACAGCCCAAGCCCGCGGGAAGGAACTTGGCTTGACGGATGACGAAGTCGCCTTCTATGACGCTTTGGAAATCAACGACAGTGCCGTTAAAGTCATGGGGGATGAAGCCCTGCGGACCATTGCTAGGGAGCTTGTCACCGCCGTTCGGACCAACGTCAAGACTGATTGGACAATTCGAGAGGACGTAAGGGCCCAATTGCGGGTGCTGGTTAAACGTATTTTGCGCAAGTACGGCTATCCGCCAGATAAACAGGAAAAAGCTACGCAAACCGTCCTTGAACAGGCTGAAGTACTAACCGAGGCATGGTCAAATTGACTGTGAGAAACTGCGACCAGGCTGGACGCACTGCTTCCCGCCATCCTTTAGCGATACTACGGAAAATCCGATAAGGCCCAATGGATAAGATTGGTAAGTCACTATGGGAAGCGAAGCGAGCTCAGAATCGGAAGGTCCGAGAAGAAATTATTGCTGGAGTCTATCAACGAAAGGCGGCTCAAAACAATTTTCATTCAAGTGACACGGTAAGGGCGATTTATAAAGCGGCAACTCTTAGGAACGGCGCTCTCATGAAATTTTGGGCCGAATATTTTCAAGATTCTTGGCGGCGGGAATCCTATTGGTGGCCGTGGCATATGGCAAAACGTGCGCGGCGCGAGGTCGAAGGAATAATAAATCTAGAGAGGGCCACTATTGATCGGGAGATTCAGGCTGACCTTGAGCGGCGCTCCTTCAAGGGATATGACGCCGTTATTAAACAGGGCCAAGATGAGCTTAACTCATCTTGTGTTGTCCTTACTCAGAAATATCAGTCTTTCGTAGAGACCCTTAAAGAGGAGAGGTGGCGAGAAATAAAAGGCTTTTGGCTTCAGTTGGCAATCCCCCTCATTGTGGCTGGTTTTTCCATCTGGCTAACAACGCGAGCAAATGAAGCCGAGATTGATCGGTATAAGGAGATGGTTGAAAATGTTGTTCGCTGGAGCCACGAAACTCCGGAACAGTTGGATCAGAAAATTCGGTATGAGCAGATGTTGCTCGATAGGCGTATTAAAAACATTCGGGATGAGACGCCGCGCCGAGAGGAGGCCATTAAAACCAAATTCAGCGCCTCAGGCTTGGTGAGAAGCGGCATGTTCGCGAATGAGCTCAAGAAGCTGAAGATTGATGAGGAAAAACTGATCACAGAGGCGAGAGAAGACGCAAAGTTTAAGATCAATTTCTTGCAGGAAGAGAAAGAAAAACTTTTCGGGAAATAAGAGGCTTGATCATCAATGCCACATATTTCGCGGCAATTCCAACATAATCTTGAAATCAAACTGTATACCATGGCTGGTTGCGATGTTGTCGGGGTGTGATTGACTTTCGACGGAAACCTGCTAGAATAATCATACTTTTGATGTAAATCCTGCTTCAAAAGGCTTCTATGCGCCGAGTTCTCCCAACCCTCTTCTTGCTCGGCTCCCCGTTGAAAAAAACGATGCCCCTCGGCCTCGGCATTTGGCTAGGGGTACTCCAGGCCCTCCCCGCCTTCGCCCGGGATGACGACCGTTATTCCTACACATCAAATCGTTCCCTCGAATTCCAAAACCAATACAAGCCGAACCGGAATTTATCGCCCTCCTTCCAACTGGACCGTCAAATCCAGAACCAAAACGCTGCGATCCAGTTGAGGAACATGAGCGTCTTCTCCCTCCAGGGGAACGGCTCAAAACTCAACCTGACCACCCCCACCCAGCCCGCTTTTAAGCCCACAATCAAATTTGAGCTTACCCGGACCAACCAGCAGATTAAGCCGCTTCAAGCACTCAAGACAACGCCCCAACCTACAGCCGCCACCCTAGCCCCAAAGCAAGGCTTTCTAAACACCATCGGCAACGCCTTTAAGGCCGTTGGAAGGGCCATAGCCTTCCCCTTCCAGAAGATCGGCCAGGGGATCGTGAACCTGGTTCAAAGGGCCTTCGGCCCCGGGAAACAGACGCCCACCCTCACCGACAGCCAAAAGGCCACCCTGGGCCTCTACAGGAACCTACAGCCCGCCGGGCAGGGCACCTTTAAGACCACCGGAGGGCAAACCCACGCACTTAACCGGGCCTGGGAGGAGGGATCAACCTTCAAACTGGAAGGGGACAAACTCAAGCTAATCCAAGGGACCAGCATGGAGAAGAACTTCGGGGGGATTGAAAGGAAAGACGGCGGCCAACTCCCCCTTCGGATGGCGGAAATCAACGGAACCATCCAGCCCACCGGTCTGGACTTTGACCGGATGGCCCCCAACACCACCCTTTCCATCAAGTCCCCCATGAACATTGAGGGCCTAGGAGAACTCAAGGCCGGAGAGATGACCTACCAAGGGGCCTGGAAGTCCCCCGACGGCCAGACAACCGGGGGACGGTTCAAATTCCAGAACACCCTCATGGACCTGAACAAGGACATGGCCCACGGCCTAGGGATGAACAACCCCGTAGCCGTACGCCAAGCCACCTTCTCCCTCAAGCCGGGCTCATGCGGCTCAACAGCGCGGAGATCCAATCCCAAAGTAAGCGGCTATTCGTCCAGGAGAGCAGGCCTCCCCTGGACCTCACCGATGTTGAAAAGACCTTAACCAGCATTGGTACAGGCCTAGGTGAAGCCAAGGGCCAATTTGCCAAGGCTGAAAAAGACTATGCCAACGCCGGCGTGGCCGCCCGGGGAATGCTGACCAACCTCACCAAGGCGACAGGACAGACGGACGCTTTGTCCTTCAAGGAGCCTGGGGATATGAAATCCCTTCGGGACGAAGGGAAGGCCCTGTCCGCCATGTCCGTCCAGATTGACCGGGACATGAATGCGGGGAACTACCAGGAAGCGGCCGACCTCTTACAGCAATTTAACCAACGCACTGAAATCTTTAAGGCCAAGTCCGAGGGAATGGCAGCCGCGGCCGAGATGGTGAAAGGCTTTTTCCGCGAGATCCGCGAGGTGAATCAATATTTGGGCGGGATGGGCAACGCCGTGGATATGGGGGAGGTGGCAAAAAAGGGCGCTCGGTCGTCCGCGGAAATCGCCAAGGGCTATGAGCGTTACCCCGCCATCGAGAAGGTTAAATTCTCAGTTAAGGCAACGTTTGCGCAGGAGACCTTAATCAACCTAGTGGAAGCCAAGGCGATAGAGCCCGAGCAGGGCTTAGACTGGGCCATGGCGCTCAAGCTAGCCAAGGACCAGGTCTTTGCCGCGGGGCCCAGCCAGCTCGGTGACAGGCTGAAGGTATCAGCGAGCCGGCCGCAAGAAACAATTTCTCTGGCGGCCAATGAAGCGGCAGATCTGTATTTGTTCGATTTCCTTTCATCGAAGGTTGAAACTGCACCCGGAACGATTGGAGCAATTGCGCAAATCGGTTATGGATTAGCGAAGAGTGCCAACATCGTCGGCAAGGCGGCCGGCGTTGGGCTCGCGGCTACCTTTCCAGTATCGTCACTTATTGCGATAGGAACAAGTTTTAGCGTTGATCAAACCTTACAGGCAGTTGGGTACAATGACGACCTCTCTGGTTTTGGCGGGATGGTTGCTGGGGCTACTACCGGAATTGCGGTCGGAAACTTCACCAGAGTGGCGTTACTTGAACGCGCTTGGGCAATGCGGATAGGAGCAACGAATAGCGTAGGCCAATTGTCACGGGATTTTTTTGACGGGGCTCAGGACACCTTCCTGTGGACACTGAGGACAATAGAAAGCGAGGCAGGACATGTCGCAACCTCCGGTGCTATTCAGAAAATGCCAGCAGTCGCTAAGTTCTGGTCCAGCGGGAAAAACCTATTTCAGCGGATTATAGGTAGAAAAGGTGTCTCGGCTTCTGTAAGGCAACTCGAATTTGATTTTGTTTCCCAAATGCCCCATACTCGTGGAGAATCAGGGGCAGTAATTGGACGAGGCCGGAGCATAAAAATGTATTTCGAATCCGGCCATTCTGGTGTTGGGGAATATCGGCTTGGATGGATTGACGTTCAAGATTCACTGGGAATAGAGGCAAACAAGATAATTAATATCTACCGGCTAAACAGGGTTACGAAAATGGGCCTGTCGGTCAAAGATGTTTCCCCATCGGTTGAAATGCGAGGCTATTATTTGAACGCCGAACGTATACACCTACAGCGAATAGATTGGTTTCGTAGAGGGGGAATGTGGCGGCCCAGAGGTAAACTGGATCTATGATTTCTTGGGAAGAATTCTGTTTATTGGCCGAGAAGACGTTTCGGTTTTTGGAGACTGATTTCAATTTTAAGCTCGACCCAGCCCGCCAACGACCGTTCTTGGATTACAGAGGTGATAAGGTCAAAGTGAGTTTATATTATGAACCGGTCGATCGCCCAGAACTCGATCTTGGGATAGACAGAATACAGAAGTTTGACAAATATGTCCCATCATTCGCTATCTACGAGCTCAAGAGGCTCCAAGGACATCCACCTCCCGGTGTTGAATTTCCTCCCAAAACCCGAGCAGAAATGGAAACCGTTCTATCGCGTATGGCCGACGAATTGAAGACTTACGCACAAGAGGTTCTCAGGGGCGATTTGCACGAACTTGACTTAATTGAGCGTGCCCGCCAGGATGATGACAAACGTAATGAGCTTCTAAGCGGGGGACTGAACTGAGCTCAATTCTTGAACTTAATGAGGATATCGGTGAGCATGAACGATATCGACGAGTTTAATGATGACAAATTTGAAACTTAATTCACCCCGCCTCCTTTTGACTGTTAGTTTAATATTTCCCATTGGGGCCTACGGGGAGACTGGTTCCTCGAAAGCCAAAATCCATCAGGCTCAGGACTTGGAAAAGAAAGGGGACCTTCCCGGCGCGTTTGAAAAATATAGAGAGGCTGCCGAGCAATCACCCGAAGAAATAAAAACTCAATGCAGTCTGGCAGCTTTCTATGAAAAATACGCTGATTATTTAATGAAAGAAGCAACTAAAAGCCTGGACAAAGTCTTTATTAGCAGGCTTCCTATCGTTCTCGATGACATGAGAAGGGTGAATCTTGCATGCGTAAACCTGGCCCCGAAAAATTACGAGGCCTACGCCAGGCTTGGCAACATTTACATGCAGATGGGCGATGTCGCAGAAGCAGATGCGATGTTTAGCAGGTCCTTGACACTGAATCCCAGGCATGCCCCGGCTCTAGAGGGAAAAACCTATTTAAAAGCAATCCAGGACCCGCGCACAGAAGGCGCGCCAATGCTTATATTGAATCGTGTGAGAGGCCATCTTGAGCGGGCGGTGCCTCATCGAGCAAACCTCAGGTTTCAGGAAATTACCCTGAAAGCCAATGGGGATTCAACGAGCACGGCGGTGATCCCCTTTGAGTTGAGTGCAGGCAAACCCGAACTGTATCCTTACCTGTTAAGCCGGTATGAGCGCCCTTTTCCGATTAAGAAAGTTTGGAATGTTCTATGGCTCAAGGAAGAAAATAGAGCAGAATTAAAATCGCTGGCCGACGCCACAACAGGAATTGTCAGTGGCTTTTCTACTGTAATTGCTCAACTAGATGTCCCGATAACACTTCTCCATTTCAAGATCCTGGACGCCAAAGGATCGCCGGTTCGAACCGTTGAGGTGGACCCCAGAGGATTCTACAAGGGGGAAAGATCCTCAGCGATCAAGGTCTTTTGATACCGACCCCAACCCATACTCCTTCGAGATATCCCATTGACACACCCATTCCCAGGATTTGACTTGACTCGGTCAGGCAAGCATGTGCTCTCCAGGGTCGCGTTGGTTTTCTGCTTCATGGGTAGCACCGCCATCCTCATGGCTCAGCCGGACCAAAGGATTGACAAACTTCTTAAGGCTGCCCAAACCGGCGATATTGCCATGGTGGCCAAGCTTGTTCAAGAGGGCGCCAAAGTAAATTCACACAATGCGAATGGTGAAACCCCGCTCCATCACGCAGCTTTAACCGGTCATGAACGAGTGGTCCAGTTCCTACTAACAAATGGAAGCCATATCAACGCCCGTACGAACGAAGGCGCAACGCCTCTGTTTCTTGCTGCGCAAGAAGGCCACACCGATGTGGTGAAACTACTATTGGAACGTGGAGCTAAGCGGCAATTGGATTTCGTTGCATATAAGCTGACACCTTTGCAGACAGCCATTGAAAATAACCACCAAGAAACTGTTGAGTTGCTTCTTAAATCCTCAACTAAGGATGAGATCGAATCTCGAACGGCCAAAGGACAGACAGGTTTAATGCTCGCGGCAATCCAAGGGAATGTGGCGATTTGTGAAAAATTGGTAGACGCGGGAGCGGAGATCAATGCCAGCGAGGATGGTATTACTCCGGTCTTCTTTGCGGCATTCAAAGGTCATGCGAAAGTAATCGAGGTGTTGAGTAAAAGGGGAGCATTGGTAAACGTTCCTGTGGAAAAAGGTCAAATTATCCCTTTAATGGCAGCCTCTAGGGAAGGCCATTTGGAGGCTGTTCTCGCCCTTATTAAAGCCGGGGCGAATATTTCCTATACGAATGATTTGAAATGGAATGCTTATTACCTCGCAGATATGCATAAACACAAAAAAGTTTGCGAGGCCCTGGAAACAGCTTATTTTGCGAGAAACCGAGCCCTTGGGAATCTTGGTGCCCTTAGGTCGGCGGTGGCGATTTACTTTTCAGATGCATATGATGACCCCTCACTTGCAAAAAGCCCAGAGGGCTACCCGAAAACCCTCGAGAGGGCTTATTCGCATCCCTCTAGCAAAGAACCTTTTCCGGAAATCCAGCTGGTCAATCACCAAAAAACAAGAACCGTCACCATATATCCCAATATTGGCACGAAGGACACATCTCTGAGCAAATTTGACATAAGTAAATCCAATCTCCTTAAAGATACGGGAGGATGGGGGTACGACCCTCATAGGGGGTTGGCATTCATCGACTGCACTCATATGGACTGGACAGGTGAGGCTTGGTATGAAAAATAATTTCTCTGCTCGCTCGATTTTCCTGAATATTGCAAAGGTTCATGAATGCATTGAGAAGAGCGCCCATTTTTGGAAAGCAGAAAATTGAGCTAATGGAGGATAAATTGTTTACCAGACGATTTGTGGGATTTATTGTTGCAGCGGTTTTTTACTCCACATTGAGTAACGGGGCGTCAAGACTCGACGGGTTTTCCGTTGGACTTTTAGAGGCTGGAACCGGCCGCATTCTTACGGGAAAGGAGGACGACAAGGAATTTAAAGGGAAGGCCTTAACCGGGGCTGTCTTGGAACTGGCCGCTGACCGGCCCGGAGTTGTCTTTGAGATTACAGCTCGTCAGATTGTCATGAAAACCCCAACTGGCAAGAAGATCAGCGCGATTTATTATTTCCTGGCCGGTGAAGAGTCGGAGAAGTTCAGCGCCTACCTTATGAAGAACTCCATGATGTCCGGTAACGTGGTCACAATTGGGGATCGATCTTTCGATGCTTTCGGATCATTGGCCAGGATGGGGATGAGGATTGGTAAGGGCGGCGGGATACAATTCGAGTCGCTGAAAGCCGGTAAGCTGCAGCTTGGTTTTGTTTTTCCCGGTATTTATTCACCGGAAAACCGAATTGTTTTCCTTGGCAAGGAGGCGGTTCCTCTCAAAAAGAAATGTAATGCTCCCCATTAGTCAAGGGGTTCCTAAGAGAGTGCCGGGGCTGGTTGGTTGATGGCAAGGGCCTCAAACTCGGCCGGTGTTCGGTGGCCGAGGGTCAAGTGCCGGTGCCGCTGGTTGTAATCGATTTCGATCCAGTTCTGTAGTTCTTTGACAAGAGACAAACGGGCTGTCCCACTCGCGGAGCCAAACGAGCTCTTCTTTCAGGGTCCGATTGACCCGCTCGGTGTCAACGTTGCCCTTGGGGTTGTTGTAGCTGGTGAACGCCTGGGTAATCCCCAAGGCGTTGCAGGCCTTCTGGAAACCCAAGGACGTGGGCTGGCAGCCATTGTCGCTCATGAGCTTGACGTCCTGACCGCGACTCCCATTGGGGAACCGCCGATTGACCGCCATGTTTAGCGCCATCAACCAGTGCTGGGTTTGGCCTGGGGTCCGGCGTAATAACCCACGATCGTCTTGGTATACCAGTCCAACACCAAGACGACGTAGATCCAGCCGTAGGGTTGGATCAGGACCTTGGTCATATCGATGCCCCACCATTCGTTGGGGCGGACGGCGACGGGCTTGCTCCTCGACGACGTCCTCTTGGCTTTAAAGGCGCAGGTTGGGCTTCACCAAGAGGTCATGGCGACGCATCAAACGCAGGACGCGCTTTTTGTTGATGTTCATGTGCTCATCGTATTTGAGCCGGGCCCAGATCCGCCGGTATCCCCAGAAGGGGTGATCCGATTTCAGGTTCTTGATCTTTTTAACGATGTCCTGGTTGCGCTGGGTGACGGAACAGGACGGCCGCCTCAAAGCCGAGCTCCTTGAGCTCGATTTCTGTTTTTTTTAACTCCATCGTGAGCTCCCCGATCATGTGCTTGAGCCGGGCGTTCTCCTCCTGGAGTCGAAACTGTTTCTTGTCGGGGTGTTTGTCAAAGATGCGGTCGGTATTGGCCAAAAAGTGGTCACGCCACTGGTAATACTGGGCCTGGCTGATTTGGTGTTCGCTACACAGGTCCGCGATGGCTTTACCGCGTAGTCCTTGGAGACGATCATGGCTTTCTTTTCGGTTCCCATTCTCTTCGTTTCATGGCTGAGTCTCCTCGGTTCGGGTCTCAGCCCCATTTTACTCTCTTAGCAGGACCCCGGCCTTAATGGGGAGCAGCATACCCGGAGCGGACAGCGTTCCCCTCACCAGTGTGGAGTGGCCCCGCGCCGGGCGACCTGTCCACCAGCAAATGCCTGTTTGCGGCAACAACCGAGCCCGAGTGCGGGGCCGCGGACTTCACTCCGAAGCGGGGGTTTTGTTCCCAGCGGAGTGGACAACGATACAATCGCCGGGGCGACCGAGCGAGCCAGTGCGGCGGCGTTTCTCCGCCGCGCGGCGAGCGCCCTGGGGTGAAACGACCCAACCGAAGCAGTCAGCGTCAGGGGGTTTTCCGGGGGAAGCGAATCAACCGGAGCCGGTTTGGAACAGATTACCGGGTGTGCGCGTCCAGCCGCGCGGGGGCGGGCACCCCCCCGGGTTCGTCGTCGGGGCCAGAGCGACCAAGGGGGCGGACGACGTTCGGGTTTTCTCCCCGGAAGCGTCCCGACCGGAGCGGTCTTTTCAGCGGGGGCGGGTTTGGGTTTTTCGAGGGCGACAATGGGCGGCTCTGGTTTTCGATCCCGAGAGGTCGGCCGCCGCGCCAAGGTCAATGTCCAATGCGTCTCTGTCTCTCTACACCGTGGAGGATAAATAGAGTGGCCCCGCGTAGCGCCGCGATAGCGGTCGACGGTCAAAAAGAGGATGAGAAGGAAAAAGGTAGGGCGGCCTTGCGGGGTGGCCCCTCCAGGCATTTCCTCGCCTCCCACGGCTCGGTCAGAGTCCGCGGGTAACCTCAAACCCGTCTACGAAGGAGGGGCCGCCTCCAGCCGCTTCACGTGGTATTCCCCGGTCAGGTCATAGTTTTCCCAATAGTTGTGGGAAAGGTTTGGGAAGGAAAGCGGGATCACAATCGGCGGCCCAACGTAAACCCCGCCATTTTTCTTCCAAAGCCCACGCCCCCTGCGTGGGTTTTGTTTTTTAGGAGGACCGATTGGCCAGCACCGGGACGCGGCGCTTTTTGAATTTCGCATGGGGGGCGATGAGCGCCCTTTGCATTTTATCCTGGCATCAGAAAGCCCTGCCCGTACCGCTGACCTCGATTCGCCCGGAACTTCGACGGGAACCTCTCCAAACCCCCACGGAACCCACCCCCTTCGCCTTCAGTTATCGGGGACGGCCCTACAACGTCAAACCCTTGGCGACCTACGATCTGGCGGGACTGGTGGTCAGCCACAACGACATCGGCGGGTTGGCGGATATTTATCACACCAAAGACTCTCTCGACACCAAGGACGTCTGCGTGATTTGGGGGGACAACGTGGCCACGGAGGATTTTCACCGGGTGAAGTTTTGGAACGGACCCTGGACCTGCAATTGGCGTTACCCCGACGGGGTTCGAGCAACGGCGTCCCAGGTGTCCAACAACCACCTGATCACCCAAAGCGACGCCATTCGCCAAACCATCGCCCGCGTCCGGGTGGGGGACCAAATTCGCCTTCGGGGTCGGTTGGTGGCTTACCAGGACGCCGCCCATCCGGAATTTTGGCGCGCCTCCAGCTTGATCCGGTCGGACACGGGCAACGGCGCCTGCGAAGTGCTCTTTGTGGAAAACCTCGAGATTCTTAAAGCCGGCGCGCCCGGCTGGTGGACCCTGTATCGGTTGTCCCTGGGCGGTCTGGGAGCCCTGGCGGCGCTGGAAATCCTTCGATTCTTTCGCGGCGATTAACAACACGCCGTTCACACGCGGACCGTCCGGCCCGCGCGTTGTCGGTCAATTCCCCAAAACGACCGCCGATCGACGAAGGGGTTAGACCCCCAGCAATTCGACGTCGAAGAGAAGCGTGGCGTTGGGCGGAATGGCGCCCCCGGCCCCGCGCGAGCCGTAGCCCAAGGCCGCGGGAATGACGAGCGTCCGCTTCCCGCCCACCTTCATGCCCGCCACCCCTTCGTCCCAGCCGCGGATCACTTCGCCGGCGCCCAGGTTGAAATCAAAGGGGTCGTTGCGGTCCTTGCTGGAATCGAATTTGGCGCCTTTTTTTCCGTTGGCGTAGAGCCATCCGGTGTAATGAACGACGACGCGCTTGCCGGACTGGGCGACGGCTCCCGTCCCGGTCACGGTGTCCTCGTATTGCAATCCCGATGCGGTGGTGATCATGGCACGTTCCTTTCCGTTTCATTTTTAAGGGTGAAAAGCTCGGCGACGGGTAATTTACATTTTCGCCGGCCTCCGGGAAACGATTTCTTTGCCGGGGCGGCCTCCTCTGTTTTTCCCCAGGGCGCTCCGCCCGGGTCCAGACCGCCCAGGATTTCCTCCGCCGCCTCCGCCAATTTCTCCACGTATTTTTGCACGTCGTAGTCGAACCCCTCGTGGAGAAAGGCCAAGGGGACCGAACGGCCCTCTTTTAGGCGATCCCCGGCCGCGCGGATGACGTATTTCACGGATTCCCCGGCGTGCAGGGGGACGCCCGAGGCCGCCAGTTGCTTGGCCGCGAGGGTGGACAGCGTGTCGTGCACGTAGTGGGCGGGGTCTTTGGACAGGTGGAACGTCACGGCCAGCTCCGGCGGGGTGACCCGGCCCTCTTTCAGGCGGTAGCGATATTCGTCGGCCGTTTCCCGCAGGGCCGGCAGGCTCCCGCGGCATTCCTCAACGTTGGAGGCCCGGGCCAAACGCTGAAGCAAGCCCTCCTGCATCTCCTTCAGCAGGCCCGGCGTGTCCCGCCGGCGCAGGGCCAGGCCGCGGACTTTCAACTCGCCGTTGGTGAACGCCCCGAAATACCGGGCGGGCACGCCCGCGAGCGGGTCCGTTTTGGAGGGGCAAAAGCGGATCCATTTATAGACCCCTTCCAACCCCACCGGGCACTGGGATTCCCGTTCGATGTCCCGGCGGAGGGCCTCGTAATCCATGCCGGGATGACCGACGATCCAGAGCGAGTCCACGATGCCGTGAAGCACCCGATACCCGCGCCGCTCCACGGATTCCTTGGCCCGCAGGAGGATCTCCCGCCCCCAGGCCGTGACGCATTCGTGGGACTCGATCTTCCCGAACCGCGCGTTCTTGAACCCCAGGTAACCGAAACAACAGACCAGCACCCATTTGTGGGCGTTGGCCCGGTTTTTGTAAATCCGACGATTCGGAGAATCGCTTTTGGCCAGAACTTTGTAGCGGGAACGTTTTTCCAGGATGGGCGCCAGGACTTCCGGCACGAGGCCGCGTCGCCGACGGCACAGGTGGTGGCCGATTTCCGGAACGGCGCCGCCCCATTCCGGACGATCCACGGGCGCGGCGGCGGGTCGATCCGGTTTCAATGGTTCCGGAGCGCCGGAACTCTCGGTTCCCGCACAGCACGCGCAGTTGACGGTTTCGGGGGAGATGTTGTGTTGAACCATCAGGGTCGGGTACATGGAGACGAAATCGTATTCCACCACGTGGTCGTACCACCCCGCCGGGGCTTCGTAGACCAGCCCGCCCTTGTCCGCCACCACCAGTTCCGTGGCGGGGCGGAAGTCCTCGGCCTGCTGTTTTTCGATGGGGATCAGGAGATTCCGTTCGTGGGCCCGGTGCAGTTGCATGGAGGAGAGGGAGGTGCCGATGGTGCTCCGGGCGGCCCGCTGAAGGGGGATTTTGGCGATGCGCGCGATTTCAAAAAGGCCGTCGAATCCGCATTCCTTGAAATAAAAGCTGTTCTTTAGATCGAAATGGCAGCGGCCGAACAGCGTCACGGACCCCGTTTGATAAACGGTGCGGCCGTAGGTCATGAAACTCCGGGACCCGCGCCCGGCGTGGGTCCGCCGGGGGTCCCGGGAAAAGGGAAGCGGGCGTCCGCGTCCGGCCGATTGCTCGATCAGCCGGGGCAGCAAAAAGCTGTCGCCCCAGTCGGAGGTGATCACGTCGGGGTCCCACTCCCTGAGGCGCCGCTCCAGGGATTCGAATTGGTCCTCGGTGGAGCCCTCCAGCTCGTAGGCGTTGCTCTCGTAAAGGAGCCGGAGGCTCCCCAGGGCGCGATGGTTGGGGTCCAGGGCGCCCGCCACCTCGGAGCCCGCGAGGCTCAGGTGCAGGGTGGTGAGGGGCGGGAGAGCGTAATCCACGGCCCAGGGGTCGTCCCGCAGATGAAAATTCACCAGGCGGTCGCCCGTCGCTTCAAACTCGCCCCGGGCCAGGGGAAAATGGCCCCGTTCGTAGTGGTAGTGCTGGATGGGGGGAATGTCGGCGTTGAAAAGGGGCACCCGAAGGTTCCGTAGGGTTTTGACCACGCGGCCGTGGACGCCGGCCGGCACCCGGGCCTCCATCACCCGGCGCGTCCGCTCGGTGTAGAGGTCGGTCTTTTCCCGCCAAACCGTCTCGAGGGGAACGCCCGCCTTGGTTAGAACCCGACGGGCGGTGTCGACGCTCCCGGGGTCGCCGTCCACGCAGAAGGTCGGCCGCCAGTCGTCGAAAAAAGACGCGTGCCGCCCCTCGGGCGTGATGACCCAGAGGCGCACGCCGGTCCCTTCGGGGTAGGCGTCAAAGATCCAGCCGGGGAGGCGGCTCATGGGGGGGCGGTCCGGGAAGCCGGGCTTCCAGATCCATGACCCGCCGGGTCAAGCCCACCAGCATGGCCATCAGGATGCCGAAGAGGGGCACGGCCTGACTTCCCATGGCCACGGGGGCTGCGTGGTAACGGGCCAGGCGCCATAGGGCGTCGAAGGCCTCCTGATCCTCCTTGCGAAGGGCCCGGCGGAAGAGCTTCCACTCCTCCCGCTCGTCTTTCTGGGCCTGAACCTGGGTGGGGAGCGTTCGGCCCATCAGAGGTCCCTTCGCGCGATCCGAAACCCCTCGGCGGCGGGTTCCAGCGTCAGCACGTCTTTGCCCCGCGTCAGGAATTCCGCGGTGAAAAAATCACGGCCTTGGGGAACGCGGTGTTCGGGCAGGAGGCACAGGAGGGGCAGCCCCGTTCCGGGCAGACACTCCAGAAAGGATTGGAATGCCCGTCGGGCTTCTTCCAGGGGCAGTTCATCGTCGTTAAAGAGCCCCAGGGCGTCCGAGAGCACCACCGGCAACCCAAGAGGCTGGATCTTCCGGGCCAACATGGTGACCAATTGAAAGGCGTTGAAGGGCCGGGCCAATTGAACCCTCTCCAGGATTCGCCGCGGATCCACCCCCAGCGACAGAGCCGCCTTGGCCAGGCCGTAGGCGTCAAAACGGTTTCCCGCGTCGATCCAGGCCACCCGGGCTCCCCGAGCCAGGTGGGGGGAGAGCTCGTGAAGAGTCCAGGCGGGGAGAATACGCGGGCCCCGCAGAATGTGGATCCCCGGGTTGCAGCCGGGAACGGGGTTCGGCAAGTCCAAATACTGTGAGAGTTGAAGCGTGGCGACCATGGGGCCCTCGATTTTTAATACTATACATATGTATAGCATGCAAATCAAGCGGCCGTTCGACGTCGCCATGGACAGTCAGCGTCTCTTGGGCGAGGGACTTTCCACTCCCTCGAAAACAACCGCGCCACGGGAGGGCGCCCGGGCGGCAAGGAGGGCGTTGCGGGGGGCGAGAGAGACCCCCCGCTCGGCCCGTCAAAAAATCACAGCACGCTGTTTTTCGTCGAACCGGCCCGTCCACGCTGTGTCCGCGGAAAGACCGGTCCCGTCCTTGACGGCCCCCCGGGAACGGGCTATCCTTCCGTCGTCAGGACAGTCCAAGGAGCCAATGCCTCCCCATGTGCGCCCAGTACATCGTTGACAAGACCGGGAAAGAATTGGCTCGGCTGTTCAAGGCCCTGCTTCGAAAGGCGTCGGAACCCCGGGGGCGGATTTTGCCGCACCGGCCGGCGCCGGTGGTCCTTCGGGAGGGGGACGAGCGCGTCTTGACCGACATGGAATTCGGCCTCCTCCCGGCCTGGAGCAAGGACCGTCGGGTGAAATTCGCCACCCACAACGCCCGGCTTTTCTCCGAGGACCCCAAAACCCATCGACCGACGGCGATCTTTGAGAAACCCACCTGGCGGGAGCCCTTCGCCCGGCGCCATTGCCTGGTGCCCATGACCCAATTCATCGAACCGCTCTACACGGGGCCCCTGGCCGGGAACATGGTGGGGTTTCTTCCCCGAACGGGAGGCGTTTTCGCCGCCGCCGGCCTCTGGGACGAGTGGGTGTCCAAGGAGAGCGGCGAGGTGGTGCGATCTTTCGCCGTTCTCACCGACGATCCCGTGCCCCACATCGCCCAAATGGGCCACGACCGGACCCCGGTCTTCCTGGGCGAGAGTCATTTTGACCGGTGGCTGAACGCCTCCGCTTCCAGTCCCGCGGGTTGGCTGGAATTCCTGAGGGGGAACCGGGAAACCATTGATTGGACCGAGGCCTTGGACAGGCCCCTGGCGGCGGGGTGGGAACGAAAGCTGAAGGACTAGGCTGGCAGTAAATCCTTATGCCCGTCATTCCGGCATGCTTTTAGCCGGAATCCAGGGGTTATCCTCAGCCGGAGAAAAATTGTGGGATCCGGCCTCGGGCAATACGGGTAGCATGAGGTACGAAGGAAACGGTTTTTTGTGACGCTGCATGGTTTACAGGTTTTGCCGCTTTTCGACGGGGGAAACCGTCGCGTTTTAACTTAACTTCCCTTGTTAATTTAATTGGTTTCGGCCATTGAATTCATGTAAATATGGGACTAAGCTTAGTTCGTTATGTCCCGCAAATCATTTCTATCGAATTTGGCTACAATGTTGCAAGTATTTGAGTTGAAGAACCCCCATTTTTTTTCGTCACCGAGCGACGACGGAAATTAAAAGGACCCAAGAGGAGTTTCCCATGAAGATGACCATCGAAAATTTTTTCCGCACACTTCTCGCCGCGGCGTTTGCCGTCGGTCTGGCCAGGGAGGCGTTCGCCGCGTCGCCCGGCGAATTGCACTACCAGGGGAAGGTCACCAGCAGCGCCGGCGTGCCCATCCCCGACGGCACCGTTCCGGTCGTTTTTTCGCTTTGGGACGCGGACACGGGGGGAAGTCAAATTGGCGCCGATATCAGCCTCCCGGCGGTTCCCGTGGTCAATGGCGTTTTCAGCGCCGACTTCACGCCGCCTCTTTCCTCCATCCAAAACAACGCCACCGTGTACCTGGAAGTCAAGGTGAACGGCAAAACTTTTAACAGCCCACGCCGCCAAAAGCTCGTTGCGACGGCTTTTGCCCTTTCCATCGCCGCCGATAGCGTGCGAACGGCGGAAATTAAAAATGGTGAAGTGGCGTTGATCGATATGAACACGGCCGACGTGGACACCCGCTATGGCACGCTGGGCACGGTGCAGACGTTCACCGCGGCGAAAACATTTTCCGCGGCGCCGAGCTTCTCAGCCGCGGGATCGCCCTTCGCCGTGACCAACACCGGCCTCGTCGCAAACCTGAACGCGGACTTGTTGGACGGGCAGACGGGGTCTTTCTATCAAAGCGCAACCAATCTCACCGCCGGCACCCTGCCCAATGCCAGGGTGGACGGGTCCAGCGTCACGAAAATGGGGAACTCGTTCAACGGCAATGGAGAACTCGTTAAATTTGGGGCCGGCACGACCAACTACCCCGCCGGCGACGGCAGCGCCATCACCAACGTGAACGCGACGGGAATCGCGAACAACGCCGTGGACACCAATAAGATTGCGAACGGCGAGGTGGCGCTGATCGATATGAACACGGCCGATGTGGACATCCGCTACGGCACGCTGGGCACGGTTCAAACGTTCACCGCCGCGAAAACGTTCTCGGCCGCGCCGAGTTTCTCGGCCGTGGGATCGCCCTTCGCCGTGACCAACAGCGGCCTCGTCCCAAACTTGAACGCTGACTTGTTGGACGGGCAGTCGGGGTCTTTCTACCAGGACGCGGGCAATTTGAACGCCGGGACCATCCCCAGCGCGCGAATCGACTCCTCGAGCGTTACCAAAATGGGGAATGCCTTCAATGGGAACAACAACCTCTTGCAGTTGGGCGCCACGGGGCTGATCCCCAACAGCTTGGTGGACAGCTCTTCGGTCACCAAGCTGGGGAGTGTCGTAAACACCAGCAACGGTTTGCTGCAGTTGGGAGGCACGGGCTTGATCCCCAACAACGTGGTGGACGGCTCTTCCATCACCAAAATGGGGAACAGTTTCAACGGCAACAACAATCTGCTCCAGTTGGGCGCTACCGGGCTGGTCCCGAACAGCGCGGTGGACGGTTCTTCCATCACCAAAATGGGGAACAGTTTCAACGGGCAACAATCTGCTCCAGTTGGGCGCTACCGGGCTGGTCCCGAACAGCGCGGTGGACGGTTCTTCCATCACCAAAATGGGGAACAGTTTCAACGGCAACAACAATCTGCTCCAATTGAGCGCGACCGGGCTGGTTCCGAACAGCGCGGTGGACGGTTCTTCCATCACCAAAATGGGGAACAGTTTCAACGGCAGCAACAACTTGCTGCGGTTGGGCGCGACCGGGCTGGTCCCGAACAGCGCGGTGGACGGTTCTTCCATCACCAAAATGGGGAACAGCTTCAACGGCGTTGGGCAACTCGTGAAGTTTCCAGGCGGCGCCACCACCTACCCCGCCGGGAACGGTTCGGCCCTGACGAGCCTCACGGCTTCTCAAATGGCGGGCGGGGTCTTTGCCACCGGGTCGAGCTTCACATTTCCCGCGGCCAGCAGCGTCACGGTGGCGGGCGACGCGAGGATTGCCGGGAATCTGACGGTGGGGTCCGGAGGCAACGCCATCCAGCAAATTTACAAAGCCGCCTTCACCTTTGATGCGTGGCCCGGCAATCTCAGCTCGAACGCCACTTCCACCGTTGATAAGAGCGTGGCCGGGACTCCGTTCAGTGCCGGGGACCCGGTGTTCCTCGGTGTCAATCCGACGACCTTTGACCCGCACATCGTCATCAGCGCCTACGTGCTTGATTCAAGCACGATCCGATTTGTGTTCCTGAACACCGACTCGTCGTCGCACACAATCGGCTCCCTGACCTACACGGTCGTTGTATTCAATTGACGAAGACTTGACTGGTCGACGACGTCGGTCTTTTTGGATTTTGGAGAAGACGCTAGTCTGAGGAGTTAAATGCTTCCGAACGAGTTGGACAAACGGTCCCGGAACGAACAGTGGCCGGCTTGGCGGGGTGCCCTGCTGAGCATGGCTCTGTTGGCCGTTTTACCTCTTTCGGCCCGTGCGTTTGATTCTCCCTCTTCGGACGGAACCCAATACCTTCGAGGGGGTGGGGGGGGGCGGCGGCGCCGTCGTTTTGGAAGGGGCGGATTCCGATGAATTGACCGGGGCGATGGAGACCATTGCCCCCGTCTTGCCGTATCAAGACTCGGGAACTGATCGCCATCAGTCCGGCCAGCACACGGCGCTCTATTTTCCGCAGAGCCCCGTCGGCTTCAGCGTCTCCAACGTCAGCTCGTTTTCCTTGACGGCCAATTGGGTGGCCCCCGCCGGCGGGGTTCATTACAACGAGGACGTGTCCGCTTATCAAATTCGTTTTTCGTCCACGGTCGCCTCCATGAGTTCCTTTGTCGACTTCGGCAACGCCACCTCCCACGGGATATTGACCAATTTTTTTGCTCCGGGAAACGTTCACCCTCCCGAACCCCTGAATGGACTTGAATACGATTCCCAATATTTTGTTGGAATCGTGTCCTACGACACGCAGCAAACGGCGGGAACCCCTCGGAACGGGTCCCTGCTAGTGAGTTTTTCAACGTACACCCTTTGTCCTCGGCCGACCATCGTGACGGCCACTGGGAGCAATGCCACGGAGAAAGTGACGGTCACCTTTAATGGGTCCAACCCGCTTGGAAAGTCCATTTTCTACGAGGTTGCAATATCCGAAAATCCCACTTTCCCGCCCACCGGCGCGCACACTTTCAAGACCAACACGACATCGTCCAGCGCGGGGAACATCGTGTTTCTGATCAACGATGTTCGAAACAGGCTCCTGACGCAATACATTCGTGTCCAGGCCCGAAATCCGGCCGTCAGCAATTGGTCGCCTTATAGCAGTGTTTACAACTACGACTTCACGAACGGATCCGCCGTGTTGGATCCCATCGTCGCCTCCAATATTACTCCGACGAGCATTTCGTTGTCTTGGACCGGAGACGTTGACAACAAATATCAGGCCCAGTACTCCTTGACCTCTGATTTCGGGTCCTTCACCCCAGGCCCCAAAAACTTTATCTCGTCCCAGCTTTTCTCGTCCTTAACCGAGAACACGACCTACTACTTCCGTGTAATTACCTACAACTTTTCGGGAGCCCTGGTCATCGGAACTACACCGGTTTCCTCGGCCATGACGGGAGTGTCGTTCCCGTCCGTCGCCGTGGCGTCAAGCAATGTGTTTATCGCGAGCGCGACTTACGACGTTTCCGAAACGGGAGTTCCGGACAATCACTCGTATAAAATTGAGCTTGCGACCACGCCGAGCTTTGCCAGCGGTGTCTCAACCTTTACGGTTCTGACATTTCTTGCAAGCGACGATTCCAAATCCACCTCGCTCGGCAGTTTGATCGGCAACACGACGTACTATTCGAGGGTCACCGCCATTAACCACGTGGGCTGGGTATCACCGACGACGAACCCCGGCCCGACCATCATCACACGACCGGACCCGGTGCCCCCGGTGTCCTTCAAACCGGCGACCTTGACGCCCACGGATTCGGAAAGCCGGGTCAAATTCACATGGGGGCTCGGAAACAACACGCCGGCGAATACCCAGTTTAAAGTCGTTCTTTCGAGCGCATCCGATTTCGCATTGAACGCTTCCACCGCGATTGTGGGCCCGGGCGTTTATGAAGTGCTCTTCTCCACCAACAACTTCCAACCCCTCATTTCGAACAACACGTATTACGCCAAAGTGGAAGTCCTGGACGCTGATGCAGGAAGGAACCAGCTCAGCGCCTCTGTCTTCGCCTCCACGGTGACCAAACCCATCCCGCCACAAAATCTCCAGTTTATCGTTGTGTCCACCGGCAACGTGCAGGTCGGGTGGACCGGCGACGATTCTTTGCGCCCCGGTGTGCACAACGCGGCTCCGACCCAATACGAAGCGTGGCAGGGAACCATCGGAACGCCCCTCTTGAATAAACTTGGCCCCGCGGTTTTTCAGGACGCTAATTTCACTTTTGAAACTCAAGGCCTGCAACCCAACACCACCTACGTGTTCACCTTGATTACCAAGGGCATCGGTGGTTGGGGCGACGGGAATATTTCCGTGCAATCAACCGTGACTTGGGCGCGAAGGCCGCAAATTTCTTTTAATAGCGCGTCCACCGATACGTTGACATTCCAAACCGCTCTTTTCCTCACAGGGGCACAAAACCCCGTTGGCAGTTTGTATACCTATGAATGTTTCTTATCGACCGACGTCAGCTTTTTAAACGTTCAGGCGTCTTCGACCACTTCTAACGTGTTTGCCACGTTGGGGGGACTTCAAGCCGGGGCTTTATACAAGGCCCGGGCGTACATCACAGACCACGCGGGTCGCCAAACCTTATTTTCTGCCCCGACCAATGGCTACACCTTTGCGAATCCCCCGGATCTGATTGATTTCACTGTTGGCGATTTGTCCACCGGAGCGGTGACCGTCAACTGGACTCACAACGGAAACAACACCGATTCCACTTATAAAATTTACGTTGACAGCGCTCCAATCGCTTCCACGGGCGGTACAAGTTACACCCATACCTTCCCCTCCGGAGGGGCCTTCGATAAAACCATTCCCAACTCCACCCATTCTTTCCGTGTGGAAACAGAGCTACTCCCCGGCAACTTTTTTCAACCGTCCGCGCCTTCGGCCATTTATTCCACCGCCACGCTGGCCAATGTGCCTTTGGCGGTGCTGCCAAGTCGAACACTTTCGGCCACACGAGTTCAATTAAAAATCCTTAATCTGAATAATCCGGAATACACGGATTTCGCCATTCTTCTCCGTTCGACCGACGCTGTTTTAATGAATTACTTCAACACGGTCGTCGAAACGCCCCGATCCCCTCCATTGAGCGGATGGCCATTCCGGACTCGGCGGTCGCCGTATGGCGAAAACTCACTGCGTGGGCTAAACCTCAGGGCGGATCGACATACACCTTCACAGCCGATAATCTTCCGGTGGACGGGATAGATCGCGAATTATTCTTAAAGGCGAGAAACCGTAACGGCATCGAAACAGGCTGGAGCATCCCTCTGGCGGTCTCCCTGCAATCGGGATATCCGGAAGTGACATTCATCCTTCCAACGTCGGAGGTTGTTCTTGCGACAAGCAGTTATGGGACGGCGATTTACACGAATCAACGGGTTGGGGAATTTAGGGCGCTGGGGTCCGGTCACTTCAATGCAATGGCCTCGGAAGACCTTCCCATTGCGGTGCTGGACGCGCTAAACCCCCTGAATCCGGATTATTATCAATTCTGGTCCGGATGGAACGGTGAACAATCGGGGTCGGGGTTCCCCGCACGAAACATGAATCCACCGCCTCTATACGCCGGCGCATGGAACATGTTCGATTTTCAAACGGAGGGCTTGTGGTACTTCAACATCGCTGGCGATCTCACCGACCTCGGCGATCCGGGTAACACCTATATCTCCACGTCGCCTTTCCGGCTTTTCATCGACACCACCCCCGCGGACCCGGGGACGATCCGGGCCGAATTTGGGCAGGACGCCACGGGCACGCCGGACCACACGGAAATCCTGCCCGGCCTCCCCACCGGCCACCAGAAGCCCGAGTTTTTCTGGACCAAAACCGACCTCCTGGGAAAACCCAATCCCCGGAGCCCGATCGAAGGTTGGAGTTGGAGTTTCTCAAGCAACCCGGTGGTGATGCCTCAATTAAGCACCGGGCAACCTCAATTTTTGTCCGCCAGCCTCTTTGTGGCGTCTTCTTCGGCCAGTTATCGGGTTTTCATGGCGACTTACGTGGCCAATTTCGACTTGGTGTTTGAATCCACCTTTTATTTCAAAGTGGCCGCTCTGGACCAAGCCGGCAACTGGACCCCCACGCCTTCCGAATTTCAATACAACTACGTGAAGGACCAGGTTCCGCCCGACCTGCTTGGATTTGATTTCCCCGGCGTGGAAGTCTGGACCTCCTCGCCCACCCGGTACGAAGCCGTCAATTCAACGGTCCCCGTTCAGGTGATTTTTTCCGAATTGATGAATTTCGTGGGCGGAGATCAGGCCATGAGCATCGTTCAAACCCAGGACCATTTGGGGAATCCCCTGGGAACCACGATTCCCTACACCGTGGCTTGGGTGGAGCTCCCCACGGGCACGTCGGCGGTGATCACGCCGTCCTTGCCCGGGAACCAGTGGCCCACAGGCAGTCGGTTTGTCCTTCACATCGACGGCTTCTTCACCCGCGATCTCGCTGGGAACCGTTTGAACGTGAATTACGACGTGTTGTTTAACACGGCCATGGACCCCGCGGTCGTGAACATTGCCCGAAGCCAAGACGGCACCACCGTGTCGTTCCAACCCGGGGCCTTCGGGCCGAATCCCGCCGGCGCGGCCATTGCGGACAACCCCGCGGCGCGCACCGTCAGCGCGGCGCCGGGCCTGGCCGGAACCGTGAGGAAAGCCGTCGAAACGATCGTAAAAACCAAGGGCGGCGATTACCGCAAGATTTTGTCCATCAAACAATTCGAACTTTACGACCTGAATCAGCAGGCGATGAAAACGCCGTTCAACGGCCAAGTTCTTCTGACGTTCCTATACAACGACGTCAACGACAACGGCATCGTGGATGAAACCGAAGCCAGATTCCCGGTCAAGGTGAAAGATTTGGCCATTCACTGGCTGGACGAGAAATCCGGCGCCTGGATCAAATTGCCCGAAGGAGAAGTGGACACGGTGGCCAAAACGGTTTCCATCCCGCTCCAGCATTTTTCGGTGTATGCCTTGATCGGGGCGCCGTCCTTGGACTTGTCCAACGCGCACCCCTTCCCCGTGCCTTACAAAGCGTCCCGGGACCCGGCCGGGATCACCTTCACGGGCCTTTCGAGCATCGCGACGGTGAAAGTTTTCACTTTGGACGGCCGGTTGGTTAAAACGCTGACCGATGACTCCGGCGCCGGGTTTGTTCGGTGGGATCCGGTCAACAACGAGAGCGGGGACCCCGTGGCCAGCGACGTCTACCTCTATGTCATTGAAAACGATCAGCAACGGCGGATCGGGAAGCTGATGGTGATCCGATGAACCGTCGACACGTCCTAACGGGCCTCGGCGCCCTCCTGTTGGGGACCGGGTCCCTTTGGGCCAAGGCCTCGGGCTCGAGCACGGCCAATTTCCTGAAACTCGGCGTGGGCGGCCGCGGCGTCGCGATGGGCGAAGCGCACACCGCCGCCGTGGACGACGTGATGTCCCTGTACTGGAACCCGGCGGGGCTGGGGTACCTTTACCTGAACGAAGTGGGCTTCATGCACAACAATTTCGTCCAGGGCGTGTCCCAAGACGTGTTTTATTACGCGCGACCGACGGAAACCAAAGGAACGTTCGGCGCCGGCCTGTCGGTCCTTCGGGTCAACGACATCGCCGGCTTCGACGCCTCGGACATCCCGACGGGCTCCGTCCAGGCCTCCGACACGATGCTGACTTTCGGGTGGGGGAAATCCATGGAACAGTTGGTCTGGTTCCGGGGCATGCGGGTCGGCGCCAATCTGAAAATTCTTCGCAAAACCTTGGACCAAACCTCCGCCTTGGGTTACATGACGGACTTGGGCCTTCTTTATGAAACCCGGGGCGGCTGGTTCCACGGGCTCAACACGGGGTTCGTCATTCAAAACCTCGGCACCGGGCTTTCCATGGGGGGCGAAAAGTCCAATTTCCCGCTTCAATTGAAGCTCGGGTTTGCCTACCCCATGTTCGGCGACAACCTGGTGTTGGCGACGGACCTGGTGCTTCCCACCGACGGCAGCCTGTACATCAACATGGGAACCGACTACCGAATTTGGGACATTTTGGCCTTCCGCGTCGGCTACCGCGGCTCCAACGATTTGGATTCGGGACTCACCTACGGCGTCCGGCTCGGCAACGAGCGCCTTCACATGGACTACGCCTTCGTCCCCTTCGGACCCTTCGGCGACAGCCACCGGGTGAGCCTGGGCGTGCGATTCGGCAAGGCCTTCCGGGAAGGCAAAGTCGCCGACCAAATTCAAACGGCCTACATGCGGGCCGAGGCGAAATACGGACAAGGCCTTTTGGTGGACGCCTACATGCAAGCGACGCAAATATTGGATGTCGCCCCCTGGCACCGGGCGTCTAAACTGCTCACCAAACGCATTGAAAGCGAATTCAAGGCCATGGAAACCGAGGCCCGGCGCCAGCAACTTCAGGCCCAGGTGGACGAGCACTATGCCCGCGGCGAACAATTGTTCCAAATCGATGATCTGCTCCACGCCAAGCGCGAATTTGAGGCGATCTTGGCCCTGCAAGCCGATCACATGGGCGCCAAAACCTATTTGAACCGCATTGAAGAACGGTTCAAAAGCATTGTCGATAGTTTTTACGAAGCGGCCATGCGCTCTTTCGCGGCCGGAGACTACAAACAATCCCAGGAATACCTGCAACGCGTGCTCGTGGTCAATCCCGAACACAGCGAAGCCCGGGAGCAATTGGCCCGGGTGGAAATTCTCCTGGAGAAGCAGGCCAAGGCCATGGAAGAGCAACAACGGTTGGAACGAATTCGCCCGATTCGCCAGGCCGCCATGCTTTTCTTTGAACAAAAACAATACGAGGACGCTTTGTCCAAATTCGAGGAAATCCTGACCATCGACACGACGGATCAAGAGGCCATTCGCTACCGGGGGATTTCCCGCAGTTTGATCGCCAAAGAATCCTACAACGCCGGCCTGAAAGCCGCCCAGGAAGGCGATTTCCCGAAGGCCCGTGCGCAACTGAAGCGCGCCCTCCACTACGACCCGGACAATCCGGACATTCGAAAGATTTATGCCTCCGTGGAAGACCGCCAACATGAAAAAGACCGGTTGGAATCCCAACGCATCTATCGGGACGCCTTGGATTCCTTCCTGGCGGGGGATTTGGAGAAGTCCCTCCTCCTGGCCCAAAAATCCTTGGAGCTGGACTCCGAGAACCTGGAAGCCAAACGGTTGGTGGAACGGCTGACCCAGCGCCGGGACGCCCCCAAGCAACCGTAAAATCCGGCGGGTTGACAAAAGACGGTTTATGAGGGAAACTTAACCGTTGTTACATTCTTGTTAAGGACTGTCCCGCGGACCCGTGGCCGGAAGATCGGCGGCGGGTCTCTGTGATCTTCAACGACCCGCGAGAATCTCCGGGAAGGCGGAATCGATCAACCATGTGTCGCACCTTGTCTAATTTCCGTTGGATCGTCCTGGCGGCATTGACCGCGGGGCCTTGGAGCGGCGTGAAATTGAACGCCGCCGCCTCCCCCGTCGAAATGATGCAGGACGCCCTCGAGGCGTATTTCGACGAGCGCTACGAAGATTCCGTTCACCTCTTTGAAAAAGTTCTCGCCCAGGACCCCAAAAACAGTTCGGCCCAAAAGGGCCTCAAAAACGCCCGGCGTCAACGTGCCGCTCAGCTTCAAAAGGTCAAAGAGCAGGAACGGCGGAATATCTTCTACGTTGAGGATCGGTTGAAGGAGGGGAACCTGGTTGACGCCTACGAACGCCTTCGGGACGTCCTTTCCCGCGTGCCGGACCACCCGGACGCCCTGGAACTCAAGGTCAAACTGCGATCCAAAGCCGAAAAGGCCATGGCCAAGGCCCGCCCGGACAGTTCCGACTACCACTACGCCACGGGCGTTTTGGCGTATATGGATGGCGATTGGTTCAAGGCCGCCGACAACTGGCAACGCATTTTGGATTTTAATCCCGACCGGCTGGATCTCGTGGCCAAAGTTGAAAAAGCCAAGCACAATCTGGCCGACGAGCAACGCCACGAGCGGCTGCGCGTTTTAACGGAAATGGCCAAAACGAATTACAAAGACGCTCGTTACGCGGAAGCCAAAGCCAACTGGGAAGAGATTTTGACGCTGGAACCCAACAACGAAGCGGCCAAAGAAGGCGTCAAAAAGGCGTTGAAGTCGGCCGAAGAGGAGGTGCAGGCCCAACGAATGGAGCAAATTCAAAACCTCCAAGTCCAAGCCATCGATGCCTACTCCTCCAGTAATTTCAAGGAATCGGTCCGGCTCTGGGATCAGGTCCTGCGTTTGGACCCGTCGAACACCCTGGCCCGGGATTACATGGACCGCATTCGCTCCGGCGGCAGCGGGCCCACCCCGGGAGGGTTCACCGGAGGGCCCCGGGCGCCCGACGATTTTGTTCGCGCCGTGAGCTATTTGAAGGAGAGCCGATTCGTTGAAGCCATCGAAGCCCTGGAGCGGTATTTGGCGCGCAACCCGACCGATTCCAAAGCCGACGCGTTGCTCAAGGAGACGAAAACGCGCCAAAAGGAACAATTGGACCTTCTCTACAAAGAGGGTTTGACGGCCTACGCCCAGGGAATGAAAAACCAAGCGATCCAGAAATGGCAGGAGGCCCTGCGCGTCGACCCGGATTTCGTGCGCGCGAAGCAAGCGCTGGTTAAAACCATGCAGGAGGTTCGCGGACAATGAAAATTCACCAAGCGGCGAAACTCACGATCGCGCTATTCATGGCGACCCCGTGCCTTCGGGCCGATGAGCCCAGCCAGGAAAACACGTTGGAATCGGTGACCGTCCAGGCGACGGGACGCTTTTCGAAAGTCATTTTACAGTCGGCTCGGTCGTTGAAATACCGCGAGGCAAAGCAAGAGTCGGCGGTGGTTCTCTTTATGCTGGAACCGACCCTGTCGCGCAAGCCGCCCGTCGAGAAAACCTACAGCGACCTGGTGGACGAGATTCGGTACACCTACAAAGGCAATCGGACGCCGTTGGCGGGGGGGAACCCGGAATTGCTGGAATTCGTGACCATTCATCTGAAAGAGGCCGCGACCTCCAACATCGTCCAAAAAGACTGGCTTCTGGCCGTGGAACTTCGACGGGGGGAATCCGCGGCCGACGCCCCGCCGGGTTTGACGCCCGAACCTTTGACCGGCAACGCGCCTTCCGTTAAGCAGAAAGGATTGCGCTCCCTTCCGCCCAATCCCGGCCTCTCGGATTTTATGGAAGTGGGATTGGCCAACCACGCTCCCTTACGGATCGCCCAAGACGAACTGAAGCTTGCCACCGCGCGGCACATTGAATCCATGCGCAACCTGCTCCCTTCGGTGACGGGGAAATACACGTTCTCGACGGGCCAAATGGTTCAAGATCCCACCAAACCCGACGACGACGTCGGCTTTAAGCGAAAAGAATTGGGACTGGAATTGGGCATGCCCCTTTTCCACAGCGGTCAAAATGTTTACGCGCTTCGACAAGCCACCTACCAAAAGCGCGTGGCGCAACAAAACGTGGCGAAAACGAAGAGCGACATCACCTTCGAAATTCGACGGGCCTACTTCAATATGATCAAGGCCCAGCGTTCGCTCCGGGTGCGCCGCGAGCTCAATCAGCGAACGGAAAAAATCATTGAAGTGTCCCGAAAGAAGAAACAATTGGGGTTGATCACTCAAGCCGACGCCCTGGGGGCCGAATCGCTCTACAGCCAGTCCTATTACCGGCTTCTTTCCGACGAGAAGGAGCTGGAAATCACCCGGCTGAAATTGAGCGCCCTCTTGAACACGAGCGACCCGCTCCCCGAGGTGGTTCCGGAACCCAAAGAATCGAAAGATTCCCGCACGCTCTTGGAATTGAGCGTTCCGCCCGAGTCCCTCATCCAACTGGGACTGTCGCATCGACCCGAACTGCTCATTTCCGAGTATACCGCGGCGGCCCAGCATTTCGCCGCGCGATCGGCCTTGTCCAAAAAACTCCTGATGGTGGATGGCACGTTTTTCTCCGGCCGCGCGGGGGGCGCGTTCGAGGACCAACCCCTTGAAATGCGCTACAGCTGGAACGCCGGCATTCAAGGAAGCCTTTATTTCGGCGGCAGCACGGTGAAAGGCGCCCGCACGCGGGAACACACCGTTCCCGATTTTGGTGAAACGACCGCCACGAACATCGCCGCCAACACCGCCAGTGTCGGTCTTTGGGACGCCCTGCGCACCGGAAGCGATTACCTCCAAGCGAAGATCGAGCGTCAAAAAGCCTTTAACGACCGAAACCAGGCCCGCCGAAACGTGGAAATCGACGTTCGGGAGGCCTACTACAACATCCAAAAAGGCAAGATTCAAATCAAAGGCGCGGAAGCGGAATTGGATTACCGCGAGAAGGAATTGGACATCGCCCGTCAAAAAGAACGCATGAACCTGATTGAGCCCGCCCAGTCGCTGGCGGCCGAAAGCGCCTACGGGGACGCCGTTGCGAGCCACCAGGAAGCGTTGTCCTTCTATCAAGTGTCCCTGGCCGGCTTGGAACGCGCCGTGGGCATGCCGTTGGAGTCCATTCCGGAATTTCGTTAGTCCGCCGCCGACCCGCGGGAGAGGAGATCGCGCATGACGATGGCCGGTTTCGTCGCCCGTCGTCCCGTCACCGGGACGATGTTCTACATGGGCGTCGCGCTCATGGGCGTGATTTCGTGGTTCTTCACGGCCCGCGAGCTGTTTCCGTCCATCTCCTTTCCGCAACTCCTGGTCATCACCCGCTACGGCAACGCGGCCCCCGAAGAAATCGAAAACCTGATCACCAAGGTCATTGAGGAATCCGTCGGAACCGTTCCGAACCTGAAACGCGTTCGGTCGCTCTCCAAGGAGGGCGTCTCCCTGGTCACGCTCGAATTCGACTGGGGCACCGACATGGGATTCTCCCATTTGACGGCCCGGGAAAAAATCGACCAAATCAAAGACCGCCTCCCGAGCGAAGCCGAAGAACCCATCATCAACCGCATCAACCCCTTCGCCCAACCGATGATGATTTACTCCATCAGCGGGTCCCTCCCGATCCCGCGATTGACGGAAATCGCCAAGCAGGTCATTAAACAACGATTGGAAAAAGTCACCGGGGTGGCGTCCGCCTCCATTTCCGGCGGTCAAGAAAGGGAAATCCTGGTGGAAGTGGACCGGCCGCGCATGGAAGCCCAGGGAATCTCCCTCGCGTCCATCGTGGATTCGTTGAAGGACGCCAATTTAAACTACCCCGCCGGAACGGTGCAAGGCAAATTCTACGAATACCTCGTACGGACCATGGGGGAATTTAAGAACATTTCGGAAATCGGCCGCACGGTCATTAAGGTGGAACGACCCCAGGAGGAAGAAGACCGGGATCGCTACGGCAACAGCCGCGATCGTGAAAACCATCCCCGGGAAGCCCGATTGAGCTACCTGAGCGATTTGTCGTCGGTGCAAGACACGTTCAAGGAACGCACCAGCTTTTCCCGCTACAACGGGCACGAAAACATTTCGATCACCATTCAAAAACAAGCCGACGCCAACGCGTTGACGACGGCCCAGCGCGTGCGCATCGCCACGGAGGAATTGCGGACGATTCTCAAGCCGAAAGGCGTCGACGTCGAATTGGTTTACGATGAATCCCGGTTCATCGAAGACGCCATCAGCGGCGTGGCCACGGACGGCATTGTCGGCGGCATTTTGGCTTTTTTCGTGTTGTATTTTTTCCTCAAAAGCTGGTCGGTGGCGGCCATCGTCGCCTTGGCCATTCCGGCTTCCACCCTGATCACCTTCACGGGGATGTTTTTCAAAAAGATTTCCATCAACATGCTTTCCCTGGCCGGTTTGGGGCTGGGCATCGGAAACATGGTCGACAACTCCATCGTCGTTGCTGAAAACATCGCTCGCCACCAATTGGAACTGGGCAAGGGACGCATCGACGCCGCCATCGATGGAACCGACGAGGTCGCCCCGTCCATGGTCACGTCCTCCTTGACCAACGTGGCGGTTCTTTTGCCGTTGCTCTTTGCCAAAGGCGTGGCTCAATTGGTCTTTCGCGACATGTTTTTTATCGTGACGTGCGCCTCCTTTGCCTCGGTGTTTATTTCCATCACCCTGGTCCCCTTGCTGACGGCCCACCCGGTTTCCTTTGCTTTCATCAAAACGCTTCTGGGAATCCGATCCTCCGGGGCTCCGTTGCCGGAGGGGGGAGATCCCGAAACGCCGGAGACCGCAAAGAAACCGTTCGTCGATCGTTTGCCCGCGGGAATTCAGAAAGCCGTTCGTTGGTTCCTCAGCGGATTTTCGGACGAAGCCTACCATCGGCTGATGGACCGCTACAGGACATTGCTGGAATGGGTTTTGCGGAATCCGAGCAAAACGGTGGCGGGCATAACGGTGGGCGCGCTCTTGAGCCTTGGATTGCTGGGATTTCAGGACCGCGTGTTCATGCCCAAAGTGGACCAAGGTCAGTTCATTCTCAAAATCCAAATGCCGGTGGGCACCCGACTGGAAATCACAAACGAAGTGACGGAAAAAGTCGAGGCGGTCATGAAATCCCTTTCGGGATTTCGGGAAGTCACGGTGAGCGTGGGATCGAACAACGTGGAGGCCGTCGATGCCTTGGGCGATCACCAATCGCAATCGATCGTCAACCTGGACCGCCGCCGGGTGGCCACCGAGGACTACATCGACTCGCTCAAAGGCGTTCTCGAGAAGCAGGATCTGCAGGGCGCCGAAGTGCAATACGTCCTCCAGGACAGCCTGTTGGCGTCCGCTTTTGAAACGGCGGCCCCCATCGTGATCGAATGCAAGGGGCCCGACATGACGACCCTGCGCAAAATTGCCGACGATATTTTGCGCGAAGTGGCCGCGGTCCCCGGCGTGTTCGGGGCCAAGACGAGCTTGGCTTTGCCGTCGTCCGAGACCCGCGTTGAAATTGACAAATTGCGAGCGGCCTCCTACCACCTCAACACGGCCGAGATCGCCCGGACGGCTTTGATCGGGATCAAAGGGTTCGTCGCCACCACCTACAAAGAAGCCGGCCAAGAAGTCGACGTTCGCGTTCGGCTGCGCCCCGAGGACCGCGCCGACATTGATTCCATCGGCCGTCTCACCGTTCTGGCGCCCGGCAACGTCATGGTTCCCCTCAGTGAAATCGCCTCGTTGGTGTCGGCCCGCGGTCCCAGCGAAATAAAACATCTGGACCAGCAGCGATCCATCGTCGTTTCCGCCAACGTCGCGAAAAGATCGACCAACGACGTCATCCAAGACGTGACGGCGTTGTTGGAAAAATATCACAACTTGTCCGATTACCAGGTGGTGCTGTCCGGTGAAAGCCAGCGCATTAAAGAATCGTTTGGCGGCTTGGCGGTGGCCATGGTCTTCGCCACCCTGCTGGTCTACATGATCATGGCCGCCGAATTTGAATCCTTCGGCAACCCGTTCATAATCATGATTACGGTGCCTTTTTCCGTGGTTGGCGTGGCCTTGAGCTTGTTTTTTACACGCACCCCCATCAGCGCCCCGGTCATTTTGGGCATGATTTTGTTGGTCGGCAGCGTGGTCAACTACGGGATTATTCTCATCGATTTTATGAATCAAAAACGTCGGGAAGGGTCGACCCTGTGGGACGCGGTGGTGGACGGTTGTACGACGCGTCTGCGCCCCGTTTTAATGTCTTCCCTGACGACGGTGCTGGCCGTCTTCCCGTTGGCCTTGGGCCTTTCCGAAGGGTCGGAGTTGGCCTCCCCGATGGCCGTGGTGACCTTCGGCGGCTTGGGGATTTCGGTCTTGCTCAGCTTGTTCGTGTTGCCGCTGATTTATTACTTCATCGAAGATTGGCGTCGGCGACGCGCCGACGCCGAAAACGCCGCCCTCTCGGCCGCGGAACCCCCGCCGGCCCAGCCCTGATTCCATGAGTTTGCCGCGCTTCGCGGTGCGACGGCCGGTCGCCACGCTGATGTTTTTTGTCGGCGTTTGTTTGATGGGCGTTTTTGCCTGGATCCAACTTCCCGTCGATCTCATGCCCAACGCCACCGCGGGCACCCTGACCATCTACATCGGGGTGCGCGGCGGGTTGCCCCCCGAAGACATTGAAACCCTCGTGACCAAAATCACCGAAGACGCCGTTTCCAGCGTTCAGCATTTGCGGAATCTTTTGTCGGTTTCCCGGAAAGACCGTTCCACGGTCACGCTGACGTACGAACCGGGCACGGATCTGAGCTTCGCCGCCCTGGAAGTTCAAGAGCGCCTGGCCAAAATCAAGAACAAACTGCCCAAAGACATCGAAAAACCCATCGTCGCTCACTATTCCGAAAACGATTATCCCGTTATTATTTTGGCGTTGACCAGCGACAAATACAGCCCCGAACGTCTGCGGGAATTGGTCGACAACAACATCAAACCGCAATTGATGCGGGTGAGCGGCGTCGCCAACGTGGAAGTGGGCGGCGGACGGGAACGGAAAATCCTGGTCGAATTCGATCAATCGCGCTTGGAGGCCTACCGCCTTTCCATCCGCCAGGTCATTGACACGATCGGGAAAAACAACGTCAACCTCCTCACGGGCAAACGGGAGGACGATCGAAGCTCCTTTTTTATCCGAACCATGGGCCAATACCAAACCATGGACGATCTTCGAAAACTGGTCATCCTTCGAAGCCCCCAGGGCTCCACCATTCGACTGGAAGACGTGGCCGACGTCAAAGACTTCTATCTGGAGGCTCAAAGCTACGCGCGATTGAACAAAAAGCCGACGGTCTCGATTTATGTGCAAAAGGAAAACAATTCCAACACGATCCGGGTGGCGGAACGGGTTTTGAAAGTGGCCAACCGCGTTCGCGACAATGTGTTGGGATCCGACATCCAGTTGCAAGTCGTCACGGATCAGTCCGTTTTCATCCGGGAAGCCATGGAGAACGTCACCGGCAACCTGACCTTCGGCATGTTGCTCACGTTGCTCGTGATCTGGTACTTCCTAAAAGAATGGCGTCACACGTTACTGGTTTTTCTGTCCGCCCCCATCGCCGCGCTGATCACGCTGGCGTTCATGTGGATCACCGGCCTCTCGCTCAACGTGATGACTTTGTCGGCGTTGGCGTTGGGCATCGGCATCGTGGTGGACAGCGCGACGGTCGTTTTGGAAAACATCCTGGACAAGAAACGCGAAGCCGCCTTGCACGGAACCCGCAACCTGGAAGAAGATTCCATCAAAGCCACCGAAGAACTTTTCATTTCCTTGGTGGGAGGAACGCTCACCACGATCGTCGTCTTCCTCCCCATTGTGTTCATCAACAAACAAGTAAAAATATTGTATTCCGGATTGGCTTACACCATCGCTTTTTCAATGGCGGCGTCGCTGCTGGTGGCCGTCACGCTGATTCCCTTGTTGGCCTCTCGGATTGTTTTACCCAAACATCATGGGTTCCTTGCTCCGGAAACCCAAGAGAAACTCCGCCGGTTCTGGACGGATTGCCCGGCCTTCTTCCATCGGACCGCCGCCTTTTTCTTCCGTTTGAACAATCGGTTTTTCCCGACCGGCGAACCCGTCCCGAAGGCGCCGGGGAATCCGCCTTTGGGCCGGTGGGCCCGGCTCCAATCTCTCTGGTTCGAGCGTCTTTGGCCGGCCGTGCACCTGGAAATGCTTAAACTGCGCGCCCAGCCGCGGCGGACCTACGTTCATTGGTGCGGCTGGAGCCTCCGCCATCAAAAGATTATTTCCATCGTCATGGCCCTTGCCACGGCCGGAGCCCTGATGATGTATCTCTTCGTTCTCGAAAAAGATTTTATGGGAACCACGGAGCAAAACGAATTCATCATTTTTATCGAGCTCCCCGCGGGAGCCAAATTGGACATCTCCGACCAAGTCGTGCGCGAAGTGGAGAAAGTTCTTTCCGACACGCCGGAAATTGCGGGGGTGGTCAAAACCGCCGCGGCGCGGGTGGAGGGATGGTCGTCCAAAGTGTATGTCACGCTTCGACCGCGGGCGGAGCGTTCCCGGTCCATTCAGGACATCATCACGGACCTCCGGCCGAAAGTGGCGGACATCGGCCAACAATTCGATAGTTTCGTCTACTTCTCGGAACCGGAAAGTTCGAAAGAATTCCTCATTGACGCCTTCGGCCCGGAATACACCACGCTTCGGGACATGGCCTCGGGGATTGCGCAAAAGCTCCAGGGCGTTCGTGGCCTGACGGACATTAAACTGCGCTACAAACCCGGCCAGCCGGAAGTCCAAATCAAAGTGGACAAAGAGCGGGCGGCGCTTTTTGGATTAACCATTAAAGACGTGTCCGAAGATCTTCACGCACGGATCCGCGGCTTGCGCCCGACGTATTTTTACACGGAAAACGCCGAAATCGAAATCATCGCCCGGGACCAGGAAAAATTCCGAAAAACGCTCGAAGACGTGCATTACCTGACTCTCACGGGCCCCGACGGCACCTTGATTCCCATCGACCAACTGGCGGAATTCAATTTTGCCCTGACCCCCAGCGAAGTCTGGCGCAAAGACAAGCAACGCGTCATTCAAGTCAGCGCCAACCGAGACAAATTGCCGTTGAGCACCGCCGCAAAACGTACGTTGTCGACCATGAAGGGGTTGGAGGCGCCGACGGGATATTATTTTCAAATCGGCGGCGACTACGTGGACATGGTTCAAAACGAAAGAGAATTTCGTTTCGCCTTTTTCATCATGGTGGGTCTCGTCTTCATCGTCTTGGCGAGTTTGTTCGAATCCTACCTCCAGGCCGTGATGATCATGGCCACCATTCCCATGGCTCTCATCGGAAGCATTCCGTTGTTGTGGATTACCCACACTTCGGCCACCATGAGCGTTTACATCGGCGTGATTATGTTGGGGGGGATTGCGGTCAGCGCGGCGATCATTTTGGTCGAAAAAATCAATCAATCCCGGGCGGAAGGGACGCCCTTGTTGAGGGCGGTGCTCAAATCCAGCTGGTTGCGGCTTTCGCCGATCCTGAACACCTCCCTCACGACCATCGTGGATCTTATTCCCATGGCCATGAGCCGAAGCGAGTCGGCTTCCCTTTGGGCGCCTCTGTCTCTCACGGTCATCGGCGGCGCGACCATGTCCACCTTTTTGACGCTCTTTATGATTCCGGCCCTCTATTACCACATTGAAGCCTTTAAAGAACGGTTTATGGCTCGCGTGGAAGCGGCCAAAAACGAGACGCCGAGGTCGGTGGGCGCTCCGGCAATTTCACAGCCGGAATAGGGTTTTAATCGGGTTTTTTAACGGGTTTGACCGCCGGGGGAGACGTTCGGACCGGTTTTTCCAACCGTTGGCGGTTTTGTTGGTTGACTTGATTGAGACGGTTGATTTCCCGCACGGTTTGTAAGGCTTCCTGAATTCGCGGATCCACCCCTGGCGGGGGGGATTTGCCATCCTTGTTCAATTTCCGAAGAGCTTCGATCTCCCGCAACGTTCGCTCCCGATCTTCCACCGACCCTGGAAAAGGTCCCGGGCCGTTAAGGGACCGACGCTTCTTTTCCTCATTCAAACTGGCATAAAAAACCCCGCCGGCCAGGAGGGCTGTTATGAGCGCAACAACGCTCAACAACCACACCTGCCGGCGGGTCATAAATTCACCGATTCCCGAAGGGAACCGTTTAGCGACGCGTGTTGGCTTCGATCTTGATCAAAAGCCCGATAACCTCCGCGATCGTCCAGAAGAACAAGAGGTAAAAGAAGCCCAAGATCAAGGCGAGAATCGATGTAACCCGGGGAGCGTCCGGCGTGCCGCCACCAATCAAAATAATGACGAAAAAAACCAAACCCAACGCCGCGGAAATCAACGCCAGGGCTTTGAACGCCAGGGGAATATACTTCAGGGGCTTGTTGTCCATTCGGTCGAAACCTCCTCGAGAATAAAAACGCAGGATGAATACGATACGTCGGTTTCCCGACGTGGCCTGTTAAATCTATAACAGACTCCCATTCCTGTCAAGGGGAAATTTAAATCCAACTATTTTTAATTTCCAAGGAACGGGGATTGCGTTCGCCTGGCCATTGTGTTGCATATGATATAGAACATGATTTTAGACCAAACCAACGGCCAAACGCCGAAAAAACCACGTAAAACAGCTTGTTACAATCAAAACATCATTAAGTTTCATTTCATTTACCTTCATTTTCCGATTAGTTTACATCTACTTAAGGCCTTCTTAAGGCCCGGACACTATATTAGAAGGGTCATGAAGCCATTTTCCTTAGGGGGAAAATCCATGCAAGACCAACTCTCGCCGTTCCGCCGCGCTTTGTTTGCGCCCATTCCGCACACGCCGCCGGTCGAAAAGTTCCTGCCGCGCCTTGAAACGCTCCGTCGGGCGTTGGCGTTGGCGTTGGCCATTGTTATGTTTCACTCGCAGGTGCTCTGCGCCGGAACGACCAGCCTCCCCCTCTGGCCGTCCGCCCAAGGCGCCATCGCCCGCCCCGGCTTCTTGACCCGTTTGATCGCCCGCTTCGGCCGCAAAGCGAAACAGGCCCCCTACCTGTTCCGCGACAGCATGTCGAGCGACCGGCGGCGCCTGTTGCACCCCGAGGAGGAGTCCGGCGTTTCCCCGGACACGCTCAAGCGCCTGGAAGGCGCGCAAAACGGCCGGGCCGACATTGCCGGCCAAAATCAATTGAACACGGGTTTCCGCGACTTGGAAAACGCCCGGCGGCCGGATTACGCCACGGGCCCGGGCGCCCTGGGACAGATCAACGAATTGGAAAAAGCCCTGACCCCCGCGGATTTGGCGGCCAAGTCCATTCAGGAAGTGATCGAAGCCATTCGAACCAAAATGAAAAATCTGTTCGGGCAAGGCGCCGAATTCAAGTTCGATCTGAACAAAAACTTCGATGGGACCTATTCCCGAAGCTATTTGATCAACGGGCGGGCCCATCGGATTCTGGACGCCAAGGCCCGGAACCCCCACGGACTGGCCATCGTGTCCAACACCACGGACATGACCTACAACCGGTCCGGCTTGTTGATTTCGATGAACATCGAAAGCACCGATCCCAAGGGCATGCGGACCTATACGGAACGCAAAATGTCCTATCACGAAGGCGCGAAGGCGATGGTTCAGAAAACCCAGAAGATGAAGACCCTCGATGAAGTCACCACGACTCACACGGGGGAGAAAAAGACCTTGTCGCGCTGGGACATGACGTACGACGGGAACAACAATCTGATTCGGTTTAACGAAAAAGCGGTGGACGAAAACGGCGTTCAAACCGACCGCTGGTGGTACGGCGCCAAATACGACGGGCACAAAAACATGCTGTCGTATAAGGAACTGTCCCGCACCAAAGGCATCGACACGTACGTGGAATGGGCGGCCGATTCCTACACCACAAACCCGGAATGGACCGGCATCGACGATGGGACCACCGACGACTGGGGCCGCCAATCGCACTTCTTGACCGGCTACACCAAGAAAACATTCAACGGCGACGGCACCGAACAAACCGACATTTACCGCAACATGACCTACAACAAGTATTCCAACATGACCCATTTCGACCGAACCGCCATTGATTTCCAGGGCAAACCCTCCGAAATCGTTTGGGACGGCGGCTACGACCAATACGACCGCGCCACGGATTACGATCAGGTGACCACCGATTCCTTCGGGCATCAACAGCGTCTGGAATTCCGCAAAGCGGATTACACCATCGATGACAACATGATTTCCTACATCGAGAAGGTGACCGAAAACGGCCTCACCCGGGAGCGCCAATTCTCCAACGGAACCTACGATTCGAAACGCAACATGATCGGCTACAGCGAAAAGGTCATTGATTCCGCCGGCCGCGTTTCGAACCGGGTGTGGAGTTCCGTGGGCCCCGACTTCGGCTACAACAAAGGCGATTTGCGCGGTTACCAGGAAACGACCACGTTTGAGAATCTCACGGTTCAAACCACCGTGACCGGCATCACCTACGACGCCCTGTGGCACCGCAACGGCGGGACCGAAGTCAAGGTCATCAAAGGCATCGAAACCGATGGTCAGCCGGCGGACGTGACGTTGACCACCGTGACCACCGCCAAACCCGACGCGTTGGAAACCGGACGAGCGCCCAAAGACATTGAACTGGGCATCATCATGAACAAAAAACGGATTACGGACACGGCGTCCGTTCAAACGATCGAGGGTCGCGACAACGCCACGGGGGAACTGCTCCGGCAATTGACCGTGACCACGACGCGTTCCGACTTAACGCCCCAGGGCGACTTTTTGGAAACCCGCCGCACCAAAGGGGAGGCGGACGGCGAGGCGCTGGACACCGAAACAAAAACCCATCGCACCGGAACCGTGTTGGACGGTTTCGGCCGCCCCGTGACTTTTAAAGAAGAATCCATTCAAAACGGGCGCCCGTCGACTTGGACCGAACGCACGGTGGACAAAATTGTCCACAACGTGGACAGCAACATGATCGCCAGTCACGAAGTGTCGTTGAACGCGCTGGGCGTCCACACCGATCTTTCCCGGACGGGCATGGTTTACGACCAGCAAAACCGGCTGGAAAGCTACCACATGGAAACCGCCAGCGAAGCCCAGGGGATCCACTCGGGCTCGACGGTGGACCGCTCGAACATCGGATACAACGCGCTTTCGGACGTGACCGTTTACCACGAAGTGGTCGCGCGGTTGGGAACCACGGTCATCGACACCCAGGATTGGCACGGCCAATACAACGTCCTGGGCTTGGTCTCCGCTTCGAACCAAGTGACGCACAAATTGGGCGAAACCACGGTCAACGGGGTGGCCCAGCGGCTGGACGTGATCGAAAAGACGAGCACCTACGGAATGAAATACACCCGGGACGGCGTTTCTCTGGTGTCCTACAGCGAGGAATCCGACAGCACCGCCACCCCCGGCCTCCTTCAAGTGACGACTTTTGGCGGCGCCACCTACGACGAATTCGGCCGCGTGGCGACCTTCAATCAAACGACCCGGCGCGTCTCTCAAACCGCCGTGGGGCGCGACGCCAAAGGCCGCGCCGTCATCGATTCTTCCGCCGCCACGTTGGACAGCGTGACCACCACGGAACGTTCGGGGGCCACCTTTGACGCCCTCGGGGCGTTGACCGGATACACCGAAAAGACCACGTTGACCGACGGCCTGGGCCGCCCGGCCGGGGGAAGTCTCCTGCACCGGGACCACATGGTTTTTCACCCCATGGGCCAACTTCTCTCCTATACAGGGGATGAATCGCGCCTGGAATCGCCCGAGCTCACCACCGCCCTGACCTGGGACGGCCGCTACGACCCCCTGGGCCGTTCCGCGGGATTCACCGAAACCCGAACGGAACATTTGGCGGGAGGGGTCCTCGGCATCGTGACCGTCACCTCCCGGGACAACGTTTCCTACGACGACCTGGGCCACGTTCGCCACTACACCGAGTCGGCCAACCGCTCCGACGCCCCGGAACTCACCGGCCAGACCGACTGGTCGGCCGCGCTGTACGACAGCCGCGGCAACGTCACCGATTCCGTGGAATCGGTGGAAACGTCGGGCCGCACGACCGCCGGGACTTACGACGTCACCAAAACCACCCGCCGATCGGCCGTCGAAGTCGACGATCAGGGTTTGACCCGCACTTTCCGGGAAACCCAGTGGGATTCCTCCCAACCGGACGCGACCACCACGACCGACCGCCAATCGACCGATTTTGACCTTTTGGGCCGCGAAGTCGCCTCCGTCTCCCTTCGACACGAACTGGGGCAAACAACCACCCCGGACATTAACGGGGATTTCCAACCGATGGCCCTGGACAAATGGACCACGGTGATTCAATCCGGACGGGCCTTTAACGACGTTGGTCAGCTGACCTCCTCCCGGGAATTGAGTTTCGACGGCGACACCGTTAAAATCAACGGGGTCGAAACAGCCTGGAGCGGGATGTCCAACGCGCAACGCGCGGCCCTTCAATCGGGCGCCTTGATCGCGGACGAAATGGTCACCTTGACCTCCCGCACCGGCATCGCCTACAACGGCCGGGGTCTCACCACCGACTACAACGACGCCACCCGGGAATTGTCGACGAACCTGGACCACACGCGCTCCAACGAACACCGCAATGTGGCCTACAACGCCCTCGCCCAGGCCATCAACTACACCGACACCGTTCGGGACAACCTCACCCCGGGAATCACCGAAACCACCCACGTTCAAAACATCGAATACAACCGGTTCGGACAGATGATCGCCAACCACGAAACCAAGACCCAAACCGGCGATTTGACGTCCACGGTGGAGACCGACCGAAATATTTCTTACGACGCGGCCAGCCGGCTGGCCACGGAACACACCGTCGGCGTCAATGCCCAAGGCGTCACCACCGATCGTTTGTACACCGTGGGGAGCTACAACGGGTTCGGCCGCGTGGCCGCCGAATCGATCGAAACTCTCCAATCGGCGGAGGCGGGCACCGACGTCTTGACGGGCGCGCTGGTGACGGGGTTCAGCCTTTCGACCGTTTCAAGCAAAACGGGACTTTTTTACGACACGCGCGGGCGCTTGGTGGCTTCCCGGGAAACCAAGAAATCCAGCGACAAGCCCAGCGTCACCCTGGTCACCGACTGGAAGGCGACGGACTTGAACGCCAACAACCAAGTCACGGCGTCCGAAGAAGTCCGCGTTGAAACCAACCCCGCCGGCACCCACCGGGTGGAAACCACGCGCTCGAACATCCGCTACAGCCTGCCCGGCCAGGCCCAAGCCTACACCGACGCCATCATCACCAACGCCGACAAAATCACAGAGATTTTGGATTGGTCCGCGGACGGGTTCAACGGCGCGGGTCTGGCCACCGGCGTTCTGGAAGTGCGCCGGCGGTTTGCGTCGGGCAACAGCGCGCCTTTTGACGTCACTTCGACCCAGAAGAAATCCGATCTCGCCTACGACGCTTTCGGGAACTTGATCGGGTACCACCAGGACGCGTCCGCCACCGACAACCCGGCGCTGAAGCAAGCCACGGACTGGACCGGCACCTTTGACGCCTTCGGCCGACTGAGTTCCTTTGTCGAACAATCCCACCAATACGCCGACAACGGCGCCTTGGACATTCACACCTCGACCGCCCGGGACGGGATCCAATTCGACGATCAAAACCGGACCATCGGGTATGTGCAGCGGCTCACGGACAAGCTGGGCCACGTCGGCGTCACGACCTGGGCCGGGGAAAACGACGACCGCGGCCTTTTGGCGTCTTTCGATGAAACGACGACGGACGATCGGGGCAACGTCACCCACAAAGTCCAAGAGGACATCACCTACGACGCCGCCGGAAGGAACGCCACTTTCAAACAAACCGTGACCGACCCCCTCGCCACCGTAACCGTGACGGACCGGCGGGCGACCGGATACAACGACGCGGGCCTCGCGGCGGAAGTGGTCGAAAACACCGTGGCCACCGATGCCGCCGGCGTCCGCACCGAAACGCTTTCCACGCAAAAACCCATCCTTTTCGACAGCACCGGCCACGTGGATCAGCGCCACGAAGAAGCCTACACGTCGATTTTTGACGTCAACGGCGCCCTGGTTCGGGAATCCAACAAATCGACCGACATGACCGGCGGACTCTACAACGCCTTGGGACAATCGGTTCAATACCATCAGTTGGCCGTCACGACCAACCCCGACGGCTCTTTCAACCTGAGCGTCACCAATGATTTTTCGGGCGGGCTCTACAACACGCTGGGGGATTTGGTCTCCTTCCACCAGGCGGACGGCCAGCAAGGGTTCAGCGTCGAAACCCTGACCCTCCCGTCGAACTGGGACGATTTGGCCCTCAAGCCCGAAGAGCGGCTCCTTTGGCTCACGAACCTGACCTTCGTGGTGGGCGCTGAAAAAGAGAAAAAAGGCATCGACGAATTGAATTTGATGGCCCCGGGGTCCGAAGGGGAGACGATCCGTTGGAACGACCTTTCCTCGGCCGACCGCGTCCGCCTCCTGGCCAGCGGACAAACCACGCTGAACGGGGAAACCTTCCGTCTGGAGAACGCCACCGTCGTCTGGGACCTGAATACTTCGAACACTTACGACCAGTCGCGAATGACGTACAGCAACTACGGAGCGCTGGCCTCTTACCATCGTTCGGGCACAGACAACGGCGTTGCCTACACGCAAAATTGGACCGCCTTGGGCTTCGACCAGCACGACCGCGTGACCGGTTACACGGAAGACAACACCCGCGCGGGACAAGCCGACACCCATTTGACCCGCGACAACATCGTTTACGACAACCGGTCCCTGATCGCGTCCTACCGCGACACCTCCCGCAGCGACGCCACACCGGATTTGGTGACCGCGACGCGCGCGGACGTGACGTACGACGCCCTCAAACGGCAAATCGGCGTTTATCAAACGTCCACCCAAACCGGCCGGGACAACCAAGGGCACGCCTTGGACGTCGTTCAGACCATCGTCCTGGACGCCTTTGCCTACGATCGCTTCGACCGGTCCACCGGTTACGACGAGGTCCGTTTTCAAAGCGAAACCCTGAACCTCGGCGGGCAAAATCGGGCCTGGAATTCCCTCTCCGCCTCCGAAAAATCCGACCTTCGGTCCGGCGCGGTTAAGGCCACCGACCAATTGGTGTCCACGACCCGCATGTCCGGCATCGCCTACACGACCGAGGGGCAACAAAAGGGCTACGCCAGCGTGTCCCAAACCCGCGGGGTGTCCTCGACCGCCGCCTCCAATCTGCCCGGGGCGTCCAATCTCGTCGACGAAGCGTCCCACGCCGTTCGCGCCCGCACCACCTACAACAACGTCGGGCTCGCGGCCGAATATTGGGAAGGAACGTCCACGAACAAGGAAGGCGCCGTTCAATCGCTGAGCCACGTTCACGACATCAACTACAACCTGTTGGGTCAACTGGTCAAAACCATTTCCGATCTCCACAAAATCGGGCTGGACCTCGACCTCTTCCAAACCCTGCAACGGGACGGCATGGCGTACAACTCCTTCGGGCAGGTCATCGGTTACGTGGATCACACCACCCAAAACGGCCTCAACGTCGTGACCACGGTCATGGACATCGCCTACGACCGGGAAGGGCGCATCACCTCCTCCAAAAGCGTCGCGAACAAGCAGGGGGACGAACTTCAGACGTTTTACAACGTCGGAGGGACCGATTTGACCCCGGTGCAATTGACCGCCTTTCTGGAAGCGCACCCCGGCAAGACCGTGGCCGACTTGGTGACGTCCGGCGCCTTGAATTTTGAACGTCGGAAAGTGGCGGTCAACGAAACCATTGTTTCCGTGACCACCGATTTAAAATACAGCAAACTCAACCGGGTTCTTTCCTCGAAAGAGACGGTGTACAACACCGACGGGACCACCTCCGTCAACGTTTTGTCCGAACTGGAATACGACGCGCAAGGGCGGTTGGTCGCTTCCCAAATGTCCAACCACCAATTCGGGCCTTCCCAGCAGTTGATTTACCAGCTGGACGGGGTCGAACTCGACGCCCAAGCCCTGGCGACCCTGCTGAAAGCCGAGGACGAAAAGGAAGGCGCGCCCAGCACCGGCACCACGTTCTGGGAACTTCTCAAAAACGGACGACTCTCGGTTCGATCGGTGGACGTCCAATTCGACAAAACGACCAGCACGACCCGAACCGACATGCAATACAACGAGAACGGGCAGCTGGCCCATTATCGGGACGAAAGCGCCGATCCCGAAAACCGCATTCAAAAGCAAGTGAACAACGTGGATGTGACCTACACCATGCGGGGATTCGTCCACACCCAGACCACGCGTTCCCGAATCGACAACACGGACGGCGGTTGGACGGAATCCACCGGCGTTCTGACGTTCCATTACGACAACGCCACCGACCTGCTTCTGGGCGCCGAATCCCACTCCACGTTCACCACCCAACCCGCCCAAGTGTGGACGGACGAAAATCAAGACGGGGACAAAGACGCGTTGGTGTGGCTGCCGACGGTCACCGGCGCGTCCCACCAAACGTTCGGCGCGGTGAATGGTCAAATTCGCCTTTTGAACCAAATGTCGGAACAAAATGTCAAAAGCGTTGACAATTCCAAAGGGCTGACCCGGTCCATCACACAATCCGTCTATCAGTACAACGCGAAGGGCCGTTTATTGGGTTCGGTCTCCACGGGTCACACGGTTGGCAACGATGGGTTTGACAACCTCAACGAGGGTCGCCTCCAACAACTCTCCATCGTTATTAACGGTGAAATGAAAACGATCATCAATCATTCGGACAACACCTCCAAAACGGCCGAAGGTTCGGAAAATCGGTCGGTCTCGGATCTTATTTACACCTACGACGCCCTGGGTCACGTGACCGGCGCGGCCGGACGTGGGTGGACGGAGGGTCAAGATCGCGGCTGGTCCGACCCCGAACATCTTTGGCACGACGGGTGGACCGACGGCAATAAAAACGGAAAGGTGGACGCCGACGAGATCGACCACAAAGCGGCCGATGGCGTGGTCCAGGACGCGGAAATCGAATGGGTGGATTCCAACGGGAACCGATTGAACGACGCCGGCCAGTTGGTCGACACGGGATCCTCGACGGGATCGATCGTGCAGGATTACGCGGTGTTTGATCGGGAAGTCCGCATGGTCCGATCCACCACCGTGACTCATCAGGCGACCACGGGGGAAAACGAAACCGACCAGACCGTTGTGACCGATTACGCCTACGACGCCGCCGGCCGCATGACCGGAGCGCGGTCCGAGGGGAAATCCCACACCCTTCTTCGCGGTTGGAGCGACACGACCGTTCCGCCGGACGGGGTGGCCGATAACGTCATGAAAACGGGAGAATCCGAGAGCACGTTCCGGCAATCCTTCGTGATTCTGTACGGCAACGCTAAAGTCTCGAAAACCGTCAGCGACAACCGAACCACCAACGTCAACGGCAGTGAAAACAGCGGGGACATGACCACGACCTTCACTTACGACAAAAAGGGTCTCCTTCTCGGGGCCACAGGGCTCGGGCACTCGAAAAACGCCGATCGGGGCTGGACGGACACCACCGTCCCCCCGGACGGCCAAGTGGACGAATTGATCGTGACGGCCCGGAATCAATCCACGATCACGCAGGAGTTTCGGGTCATCAACGGCCAGGCCAAAGTTTCACGATCGGTCACGGACACGTTGTCCGTTGATCCAAACTCCGGCCGTCCCATTGAGAGCGACAAAGACCGTTACAGCCATTCCGTTTCCACCGTCCTGAATGTGTACGACGGCGTGGGCCGCGCGGTGGCCGCGGACGGGCACACCGTGTTCAACGCCACCAGCTGGGTCGCCAACCAAACCGCCCCCGATTCGTTGTTGGAAAACGCCGTCTCGGCCCCCGCGGACGCCGGCGCGCCCGTTGCGGAAAAGCTCACCACGGCCAACGCGCCTCAAAACCCGATTGAGTGGCAAACCGTGTTCGCGTCCGGCGTCACCCAGCAAACTTACGTGATCATCGGGGGCCAGGCGCTCGTGGAACACACGTTCACGGAGTCGACGAACAACGCGGGCGCGACCCTTTCCGTGACGGTCTCGGAAACGACCAATCGCTACGACGCTCCGGGCCGGTTGATTGGCGCGGTCGGCGGTTCGCGCACCACCAGCGAGACCGGGCTGATGTACGACGGGAATAAAATCCTTTCGGCCAACACCGCTAGGGAAAACGAAATCCTTTACGCTCTTTCCCCGCTCCGGGCCATCGTGGAGGCCTGGTCGTCTTTGGCGGCGGGCGCTGAGGCGTCGGATCTCACGGCGGAACAGCGCACCTTTTTGGAACGCGTGGTGGGCGGCCTCACCGCGGTCCTCACCGCGGCCGCACCGCTCCTGGCGGAGTTCGATGGGTTGACGCGAAAAACGGCCTTGGCGCCGGCCGACGCTTCGGCCTCCAACGCCTCGGGCGCTCTGAATTTGGACCTCACCGACTTTCTGCCCATTTTTTCGACCTTAAACAGCCTCAACGAAAAGTTGGTTTCGGAAGTGGAAAGCGTGCTGGCCTCCCTGGCGGGCCAGCAGCCCGCCGGATTGTCCGGCGCCTTTTTGTCCATTGCCGAGGGCGTTGCCCGGTTGATGGACGTGCGCAAGGCGGCGTCGACCGTCGTTTCGTCCGGGGGGTTGAAAGGGGCGCCCAAGCAGTACACGGAGTCCTCGACCCAAAACACCTACGCGGTGGTCGCCGGCCAAGCGGTGGTGATCGCCGCCAACACGAGTTCGGACACGTCGGCCGGTTTCGGGGCCAACGAGGCCAATCCCGTGAGCGCCACCCACACGGAAAGCCGCACCGATTACCGCTACAACGACGTCGGGTTATTGCTGGGCGCGAGCGCCGCCTCCGACAGCCGCACCACGAACACCGTGCTGAGCGACGGATCCCCCCAAGTGGTGGTCAGCACCGCGAGAACCGAAAGTCGATACACCGTTATCAACGGGCAGGCCCAGGTGAAGGATTCGATCACCCGATCCCACTCGGAAAGCGCGGGCGGGGCCACGGTCACGGACAACTCGTCCACCACCTATTACCGTTACGACCGGGAAGGGCATTTGATCGGTGCCTACGGCCAGGGGGAAGGGACCACCCGGCAGTTGGTCGGGAACCACGGCGGCACGGCAGTGCAAGTCACCACCAACGCCACCCATCAGCGTTACGGCATTTTCTGGGGACAGGCCATGGTCACGGAAACAGTGACCGATGCCACCACCGTTTCAAACGGCGGATCCGTCAACACGACCTCCCGCTCCATCGTGAAAAACGATTACAACGGTTTCGGCATTTTGATCGGGGCCTCGGGGCAAACGCACGCCGAGACCGCGGTGAACGTCCTCACCACCACCGAGAACGCCGCCGGGCAACCCAACGTCGGGACGTTGACGCAGAAAACGGTCTCCGACACGATCAGTCGTTACGTCATCGTTTTGGGACAGGCGGTGGTCGCGCAATCCCTCACCCACTCCTCGGGCCAATCGGGAGCGACCGCGTCGGGTTCGACTTCCCAGACGAATTATTTTTATAACGACTTGGGGCAATTGATCGGCGCGAACGGCTACAGCACCTCCAATTCCTCGACCGGCCTCTGGAGCGACCTGAACGCGGACGGCCACTGGGACGCGGGCGAATCCTTCACCACGCCTGGTTGGGCCCAAACCACGAACACCTACCGCATTGTTTGGGGACAGGCCGTTGTGTCTCAGACAAAATCCATTTCCGGATCGCGGACGGCGGACACGCTGATGGGCTCCGCCACCCAAATGGATTACGTGTACGATTCCCGGGGCATTTTGATGAGCGTTTCCACCCCCACGGTGTTCAGCCAAAGCAAGGAATTGGTGTGGGGGAAAGACAAAAACGGCGACGGCAAATGGACTCGGGATCTCGAAGATCCAACGAAAGACGAATCCGTCGAACAAACGACCGTCACCTCCACCTCCAACGTTTACGACGTCATTTGGGGCCAGGCGGTCCTGGTTGGGATCGTGTCCAACAGCGTCGTCCAGGTTCCCGGCACCACCACCTACCAATACGCCGCGGTCAATTTCCAATACAACGCCAACGGGCAGTTGATTGGAGCCACGGGCTCCGGAAATTCCACGTCCTACACGCTGACCGACGACAAGCACATCATCGTCACCTACACCACCAGCAAAAACACCTATGGCGTTTTCGCCGGCCAGGCGCTGGTGACGAAGAGCGAGTCCCACACCGAATCCTATTCCAATTACGAAGACGCCAAGCTGGTGGAAACCGCCGAACGCTACGGTATTTTCAAAATGAAACCCCTTCCGGCCATGCCGGGCTCGGCCGGGGACTCCATCGACGAGAAGTTTGATCGCTATGTCGCGGAGTCCAAAGACCTTTGGACCGTGAAATCCCCAGAGTTCAATCAATTCTCGGGCCTGGACAAATTCGACGTTTCCACCGCCGTCAGCGCGTCGGTCGACGACAACGTTGTGATCAACGCCTACAACTCCCTTGGCCAGCTGATCGGGGCTTCGTCGAAGAACACAACGATACAAAACGTCCGCAACGCCGACGGATCGGTCATCACCTCGACCGTGAACACGGAAAACCGCTACGTGGTCCTGCTTGGCCAAGCCCGCTTGCTGGAATCGTTTTCCCTGAGCGTCACCAAAACCGACAACAGCATCACCACCACCCCCAGCCGGGTCCGTTACGAATACAACGACATGGGGCAACTCATCGGCGCTCGCACCGTCCACAAAGACGGGGAAACCGGGGTTCGCATCACGTACAACGCCGACGGCACGGAAAGTAAAACGGAAATCGAAGTCGACAACGCCTACACGATATTGAACGGCCGGGCGGTGGTGGCCAAGTCGACCACCAAATCCACGACCACCTCCGGGGCCGACACCACGGTCAACATCGAGGAAACGAGCTACCGCTACAACGAAAACGCCCAAATGTCGGCGGCGAGCGGGCGAACGGTTTCCTCCCGCACCGAATCCAAAGTGAAGGACAAGGATGGAAACGAGAAGGTGGTCGTCACCGTGGGCGATCCCGACCACGCCGGCACGACCGTTTTTGCGGTGGTTTGGGGTCAAGCCGTGGCCGTTCGGATCGACAGTTGGCAGACGACGTATTCGGGATACGACGGGTCGGACTTGTCCCGCGCGGCGGTCGAAACCCACACCCATTCCATCACCGAAAATCAATACAACAAGCTGGGACAACTCCTTCACACCACGGGCCGGAGCGACGGGTTCACCATCACCCGCTACGCGGACAGCACGCCGAGCCAAGCCGTGTCGCGCGAATCCCGACAGGACTTTTCGTCCGAAAACGTCTATACGATTCGAGCGGGCCAGGCTCTGATCGTCGACAGCGTCACCAACAGCCGCCTCGTCATGGGGGCCACCACGACGGTTTCCACCAGCCACACCCATTACAACTACAACGGCAAAAACCAGCTGGTTTCCGCCTCGGGAGGCTCCTCCGCGGACACGACCCAGGAAAACAGCGATACGTCCCTGCAAGTCTCCCACAGCGACACCACGTCCACATACGTCGTTCGATGCGGAAAAGCCGTCGTGAGCGATTCGGTCACGACAACGAATTCGCACGTCGACACCCGCACCGCGGCCGATCGGGCCGCCGGCGTTCCCGAAGCGGGGAACGACATCAACGAAACCACCGCCACTTCCGAAATGCATTTCAACATTAACGCGTTGGGTCAAATCACGGGGGCCACGGGCACGAGCGGAAGCGACACCACCTCCCGCGTGTTCACCGACAAGAATCGAAACGGGAAGGTGGACGCGGGCGAGGAAGTCGACGTTCCCAGCCACTCCACGACAAAAAACGACTACGAAATGCGCTGGGGGCAGGCCGTCCTGGTTCACACCGAAACGACCTCCACCAACGAATTGGCCGCGACCAGCTCGGTCAGCACAAGCAAGATGGACTACCAATACAATTCGAAGGGTCAGCTGATTTCGGCCAGCGGAACCACGGACACCACGACAAGCACGCGGAACGCCGACGGCACGGTCACGCGGACCCCCAGTCGGGCCAGCAACGTTTACGCCATCGTCTTCGGCCAAGCGCAGATCGCCCGGACCACCGTCAATTCGTCCACCGCCGCTGGCGCCAGCAACACGGGCGCGTCCAATGTCACCGAGTATTTCTACAACGACAAAGGACAGTTGGTGAGCGCGCAGGGATCCGGATCGTCCTCCACGACCACCTACAGCGCCGACTACAGCGGTGCCATCAACCGGGTCAATTCCGATAAAACGCGCGAACACATGACGGAGCGGGTTTCCCCGGATGGCACCGTGACGTTGAACTACGAGAAATATGACGAAACGGGAAAACGCATCGTGTGGGGCACCATTGTGGAACGAACGGGTTCAAGCGGTAAAGTGACGGTCCACTCCACCGGAAAATACATCGACGGCAAAAACACCGATGGAACCGACAAAATCGTCGACGTCAGCGTTGATTCGAACCCGATTCAATCCACCACCGATTCCCTGAAAAAAGGGATCACGTTGACGAACGCCAGCACCTCGACCTCCAATTCAAACACGACGTACAAGATTATCGCCGGACAAGCCGTCGCCATCCAAACCACCACATCGACGACATCCACGAACCTGGGGACCGTTTCCACCAACGTGACGACGGTGATTAACACGTACAACCAGCGCGCCCAATTAATCGCCGCCTCCGGGCGGGTGACCGGGTCTTCGACGACGGCCTACTGGAACGATTTGAACGGCGACGGCGTTTGGCAGGAAGACAAAGAGACGGAACAGCAGACCTCGACTTCGGCCGGCTCCATCGAGTATTTGATTCTTAATGGCCAGGCCGCCCAGTCCGACTCTCACATGGAAACCAACAGCGATATCGGCGCCACGCATTCGCACACGACGGCCGACACCCATTATTCCTACAACGATCTCGGCCAATTGACAGGAGGATACGGGACCTCCCACACCGATTCAACGACAACGTATTTGGACGAATCGGAACAGAAGGGTGTGTTTGTTGAAAAGATCGGTCGTTCCACCTCCGACACTTCCAGTTCCTATATCTCGATTTGGGGCCAGGCCGTCGTTTCCCAAGCCGTGACCACGACCGCGACCGACTCGGGCGCCACCCACAGCGCTTCGACCATCACCGTGAACTACTCCTACAATTCGTCCGGCCAGTTGATCGCCGCCGAAGGCCATGGAACGAGCCGCTCCGAAACGAGCGTTTGGAACGACAAAAACGACGATGGGGTGCAGGACGTGGGGGAACTGGAACTCCAGGTCACCGATTCGACGATCACGAACACCTACGACATCATCGGGGGTCAAGCGTTTGTCTCTTCCTCCACATCGGATTCCACGACGGTGGCGGGCGCCTCAACCACCCATTCCGTCTCGGTCACTTTCACCTTGTATAACGAGAAAGGCCAGGTGATTGGCGCTCGGGGCGAAACGACCACCGACAACACAACGAAATCCCTGACGATCAAAGCCGGAGAAATCGCCAAGGAATCGGTGCAAACGAACCACAGCCATTCGGTCAGCGAGTATATTGTCGTGGGTGGACAGGCGGTCGCCGCTCGCACGAAGACGACGTCCACGATGGTGAATGGAAACGTCACCACCGAATCCACCTCTTACATGAATTATCACTACAACGCCCTCGGCCAACTGGATTCGGCGACGGGATCGTCCAGTGGGACGAACAAGACCCGGGTGCACAGCGAACCCGACAACGACCCGGCGACCATCGATCCTCCCGAATGGTCCGATCAAATTTCGGATTTTTCCAGCACCAACGTTTACGGCATCGTCTGGGGCCAGGCCCAGTTGATGGAATCGACGACCACGTCCGGAGCCGTTACGGGGACCAACGAGTCCCACACCACCTCGCACATCGCCTATCGCTACGATTCCCAGGGCCGGTTGGTGGCCGCCACCGGTTCGGCCCACACGACGAGCGCCAACGAGGTTTTTAACGACACCAACGGCAATCTCGTTCAAGACGCCGGCGAAGTGGTTAAACAGCGGACGACCAGCGATGCGATCAACACCTACGCCATTCACTGGGGCCAGGCGGTCGTGACGAAATCCGTCACGGATCAAACAACCCGCACGGGCATGGTCAAGGACGACCCGGCCACCGCCGCCACCGTCACCACGAGCAAGGCTTTCATGTTCTACGCCTTCAACGATCTGGGCCAATTAACTGGAGTGACGGGTTATTCCGACGGCAACGTGCATCAGCAATACATCAACAAAGTGCCCCGCGTCGTGTCGTCCACCTCATTTGATTCCGACGCCTTTTCCGAATTTCTTTCCACGTGCCTTTCGGATTCCCTCGCCACCGCCTCCGACCTTTGGACCCCGGGCGGCGGCGTGGCCGCCGTTGCGCGCGGGGTGTCCAAGGCGGCGGCAAACCTGAATTCGTTCTACCGGACCACCAGTTCGGTGGTGTACGACAACGTCGTCACCTACACCGACACGCCCCAACACACCGCGAACACCTTTGACGTCATTAACGGCCAAGCGGTGATGGTTCGCACCGCCACCCATTCGACCGCTCCGGCGGGGGCCACGCAGTCCTCGAGCGACTCGACGACCTCCTACACCTACGATTACGGCTCCGGGGCCCTCCTCCACGTCACGGGAGACAATTCAAGCGCCTCCACGACGACGTTCGCCGATGGCACCTCCTCGACCACCAATTCCCGAACGACCAACCTGTTCCTGGTACGCCAAGGCCAAGCGTTGCTGATGTCGGCCGCCACCACGTCGATCACCGACGGCCCGGGCAATCATTCGACGGGCACGAACACGACCTACTACACCTACGACGCCCGGGGCATGATGATCGCCGCTCGCGGAACCACCCGCGGCGATTCGACATCGCAGGCCTACACCAACGGCGTCCTCGAAGACCAAACCAACCACACAACGGGCACTAACACCTACGCCATCTTGTGGGGGCAGGCCATGTTGCTGGACAACGTGTCCCACAGCGTGAACGATTTCAAGAACGTGCACACCGAGACGGACAGCCTCGTTCACTACGCTTACAACGTCCAAGGCCAAATGACCGGAGCGACGGGGATCAACGACGCCTCCTCCACCACCACAAACGCCGACGGATCGAAAACCCACAACTTCAATCATGTCGAAAACGATTACGCCGTTTACTTCGGCCAAGCCCAAATCGCCGCCTCTCTGGGCCGAACCGCGTCCCATTCCGGCGATCTGACGGCCGCGGAAAGCGCCGCCGTTTCCTCCAAAATCCTCAAATCGCCCCTCGGCCGCCAGGACGGCCTTGTCGACACGGGCGCGGCCACTTGGACGGTTTACCAATACAACGCCCTGGGCCAAATGACCGGGGCACTCGGGGGCTCAAAATCCGTCACGCAGACCTTGAACAGCGATGGGACCATCGGTCTTTCCGTGGCCACGACGCGCAACGATTACATCGTGATCGGCGGCCAAGCCCTCGTTCGAGAGAGCCGCACGCACTCGACGGCTTACAGCGGTTTCGACCAAACGTCCGCTCGCTGGAATCTTGTTAACGCACAGGCGGCGGCCGTCACCGTTTCCGATACCACCACAACGAACACCTACGACGCCGTGGGTCGATTGACCGGCGCGAGCGGCGTGATATCGAACGGTGTCACTTCCAGCCTCAATTCCGATGGGACGCAATCGTCCACCTATTTCCGCGGGGTCAACACCTACGCCGTCATCGGCGGCCAGGCGGTGGTCGTGAGCGCCCAAAGCGATTCATCGACGGTGTCGGGCGCCACGACGACGACCAGTCATTCCCTCACGAATTACACCTACAACGCCTTGGGCCAATTGACGGCGGCGTCGGGCAGCTCGACCGGCAGCAGCGATACCACCTACATTGAAAAGTCCATCGACGTATCCGGGAACGCCGCCTATTCCACGTCGGCTTCGCGCACGACGATGTCGTCGGTCATGACCTACCGGGTGGTCGCGGGCCAAGCGCTGGCCACCCGAATCACGACGACCTCGCACACTTCGGGAGCTGACTCGTCGTCCGACACCACGAGCCACACCTTCAACACCTACGACTCCCGGGGTTTGTTGGTCGACTCCCGTTCCGATTCCACCACCGATTCCGTGACCCGGGTCTGGCAACGCGACACCAACGGAAACGGCGTTTTTGACGCCGGCGAATCCGGACAACAAACCGCCCACATCACGTCGAACACCCAGAACGCGATTGTTTGGGGTCAAGCGGTGTCGTCCCGCACGACTTCGCACACCCGCTCCGCGTCCGAAGGGAACGTCAACGTCACGGAATCGGACTCGGACGTTTCCTACACCTACAACGCGCGCGGGCAATTGACCGGGGCGGTGGCCCGCCCCACCACGGGAACGACCACGGCGACCAACGCGGACCAATCGACCACGATCACTCGTTTCTCAACGGCCAACGACTACGCGATCGTGGCCGGACAAGCCGTCGTTTCGCGTTCCGCCACGCGTTCGACCACGAACGCGGACCGGACCAACACCACGACCGACACGACCACGAATTACGAATACAACGCCTTGGGCCAACTAACGAGCGCCGGGAGCACGGCCGACAGCACGTCCATTTCGCAGGTGCCGGACGACCGATACGGCACCATGGAACGACGGGACCTTTCGCACACGACGACCGTCATGGCCATCCACAACGGCCAAGGGGTCGCGGGACGAAGCGTGACGACCAGCGACTCCTACTCCGGCTACGCGGGCTCGAATTACACGGCCGCCATCAACCACTCCCACAACACGTCGGGGACGCTCAATGAATACAACGGCGCCGGCCAGCTGGTCCGGACCCGGGGCGTGTCTTCCGGTTACGCCGACAAAAAGAACGCCGACGGCACCGTGAGTCATTCAGTGCTCTCGGGGGACACCACCTACGTGATTGCGGGGGGACAATCCGTCGTAACGGCCACCCACAGCCGGACCACGACCTACAGCGCCTACGACGGGTCGAATTACGGCACCGCGCGGGACATTTCGACCAGCGAATCCAACACCGGTTACAGCGTCGATTTTTACGGCCGCGTGATTGGGGGCGGGACCACCTTTTCCTCCACCCAGCAGACGCTGGACTCCGATGGAGCGTCGTGGACTTATTCCTACACGAACGGCTGGTCCAACTTGATCGTGGTGGCGGGCCAAACCTTCGAGAAACACACCGAATCAACGACGACCCACTCCAATTCGACCGGATCAACGACCAGCGTCGTCGATTATCAGTATTCCGGCAGCCGCCTGACCGGAGCCACCGGGCATTCCGAGGGAACGACCGGGGAAATTATTTGGAACGACGCCAATCGCGACGGGGTTTGGACCGGCAACGAAACGGTCATCGAGTCGGGAACGACCCGCACCGATAACACCTACCGCATCATCAACGGCAACGCTGAAGTGGTCCATTCGCAAACCCACAGCAGCAGCGGCGCCGCCGGCGACGCGTCCCGCGAATCCGACCAATCCATGGATTTTGTTTTCAACGGCGTCGGTCAGATGACCGGCGCTTCGGGGCATTCTCACTCGACCAACAGGGAAAACGTCTACTCCAACGGCGGCTTGGTGGCCCAGCGGGTCGTTGCGGATTCGGATCAAAGCTACGCCGTCGTGTGGGGGCAAACCGTTCTTGCTTCCCAAACGACCAACACGACCATCACCACGAACGGCGCGTCCGACACCTCCCGCAACGTTTTGAACTACACCCACAACGCCGCGGGCCGGCTGACGAACGGCAACGGCACCACCACCTCCACCACCCAGCAATTCAACGACCCGGACGGGAACGGGAGCGGCACGTGGACCAGCGTTACCAACACTTCCACCTTGACGCAAACCTACCAGCGTTGGGGTGGCCGGGACCAGATGGTCTCCCAACGGACGCAAACCTCCGGCTCGCACCCCGACGGGTCGACCGAGTCCCAAGACCTCACCATTTTTAATTCGTTCAATCACGCGGGGCAGCTGGTTGGGGCCTACGCGCGCGGAACGTTTCATAGCACGGACGGCGAAGGGAACACGACCCGTGGGTCCCTCACGCAGTATTTCCGCGTATTGAACGGGCAGGCGAAAATCTTCGTTTCGACCTCTGTTTCCGACACCACCGGGCAAGGGAACAGCCATTCGGAAGTCACGACTAATTATTCCTACGACGCCCAAGGCCGCCTGACCGGCGCCACGGGGTCCGGCACCGTGACCGGCACCAGCGTTTCCGAGGACGGGCGGAAGAGCAATTATTCGGGGAACATCGCCCAGACCTTCGTCGTCATCAACGGCCAAGCCTTGATTAAGGCGAACACGTCGACGACGACGAGCTACTCGGACGAAGAAGGCATGGGCCGTTACACGACCACCTCCATCACCACGACGTACTCCTATGACAGCGCGGGCCGGATGATCGGCGCGGAGGCGGACGGGACAATCTCAATTGTCGGAGTGGATTCCCGCAAGGCCAATGGAACGACCCAATCGGTTTCCAGCGAGTCCTGCATGGCTTATTACCAACGGTATGGCGCCATGCCGACCGGGTCCAGCTCCACCTCCGGGTGGTCCATCGTGGGCGGGTATATTTCGGGAAGGGGCACGATTCACCAGAAAATGGGCATTTTCGCGGGTTCGGCGAAAATATTGGAATCGTCCTCGCGCATCGACACCGTGGCCATTTACAGCGAATCCCAGTCGAGCGTCTCGAGTACGGTCGGCACGCCCACTTACAGCTACGACTGGGAAAGCGGCGGTTACGTCTCCGACGGCGATGGATCCATCGTGACGACCCACACCACGACGATACGCGATACTTCAATCGATTCTTACAGCAATTCCCTGGAAACGTACAAGTATGACTCCAACGGCCGTCGCATTGCCGGTGGAACCGTCCACACAGACGGTTTTCGAAGAGGGATGGGGCACTTTACGTCGGACCGCACCGTAACGGCCTTCAACAGCAGCGGGCGCACCTCCGCCTACGTCGAAAATCGATGGGACGAAGGCAAAGGGACCTCCCACACCGAGCGTAATTCCATCACCTACAACTCCATCGGCCAGGTTTATTCCTACAATGAATCCTACTCGAAGAACGGCGGCGTCCCCGTCAGCGTCCAAGTCCATTGGACGTCGTACGATTCCAAAGGCCGCGAATACCAGAAGAACCAAAGCGTTCAGTGGACCAATTCCACCTACGGCATGGTCCCGGGAGTCAGCGACGGGCGTGTGAACGGCTGGGTCAACGGCAACGCCAACGTCACGATCACCAACGCCTACGACAACGCCGACCGCTTGGTGGACCAGCAGGCCAGCGGAACGGTTTACAGCGGCTACAACGCCAACCAGGCGCGCTACGAAGGGTATTTTTCAGCTTTCGGATTCTCTTCCCACCAATACAACATGAAATACGACGTCTACGGGCGCCTGGTCTACAACGACTACTCCAATTACATGCCCGGGCTCACCACCGTGGGCTGCGGAAAAAACTGCAGCAAAACCGTTAACACCATGTTGTGGACCAGCGGGGGGACCAGTTCCTCGGACTTTGACGAATTCGGTCGCGCCCACCGGGTTTACAACTCCTATTCGAATTCGGACGGGAGCAGCGGATGGCAGAACACCTACGACATTGTTTTCGATAACGCCACCGGCAACGTCCTGAGCCAGAACGAACAATACCACAGCTACTCGCCTCCCGTGGGCAAGGGCGGGGGCACGGTGACCGACGGATTGAAAATCGTCACCAACCACTACGACAACCGAAACGAACTGACCTCCAAGGACGAAAACAAGGTGTGGGAACACTCCGAAACCCTGGGCGGCGGCGGCGGGTGCATGGACGGCATTTTCGGCAAGTTGCTCATGGCCGTCATTATGATTGCCGCGATTTATATTGGCGTGGGATTCGCTATTAATTTCCAATGGGCCGCCCTTGGCGAACAACTGGCCGCGGGGGCGTCGTTGCTTGACGCGGCGGCGGCGGTCACGGTGGGCGGCGTTGCGGTCGGGGCCACCACGGTCCTTGTCTGCGTTGCGGTTTCCACCTTCGTCGTGAGCTTCGCTATGACTTACATGATGACCGGCAATTTGGAAATGGCTTTGTTGTCCGGGTTAATGGCCGCGGCATCTTCCGTGGCGACCCTTTACATGGGAAGCGCCTCGTTCATGGGCAACGGGGAGGCGGGCGCGGCGGCGGGCACCGGGCAAAGCGCCCTGGGATCGAGCGAAGGTTTTCTAAATGAAATGGCAGGCAGCATTTCCAAAAACATCGCGAGCGTATTCGATGTGACCGGCAAAGCCGTGAACGTGATCACTGCGGCGGTGAAGGATTTTGTCCGGCAGGCGATCACCATCGTCGTTTCGGACACATTCCAACAATACGCCCCCGATCTTGGTTACTTGACCGGCGCAATTACACAAGGCCTCCTGGCCTTTGGCGGCATGGGCGACCTCTCGAAAATGCTGGACTCGAAAGTCCTATTGCAGAAGGCGGCGGTGATCGCGGCCGGACAATTGGTCGATAAAGCCCTCGGCCCCAAAAACGGCTGGATGAGTTCGCTGTTGATGGTTGTCGTTGGCTTTACGCAGGGTGGAACGTCGGCGGAAGGGTTTTCTCTTCTCTCCCCTTCCAAGGGCGACCTGTGGCGCGGCCTGATGAATTCGTTGGCGACCAAAGCCAATCAACTGCTTCAAAAACGATACGCCGGCGAAATGAGCACCTACTCGAAGATCGTCGACGGCAAAGTCGTGGGCTCCAAAAGCACCGCCGTCGGGTTTCTTCTGACGGACAGCGTTCGAAACATCGGAAACTTCCTTGGCGAACAAGCGGCGAGGTCCTTTGCCCCCGTCGAAAGGGCCCCCAGCGCGAAGGCTCAATCCACGATGCAGGAAGTGGCCCAAGCCAACCTGCCGGATAGTCAGCTCGGGCTCCGTCGGATGGCGGCTTCGGACCTGGCCTTGACGGCCGTGAACGGCGACCGGGCCGCTGGGGCAAGCTTTCGGTCCTCCGATGACGCCCAATCGGGCAATCAAGAGCGTCGGGCGACTTTAAGCGACATTGAATCCGGCAAATTCAATAAAGAGTTGGCCGGCAACGCGGACTTTGTGGCGGCCGCCAAGGCCATTGGGATCACCGACATTGCGTCGCAATTGTTAAAAGACGCCTTCAATCCCATCGACTTGATGATGCAATCCTGGAGCCGGGCGGACCGCCAAGCCTACGAGGTCACGGACCCCCGATCGGCCACGGATGGGCAGTTGCGCATGGCCGTTCTGGACCTCGATAAATTGGACGCCCAAAGCAAAGCGAATCTGCTTTCGCTGACCAAAAACGAACTCAAGGCCTTTTTCGAAAGTTACAACCCTAAAGAGATTGTTGGGCAAATCAAGCTCGGTCTGTTGGGAAGCAACAAGGTGCTTGTTTTTGAAATCAAAGGATCGGCCATTAAAGACCCGGCCACCGCCGGTTTCATTGACCGGGCCCATCTTAAAGAGTCGGTTGTTCGAGTTGTCCACGACATGGATTCCGGCAAGATTTTCCTCGATCTCACGAAACAGTTCGGGGATGGCAAGATCAAAGACGCCAAAGGCGCTGAGCAATTCATGGGCTTCCTCAAAGCGGCTTACGGTGAAAAGTCCGAATTATTTAAATCGTTGGAAGCGAATCTCAAGGCCTTGGGAGGCGACGAATTCCTTAAAGGCGCCACGGTTAAAAAGTTCCTGGTCTCTGTGAACCAAGGCGTTGATGGTTCCGTTGAGATCGGCAAATCCTTCGACAGTTTGGATGGCCGTTTACAGCGGTTTGCGAGCGGATTGGGCTACGGCAAAGGCCAAGAAGTTAATTTCCAAATCGACCTCAAATCCGGAAGTATTTTTCTCCTGGGCCGGGAACCCATGACGGTGGCGAATGTCACTTCGGACCTGACCGCTAAATTGCGCTCCTCGGGCGTTTCCGAAAGCGATGCCAAGGAAATCAGGAAAGCCTTCAGCGACGAGGCCGGCGCTTTTACGATGGGCGTCGATTTGAAACTCACCGCCCGCACCATGGAAAACGGGACCATCGAAGGGGCCCGGGTCCGTTTTGAGGGCGATGTGAAACTGGTCAATGATTCGACGTTAAATCTCGGCGGCCTCGGGAGCGTCGGAGGCAAGGTCGCCTTCAATTTGACGGTCGACCAGGGCAAAACCGCCGTGGGCGATCAGATCGACTTGAAACTCAACGGCGAACAAGCCAGCACCTTGATTCAAAAAGTGCAAAACAACGAAATCAAGCTTGATGGTCGCCGGCTGAAAGCCATCTTAAAGGAACTTCCAGAATCTTGAAGCCAGTGGCTTCAAAGAAATGACCGTTCATATCACCAAATCGGGCGAAGGCGACAAAGTTCAAACGCGCGAAACGGTGTCGGTTGAAATTGACGAATCGAAAGTGAGCGCGGATGTCAAAGCCCAGTGGGCCTCCCGCGGCATTGTGGCCGAGGGCGGCGTTTATTCCGTCTCTTTCCGAAAGAACGACGAGGGGCGAATCGACACGTTGGCGACGTTGAAGGCCGACGCCGTCATCGGCGGCCAAGCCACCGGCGGGGTCATCGATAAAACGATGGTCATCGACGGCACCAAGCGGGACGTCAAGGCCATCGAACTGGGCAACGGTCTCTGGCGCATCGTGTCCGGAGCGGAAACGACCACCGGCAATACCTTCTTCGCGCGCGAACGAAAATTGGTGGAAGGGGACTTTTTTGATCGGGTGAAAGTGACGCCGACCATCGTTTACGAGGAGGGCGGTCGAGCGACCACCGTTGCCTTCACGGCGGAAGCCGCGAACCCGGGCGGCAAATTCGCCTTGCCCGCGCTTCCGGGACAGATTTTCCGGGGAGGAGCCGTTGAATATAACACGATCACGGGTCAAGTCACCTCCTCCGCCGGCGCCGAGCGTCTGACGGAGGTTCGAAAAGACGGCACGACGTTCCACATCGTTCAACAGTCGAACCGGCTGGGCGGGTGGACGGCGGTTCAAAGCCGACCCGGGTTTATTTTGGGCGGGGACTTCCGTCCCACCGACGAATTGGCGCTTTTCGCGCAAAACGGGCTCGCCGGCGCCCGCATGAACATCGATGGGCAACAGGTAAAGATTAAGTCCTCGGGCCTGGTTCAAGACGGACTGTTGCAGTTGACCTTCTCGGAAGGGATCAAGGACCGCGAGGGGAAATCCATAACGGCCGTCAAATTGACGGCGTCCCTCGAGGTTTCCTCCCGAATGTACGCGGTGACCGAACCGACAAAGATTAACGGGATGAACGTCACCCCCACGAACCGCCTGGACCTGGACCGCGGTCCCCAAGGGACGAACGGCGGCGGAACGCCGTCCGAGGGGCTTTATCCGATCAAAGGGAATGTGCCCCTGGGAAGCCCCATGTATCACTCGTTGGCGAACGGGGTTCCCGGCGCCGAAGATGGGTCCGATCCTCGCGAATGGGGCGAACCTTTAATGGCCAGGACGCAACTCCAATCGGGCACCCCCAGCGCCGCCCTGGCCTTGGATCGATCGCCGCACCGAACAGCGGCGCGGCCATCGTGGAAGTGAATCGCGCGGGCACCGTGACCGGCGTCACCAACGCCAAAATCGACCTGACGGCTTTGGACACGACGTCGGCCAACTTCAAAGGCAACGTCCGCGTTGCCAGCATGGACGGCATTTCGCCTCTTCCCGAAGCCGACGGCCGTTTCAAAATTGAATCGGCCACCACGCTTCAAATTCGGGACAACGCCGGCGCCTGGCACGACGTGACCGCGGCGGCCGGTGGGACCATCACCATCACCGCCGGCGGCGCCGTGTTTGAAGGGCACGCCGCGGCGAACGCCGACTCCGCTTTGGCCGTGAAACGCGGCGGCGAGAGCGGCGGTTCCTCGGAACGGCGGACAAAATCGACGCGGTTCTCCACATGGACCGGCGGACGGACACCCACGATTTCGTCTCCGGAACGGTTTACATTCGCGGCGAGCAGATCGCCTTTCAAGGCGGCAAACTCGAAGTCGTCAACGCCAGGGCCGGCAGCACCATCATGGGTTACACGACCCTGACGGACGTCGAATCCTTCACCCTCAGCCCCAAAGGCGAGATCGGCGGGTTGGGTGTCGGCGAGCGGGTGAAACACGCCAGCGGATTGGTCTTTGGCGGAGTAGAAGCCGCCGGAAAAACCAACGCCAATACCCCTTCAGCCCCAACGGGGAAGGGGGAGGTACGGGTGGACGCCAACGGGAACGTCAGCCTCACGGCCCCGACCGTCCAAGTCACCGCCACGCGCGTGGTCACCGTGCCCGTGGCGGTCGCGTCCCGGCTTTTGTCGGCGGGGGAAGACGGCAGTATCGACGGCGCGGTCGACACCGGCAGTCAAAACGGTGCGTCGCGCTTTTCCATACCGCTGGAGGACGTTGGTTCGCGGTCGAACCCAGCAACGGACAACTTCGCGCGGCCACAACGACCGACAACATTTTTTCCAATCAATCGACTCAAATCGGCACATTGCAAACGCGATTTACGATCGACGCGAACGGCTTTGAAAAAAGCCGGGCGACGTATTTCGAAGGACGCGAAGTGTCGGCCATGGGTCGAACGACGTCCAATGAAATTCTTTACCGAACCACGGACGCCAAGGGCCACGAGAGGCTTCTCGTGGTCGGGGAAAGCGCCGCGGACGGTCAACCGGCGCGGGCTCGCTTCGCCACGGAAGGGAACACCTTCACCACGGTCCAGGCCATGGGGAACGGCAAAATCTTTGCCACCGTGTCGGTTCAAAAAGAGGGGATTTCCATGAAGTTCACCACCTTGGAAATCGCCGAAGGTCGTTCGACGCGCGTTATGCAGGTCCAAACGGCCTTCTACGCCGACAACGCCACCAAAGACTTCATCGTCGTTGTTAAATCCGGGTCCCACCTGCAGGCCTGGACGACGGCAAAATCTTCCGACGGCCAAACGATGGTCCTGACCGAAGCGAAGGCGGGCACCTACGACCTTCGGCCCAACGGCAATCCGTTCGGTGTCCGCGTTCACGTTGGCGCAGACGGGGCGGCCACCATGGCCAAGCTGGCGGACCTGGGTGGCGGACGAATCATTGAAATTCGAAGCGACAAGCAATTGGCGGGCCGCGTGGAAGGCGGCAAGGAAGTCGTGTACCTTGGACACGAGGGCAAGATTTACCGTTGGGACGGGTCCGGTTGGACTGACAAAGGGTCCAAAGTCGTCAGCCAAGGCAATCCGCTGGTGTTGAGGGGCGTGGAAGAAAACGCCGGCAAGACCCTTAAAGTGAATGTGCAAATCACGATGACCGCGAACCGCCGTGGCGAACTGTCTCAAAAATCCGAGGTTCTGTGGGGGAATGTCGATCCCAAAACGAGCGGGGCGTTCAGCATGGCGTCGGTCTTCTCGATGGAAAAGTTGGGCGCCAACGGTAAAACCCAAATGGTCAAAGTCAACGCGGATGTCATTTTGACCTTTAAGGACGGCAAACTGAATGGGCAATCCCTGCCGATTCTCGACCGGTCCAAACTGGCCGACAAGACGGCCGTCTATCGGTACACCGCTGCCGATGGAATCAAGTGGGACTACGCCGCGTCCTCCAATAAAGCGGAAATTTCCCGCACCCGGTTTGATGTCGTCCGCGAAATTCCTGTGGGCGACGGCAAAAAAACCACGTTGACGTTCCGTTTCAACAACGGGGCAATTACAAGCGTCGAAGGGCAAAAGGACTTCAAAAACGTCGCTTTCCAAGGTTTGGGCGGAAAAACGAAAATCGACCTGACCATCCTTTCGGCTTCCGTTCACGCCGATTCCGGGCAGATCACCCTCCAAACGCTGATGATCCTGCCGGATGGGACAAAATTCCACTACGACATGCCGAAAAGCGGATCCGGCAAATCCGGCGGCGATTTGCCGCCCGCGGGTTCGGTGAAAGGCGGGAATGGCCGTCTTTTGGTTTCCAACGCGAGCGCGAACTCCGAAGGGAGCTACAACTTCGAGGCGCGGGGCGGCCCCGTTCAAATTGTCGGATCCTTCGCTCTTCGGGCCCTTGAAAACGGGCTCATTGATCAAAAGGAAGTCCAATTCAATCCTTTCACCAAGGGTTCGCAATTGACGGTCTTGGGTGGTTTCACTTACCAAAACACGCAGTTCTTAAACAAGCAAAGCCTGGTCGTGGGAGATGGCCAAAGAATCGCCAGCGTCACCTCGGGCGGCGCTGTACACGACGCCTTCCTCGCGGTGAACGGCTACAACAAAGAAGGTCAAGCGCTCCTTCCCACTTCGCGGATGGTGGACATGGCCGATGCTTCCATTAAAGGCGGGCTTTATACTCTGGACCTTCGGGACGGCCAAGTCATCAAAGATTCCGGCGACGGTCGGTCTGTCCACGTGGCCCGCACCGGCAAGGACGACTTCACCGTCGTCAGCATCAACCGGAACACGGGCCGCGCCGAACTCTACACTCTGGAAAAGACGGTTTTCGACGGAATCAACCCCTTGAATAAGTTCGCCAAGGCGGAGGACGCTAAGTTTGTCCGTGACGATGACAACGTCAAAGTGTTTGATCGGATTGGATTGACGTCCGACAGCCGCGCCGGCAGCAAGGCTTTCGCCGGAGACGATCTAAAGACGGCGAACACCCGGCTCCAGATCGCGGGATATCAAGGCGTTTCGAGCTTGAATCTGGATCGCCGGGGAGATTTGGTCTTCCACTCGACCAGCGAGACCGGCGATGTGCGTCGAACCGACACCAGTTTGCGGTTTGACGGAGTCGAAGCGAAATTCGACCAAGTGGGTCGAAACGAGAATGGATTGGCCGTTCTTTATCGCAACGAATCGGGCAAATCCGTGACAATGACCGAAAACGATTCCAACGGGGTGAAATTTTTGTTGGTCGAAGGCTCGGACGTGAAGGGTATTTTTGCCAAAGGGTCGTTGACCACATCCATCACGGGCGATAAAACGCTCGGAGACAACGTGCGACTCCTCGCCTTTGATCAAGGAGCGGACGAAAAGAGCGCTTTTGCCGTTCGGGCGCGACAATACATGGGCCTTTCGGACGGTTTGATCGTCCGAACGGGCGCTAAAGGGGAAACCGTGCAAGTCCTGGCCACCGCCGATGTGGAACGGAACGGCCATCTCGCGAAAGATCTCGAACTCCGCGGGTTCACGCTTGCCGACGGCAATATTTACCGGGTTATCGGAGCCGGAACCGCCGTTCGAGCGTTCAATGTCGGCCAGCTGGAATTCAATGGGGCCGGCGGTGTTACGGGCATTAAAAATCTCGTCGTTTACGAAATCACGAAAAACGGTGAATTCGCAAAAATCGACACCGTGGCGCACCTTGGCGCCGGGCCAAGGCGTCGTCCTTTCCAAAGAGGAACGCGTTTACATGCAGGGCACCGAGTACACCGGGCGCTATAACGAATCTTATACGCGTCAAACCTACGGCCGGGTTGCATCGGCTGAATCCAAAGTCCATGCCTCCTTCGCTTATTTGAACGCCAAGGGCGGAGTGGAGGAATCGCTGACCGACACGAGCAAGCCGGGCCTTTTCAAATCCGCCATGAATTGGGTCCAAGACAATTCTTGGGGGGTGGGCGGCGGCGTGGCGGGCGTGGCGGCCGGAATTGTCGGTGTGGTGGTGGTCGGCGTGGCCTCCATTCCCATCGCCGTGGTGACCGTCATCGCGATTGGCATTACGGGCTTCAGCATCGGCGACAATTACCAAGCCTTTAGCCGGGATTACATCACGGGCAGCCAATTTGCGAAGAGTGTTGCCTTCGATGTCGGAATTACGGCCGCTACCCTGGGGGCCGGGAAAATCATTGAAGTGACCGGACGCGGGATCACCGCCGCCTTCACCGCCGCCGCCGCAAAATTCGCGGACGGCAACAAAGCCGCCCTCTTAATGAAGATTGGGCTCGGGGACCGTTTCGGATTGGCGTTGGCCGGCGTTCGAACCGTCGATGGAATGGCCGAAGTCGGCGTGATTTCGCGCACCGCCACCGGGGCGGAGAACATGACGCAGCTGGCCCGGTTTGGGTTTCGAGGCGCGGCCGACGTGGCCGCTTCCCTCGGATTGAAAACAGCCGAAGTCGAGACCACACTGGCCGCGACCTACGGAATGACCGGAGAGGTAGTTCTGCAAGGCGCCAAGGGACTGGGCGGGAAAGCCTTCGCCTACACGAATTCCATCGGGTGGTCCGCCACGGCGCGGTCCCTGGCCGCTTCGTCCGGGGAGTTCTTGTTGAATCCGGTGAGCGGATCCATGTCCCGCCTCTTGACGCGCGTCGGGGAGGGCACTTCGCCCTTGGCCCGGCTTGCGGCCAGCCCGACCGTCAGTTTCTTGGCCAACGTTTCGGCCAGCATGGCGAAAAACGCCGCGGTTTGGGGTTATCAAGGATACATCCCCTTCACCGACATCAAGATGAACTACGGCGGCTTGGGTTCTGTCCTTGGTGTCGAGGCGGGTTCCACCGGCCGGCATATCCTCGACATGGCGGTTATGGCGCCGTTCCTCTTCTCGGGACTCGCCGCGCGCGAGGGCGAGGGTTTTACGGCCTTCTTCTCCGGCAACACCATTAAAGCGGCCGGTCGCACCTCGGCGGCGGATTTGGTCATTACCTCCGAGACGCGGGCCTTCTTCCAAAATCTGGTTTCCGGCGGGACCACTTTCCTCTCCGCTCAAGCCCGTAAATTGGGTGGGGAAGTTTACACGGGCCTCGTCACGGCCGTTCCGCGTTCCTTCAACATCATGGCCGACGTCGCGTTGTTCAATGTCTTGGTGTCGGGCGTGGGCGGCACCATCAACACGCTAATGGACGGCGCGCCCATCGTTGTCATGGGCGGCTTGATCACCATCGGCAATTACGATAATTTCGGGAGCGCCGTGCGCCAGGTTTCAAGCATGGTGTCCACGCAGCTGTTCGACCCGCACATGATGACCTTCTCCGCGTTGGTGGGAGTGGGGCATCCGGTCCTGGGGCCCTTGTTCCAGGCGATTCCGTTCTTCGGACCGCTCATGAAGCAAATCGGGCAAGCGGAAGTCTTCATCGGCGGCCGGTTCGCCGAAGGGAAGCTCGGACGCATGCAGGCGTTTATTTACGAGGAAGGTTTCCAGGAAGGCATCGCCCAGTCACTGGTGTTGGACCACGTCTTTGATTCGGGGTCCATGGCCAGCGAGGTGTCCCAGGAAATGTTCGACAAACGGGGGCGCCATATCTCGGCGGCGCATTCCTCCGTCGGTTTCGTCAACAGCCATCAATCCGTGTTCCAGGCGTTGAACCGGTTTGAAAGCGGTTCCGGGTCCAAAGCGGACGTCAGCGAAGCGCTGGCGACCGCCACCGGAATGAGCGATTCCCAAATCGCTGCGCTCTGGAATTCCGCCGAGACCAACGCCACGACGCCGGAGAGACCCTCCAACGCCTTCATGGCCTGGGCCACCCGCAACCTCACCGAACCCACCTCCGGGTTCGCCTTCCGGGAAGGCGTGGCGGATCGGTTGTCCAGCGAAATTTTGGCCGCGAACTACGGCGTGTCGCCCGAGGCGATTCACGGCGTCCTGACCGAGGACATGAACGAGGAGGTCTTCAATACGCCCTCCGCGCGCGCCCTGTACATGGAATCCGCCGCCCAACTCATGCAGACCAACCCGACGCTGGCGGCCGGAAACCCCGATGGGGCGACCTTCTTCCAGCGCGCCGCCGCGGCCGGCGACGCCCTGACGGCCACGCCCGAGGGCGCCCAGCATTTCGGACGCTACGTTCGGCTGGCCTTCGCCGCGTTGCCCAACACGCCGACTTTGGACAGCGCCCTGCGCTCCTCCATTAAAACAATGGTCTCCAGCGCCGATCGCTTCCCGGGCCTCAGCACGTCCGTGACGTTGGCCCGCATGACCGCCGCCCTTTCGAATTTGGCGGGGGAAAAGAACATCGACAGCGCGCGCTTAACAACCCTGGTGCAGCCACTGATCGGCGCACTGGGCGAGTCCCTGACCGCGACGCCGGTCAACGCCGATTTCGCGGCCAATTCCGACTTGGTGCCCGCCTTGTTGGCCGCCGGTGAAATGCTCCGAGGACAACCGGTGCTGGAAGTCTCCTTTGCCGGCGTGTTGGCCCAAAGCCCGGCTCTCTTGGAAGCTTCCCGCGGCTTGGCGGACAGCGAAACCGGCAAAACTCTCGCGCACCACATGCTCCGCGGGGTCGATCAAATGACGCCCACCCTGTTGTCGCGCACGGGCTGGTGGACGCCCAAGACCTGGCGCATTTCATTGAATCCGGCGCCGCTTTGGCCCTCGTGGGTTCGAACTTTGACCACGCCCGATCCATTGCGTTGGCCAACGGTTTGACGACCCTGGCCGAAGGCCTCGGCGTTACCGAATCCTCGGCTCTCACGGCCCTGCACGCCCTTCAAACCAGTCCGACGGCCGCCTCCGTTGTGCTCCCCTCCCGGGCCTCGGCCATTCGTGAAATGAACGGCCTGCGGGATCGACTGACACTTCTCGACGAGCAATCCCTTGCCGCCCGAGGGGCGCGCGTCACCTCCCAACGGGCGGAGAAAACCGCCGATCTCATGGGGTCGAACGTGAAAGCCCTCCAGTTCGCCTCCAAAGAAGTGGACAAGAGCGCCCTCCGAACCGGCGTCGATTGGATGAGGCGAAAATCGGCGACTCTTTCGTGGGGAACCACCACGTTGAAGGCCAGCGTGAGCGGAGCCGCGGTTGCGTTCTCGGCTCTGGATTTTTCAACGACCTTCGGCGCGTTGAGCGCGGCCGGGGCCGTCGCCGGAGCCTTGTATTCGGGCGCGCAATTCGCCCTGAAGGTCGGCGCGCCCGTCTTCCGGGCCGCGGCCAACAGCCTTTCTCGAACCAACGCCACCCGACTTTACGCGGGATTGGGCGAATCCATTCGCCCGGACAACACACTTCTCTCGGAACGGCCTCGGAACTGGCCGACACGACCGGGGCCTCGTGGCACGAAGCTCGCGCCCTCCTCCGGGCGTTCGGGCTCCGCGAAACCTCGTGGCAGGACACCCTGAGCGGGATGGCCGGCCAAATCCATCAGACCATTGAATCCGCCAAAGGCCACGAAGTCACGGCGGCTTTGCAATCCCTCCAAACGGTGGAAGGCCAATTGACGTCGCTGAAGGCCTACGCCCACCGCGCCGACGCTTCCAAAGAGTCGGAAATCGACCAATTGATCATGACAGCCCGGTCCGCCCGAGCCGCCGTGGTGAGAAACCAACCCGTCTCCGACGCGGAGATTGTTTCCGAACGGACCATCGAGCGCCCGGCGGCCAGTGACCGCGTGGTCGATTTAACGACCGCGGATCAGGCAAACCCCTCTGAAACGATGTCGGCCGGCATCGCCCCGCTTCTGGCCGCCCCGGTAAGCCAGGACAGCCGATCCGTCGATCAGGCTCAAACCATCTCCGAAACCGTTCACGCGAGCGAAGCGGCGGCAAGCGCGCCGCTTTCTTTGACGGCATCGCAAGACACCACAGGGGAGGCGACACAAATCCAGGCCCCCACCTCCCGGAACGCCGGACGACGGTCGCGACGCAATCTGACGGAAGGGCAGAACAACGGCGCGGAAGAACAAACGGTGGGGTCCAACAACCCCGCCAACGTCGATCCGGCCGCGGGGGACACGGAGGGAACTTCGGTGGAATCCTTGATCGCGGTCCAAAAAGAGGTGGGAGAACAGGATTCCGCGAAAGCTCACACGATTCAGGCCGGCGCCACGCGATTTAACATCTTTGAGTCCTATTTGGCGCCCCTTCAAAACGGCAACCGCGCGCAACGGGCCCTGTATTGGGCCATGGGCGGGCTGGTGATGCCGGTGGTTGAAGAAACGGTCTTCCGCTTCGCCGCCTTCGCCGAAGCCGGCCAGGCCCTCTTCGGCGGCGCCGGGTTTAACCTGGCCTCCGTGGCGGGGGACACCGTGCTCTTCGGCGCCCTTTTCGCCGGACTGCACTCCGTGGTCGAAATGAGCGTGATTGCCCGTCAGAGCGGCGGGGGGATCAAAGGCTGGAGGTCCGCGCTGACCGACCGGTCCGTTTGGTCCAACTTCGGCCAACGACTGGTCTTCTCGGGCGCCATGACGGCGGTTTATCTGGCCTCGGCGGCGGTCTTCGGCCCCGTGGCGGCTTTGGGCGTGTCGGCCCTGGCGCACGGACTCTTTAACTTCTCTGCCATGACCCACGGGGAAACCCCATCCGGCCTGAACACGGGCCGGTCCTGGGGTCGCACGGTGGCGGCGTCCTTGGCGCTCTTCTTCGCCTCCAACACCTCGGCTTTGGCCAACGTGACCAGCCCCGACGGCGAAGTGGCCTCCGTGGTCCGATTGGATGCGAACGGCCGGGTGATGGACGTGGCGCCTCTCCGCCGCGCCACCAACGCCCCTCATTACACCACGGTCTCTCCCGGCGACATTCCGGCCGGCTCGATCGCGGCGCACTCGCACCCGGAGACCGGATCCACCTGGCCTTCGATCACCGACCTGTTCCAAAAGGTCAACGGCGTCATGCAAGGCATCATTTTGAGCGCCGACGGTCGCTGGACGCAGTACCACTTGATTTTGGACGGCGGCGACGGGGACGATAAAACACGCGGCGCCTTGAACGCGACCCCCGTCATCTCCGCCGATCGGACGAGCCCAGCGAACGGTCTGTCCGTTGACGCGGCCGTGGAACGCGGATCGCGCGCCGGTCTGAGTCTCGCCTTCGTCCAATTGATCGACGGCCGGGTCGGATCGGCGGCCACCGCCGAAACCTTGATTCCCGTGGAGCGGTACGTGGCGAACGCGGTGTTGAACGGCGAACCCATGCCGGCCAACGCCGAACACACGCCTTTCTTCGACAAAGTGCTCTCGAGCCTCCAACGGGGCGTCAACTCCCTGGAGGAGGACCTGGCGGCCAACCGGCTGACCCTCGAGGAACTTCGCCGTCAAGTCGACCAATCTCAACGCGCGGTCCAGGGCAACCCGATGCTTCAGCTTCACACCGCCCGGGCGTTCCTGGAAAAATCGCCCTTGGCGCCCTCCGCCGCCTACGCGGCGCTGGCGAAGGACACCGAACGCCTGTCCGCCCTGCGGGCCCTCAACGTTGACAGCGTCGAGCTGGTCACGAACGCCAACGACTTGAAAGCCAAAGCGGCGAAACTCAAGGCGGCGCTGAACCAAGCCGCCGCCGAACGCATGCTGGCTCGCCTGGTGAACGAGGCGAACGGCCGGGCCGTGGATCTGAACCTCTTGGGCAAACACGCTGAATTCACCGAAGCCACCCTGACGGACCTGGGCAACAAAGTCTTCCAGCCGCTTTTCGCCCGCACCCTGGGCCTCCCGGCGAACACCGTCTTGCCGGAATTGAGCGTCACGTGGTCGCCGACGCCCTCCAAAGCCAACGCCGCCCGGGCCTGGATGGTCAGCCGATGGGCCAACAACAGCGTCCGCAACGAGGTGGAAATTCGCGGCACGGACCAACTGTCCATCACGTTGGCGCTCCTCCACGAATCGGCCCACGCCGTCTTGATGGCGGCTTGGGGACGTCCCATGAGCCAGGAACGCCTCGATATGGAAGCCCTCGCCGGCGCCTTGACCGGTCTGGCGCTCGAGTCGCGGGCGGTTCTGCAGCCGCTGGCCCAATTCGAAGAATCCGAATCCCGCTCCTTTGCGGGCCACAACCGTCCCGAGCTCTGGCGGGCCCGTGAAATCGCCCACGGTCTCCTGGCCAAAGCCTTGGCCCTGGGCGCCGCCAAAGGCCGCGAAGTGCGCGCGACCCTGGCCGCCGCTCAACAGGACGGCGGTCTCTTGGCCATGGCCTTGGGCGTCGGGTTGGGCAAAACATCGACCAAAGCCACCGAACCCCTGCTGTTCATGGTTTCGGCCTCGGACCTGATCGCCCGCGGCAAATTGCTGGAGGACGCGGTCAAGAACCTGGAAGCCTTGGCCCAGCAACTCAGCGACACTTCGGAAACCAAGGAGTACCGGGCCGTCGTGGTGAACAACCTCGGCCAGCGTTTGGGCGACTGGAAGAAAATCACCGCCCGACTGAAAGGCAAAGGCGTCCTGACCATCGACAAAGCGCCCGCGGGCGCGGTGCAGGACCGGACCAACAAGGTCGTCCTGGCCCGGCTGATGCCCGCGCTGCCCGGCCTCCTGGGCCTGTCCCGCAGCGCCAAACTGCGCATCGCCATCCTCACCGGCGCGCAAGAAAGCTGGATCGCCGACAAGGATCAAGTGCTCTTCTTCATGAAGCTCACGATCAGCGAGTTCGTGGACAAAGCCTTCGAGGCGATGAAAGCCGCCGGACGCAGCGCCTAAGCTGTCGCTTTAACCCAAAGCCCCGATCCGCGCCTTCGCGGATCGGGGCTTTTGTTTTGCGGGAGTTCGTTGAACCGCGATCGTCCCTGGACCTCCCCGCTTCCGATGGACCCGAGAACCGGCCGGATCGGGGACTCCAGGGATGTGATGGGCGTTGTTTCTTCCACGCGTTCGATGGCCGCCGGGTTTGGTGATGGAATTGGGTGAAACGACGGCGTCCCGAGCGACGTGACACGGACCGAAGATAGCGCCTGTGAGAGGAGGGAACGGACATTGACGCGATTGCTGCTTAACCAATTTCCCGACGCGGCGGGGCGTGGCCTTTCGGACCGTGGAGGGAAAGGAAAGCCGATCCCAGAGGGTCTGATCGAAAGCCTGTCGAGGCGGTCGACCGGGGATCCATGGGCTTCGCCGGGACCGCGGGCGAAGGCAGGCGGCGAAGGGGTTTAGATCAGGCGTTGGTTTGAATCAACAGGTCCGTCTGGATGGCGTTAACGGTTTCCTGCAACAGCGGAGAGCGGCCGGGCAAACGCAGGGTTCGCCCGGTTCCATCGGGGGAGAGATCGCGAATCATCCGGGCCGCTTCCTCCGGGCCGAACATTTGCCGAAGGTGTTCCACAAAAACCGCCGCCGCGACGCCCTCCAATAAAAGGTCCTGTTCCACCGAAATGAGCCGGGCCAATTCGCCGCTAAAAACGTCGGACCGTCCAGCCGCCGCCCACAGAGTAACGCGAAGAGCGCGGCCACTCCCGCCCCCGGACCATCGGGCGATCTCGGTTTTTAACGCTTCGACCGATACCCGCCGACCGCTGGGAGCGTATTCGATGGCGCTCGCCCGAGTCAAGCCGTCGTATCCCATCGCCATGATCTGGGTTGAAGGAAGACCCCACCGATCGGCTGGGAGAAGCGATTTTACCTGGTCCGTGGCATCCTTTTCAGACACCACGACAACCATGGCGCGGTTTTCGTCATTCCCTTGCCCTTGTTGCTTTAAAAGCGATTGGATTTCATCCGGAACGCCGGTCTTGACCAACTCCGCGTCCAGGATGTAAACCTCCTGAGATTCCATCGAAACGGGACGAAGAAAAAGGGCCTCGTTGGCCGCTTGCCCGCCGGAGAGGGGGCGAAGACCAACGTTTAAAGACGCGGCTTGCACCCCGCCCCCTTTTTTCCATATTTCCCGGCCGGCGGGGGAGGGGGGATTCGACGGCGGGTCGGAGAGATTAACGACCAACATCCGTTTAATGGCAAGAATTCCAGCCCGAGCGGATTCCAGCCTTTCGGCATCGAAAACGGATAATTCGTTGGATTTCCAACCATCGCCCCTCATCTGTTCCATCGCGGCGGCCACTGAATCTTTCACCGGCGTTTTGCCGCCAACCAAATCGGAAGTCACTTGATTTAGCCGCGCCTCCGCCACGGGATTAATGGCGAAGGAAACCGATCGAACCAAGCCCGCAAACTTAGCGGCCGGAGAAATGGACTGTCCCCTATTTCCCCGATCCGGCCCCTTCGCGCTCGCCCCCGGATTGCCCGTGAAAGGATCGGCGATACCCCCGCCCCGGATTTCATTTTGAATCATGAACTTTTCGGCCCAGTCGGCCAGGACTTTAAAGCCGCGTTGTCCCGCCTCCCCGCCGTTCCAGCGGGCCTCCCAGAAACGATAGGCGTTCCCGGAAAGCGAGGCCGATAAAAGCGGGAATTGCGCAACAAAAGTCCGGCCCGACAGGGGGGCATCCGCCGCCCCCGCGATGCCCTGCGCCAGAGGCGTATTTTTCAGTCGAGTGGGAAAGGTGACCGATTCGAAGAGTAACGCCAAGGCCTTCGAGGCAACGTCCGCAAAAACATCCTTGGACAACCGCTCAAAACCGCGCAACGCCTTTTGAGAGAGAAGCGTGACGTTAACGCGCGGACGAATCGAACGGAATGCCACAACGCCCAGGAACAACAAGACAGGCGCCAAGGCGGCCGACGAAAGCGTCAAGACGTCGGGGACCGACGGGAGCAGCGTGGCCGCGCTGGAATTGGACGAATAAAAAAGGCCGGGCAGGAGGGCCGAAAAGGTTCCGCCCATGGCGACACTGGCCGATGGCGGGGCGGAGGAGCGGTCGAGGGGCCCCTCCGACCCGTCGTTCCCATCCGGCGTTCGGAGGGCGTTCAAAGCCTCCTCCACGTTCGAAACGATCAAATAGGTGACGGGATAAGAAATGTTTTTTTGAATTTCGGAATCGGTTAGAAATTGACGCATTTGCACCGGCGTTCCGGCCAGGTTCAACGCTCCGAAACGATCGGATTCGGCGAGGAGACCGTACCGTTGAGCCTTGGTCGACAGGAAGGCGTTTAAAGCGATCCAGGTTGAATCCTCGGCCGTCGGAGAAGACGGATTTCCCACCGGTTTCTTCTGCTCCACCGTGATTCGTTGAAGACCGTTTTCCTCGATGATGCCTTTCAAATCCGGCGACTGAATGAAAATCGTTTTAATCAATTCCTCTTTGTTCCCCACGGGCAGGATCACGGTGGAAGCCCGGTCCTCCAAAGCCGCGAGAATTTTTTCCTTCAACCCCGATGGGATAGACTTTCCCTTCATCGTCCACCTGACCGGTCATCGCGTAGTCCTGACGCAACGGCCTCCCGGTCAGGGCGGAATAAATGGTCGCCACGAAACCGATTCCCGCGGAAGGGCCGTCTTTCTTGACGTCCCCCGGCGAAATATTGATCAAGACCCGTTGGCCTTTCATCGCGGCGGGGGGCACGCCGAGTCGGGTCGAGTTTTTCCGTAAAAAGAGAGCGCGGTTTCAATGCTGAACAGCATGTCCGCTTGGAGTTGGCCGAAATTGACAATTCAATGGGCGCATCGGGGTCGGGGCCGGGACGCGCGTCCGCTTGGATGTTGATGGTCCCGCCGCCGCGGGGGGAAACCACCAGCCCCACCGCCTCGCCCACTTCGGAAAAGGAACGAGCCGCGATCCCCCGGCGGGGGAGGCCCATGTAACCGCGCAGGGATTCGGGGGTGAGCACCACCGGTCGACCCCCGGACAAGTACACATCGGTGAGGACGCGCTTCATCAGACGCGTTAATTGTTTCCCCAGTTCGCGGACTCCCGGCTCCTGGGTGTAACCATCGACCAACAGGGTCATCAATTCCTGGGGGTGGGGAATTTGGACTTGCTCCGCGGCCACACCCAAGTCGCGCAACACGCGCGGCAAAAGCTTTTCGGTCCCGATCGTAATCTTCTCAGCCCGGTCGTAGGCGGGCAAGCGAACAATTTCCATCCGATCCTTCAACGGTTCAGGGATTTTCTCTTCTTCGTTGGCGGTGGCGATAAAGAGGACTTCCGAAAGATCCACGTCGCCGATGTTGTGGTCGGTGAAGTGCTCGTTTTGCTCTTCGTCCAACGCCTGCAGGAGGACGTCGGCCGGATTGCCCTGAATACCGGAGTCCATTTTCTCAATTTCGTCCAAAAGGACCACGGGGTTCTTGACCTGAACTTTCTGAAGCGTCTGGACGATGTTCCCGGGCATGGCCCCCTGATAGGTGGGCGAATGTCCCCGGATTTCCGCCGGGTCCCGGGTGCCCCCCAGAGGGACGCGGCCGAATTCGCGGCCCAACGCGCGCGCGATGGATTCCCCCAAAGTCGATTTTCCGACCCCCGCGGGCCCCACCAGGCAAAGAACCTTGCCGGTGCCCCGTTTTCCGTGCCGCTCCCGCTGGATTTGTTCGGCCAAATAGTCGGCGATCTCCTCTTTCGCTTCGTTCATGCCGTAATGACTTTCGTCCAAGTGAAGCCGCGCGCTCCGCAAGATGGCTTGGCCCGCGCGCCGATATTCCTTTTCTTGGGCCACCGGGTCCAACTCGGCCAACGGCGGAAGGGGGCTTCGGGTGCGTTTCAACCACGGAAACCGAACCAGGTTCTCCAGCACATCGCGGATGTTGCCGTATTCGTGGGATCCTTCTTGAGCGTTGTTCATCTGCGCCAGAAGAGCCATGCCCCGGCGCCGGCGGGGGTCCGCAGGCATGCGCACGCGGGCGGCCAATTCCCCGGATTGCATCGCCAACCAGGCCGATTCCAAATCGTCCACCATCAGACGACGATGTTGGCGGTGCGCTTCGGCGGCGCCGTCGCGCAAAAGCAGGGCGGCGAGGGCGAAGTCCACCCTCTTCCCGGGCCAATTTCAGTTCCAGCCAAACCCGCGCCCCGATTCGACCGGGACGCCCGTCCTTTCCAGCGCCGTTACTTCACAATCCAAAGCACTTTGGCGTTGGCGACCTCAGCCGATGCTGAGGAATCCAACGGAAGAAAACAGGAAGGTTTTCGGTGAAATCGGCGTTGGTTTCCTCGCTCGAAAGGAAAACCAGCGGCAGGGGGTTGCGGTGGCTCGCCCAGCGGCCCAAAATACGGGAAAGCGATCGGGCCCGGATGTCGCCGAACCGCGATCGAAATTCGTCCAAATCCATCACAAGCACGACGTCGCTTATTGTTGAAGCGGCTTGCAGCAGGGAGAGGATTTCCCTGCAGCGAGTCGCGGGCATCCACGGGGAAATTGGTTGATTTCCACCCGTGACCACGCGGCGCGGTCGATGGGGGCACACGATGTTTACAGACCGAAACACCTGCCGGTCCAACAAGTCCCGAACGACGCCCGTGGCTTCTTCAAACGTCGCTTGAAATTCCGGCGACAGGTCGGCCGTCCCTTCCGCGTTGTGCAGAGCCAACCGCCCCCGCTGAATCTCGTTTTCGACCGACAGCGACGCCATATAGGCCCGCCAGATCGCGGCAACGCGCTCCGCTTTTTCGTCTTCCCGGGTTAAAACGGCGAAGGAACCGGCCCCCGATTCCTCGATTAATTTGTTTAAGTGCGCGTCAATGATTCCTTCCACTTCCGTTGATTCGCGCTCATGGGCGGGAAAGCCAAATCGTGGGAACGCGCCTTCAAGTAGGTCGTGGTGACAAGGACCGTGTCTCCCAATCTCGCAAAGACCTCGGCGGATCTTATCCAAAGGCGCGCTTTTGGACCTCGGCGGCGGCTTT